>CANQAG010000001.1 GCA_947588815.1 uncultured Bacilli bacterium
AAAAAGATATAGCATCATTATTAACTAAAATAGATGAACGAATTGAAACCCAAAGCAAAATCATTAAAGATTTAGAAATCTTAATAAAAGTGATTAGATATCGAATTTTTTCAGATAATTATAATTACTTATCTAACGTAAAGAATGCATGTTTAAAAAATTATTTAGTAGAATATTCACAAAAAAATAGTAACAACAATTTACGATTAGCATCTATTGGAAAATATGGGATTAGAATGAGAGATGAAATATATTCTAAAGAATTGTCTAATGACTATTCAAAAAATAAAGTTATTTTTAAAGATACATTAAGTATAGGAATGGGTTCTTCACAAATTGATATTGGCATTTTATCAAAAGATGAACAATATTGCATATCTCCAGCATACACAACATATAAAATTGTTGATATAAATTCAGATTATCTTAATGAATATTTGATTTATTTAAATCCATTGCTAAGTAAAAAATATATGATTACTGGAGTTAGACAAGGAAAATCTGTTAATAAAACAGAATTGCTTAATCATGTTATTAAAGTTCATTCAAAAGAGGAACAACAAAAAATAACAAAAATTCTTACAAGTCTATTTAACAAGTTAAATAATGAAAAAAATATACTTGAACTTTATAAAAAGCAAAAAGCATATCTTTTACAAAACATGTTTATATAAACATATTAGCAAGTAGATATTTTTTCTGCTCTTTAAATTTTTTCAAAATTGAAATTTCTAAATCTAATTTTTTTTGAAAAACATTTAAAATATCTATTATTTTATTTTGAATATTGATTGCAGGGTAAGGAATATTTAAATTAGCTAATGTACTTAATTTAATATAAGGCATTGCACTACTTTGCATTTCCTCTTTTATTTTTCTTGGAAGAACATGATCAATAGCATATTTTATAAATATAGGAGAACTTTTAAAGTTATAAAGCACATATGTTCTTTGATAGGCATTGAATTTACCATTGTAATATTTTGTATGACCTATATCACCATTACCAGATATTAAAATTGCTTCACAATCAAAAGCATATGTGTTAATTTTTAAAGTTTCTTTCCCGCAAGTAAAGAATGGATAAGAGCCATTTTTATCCATTTTGTTTGCATCCAATTTTCCAGTAGTAATTGAACACAATTTTGAAAGTTGCATTTTATTTGAAATTTTTAAAAATAATTGGGAACAAATCAACTTTTTTAAGATTTCTAAATCTTTAATGATTTTGCTTTGAGTTCTTATTCTTTTATCTAACAATTCAAAAAAGTTTCCGATTTTTAACTGTTCATTTTTTGAGCAAATATAAGTTCTAATTTTCCCTAAGTCAGAAGATGAAATAGCTGGATAGTTTGATCCAGTACATAGTAACAAAACTTTTTTATTAAAAATTGATGAATTCAATAAATAATAAACAAATAACGGATAATTTTCGGTTCGTATTTGCGCATATCCTGTTGATGCGACATATTGTAAATCTTTATTTGTTAATTTGAAAAAAAGATTGTTTATTTGATATGGTCTAACGCATTGAAAGAGAATATCATTTTCCTTAAGAACTCTTTGCGCTCTGCTTGGCGCGTTATTATAATTGACAATTTTTTCTGTTAATAAGCACCCATCAATAACAGATCCTAAATCAATATAAATAAATTTTTCTTTTATATTTTCGGTATTTGGATTAATTGTACAAAAACTATTTAATTTTTTATCTTTCCACTCATCACAAAATTCCTTAAATCTCAAATTGGGAACATTACGTTTTTCTTTACTCTTAGAATTAACATTAGAGATTACTTTTTCATTGTTTTCATTCATATTAAAGCACCTCCTTATTCAATACCTAATTCTTTTAAATATTTAGCTATTTCAGCATCTAATTCTGCTCTTTTAGCTTCTAACTCTTTAATTTCCTTTTGAACAGCTTGAATGTCAATTTCTTCTTCCTCTTCAAATGTATCTACATATCTAGGGATATTTAAATTAAATTCATTTTCTTCAATTTCAGATAATTGAGCTACATGAGCATACTTTTCTATATCTTTTCTTTCTTTATAAGTATTAAGAATCTTTTCAACATTCTCATCACTTAAAATATTTTGATTTTTTCCAGATACATATTCTTTTGATGCATCAATAAATAGGATATCATTTGTTGTGCGACACTTTTTAAATACTAATACACAGGTTGGAATTGAGGTTCCATAGAATAAGTTAGCTGGCAAACCAATAACCGCATCTAACCAGTTCTTTTCACTAATAATAAACTTTCTAATGGTTTCTTCTGCTGCACCTCTAAATAACACACCATGAGGCAATACAACAGCCATTGTACCTGCATCATCTAACTCATATAACATGTGTTGAACAAATGCATAATCAGCTTTAGATTTTGGTGCTAACTTGCCATATCTACTAAATCTTTCATCATCTAAGAACTTAGGATCAGCTGACCAATTTGCAGAGTATGGCGGATTAGCTACTACTGCATCAAATTTCATTTCTAGCATATCTTTGTCTGGATATTCTAATGTATCATTATTTTCAATATGGAATCTATTATACTTAACTCCATGTAATAACATATTCATTCTTGCTAAGTTATACGTTGTAGAAACCATTTCTTGCCCATAGAACGATACAACATCACATTCTCTTGCAACACGAAGCAATAACGAACCTGAGCCACATGTTGGATCATATACATTTTTAAGTTTATCTTTGCCTAATGTAACAATCTTTGCTAAAAGTTTGGATACTTGCTGTGGAGTATAGAATTCGCCTGCCTTCTTTCCCGCTGAGGCCGCAAATTGCCCAATTAAATATTCGTACGCATCACCTAATACATCAATTTCAGAATCCTTAAATTTAAAATCAATTGCATTAATCTTCAAGATTACCTTAGCAATAAGCTTGCTTCTATCTGTTTCAGTTTTACCAAGCTTATTAGAGTTAAGGTCCATATCTTCAAATAATCCATTGAAATCTTCTTCTGAAGCTTGACCTAATGTAGATTCGTTAATTGAATTAATAGCATTTGCTAGGACTGTAATATTAAATTTATCCTCATTAATCATATCAACTATAGTATTCCATAAGAATTGTGGTTCAATTACATAACCTAATTCTTCTAATAAAATAGAAACTATATCGTCCTTATACTCCTCACTCTTGAAAGCTTCAGCATAGGTTACTCCACCCTCATCCTTAAGCTCATTATCTACCTTTTCAAGCAATTGCTCAGATAAGAATCTATAGAAAATTAATCCTAATATATAATTTTTAAATTCTGAGGCATCCATATTACCTCTTAAATCATTAGCACACGCCCATAATTGGGAATGTAATTCGTTTTGTTGTTTTGACTGAATTTCATTTGTTTTCATTATAATTTTCTCCTTTGTAATACTTATTTATTATAATTTTGTTTAATGTAAAGTTTAATTCTGCTAACCTTCGATCAACTCGATATTTTTCCAAATATTTCATGTAAAAATTAGCAATCTTATTTTGTTCGTCCATAGATATAACTTCTATCATCATTTCTCTAACATATTGTGTTTTTAAAACGGATACTGCTGCAGTACCTTGCTTTGAGTTTTCAAAATAATTTTTAATTGCTTGGTTTTCATTCAATAACCAACATAAATATGTAGGATTTAAAAGATTAGTATCATGAATCCTAATCCTTAAGAAATTTGATGCAATAAGTTTGTTTTCGCGAGAACAATCTATTACCATCGCACTTCTTGATGTTAATCCCAACACAATATCATTTATTTTTGTAAATTCACAGAAATGTATTTTGCTTCTTTTTATCTTAGAATATAGCACGTCACCTTTAATGTCAGTTTTACCAACATAGTAACTAACCTCCTGCATGCTAATAGTTTCAGCTTCTATCGCATCGTCATGCGGTTCAGCATTAACTCTTGTAAGGATAGTTCCTAGCGAAATGTCAGCTAATTCTGATAATTTTAAGATCATTTATTTCACCTCCGTTGCAATTTACATAAATAGCATAGCCAAAAATTGCAAACTTGTCAATAGACAAATTTGCAATTTAATTAAATATCACAATTATTGCAAGAATCTAATGATTGTATTCTTAACGAAATCAATTATTCTTTGGGCTATAGATTTCTTAGCTTTGATAACTGTTGGAATGTTTTCCTTTTCCTTAATCTCTTGGACTTTTTCTTTCTTTAAATCATGCTTAATTTTATCAGGTTCCAAAATGCCACCGAATTCATATTCTTTAATATATTCTTCAATTCTTTCAGGAGTTAAGCCAAAATAATCTGCAGTATCATTAATTTCTTTAATTCTTTGTTCTTCCATGAATTTATTGTATTCATCATCAATTTCCATATCTGGAGTTAATACAGGAGATACTCTTATAATAAATGCTTTAATTAAGTCTGCTTTTGAATGAAGATTATCATCAGTGGATTGATCAATCATATCAAGTAAGTCTTTAAGATCCTTTTCTTTTTCTTCTCTCTTCTCATCTTTAGCTATCTTCTTTAACAAATTAAGAATATATTGAACATTAATTTTATCATTTGCAATTAATTCAATACAGAAATCAATATCGGCTAAAATAGAAATCCTTTGTTTTTGTGTATGTTGTTCTCGAGCTAATGCTAAATATTTGCTTTTATAATCTTCAAAAGTTTGCCTATCTAAACCTAATACTTCTTTGTTAAAAACAAATTCTATAAATGTATTAAGCTTTACCAAGTTACTTAGCATCTCTCTAAAACATATAACAAATTTCTTATTTTTAATTTCATCTCCACCCAGTTCAATTGAATCAGGAGTTGGCGCATAATCTAACAATTCAACATATGATTTTCTAAATTTTTGGATATAATAATCCATATCTTTCATTAATATACCTTCAGTATTATCGGAATTAGAGAATAGCATAATCGCACTATCAACGGCTTTTTTGCTTGTTTGATAACACACGATATTACCATATGGCTTAGTAACTGATTCTACTCTATTTGTTCTTGAGAAAGCTTGAATCAAATCATGATTCTTTAATCTCTTATCCACATATAATGTATTTAAGAATTTAGCATCAAAACCAGTTAAAAACATATTAACTACAATAAGGATATCAATTTCATTAGACTTTACTCTTTTAGTAACATCTTTAAAATATGCATCAAATGTACTAGTACTATATTTAGTTCCAAACATCTTATTATAGTCATCAATGATTCTTTCTAACGAATCCCTTGAATGTTCAGACTTATTTTCTAAATCTTCATTTTGGTCAAATGTAAATATAGCTGCTATTTTTAAATTTTGAGTGTTATACTCTTTAAATAAATCATAATATTTGATTAATGAATCTATATTTTTAGTAGCAAATATCGCATTGTACTTTTGATTCCTGGTTTTCATATGATGTATTTTTAATATATTTTTACAAACATTGGTTAATCTTTCGTTAGCCATTAATACCTCTTCCGTATCAATCGCCTCTACCTTTAAATCATTATCTTCATTATAAGTAGTATTAATTGTTTTAACATAATCAACATTAAATCCTAATACATTTCCATCTTTAATTGCATCTTTAATTAAATAATGATGTGCTTCTTTACCAAATATATCGGTAGTTGTTCTACCATCTTGGCTTGGATTATCTTTAAATCTAGGTGTGCCTGTGAATCCAAAATATTGTGTTTGATATTTATCTTTAAACGCTAATTCGATAGCTTTATGCATATCTCCAAATTGACTCCTATGGCATTCATCAATAATAAATACAATCTTCTTGCCTTTTAAATCTTCCATAGCAGATTTCATTGTTTTAACTTTATTTTCATCATTTTTTAAATCTACGACATCAGTTTTTCCAATCTTGGCTCTATCATCTTTAGATAATACTAATTTACAAACATTAGACATTTTTTGAATTGTCGTTAATATTAATTTTTCAGAAGGATCTTTTAAGTATTTCAAAAGCATATCAGCATCTTCTGTAGCTGATACTGAGCCCTTTTCAAATCTATTAAACTCACTTAAAGTTTGACCATCTAAGTCTTTTCTATCAACCAAGAAGATGACCTTAGCAATACCACCTTGAGCCTTCAATAAAGAAGCGAGTTTGAATGAGGTTAACGTTTTACCTGAACCTGTAGTATGCCATACATATCCATTATGATTACCTTCTGCTCTATCTAATAATGATTCAACTGCAAACACTTGATATGGTCGCATTATTATTAAAGATTTAGCATCCTTATCTAAAATCATATATCTAGATATCATCTTAGATACCCAACACTTAGAAAGGAAGTACATTGTAAAGTCTTGAAGGTTAGAACATCTATTATTTTCTAAATCACTCCAATAGAATGTATATTGAAATGATAAATCACCATCACCATTAGCAAAATATTTAGTATCAACACCATTAGAAATTACAAAAAATTGCACAAATCTAAATAAACCGGTAAGGGAATGCTTCTTATATCTGCATATTTGATTAAAAGCCTCCTTAAAATCAATTCCTCTTCTCTTAAGTTCTATTTGCACCAAAGGCAATCCATTTATTAAAAGCGTAACATCATATCTATTTTCGTATTTACCAACAACAGTTGTTTGGTGTGTTACCTGGAATTCATTTTGGCACCATTCTTTTCTATTAAATAGTTCAACATAAACATCAGTACCATCATCTCTTTTAATGTTTTGAATATTCCTCAAGATTTCAGCACTAGCAAAAACACTCTTTCCTAAAATAACAGCTAATAGTCTTTCGAATTCAGCATCTGATAATGGTTTGCCATTAAAATACTTATTTAGATTATGCTTATTAATTTGGGCTTTAAAATTTTCTAGTAAATCGGCTTCACTATTAATGGTTACTGACTCATATCCATCAGCAACTAATTGTTGCATCATTTTGTCTTCAAGCGCTTTTTCACTTTGATACTTTTCATCAATTGATAAAGACATAAATATTCACTTCCTTAATCCTTAATGTAAATAATTAAAGTTATTAATAATTTTACTATAATTTGCTAAAAATGTCATTATTTGACTTAATACCTCGCATAATTATCTCAATTTTTTCAAAACAAAATTCAGATTTTTAAGATAGAATATTGTTGCTTATATCAATTTATATTATTAATGTCACATAACAATCCTAATTTAATGCATAAAAAAGTCCTAGAGAGTGCAATGTCTACACTTTCCTAAGACCTATGTTTTTTAAGAGTTATAAAAAACAAACTGACACATTGTATCAATAAAATTCTTGGAATTTTGGTGGGGATAGTGGGACTCGAACCCATATGCTTTTCAGCACTAGAACCTGAATCTAGCGTGTCTACCAATTTCACCATATCCCCATAAAATGTATCTTCAAAACAAATCAATAATTTTGCTTATCTTGAATACTTTCATATTCTTTAAAAAGTTTTAAACATTGCTCACGATCTAATTCGAGAATAAATTCATTTTTCTTATTCTCCGTCATCTCATAAAATACCTTATCCCTAAATCCGATGTTTTCCGTATCACCGATATTGCAACCAAAATAAACTTTAGAAATATTAGCCCAAAGAATCGCGCCTAAACACATCGGACATGGTTCTGCCGTTGTATATAATTCACAACCACTTAAATCAAACGTCTTTAATTTTTTAGAGGCTTTACGAATCGCCATCATTTCCCCATGGCACGTTGCGTCTTGATTTTTAATCACTTCATTATGACCTTTAGCGACAATCTTTCCGTCTTTTACAATCACCGAACCAAAAGGGCCACCATGTCCGGAAGTAATACCTTTCTTAGCTTCTAAAATTGCCGCTTTCATAAATCTATTCATAAAAATTACCCTCTCAACGAAAATATCTTATCATAAACTAATAAAAAAAAGAAGCACCATATTTGGTACTTCTAATCTTTTAATAAAACTTTATATATTACTATTTTTTAGTTCTTGGATGAAATCGATATTTTTATATTTTCTTACCTTAGTAGTTCCTCTTTCATCCATGATTTTTTGAATAATTTCAAGTGCATATTTCGCGGATCTTTGAGACTTCACTTTTAAAAGATGAGGAACTAACTCATATTTCTTTTTATCATAAACATCTTTTACAAAATACTTTTCCTCAATCTTATAATTCGATAAATTAAAGTACATCTTTAAAGTTTTACCGGCAATAGTCAATTTCACTAATAAATCGCGATGGAGACGGAAAGAATCACAAGAATGAGAAAGTCTTGCGTTTACCTTTCGATAACTCATCAATTCATTTTTAATTTCATTATAGTACTCTTGTGTTTCACTCGGTAAATCTAACATTTTTTCTTTAAATGAACGACTCACTATTTTTTGCTTCATTGGAGCATTTTCATCTTCGTCCCCTTCATCATCTTCATCCTCTTCGTCTTCGTCGTCTTCTTCGTTTTCCTTAGCGTCGACGACCTTATTTTCATCTTCAATATCTTTTGATTCAGCTTCTTTTTCAACGATTGGAGTTTCAATCTTCTCTTCAACTTTCTCTTCGACAACTTCTTTTTTTGTATTTGCGTGAAGTTCTTCTAATTCCAACTCTAATTCTTCAATTTTTTCTTCTTGTTTTTCTTGAGGCTCTTCATCAACTTCACTTTTACCATGAGACTCTAAAGAAACTTCCAATTTATCTTCTTCGTTTATTGTTTCCCCTTTTCCAATTTCTTGCGCTATTAATTCATATCCGTTTTCATAATTGGCTTCGATTTGATCTTGATCATCATATCCTAAGTATTCATATTGAATTTTATTTCTAGTTAATGTACAGAAAAAGTAAACAAGCATCAAAACAACCGCTACAGCGAGAGCTTTGTATAAAACATAAACTACAACCGGTTCGGAACTGAGCTTTTTATCTAAACAATCACGATAGTGATACATTAAAAGAGGCATTAAACAAACAATCGGCAATAATACTTGTCCAAAATAAGCGGATATAGTTTTACGATTCTTGATATTGATTATTAACCATACCACTTCCCAAACTAGTAAAGCGCCTAATGCCACATAAATAAAAATCGTTTTACCATCGATTTGCCGTTGTGACGGATTTAAGAATTCAATCAAATATTTATAGGTATCTTTAAAGAAAAGTGACCCTACAAGTTCTTGCAATAATACGACAAACGTTATAATTGCCGCCAAAAGCAATAAAGTTAGAAGAATATATCCGACCTTTCTTTTTTTCATAATAAACTCCTTCCAATGAGTAATAATTTCTTATTCTTTTTTATTATATCTTAATTAATTGGATTATGCTATTTATATTAAAAAAAACACCCCATTCATACAAAGGTGTCCGGGAGTTTGACAGTTTGAAGTAAAAAAACAAAGGAAAAAGAGAAGAGTTTATACTACGTATAAAACTTCTTTTTATTTTTGTCAAATTTATGTTATTTTTTAGTAGCCATTTATAGTACTATTATGTTATAATATTATTAGGTGATTTTTATGAAAATTAACATTGTTCCTTTAAAAGACGATAAACTTATTTATCTTGCTAAATCCGTTCGTAAAAACGGTAAAGTTAAAACTGTCAATATTCAAAAAATCGGTAAGCTGTCAGAATTGTCTAAAATCTATGATGATCCGATTTTATATTGTAAAAATTTAGCCAAAGAATATACCGAAAAAGAGAATCAAGATTCTTTAGAATTAATTGTTAAAATCAAGCAAAAAGAAAAATTAGAATTATATAAGAAAAATTCCTTTAATGCCGGTTATTTGTTTTTGCAAAAGATATATTATCAATTAAAACTAGATAAAACATGCAGTAAGATCGCGGATCAATCTCATATTCACTATGACCTTAATAAAATTTTGAGAGATTTAATCTTTTCCCGTATTTTGTTTCCATCTAGTAAGCTTTCTACTTATGAAATATCAAAGAACTTTTTAGAACAACCCGATTATGAACTCCACGATCTTTATCGTGCTTTGGATATTTTAAGTGATAATATTAATTTTATTCAAAAAGAAACATACAAGCATTCTTCTTCGGTCTGTAACAGAAATACCAATATTCTTTATTACGATTGTACTAATTATTTTTTTGAAATCGAAAGTGAAGATGGATTTAGAAATTATGGCATTTCAAAAGAGCATCGTCCCAATCCTTTGGTACAAATGGGTTTATTTATGGATGGCAATGGCATTCCTTTGGCATTTAATATTAACCCAGGCAATACTAACGAACAAGTTACTCCACTTGAAACCGAAAAGATGATTGAAAAAGAATTCGGATTATCGAAATTTATTTATTGTTCGGATGCCGGATTAGGTTCTTATAACATCAAATGGTTTAATCAATTGAAAGATCGTTCTTTTATCGTCACTCAATCTTTAAAGAAACTAAAAAAACATCTTGTCGATTGGGCATTAGATGATCATGGTTGGAATGATGGTAAGCATATAGAAACAATTACCGATGATGAAATTATCTATAAATCTCGACCAATCAATGAAAGTGGTTTAATTGAAATCGAGGGCATTAAATATCTTGAGACCATTAATCAAAGATTGATTGTTACTTATTCTCCTATATACGCCTCTTATCAAAAATCAATTCGAGAAGAACAGATTGAACGGGCTAAGAAATTATTGAAATGTCCTTCTCGATATAATAAACATACTTCTACTGACTTTAAACGATTTATTAAAAATATTACTTTCGATAAAAATGGTGAAGTAATTAATCAAAACTTAACATTAGATTACGAGCAAATCGAATTAGAATCACAATACGATGGGTTCTATGCCTTAGTTACCAATTTAGACGATAATGATGAAGCAATTATTAAAATCAATCACAATCGTTGGAAAATTGAAGAATCATTCCGAATTATGAAAAGTGAATTTAAAGCGAGACCGGTTTTTTTACAAAAAGAGAACAGAATTAAAGCTCATTTCCTTACTTGTTATCTTGCTTTATTGATTTTTAGAATCTTAGAACAAAAAATCAATGTCTCCTCTTCTTTTTCCTCTCATTCTATCTTAGAGATTTTAAGACATTTTGATGTACTTTTACTAAATGATATTTGTTATTTACCAACCTTTACTCGAAACGATTTAACTGATCGATTGGAAAAAATTTCATGTCTTGATTTAGCTAACAAAGGCATCTCAAACACAAATATGACAAAAATAATATCTCGTTCTAAAAAAGATAAATTTGGCTACATTTTTTAATTATATTTTATTTTTAAATCTCCTTATTTTTAGCCCTTTTTGCTTATTTATTTGTCTTTTTACTGTCAAAGATGAGATTATATCTTAATTAATTGGATTATGCTATTTATATTAAAAAAAACACCCCATTCATACAAAGGTGTCTTCTTCTTTTTTTGCGATTGGTGGAGCTGACGAGGATCGAACTCGCTACCTCCTCCATGCCATGGAGGCGCTCTCCCAGGTGAGCTACAGCCCCAACGCAAAATAAATTATATGAATATATAAATTAATAGTCAAGAATAAAATAAAATCCTATCGATTTTAAAATAACTCAAAGCATAAAAAAATTAGCCATGTTGCGTGTTCCTTAAAATTTCAAACCAGTAGAAGGTGTATTGTTAGTGTGTTTAGTGCTTATCTACCAGTTTAGTCGATATAATTCCCTATAACTATCAACAATTAAGCGACGATAGCAACATAGCTAATTATCTGATTGATCAAATCAGATAAGACCATTTTAGTTTATTATGCTATTTTGTAAATAATAGCATTGTCTCTTATTTTTAAAGCTTGTCAACCGCAGCATATTTAAGCCGATTTCTTCGCATTTATTACTAAAAAAATTTAATTAAAAAATTTATAAAATAAAAACGTTCTACTCGAGTTGAATAGAACGATAATGATAGAAATGGTCGGGACGACGCGATTCGAACGCGCGACCTCTAGTTCCCGAAACTAGCGCACTAAACCAAACTGTGCTACGTCCCGAATATCAATTATCAAAATAATGATAACTGACTATCCTCAGGAAGATCATCTAAAGAGCCTAATTTTCTGAGGTTTTCAATATTTTGCAAGTTTAACTTCGTTCGCTTAGACAAATCCTCAATTGAAATAAACGGATTTTTCTTTCTGGCTTCAATTACGGTTTCCGCAGCTTGTTCGCCTAAGCCATCGATAACGCTAAACGGCGGTATTATTGTACCATTTTCTTTATCAACAATAAAGACTTTACTATCTGATTTGTTAAGATTTATTTTTTCGATCTTATAGCCACGTTCCGCCATTTCTAATGCAACGTGTAAAGTTTTTTCTATGTCATCATCCTTAGGAGAAAGTTTTTCGCCGTTGTTTCGACGTTCGTCATATTCACATAATTTAGCAATTATAGCCTTTTCACCGCCTACCATGACTCCGATATCAAATTGTTTGGCACGAGTCGAAAAATACGAAGCGTAAAATTCCAAAGGATAATATACCTTATACCACGCGATACGACAAGCCATCATCACATAAGCCACCGCGTGTGCTTTCGGGAATAGATATTTAATCTTATTGCACGATTCAATATAATAATCCGGTATTCCTTGTTCCTTTAGCATTTTTTCATCGTCCGGATTAATTTTTTTACCTTTTCTCACACTTTCCATGATTTTAAAAGCTTTAGACGGATTAATTCCATGCTGGGTCAAGTAAATCATAATATCATCACGACATCCGATAACCCCATGAATATCACAAATCCCGTTATTGATCAAATCTTGAGCATTACCATTCCAAACGTCGGTACCATGCGATAGACCGGAGATGATAACAAGATCGGCAAAAGTTTTAGGATTAGTCGCTTTAAGCATCTCTCTTGTTAACTTGGTTTTAAATTCCGGCACCGCTAAAACCCCGGTGGTTTCTTTTAAATAATTGGAATGACAGTTTAATGCTTCTCTAGAAGAAAACAAAGAGATAACTCGCGGATCGGTCGCGTTGATTTCTTGGGGATTGATCCCTGTAATATCACTTAACATTTTTAATTGAGTGGGATCATCGTGTCCCAGTAGATCAAGCTTTAAAACGTTATCGTGAATCGCATGAAAATCAAAGTGGGTGGTTTGCCATGCCGCATTTTGATCATCTGCCGGATATTGAATCGCCGTAAAATCATAAACGTCCATATCGTCGGGAATGACGATGATGCCTCCTGGATGTTGACCGGTTGTTCTTTTTACGTTTTCACATCCCTTGGCAAGATATAATTTTTGTGCTTGTGAAATAGTGCTAGGATCTATTCCTAGTGATTCATAATAGCCTAAAGCAAATCCGATCGCCGTTTTTTCGGCAACCGTTTCTATCGTTCCGGCGCGATAAACATTTTTCTCACCTAACAAAGTCTTAGTTAACTCATGCGCTTGCGATTGATATTCACTTGAAAAGTTTAAATCGATATCCGGAACCTTTTCGGCATTAAAACCTAAAAATGTCGCAAACGGAATATTTTGTCCATCGCGTTTCATTTTTATATGGCAATGCGGACATTCTTTTTCCGGAAGATCATAACCGCTTCTAATGTCAGGATCGTCGATGAATTCCGAATGTTTACATTTCGGGCATAAATAATGCGGTGGTAACGCATTGACTTCCGTAATCGAAGCCATCGTCGCCACAAACGAAGAACCGACCGAACCACGAGACCCAACTAAGAACCCGTCTTGATTGGCTTTTTGGACAATCTTGTGTGCAATGTAATAAATGACGGCATATCCGTGAGCGATAATTCCGCTTAACTCCGCTTCTAAACGCTCTGCGACAATCGAAGGTAAAGGATCACCATACACTTCATAAGCCTTTTTATAAACTAAGTCTTGAAGCATTTCATTGACGTTTTCAATATGTGGCGGATAAAGTTTATCTTTAATTGGATAAATCTCTTCAAAAGAATCCGCAAGAAGATTGGTGTTAGTAACCACGATCTCTTTAGCTTTCTCTTCACCTAAAAAAGCAAAGTCACTTAACATTTCATCCGTCGGTCTAAAATGTTGCGAAGGGTTTTCGACATGTTGTTTTCCACGCCTAATTAAATTCAAAGGATGAAGCGATGAATTTTTAGCCGGTTTCGCGGAAATATAGACATCGCGGAAAATTTTTTGATATGGATGTAAATAATGACAATCGCTGGTCGCTATGACCATTTTATTCAGTTCATCTGCCGCTTCTACGATATCGGTTAAAATTGTTTGTACTCTTTCTTCGCTTTCAATTTGTCCGGAATTAATTAAATACGAATAATTTTCAACCGGTTGCACTTCGATAAAATCATAAAATTTCATCTTCTCTTTGACGATGTTTTTGCTTCGCGTAGAAGCGGTATCAAACACTTCGCCATTAAAACAAGCGCTGCCGATCAATAGATGTTCACGATATTTTTCAATTTCACTTCTAGGAATTCTAGGACCTCCGGCATAATACTTAATGTGTGACATTGAAATGAGTTTAAAAAGATCTTTTAATCCTTGAGCGTCGCGAGCATAACAAGTGATGTGTTTAGGTCGCAAATTTTTAGCCATTTCCGGATTATACAAATCATTTAATTCACGATGGCGAAGTTTCGGATTATCCTTTGTAAGACGCCCTAACATCGCAATCCACACATAGGTTAAAACTTCCGCATCATAGTCAGCACGGTGCGCCGATTCTTCATCATATTCGACTTCGCATTGTCTTGCCGTGGCCCCTAAATTGTGAAATTTATTTTTAGCAAAAAGATATTGTGATAAAGGCAAAGTATCGATGACCGGATTATCTAACTCTTCATAACCTAAGTTGACTAAATTTTGATTCATAAAACCAACGTCGAAGTTAGCGTTATGGGAAACGAGAATCGCATCTTTACAAAAGTCTCTGATTACATTGATCACTTTATCGATCGTCGGTTTTCCCTTTAACATCATCGGTGTGATATTAGTGATTTCTGTCGTCTTTTCACTGATTTCAAAACCCGGATTAATCAACAAGTCGAGACGATCGACAACTAAACCTTCTTTGTATTTAACCGCGCCAAATTCGATGATTTTATCGTATCTTGCCGATAAGCCCGAAGTTTCTAAGTCAAAAGAAACATAAGTAGCCTTATTTAGTTCGATATCCGAAGGATTCATAATATAGCTGAGTTTTTCATCATACATGTAAAGTTCGGAACCATAGATCATTTTAATTCCGGCCGCTTTTGCCGCTTTTTGGGCTTCCGGGAAAGCTTGAACCACGCCATGATCCGTGACGGCGATGGCCTTATGTCCCCATTTTGCGGCTTGATCGATATAATCGCTAATTGAAGTCACACCATCCATAACCGACATTTTGGTGTGTACGTGAAATTCGACTCTTTTCTCTTTCGCCGTATCTAAGATCTCTTTTTCAAAAGGTTCATCGATGATGGCTATAGAACGAGCCACGATTTGCAATCGTTGATTATAATCCGACAAGGAAACTCTAGCTTTAATTCTCAAGTGTTCGGCTTTTTTAATTAATTCAAGTTTTTCAGGCGTAAAGTTTCGGTTATTTTCAAATACCAAAACTTCAACTGAGTCAGTGCGGTCATAGATATATAACGTAAGCATTTTTTTACCTTTAAAGGTGGTTCTATCTTCCGCATAAAAATTCTTACCCTCAAAAGACACATAGCCACTATCGGCATCGAGGTCTTTAAGCATGATTTCTTTACAGGGACCTAACACTTTATAACGTCCGCCATCAAAAGAATCATATGAACCATAAAGGCTTGCCAATTGACGAAATTTTTCTTCGATCACCGGCAAAAATTTTTCCATCTCTTCGAATCTTTGCTTTAAAACACCATCGCCACTTCGTTCTTCGTGCTTAATTTCAAAATCGAGATTAATATCGTCCAAGAATTCTTCCCATTCTGCTAAAACCGGTGAAAAGTAATTGTAATGAAGGGAACCGCTAAAGATAAAAGTGATGCTTTGTTTACCCCCGCTAAAAGATGGCATCTGCGCTTCACTTAAACCAGTATTGTACACAAAATTATCTTTCAATAAATCATATACGTCTTGAACGGTATAAAAGTTTTTATGAATAAAAGAAAGATCGACTTTGTATGTCGGTAAACTTAATCCTTCAAAAATTCTTCGATAATCAAGGTATTTCAATTTTTGATTGACATATATTTTTGCCTCTAAAATATTATTTTTCTTATCAAAAGAACATGAAAAACCGACTCCTTCATAAGGAGTGGTATCTTCAATTTGAAGGCTTTTTAAAAATCGTTCAAATACTTTATCCACCGCTATATCCTCACTACTTAAAAATTATATTATGTATTTTATGATATCTTTGAAAAGGACCACTATCATCAATCCAAATAACAAAACCATGCCGACCGTGGCTGCGATATTTTTAACTTTACTCGGCATTTCTTTTCGGGTAATACCTTCAAATGCCACCACCAATAAATGCCATCCGTCTAACCCCGGGAAAGGCAAAATATTCATCACTGCTAAGTTTACCGAAATAACGCCCCATAACCTTAAAAAATAACCAAACCCGTCTTGAAAAGCGTTTTTGCTCGCTTCAAATATCGCAATAGGACCGCCTAGATTTTCAAATCCTTCCTTACTGAAAAGCGTTCCTAAAGCTTTAACGATGATCACCGATGATTCTCCGGTCTCTTTAAATGAAGAAGAAAGCACTTCACCAAAATTCAAAGCGCGATAGTGAAGTCCGATTCCCGTCCCTTCAAAACTATAAGTCAAAGAATCATCTTCTCCGACAACTTTTAAATCTAAAACAATCGGTGTTTTATTATTAACGTGCAAAGTCATCTGCACTTTATCGTTTTGTGTAAGGGGATAAAATTCGGATTTATTAACTCTATCGTCCGTCAATAAATGATTAATCGCTCGGATTAAATCGTTGCCATTATTGATGTCGGTAGTATATTCGACAGTCTTGCCGTCGATAGTTCCTAAATAATCGAGTTTAATAATTTCATCATCTTCACGCAAGCCTTGGTTATACGCCGTTCCGTTTTCTAAAACTCTAAAGGAACGATACGATGTGTCGATTTGTTCCGTAGTGGCAAAATATCCGATAAAAAACAGAAAGGCCAAAACCATATTGAGAGTGACGCCGGCCACCATGATAATAGCTCTTTTCCATTTGGCGATTCCCAATAACGAGCGTTCTTTAGGAAGATTTTTGATTTCTTCATCTTCTTCGTCTTGGTTTTCATCTTCGCCTTCACCCACCATAGAGACGTATCCGCCTAATGGAATCGCTCTTAAAGAATATTGTGTTTCGCCCCATTTCTTTTTTAAAAGCAAGGGACCAAAACCAACCGAAAATTCTCGGCAGTAAACTTTGAATAATTTAGCCATCGAAAAATGACCTAATTCATGAATCGTTACCAATAGTCCTAAGCTAATGATAAATAAGATGATGTTAATAAGAAGATCCATTACATTTCCTCCTCGATCAAGCGCCACGCTTCTTGATAAGCCCAAGAATTGACATAAATCAAATCATCAAGGGTCGGGTTATCGATAATGCGGTGTGAATCCATCACTTTTTCAATGATCGTTTCAATACGATTAAATTTCAATTTATTAGTTCTAAATGCCAAATTGCAAGCCTCATTCGCGGCATTTAAGACGCATGGTAAGGTTCCTTTGGTTTTTAAAGCCCTTCTTGCTAAATCAAGACCCGGATACCTCTTGTTATCGAGTTTTCTAAAATGCAGAGTTTGCATCTTTTCTAAATCGAGCGATGGAAGATTGTTATGGTGATAGCTTTCGCCATATAACGCATATGAGATCGGTATCCGCATATCGGCGATCCCTAAATCCGCCACAAACGAATGATCGCTACATTCGATCATCGAATGAATCACCGATTCATCGTGAAGCAAGACATCGATCCGTTCTTCAGGGATTCCAAAAAGATAATGAGCTTCAATGATTTCAAAGCCTTTGTTGATCATCGTCGCCGAATCGATAGTAATTTTATCGCCCATGGACCACGAAGGATGCTTTAAAGCGTCTTCAACCGTGACGTTTTGAAGTTCCTCGCGTGATAAATCGCGAAAACTACCACCCGAAGCCGTTAAGATTAATCTTAAAACATCGGTGTCTTTTTTCGCTTTAAGGCATTTGCTTAAAGCCACGTGTTCTGAATCGATGGGATAAAGATGACTTAAAGGATGCTCTTTCAACAGTTTATTGATCAGTTCACCACCGACCACCAAGGTTTCTTTGTTTGCCAAAGCGACATCCAAATTAAGTTCGAGAGCCTTAACTGTTGGAACAAGTCCTGCAAATCCGACTAAAGCATTGACTAAAAGATCGCACGAGGAATCCTCTAACAATTTTAATATACCCTCTTCTTGATTATAAAAAACCACCGAAGGAAATTCTTTTTTTAATATCTCTGTTCCTTCTTTGCTTTCGATGTAACAAAAACGAATACTTGGATGGGAACTTATTATTTTTCTCATTGCATCGATGTTTTTTTGACAACAGACACCAATCAGTTCAAAATCTTGCTTATTATCATCGATAAGAGAAATAGTTGAACGACCGACGCTTCCGGTCGCCCCTAATAAAACGATCTTTTTCATTATGATATAAACGGAAAGTTAATGATCGTCAAGAGCACTAAAGTTACTGCTAAGCAAGTGACAATAACTGAGTCAAAACGATCTAATACACCGCCATGTCCCGGTAATAAATTTCCAAAATCTTTGATGTCAAAATGACGTTTTATCGCTGAAAACATGAAATCGCCCAATACTGAAATTACCGCGGTAATCAACGACACCAATAAAACCCAATACCAATGTTCGATATCTAAATATCCTTTAAGTATCGGTGTATTCAACGAATCACATATTAGGGCAAATGAAAAACTTAAAATAGTCGATATACCTATGCCACCGACAAATCCTTCCCAGGTCTTTTTAGGTGAAATACGTGGATTTATTTTATGTTTGCCTAAAAGAATACCGGTAATATAGCCTCCCGCATCGCATAGAAGGGCGCCACCGACCACGTAAATGAATAACAAACACGATAAAAACTGATTTGAGTAATTAAAATGTGTCAAAGCAACCGGACAATAACGGAGGAAGTAAATCGATTGAATTCCCACCCCGATTAATAATGACATCGTCGAAACATAACAGACTTCATTTATACCAAAATCCTCATACATTAACGATAATAGGAAAAGTCCTCCGATAAGAACCGCAAAACCCATCGTCGAAACACGCATATCATTCATCAAGAACATATTGTCTTTGACTGAAGCAATTTCGGTATTTTTCACAAAAATCCAATAGATGAAAGACAAAGTCATCACCATCGAGAATATCTTTACGACAATATTGATTTTAGGATCCCGCGGTGCGTTCAAAAATTCAATAATTGCCAAAACCGCAGCGACGAGCACGAAAATAAAGAAAAACCAATCGCCAAAGATAATTGCCGGAACACCTATTAACAATAAAGCGAGTGCCGTAGTTATCCTAACTGAAAAAGATTTTTTAGTATCTTCGGTAATCTCATTTACTTTCATATTTTATTCCCCCAAATCGACGATCGCGTTTTGAATATTCTTCAAGGACTCTTAAAAATTGCGGTCGTTTAAAATCCGGCCAATGGTCATCGATAAAAACAAATTCGGCATAAGCGGCTTCATATAGCATGAAGTTAGAAATCCGCATTTCCCCTGAAGTTCTTACAAGAACATCAATGGGTGGTAAAGCGTGTGACTCCATCGCACTTTCAAAAGTAGATTTATTGATGTCTGCAATTGAAAGAATTCCTTTTTTCACTTTTGTCGCCAACTCAATAGCAGCGTTAACAATTTCATCTTGACCACCATAATTGAGACAAATATTTAGAATTAAGCCATCATTGTTTTTCGTGATTTCTTTAGCTTGTCTTATCGCTTCTTGAGCGGACGCAGGCAATCTTGTCAAATCCCCTAAAGTCATTACTTTAGCGCGATGTTCGTTAAGTTCATCAATCTCGTCGCGAAAAAAGGATTCCAATAACTTAAATAAATAATCAATCTCCTTTTGGTCTCTTTTCCAATTTTCAGTTGAAAAACAAAATAAAGACATTACTTTTATATTAAATTCTTCACATAAAAATGCAGTTTCTTTAATTCTTTTGCAACCTTCACGATGTCCCATAGAGCGTGGTAATCCCCGCCTTTTAGCCCAGCGACCATTACCATCCATAATAAAAGCAATATGATTAATCGGTTTATAAACGATATTTTGATTCGGTTTAGTTTTTTTGAAGAGTGCCGTAAAGATCCCTCCTCTCTTTGCTATAATTATACATTAAGCGTAGAAATATAAAAATAATATTTTTATATTTTTGTCGTTTACCTTCGGTATATAAGTTTAAATTTCATTATCAATTTTTGGCATTTTCAATTTAAGTCAACAACTTAGGTAAATATATAAGACAACTTTTTTAATATATATAAAGTTTGTTTTATCTTTTAGCTCAAATAAAATTTGAAAATTTTTAGTTTTTAAATTTAAATAAAAATAACTATTGCTCAATTTGATTTTGCATTGATCAAAATTTTACTTCATTACATAAAATAAAAATACCTCCAAAGTAGGTTTAGATTTGCAGTTGGAATTTATTTTATTTTTGCAATTTGTTTTTATCTACTATGGAAGTATTATAAAGATCACTTATTAAAGTGTCATGATGTCTTTTTCTTTTTCAGCGTATTCAGCATCGATTTTTTTGACGAATTCGTCGGTGATTTTTTGAACTTCATCTTCAAGGGATTTTCTCAAATCTTCGGGAAGTTCTTTATCCTTTTTTAATTCATCGTTTTGCTCTCTTCGAATATTGCGAATCGCAACTTTAGCATCTTCGGCATATCTTTTCGCGGTCTTGGCTAAATCTTTTCTCCGTTCTTCAGTGAGAGCAGGAATCACAAGACGAATGGTATTTCCGTCATTGATTGGATTAATGCCTAAATCGGAACTATTAATCGCACCGAGAATTAATTTTAAAGTTTCGCGATCGTAAGGCTTAATTAATAGTTGCCGTGGTTCCGGAACCGATATCGACGCCACTTGATTAAGCGGTGTCATGGATCCGTAATAGTCAATTTCGATGCGGTCAAGTAAAGTCGGCGAGACTCTGCCAGTTCTTAAAGTGTTGAAATTGTTTTTTAATGATTCAATGCTTTTTTGCATTTTTTCACGAGTTTCTTCGATAATGATTTCCTCTATCATAATAATTATATCTCCTTTTTAATAGTTGTTCCGATATCTTCGCCATCGAGTATTTTTTCAAAATTTTCCAATTTATCCATATTGAAAACCCGAAGTTCAATGTTTGTATTCATACATAATGATAAAGCGGTGTTATCCATAACGCCAAGATCTTTCGCTAACATATCTTTATAAGAAAGTTTAGGGAAGAAAACGGCATCAGGATTTCTTTTAGGATCGGCAGAATAAACACCGTCAACGCCATTTTTAGCCATCATAATCGCGTCGCATTCCATTTCATTGGCCCTTAATGCCGCGGTCGTATCGGTTGTAAAATATGGGATTCCGGTTCCACCACCAAAGATTACCACACGATTTTTTTCCAGATGGCGAATCGCTCTTCTTCTAATATATGGTTCAGCGACTTCTTTTATTTCAAACGAAGTCATCACTCGCGATTGAACTCCGATATTTTCCAAAGATGATTGTAACGCAAGCGCGTTAATAATCGTACCTAGCATTCCCATATGATCGGCGGTAGTTCTTTCTACTCCGATTGAATCTGCGAGTTTACCACGCCAAATATTCCCAGCACCAACCACAACGCAGACATCGACGCCACGATTAACCATAAGTCTTATGGCCATGGCTACTTCTTTTAGACGCTTCGCTTCCAATATACCATTATTGGCATGATCGGCCAAAGCTTCGCCACTGAGTTTGACTAGAACGCGATTGTATTTGTTTGCCATTTATTATTGCTCCCTTCTCACTTATAAAAAGCACTCTTAAAAGAGTGCCTTTTGTCAGTTATTCATTTGTTTTGCAACTTCTTCCGCAAAGTTTTCTTCGCGTTTAGCGATTCCTTCACCGACTGCATAACGTACAAATTTTACAACTTGAGCGTTGTGACTCTTCAAGAAATTACCAACTTTATTTCCCGCATCTAGCAAATAGTCTTGTTCGACTAAAACCGATTCGGCAAAATATTTGTTAACTTTTCCTTGAATAATTTTAGTAATGACTTCTTGCGGTTTACCGGCAAGTTTAGGATCGGACTTACTGGCTTCTAATTGAATTTTTGTTTCATTTTCAATCGCTTCAGCAGGAATATCTTCGGTTGTCACATACGAAGGATTGTTAGCGGCAATATGCATCGCAACGCCTTTGGCCAATTCATCGTCACCGCCGGAGACAAGAGCCAGTACCGAAATTTTACCGCCCATATGAATATAAGCACCAAAATGCTCAGAAGCTTTTTTGGTTACGATTTCAAATCTTCTAAAATCAAGTTTTTCACCGATTTTAACGGTAGCGTTAGTGAAAAGTTCCGCCGTTAAATCTTTGGCACAATTGATACAGCCCGGTTTCTTTTCTAAAACTAAGTCAGCTACATCTACCACCAATTTTTTGAAATCATCGCTTTTGGCAACGAAATCTGTTTCACTGTTAATTTCAAGAATGACGGCTTCATCGCCTTTAGCGACAACATAAGTTAAACCTTCAGCAGCAATACGCGAAGCCTTTTTGGCCGCTTTGGCAATGCCTTTTTCACGAAGCCATTCGCAAGCCTTTTCAACATCACAATCGGTTTCCAATAAGGCTTTTTTGCAATCAAGCATTCCAGCCCCGGTGCGATCACGTAAAACTTTAATTAATTCGATAATATTGCTGGCCATAGTTTACTCCTTATCTGCTACCGTTTCTTCTACCGCTTCTTCTTTTTTCTCTTCTTTCACTGCTTCTTTAACAGTTTCTTTAGCGGGTTCTTTAGCAACTTTTTTTCTGGTCTTTTTAACTTTGACCTCTTCTTGAACAGGTTCTTCCGGTTTAACTTCTTCTTTTACTTCTTCAGCCGGTTTTTCTTCTTGAACTTTTGGAGCTTTTTCAACTGGTTTTTTAAAAGGTTTACGAGACGGTTTTTTCTTACCTTGTTGAGCGTCTTCACGCGCTTTTTGACGAATTTGTTTTAATTCTTCAGCGCGATCGGCTTGTTCAAGAGCGACATCCATCGAAACTTCATCTTCAGGATTGACATTGTAAGCAGTGACAGTTTGACCACCTTTAGCTTCAACGACGGCATCCGCCATTAAACCGACGATAAGTCTTACCGCACGAACCGCATCATCATTTGATGGGATCACATAATCGACTAAATCCGGATCACAGTTAGTATCAACAATACCGAAAACCGGAATCCGCAATTTGCGAGCTTCGCTTACCGCATTGTGTTCCAAACGAGGATCAACGACAAATAAAGCATTCGGAATCTTCCTCATGGATTTAATACCATCGAGATTCTTCAATAATTTTTCTTTTTCTTTTCTTAATAAAATCGCTTCTTTTTTAGGAAGAACATCGTATGATCCGTCTTCTTCCATCGCTTCTAATTTATTGAGATACTTAATTCTTTTTTGAATGGTTTTAAAGTTGGTAAGAGTTCCACCCAACCAACGGGTTACAACATAAAATGATCCAGAGCGTAACGCTTCTTCTTGAATAATTTCTTGACATTGTTTTTTAGTACCGACAAAGAGCACTTTTCCACCATCGAGAACAATTTTCTTTAAAGCCAAGTATGCTTCTTGAATCTTTTGAGCACTCTTGACTAAATCGATAATGTGGATTCCGTTCTTACTACCATAGATGTATTTGCCCATTTTCGGATTCCATCTACGTGTTTGATGTCCGAAATGTACACCTGCTTCAAGCAGGGCTTTGGTTGAAACAATCGCATCTTCTTCGTTATGTACGACCATTTCCATGATGTTGTTTGAAGCCACTTCTTCTTTGGCTTCTTCTTCGACTAAAACTTCTTGTTCTTCACTCATTTTTTGAGTTCCTCCTTTTGTTATTTACCTCTTTCACTTCGAACAACTACCCTAAAGATTCTTTCTTTAGACGCGGCGGTTGAATCCATGAAATGTGTTGTCTCCCTAACCGAGAGCCATATAATTTTATCATAGGCTTGTCACTTAAACAACAACTTTTTGCCGATTATTTCCTATTTTGCTTAGTTTTTTTCCCCTTTTTTGGCTCTTGGAAAACTAATATCGTATATTTTTTTCATTTGTTCCAAAGAGACGTGCGTATAAATCTGTGTGGTTGACAATGATTCGTGACCTAAAATTTCTTGAATCGTTTTTAAATCAGCCCCTTGATTCAACAAATGTGTAGCAAAGCTATGGCGAAATTTATGAGGATGTAATTTTAAATAAACTCCTGTTTTTTCTTCAATTGAATGAAGAATATACTCTACTCCACGTGATGTAAGTTGTTCACCTTGATCATTTAAAAATACATAATTTAAGTTGATTGATTCTTTATTCTTGCTTAATAATTTTTTTCTCAAACCCTCAAGATAAATATTTAAAGACTTAATCGCATTTTGTGAAATGGGCACCAATCGTTCTTTTCCTCGCTTACCTATGATATGCATAAACCGTTGCCGAAAATTAATATCTTGCAAGGTCAAAGAAGTTAATTCGCTGACTCTTAAGCCAGAAGCAAACAATAATTCAATTATGGCTTGATCTCGATCTTTTAAATAATCATCACGTTCGTTATTAGCTTTAAACAATTGTTCTATTTCATTTGAATACATAAAATCCGGAAGATTTTTATCAGCTTTCGGTTTCACGATATTTAAAAAAGGATTTTTATCAATATATTTGTTTTTAACCAACCATTCAAAAGCTTGTTTTAAAGCTGTGATTTTTCGTTGCAAAGACCGTTTGGAAATTCCTCTTGTAACTTCATACCGCATGTAATTTCTAATAAGAGTTTTATCTATTTGTTTTAAAGTATAATTTTCATCATTCGCATATTTTAAAAATTGCTCCACATCATTTCTGTATGCGGCAATCGTATGAGGAGAGTATTTCTTCTGTTGCTTTAAATAAATATTAAAATAATTATTTAAGATCTCAATCATTCAAAAACTCCTTTAAAGCTTTAAGGGCTTGCTCTGCGGCGATCTCTTTGTCTTTAGGGCAATTGTAAACTATTCCGAAATTAGCGTTCATCGGCGCAAAATTTTTAGCTGAAGTCTTCATTAAATAATTGATTAAAGAACCGCTCATCGTCTCAATCGGAAAATTGCGCATCGGTTTATTTTTTAATCTTCTTTCAAGGTAAAAAGCCGCGATAAGTCCGCTCATCGCCGATTCAACATATCCTTCCACTCCGGATAATTGTCCCCCGATAAAAATATCAGGGTCACATTTTAACGAAAAATCGCTATTTAAAACTTTCGGAGCACAAATAAAAGTATTGCGGTGCATTAAACCATATCGATAAAACTCGGCGTTTGCTAACCCGGGAATCAAGCGAAAAACTCGGCGTTGTTCCCCATAAGTAAGATTGGTTTGAAACCCGACCATATTATAAAGCGAGGCTGAAGCATTGTCTTGACGCAATTGCAATACCGCATATGGTCTCATTCCGCTTTTTTCAAGTCCCATCGGTTTTAAAGGACCATATCGTAAAGTTTTTTCGCCCCGTTTAGCCATCACTTCAATCGGCATACAACCTTCGAAAACTTTATCAAAATCATGTAGTGACGCTACTTGAGCGTTTATTAACTCGGCATAAAATTTTTCATATTGTTCTTTGGTAAACGGACAATTTATATAAGAATCGTCTCCTTGATCATAACGAGATTTACGATAGCAAATATTCATGTCTAATGAGTCGTAAGCGATAATCGGGGCTGCCGCATCATAAAAAAACATCATTTCTTCACCGATTTTATTTTGAAGCGCCTTTATTAAATTATCGCTAGTCAAAGGTCCGGTACAGATAAGGTTATATCCTTTTTTGAAATCCTCGACTTCTTCTTCGTAAATGGTAATCAACGGTTCGCTTTTTATTTTTTCAGTCAGATATGAAGCAAATTGATCGCGATCGACTGCTAAAGCGTTACCCGAAGGAACTTTATTTACTTCAGCTGCTTCCATCGTTAAAGAACCTAAAAGCCGTAATTCTTCTTTTAAAAGTCCACAGGCATTGTCTAATCGATTGCTTTTTAAAGAATTGGAACAAACCAATTCTCCGAAATTGTCGCTATGATGCGCGGGGCTTTTAGTATGTGGTTTTTGTTCAAACAAATTTACTTTAAAGCCATGACGGGCTAAATAATAACTCGCTTCCACACCCGCTAAACCGGCGCCTATCACATTAATCGTTTTCTGATCCATATTCTTCCTCAAAAAACATTATAGCATTTATCATAAAAAAACAGGATGATTTCCTGTTTTGAATTATTTTATTTTTTTATTGATTCAGTATAACGGCATTTTGGAAAATTAGAACAAGCGATAAAATCACTTTTTTTACCTACTCCTTTTCGAATCAGCAAAGTGCCACCGCATTTAGGACACACGCGATTTTCAATTTCAATCGGTTTGTCTTTAACTTTTTCTTTACTTTCAATGTAGTTGCATTGCGGATAACCGCTGCAACCATAAAATTCGCCTCTTTTTGATTTACGGAGAACCAATGGTTTTCCACATTTTGGACAAAGTTTATCTTCATTAATTTGCGGTTGTTCCTTTTCTTCTTTTTTTACGTAGTGACATTCAGGGTATCCAGAACAAGCGATAAACACCCCAAATCTTGAAGATTTCAATTCCAAGTCCCTACCGCAAACTGGGCACTTGCCATAAGATTCAACCCAAGTTTCACTCGCATTTTCATAAAGTTTTTGAAATGAACTATAAAATTGATTAAGCAACGTCAATCGAGAAGAAGAACCTTCAACGATGTTATCCAACAAAGTTTCCATCTTCGCGGTAAATTTTTCATCCATAAAAGTCGGAAAATATTTTTCGAGTCGATCAGTGGTGAGCATTCCTTGTTTTGAGGGAATCAAAGCACCATTTTCGGCTTTGATATATTCTCGTTTATATAAAGTCGAAATCGTCGAAGCGTAAGTTGATGGTCTTCCGATACCGACTTCTTCCATCGTTTTTACAAGACGCGCTTCAGTAAATCTTGAGGGAGCTTTCGTAAAATGTTGTTCTTTGACAAATTCATCGACATCGTAAGTCAAGCCTTCTTTAAACTCCGGCAAAGATTTCGTGTCATCTTCTTCTACATTATAGATCTTTGTAAAACCATCAAAAACCAAAACTGAGCCCTCAGTTTTAAACTCATAATCTTTATTAGTGAGTTTTACTGAAGTATTTTCATCAATTCTAGGTGCCATTAACGAAGCTAAGGCGCGATTATAAATAAGCGTATAGAGGTTGTATAAATCTCGAGACAAATATTCTTTCATTTTTGAAGGAGTATTCAATAAAGAAGTCGGTCTTATCGCTTCGTGAGCATCTTGTACTTGACCTTTTTGACTTTTACGAATTTTGGCGTGGCCAAGATATTGCTTGCCATATTCATTTTCAATGAATTCATTGGCACTATTAATGAATTCGGGAGATAAACGAACCGAATCAGTTCTCATATAAGTGATAAGTCCCATAGTTTCAGAACCTAATTCGATTCCTTCGTATAATTTTTGGGCCAACAACGATGTTTTAGCTGTTGAAAATTTGTATCGATTATAAGCCTCTTGTTGCAAAGTAGAGGTCGTAAAAGGAGGTTTGGATTCAATCTTTTTAGTTGTTTTTTTAACTTGACTGCAAATAAAAGTGCGCGGCAAATCCGTTAAAATCTCATTTGCTTCCGCTTCATTTTTAATTTTGAGATCTTTATCGGCTTTCTTGTCGAGTTTAGCGGTAAATGACTTATGATTAAAAGAGGCTTCAATGGTCCAATATTCTTCCGGAACAAAAGACTGCACTTCTTTTTCCCGATCGGTAATAAGCTTTAAGGCCACCGATTGAACTCTTCCCGCTGAAATCGAACCGATCTTTCTTTTGAGCATAGTCGATAATTTAAAGCCCATGATGCGATCGATTATTCGCCTTGTTTCTTGACTTGATACTAAATTCAAATCGATGGTTCGAGGATTATCAAGGGCTTTCATAATAGCCGGTTTGGTAATTTCATGAAATTCAAGTCGTTTAGTGTTTTTTATATCGAGGTTCAAAACTTCCGCTAAATGCCACGATATCGCTTCACCTTCACGATCAGGGTCGGTTGCTAAGATGATTTCATCCGCTTTTTTGGCTTCTTTTTTTAATGAAGCCACGACTCTTTTTTTATCTTCGCTTACTATATAAGTTGGTTTAAAATCATGTTCAATATCAACGCCAAGTCCGCCTTGACCCGTAGTCGATAAATCGCGAATATGTCCGTATGAAGCCATCACTTTATAATCGGAACCTAAATATTTTTCGATCGTGTGACTTTTAGCAGGTGATTCAACAATGACAAGTTTCATTATTACTCCTCCTAACTTCTAATAAATTTAATCATCTAATAGAGCATTGTCAAGTGTAATAGAACGACTTTTTTTCGACAAAATCTCTTTATTATTAAAGATAATAATAAAAAATTTTTTAATGAAATTCAGATAATATCTCATGACCGGAACAAACGAGGATGGCGCCTTCTTTGATAAGCCGATTGCAAATCGAATTATCAAATATCGATGATGGCACACAAAAGATATCGCGACCACTTTCAAGGCCATAATTAATTGTAGAAATCGTTCCTGACTTTGGCTTAGCTTCAACAACCACGATTCCAGCCGCCAATCCCGCGATAATGCGATTTCGCATTGGAAAGGAGTCTTTTACATATGCATTTTGCGGAGGATATTCACTGATTATTAAGCCTTCTTCATTTAATCTTTTATATAAGTTTTCATTTTCTTGTGGATAGCAATAATCAATACCCGTTCCTAAAACGGCGATAGTATAGCCATCTTCCTCTAAAGCAGTTTGATGCGCGATGGCGTCGATCCCTCGAGCCATTCCTGAAACAATAACCACTTCTTCCTCTTCAATTAATTCTTTAACAATTTTCTTCGTGGCTTTTTTACCATACGAAGAAGCGTTACGAGAACCGATTATCGCTAGTCGCGGACTAAGATTAAGCAATTCGATTCTTCCGCGATAAAATAATACAAAAGGTGGTTTTGAAACATTTTTCAATGACATCGGATATAAATCATCGATTAAAGTAAAGTAAGATTCATGACAATTTTCAATCATTCCGCGAGCTATGCTTTCATCGATTTTTTCTTTGCGCTTTAAACAATCGTAAATCGCATCCCAATTACCATGATGCTTAAGGGAATAATATAGAAGAATTTCTTGAAAAGTCAGCATATAAAAAACCTCCTCATTAAATAAATAAGGAGATTTGAAATAATTTTTAAAATAATGGAATTTTTTGTCGTAATTCTTTTACCGGTCCATAAGAATAGCGATAAACACCGGGTATGGCTCCGTATTTTTGTAATGATAAAAGATGCTCTTTGGTCGGATATCCCTTATGTTTAGCAAATCCATATTGGGGATATTGTTTGTCAAGTTCAATCATAATATCATCACGAGTAACTTTAGCTAAGATACTCGCCGCCGCAATTGATAAAGCTTTGGCATCACCTTTAATGATATTTTCTTGAGGAATCGCAATATTTTTAAGCGGCATCGCATCTGTCAAAATATAATCCGGTTTTACTTGAAGACGCTTTACCGATTCAAACATCGCCAAACGACTGGCTTCATAAATGTTGATTTCATCGATTTTTTCTGGAGAAATAATGGTAATTTCGTAAGCGAGGGCATTTTCTTTTATTTCTTGAAAAAGTTTGCGCCTTTTTTTATCCGATAATTTCTTTGAATCATCGATTTCGTCATTGCGATAATTTTTATCAAATATAACTGCCGCCGCGACTACCGGTCCTGCTAAAGGGCCACGCCCGGCTTCGTCACATCCGGCGATAAACGTATATCCTTTTTTATAAAGAGCACGCTCATAATCAAGACTCATAAGGTACCTCATCAAGGACAATTTTAGCGATTAATCCTTCTTTGAATTCTTTTAGCAATAATCGTTCAGCTCGATCATAATCAATTTCGCCACCTTTTAGCAAAAGGCCACGACTCTTTGCTATCATTTCCAAAATCGTGTTTTGATCATATGGTTCTTGAAGTGAAATCCCATATCGCAATTCAAGGTTAGGCACTAAATTCTTAGCAAAAATAACTACAAACAATCTATCCAATAAAATTGTAAGTGGCACATTTTGTTCTTTCATCGAGCCTATCAAAGCCAAGTTAATCGCCGTCAAGCGATCTTCATAATGTGGCGGTAAGATACCCGGCGTATCAAGTAGCTCCAATTGTTTATCGACTTTGATCCATTGTTGCGCTTTAGTGTGTCCTGGAGTATTGGCAATAGAGGCGGCGTTACGACCGCTTAGACGATTGATCAAAGTTGATTTACCGACATTGGGAATGCCTAAAATCATCGTCCTTAAAGGTTGAGGCTTTAATCCTCGATAACGATAACGATCATTTTTTTCTTGTCCCAATTTTGCAACTTGCAATCTTATTTCTTCGATGTCCGTTTTTTTAGACAAATCCGCAAGCACCACTTCGTATCCTTGATTTTGGTAATATTTCTTGAATTTTAAGGCGGTTTCCATATCCGCCAAATCACTTTTAGACATTACCAAAAGTCGCTTTTTATTAGCAATTAAACGATTTAAGAAAGGATTCTTGCTCGATAAAGGAACTCGGCTATCGACAATTTCAATGACCACATCGATAAGTTTTAATTTTTCTTCAATCTGGCGCAAAGCTTTTTGCATATGTCCCGGAAACCACTGAACTCCTTTTTGTTGCATAACTATTACCTAAAAAAACATCCACGAACGATACTCTTTCGTCCCACTTCTACAAGTTTTATTTTCAAGATCGATTTCACATTTACCAAATATAACTTTTAAAACACCTGTAATCTGATCACTTTTGACGATTCCGACTGCTCCTCTAGAATCCATCGAATTACCACGATTATCGCCCATCACAAAATATTCTCCATCGTCAAGTTTTAAGCCTTCAAGAAATAGCTCACTTCCACGATATTCGTAAGAATATGTTAATCTTTTATTAACTTCGCTCAAAAAAGATTGTTCAGTTTTAATTTCGTTAATGTATAAATCCCCAGTTTGAGGGTCAATTCTCATTGTTTCATTTGGTAAGCCAATCACTCTTTTAACTAAAAGACGTTCCTTGTCATTAGTGTAGTCTTGGTATTTAAAAGTAATGATTTGAAAACGAGAAATACTATTTCTAGCCCAAGAAGTTGTCTCAATTAAACCGAAATTCCCATCGACCAAAGTATCGTTCATCGAAGAACCGGAAACGATAACTTCTTCATACATCAAATTTTTAACAAGAGCTAAAGAAGCGACGACAAAAAGTAAAACAAGTAAAACATTAGTAATGATTTTCAAAACTTTCTTGGTACGTTCACTCATTTTACTATAACCTCTTTAGATATTATATATCATTTAAAAATAGATACCAAACTTTGTTTTTGGAAATTAAAAAGGCTGCATTATTCACAGCCTCTTATTTCAACTTACTTATTTTTTAATGGTTTATAGAACATTCTTCCGTCCATGGATTGAATTCTTAGTGAAAACTCACCGGGTTTGACTCCGTCGAGCGCTTTATCAAGAATCATCATTTTGGCATCCAAATCATCAATCATATGTAAAACGACCGCTTCTCTAGTCAATGGTACCACCGGAGAGCCGAATTCTTTTTCACCATGATGTGAAAGCACAAGATGCTCTAAAAGCAAGGGAATTTCCCCGTGAATATTTAATTTATCGGCCACTTCTTTTATTTCACTTACCATAATGGTGATATGACCTAATAGTTTTCCTTCTAAAGTATATTTTGTAGCAATCGGTCCGCTTAATTCAGTAGTTTTTCCAATGTCATGTAGAATAGCACCACTGACCAATAAATCTTTATCTAAGGAAGGATAATAAGTGCAAAGCATCAAGGCAATTTCAACCATTGAAACAGTATGATACAATAAGCCGGAAGCAAATTCATGATGATTTTTTGTAGCGGCCGGAAATGAAATAAAATCATCATAATGGCTTAAAACAATTTCGTTCACAATATTACGACAATCATCATTTTTGATTTCACGAATATAATTGTTTATTTTTCTTTCCAATTCATGAACATCAGTCGGACAAGGAAGTGCATATCGAGTAAAATCAACCATTTTTTGATCGACTGAGGCGACTCCTAAAATTTTTAATTGCAATGTAGAACGATATTCAATGACATCAGCTAAAAGTTTAATCACCAATCCAACTTTTACTATTTCGACATCTTCTTCGCTGACATCCCATTTTTTACCATCGATAATTCCTGTTCGATCTTGAAAAGTAATCGAAAGGTATGGAGCTCCGGCATTAGACACACCTTTAGTGACATTAGTGACTAATAAACAAAGTTCTAGTTTATTATCGCCATCTTGTAATTCATTAATAAATTTCTCCATAAAATTCCTCCAATACTTCTTTAACGTCTTCATAACGATAGCCACGGGCCAAAATCTTTTGTTTTAAAATCGTCATTAATTCTTCCTCATTATAGCGTACTTTCAAAGTGTGAAAAAGCGTCCTTGTCTCCTTTTTCAATATTTCTATTTCTTTTTGATGATCATACTTTAAGTTTTCAATAATTGAATTTATCATCTCTGTTTCAAACCCACGATTTTTCAAGAACCGGAATATCGCTTCTTTTTGCTTTACAAAATTTTTATTTTGATAAATTATTTTCGCTTGTTCAAACGCAAGATTTAAATTTTCGATTTCTTCATCTTGTGTGTAATTTTCCCGCACAGATTTATCGTCTTTAATTCCTGCTTCTTTTAATCGTTGTTGAATTCGATTTGAACCATATCGCTTTAATTTACCTTCTCTTATGGTCTCTTCTAAATACTCTTGGTCAGAAAGTAGATTTACTTCTTGCAATTCTTTTATTATTTGCTCCACTTCATGATCAAAAAGTCCTCGCTTCAGTAATTTGTCTTTCATTTGTTTTTTGGAATAAAGGCGATTTGAAGCAATTTTAAAAGCATACTTTCGGCTCTCATTAATATTTTCATACGCGATCAGTTCACAAAATTCTTGATTTGATAAAACTTTATTGGGATATAAAAAGAATTGAGCATATGTTTCTTTGGATATTAATAAATCTTCCGCATTATTAAAAATTATTTTAATTTTATTTTTAACAAATACGATCTTATCGATAACTTTACCACTTGCGGCGGATGGCACGTTTATAGACCTCCAACATCTTTTCATAGAAAGTATCGATCGAATAATTTTCAGCTTTTATAAACGCTTTTTCAATTATATTAGCTGACATTTCTTCACTTAATCCTAAAATTTTCTTTAAAAGATTTACGTATCCTACCTCATCATAAAAGAAAAATCCTGATTCCCCATCATCTATTACTTCACGTAAATTATCATCGTAACGACAAAGCACAATCGTTTTAGAAGCCATCGCTTCAATGTAAGTTAGGCCTTGCGTTTCACTCGTCGACGCCGAAAGAAATAAGTTTGCCAAAGAATAATAAAACGGAACATCTTCGTGAGGTACCTTACCCAAGAACAACACCCGATCACCAATCGACAAGTCCAAAGATAATGCCTCTAATTCTTTTTTGCCCGGTCCATCACCGACAACAAGAAGCATCGTCTCTTGATCTTTGGTATCACGCAAAAAAGTAGCATATCCGCGAATTAAAAAATCGATAGATTTCTCTTTGGCTATTCTTCCTAAAGATAGTAGAATTTTCTTATTTTCAAGATGATGTTTTTTTCTAAAATGATCAAAATCTGTCGGTGAAAATTGTGCCGGATCAAATTTTTTAATGTCGATTCCATTAGGAACCACATTTATATAACGATTGACGCCATAGCCTCTTAAAGCTTCTTTGGTTTTTTGTGAAGGCGTTGTAAATTCCGAACATGAATCAGCCATCGTCTTGGAAAACCGTTTAACAATCGCTTTAGCAGCTCGATCAAAATGCCCTCTGGTAACATAATAAGTGTAATCTTCATACATCGTATGATACGTATAAACCAACGGAATATCATATCTTTTAGCCAGAATTTTTCCAAACATTCCAATTCCGATTTCCGTTTGAATATGAATGACATCTAATTTCATCTTGCGAATCAAAAGTGCCGCCTTACGATTAAATAAAAATGCTAGATGATAATCGTAAAGCATTTTCAGTCTTACTCCAGGGATTCTAATGATATTATCCTCGTAAATCACATGGTTAGAATACGGATTTGTAGTGACGACAAACACCTCGTGTCCGTTTTTTTTGAAAATCTCCGCCAATGTGCTTGTCGCAGTAGCAACTCCGTTTATTTCCGGAGGGTAGGTATCACTGAATAAACCGATTCTCATTTCTTCTTTTCCTCATCTTCACGCTTAACAGCCAATTCATTTTCATGTAATTGATCTTTGAGATCTTCTTTCAATTTTTTAAAATGATCTTCAATCTGATCTTCTCTGATTGGTTCAATTTTAACTTCTTTTTCATTAGTTTTGTTTTTTCGATATTCGGCTAGATTGATGATTTCAAGTTCTAACATTGTTCTTGTATTGGCACGATAAGCTTCTTGTTTGGGCGATTCGTGATACGAGAAGAAAACTATCGCTCCCAAGAATAAACCGAAATAGAAAGTAAATCCACGCCACAAGAGGTTAACCGCATTGACAGTGGGAATAGTGCCATCAAAGAATTGACGGAACATCACGGTAAACACTAATTCAGCACCGCCTGAAGCACCGGGAATTGGAACCATAGAAGTAACCATGCTTACAAAACTAGCTAAGGAGATACCTTCGAATAAATTGTGGGTCATATTTATTTCAAGCGCCATGCCCATCACAAAAGGTATCGAATAAAGAATCGTCAATTGCACAAATTTTAAAGCGATTACCACCAAAAGAATTTTGATATTTGACGATAAGCGTTTAAATTCAATTCTAAATGTTTCAACTTTCGTATTGATATCGATTCTTTTTTGTTCAGGATCTTTTATTATTTTCATTTTAGCTAATAGATTGACTCCGCTATTGACAATTAATTTATGAATTTTTTTTGAAAACGCCAAAGAAAAAAGACCGACAATCACTAAGGCATTAATAACAAAACCTAAAATTGATAGTCCGATGACATTAAATTCAAAACCAAATAAATTGAAAGTACCGGAAATTGCAGACATTTCACTAAATTTAAAAGCAAAAGTTAAAATGCCGTATAAAACTATAACTATCTGATGAACTATAAATTGCATAAACAAAATCGAAGCTGCATTGGTTATTTTTATTCCTTGCTTAGAAAAAGTAAACGCTTGAACAAATTGTCCACCGCTAGACGAAGGTGTAATTCCGTTAAAAAAAGTTCCGATCATCCCATTACAAAAACCTTTGTAATATTTATATTTGCGATTATATAATCTCGCCAATATTGTAAGAATTAAACCGTCGATTGCAAAACTAACAAGCATTAATGCTCCCGCTAAAATAAGATAACGATAATCAGCTTTAGCAATCGCTTCAAAAATAGCGGTCGGATCATCTTTTAACACAAAAAAAAGTGCCAAAGCGGTCACAGCAATCAATAAAGCAATATTTATCAAATACTTTCTTTGTTGCTTAGTCATAGTTACCTCGTTAATACTATATTTAATTATATCATATTCATTTTAAAAGAATATACGCTTTTATTTTACAAAAAAATAAAAACTTTATTATCCGAAAATCGTCTAATTTTACTATCACGTTTAATTATATTTTCTTTAATTTATCAAAAGTTTACATTATAAAATTTTTAAGATACAATAGTTTTGCAAGTGTGACTAGACAAAATTCCAATTGTCAATTGGTACTTTGCAAGAAGGCAAAAGTCTATAATAACGATGAGGTGATAAAAGTGAACATTGGACAAAATATCGCTAATGCGAGAAAGAAAAACAATATGTCACAAGAAGATTTAGCTAATTTACTTGAAGTGTCTAGACAATCGATTAGCTTATGGGAAACCGACCAAACTATACCGACTTTAGATAAATTAGAGACTTTATGTAAGGTTTTAAATGTTTCCGCCGATACCATTATCGGGCGAGAATCTTCCCCAATAGTAAGCAATGAAACATTACAAGAATTATCTAACAAGAAAAGAAAACGCGAAAAATATAGAGATATTATCGCCTTTGTTCTTGCCTGTATTTCATTGATTACTTATCGTTTATTTCCTTTAGGATTGTTTACAACGCTTATAAGTTTTATTTTAGCGTTAACAATTATCAAAAAAGAAAATATTTTTGCGCCTTATTCAATGGTAATATCGCTGGTTTTTTTCGTTGCATCTATCATAATGTACTAATTAATAGGAGGTAAAAACTTATGAAAAAATTGAAAATTGTTGTTGCAATATTACTCTCTTTTATCACACTTGTATCTTGTTCTTCCGGCAATTCAACTGAATATCATCCAAATGAGGGTGAGAACACGGGTGGCAATGGAAGCGCCTTGGAACCCGACAATCAATTGGTCATTGATTCGTCACGAAAAGTTATATATAACGTTCAATATACTATTAGATCTTCTAATGTCGAAGAAACTATAAAATCGATAAATTCCAATTTGATAACGCTTGGTGGTTATATTTCACGTTCAAATGATTCAAGCAATTATTACGCGACATATGTTTATAAGATTCCAACCGACAAGTTAAATGATTTTTTAAACACCATCGATTCAAACGAAGGAATAACTAATAAGTCGATATCGACCGAAGACGTTACTTCCACCTATAACAAAATACAGGCTAGCATTGAAACTTACGAAGCTTCTAAAGCAGCATACGAAAAGATGTTAGCCGAATTAGAAAATCCTTCAATTAACGATATTATTCAAATCACATCTCATCTTGATGATATTAATTCAACTTTAAAATATCTTTATGCTGAACTTGATCAATTAAATGGTCAAGTTGATTATGCCACAGTGACAATCGACTACTATCAATACGATAATCAGCAATCTAGTTTTTTAGGTGATTATCCGGATTATTTAGCATCTCTTGGACTTGGTTTTGTCTCTTTCTTAGCTTATAGTGCACCTTTTATTATCATTGCCGCCATTGCTTGCTTAATAATTTTCTTAATCAGAAAAAATAACAAAAGTAAGAAGATCAGCAAGCAATAATCCTTAAAACAATAATTTCATATCTTCTTCGCTAATTTCAAAATTCAACTCAGCATTTTGTTTTTGATGATTGTAATTAGCGCTTTTAGGCAATGAAACAAGTCCTAATTGTAAAGTATATTTGATGCAAAGTTGTGCAACACTGACTTTATATTTTTCAGCCATGACTTTAATCTTTTCACTATTAAGCGCATTACCATGAGCAATCGGTGAATATGCTTCAACGACAATATCATGTCTTTTACAAAATTCGATGAGTTCAGATGGCGTATTATTGACATGCGTAAGGATTTGATTGACCATTGGTTTAATTTTGCAATTTTTAAAAATATTTTCCAAATCACAAATTAGAAAATTAGAAACTCCAATCGCTTTTACTTTTTTAGCTTCATAAGCTTCTTCTAAAGCTTTGTAAACCTCAACATTTTCTTTGAAATATCGATTCGGCTGCCCAAACAAATGCCATGGTTGTGGTGCATGAATCAGCATTAAATCAATATAATCGGTTCCTAAGCTATTTAATGAATTATCGATACATTTTTTTGCTGAGTGATAATCTTTAATTTCCGCGGGAATTTTAGAAGTGATAAACACGTTTTCTCTAGTTAAATTTGATTGCTTTAAAGCTAAGCCGACGCCTTCCTCATTTCCGTAAGCTTCAGCAGTATCGATGTGACGATATCCAATCTTAAATGCCAATTCTACCGCTTCTATAACTTCTTTATTAGGTATTTCCCATACTCCTAAACCAATTTTAGGAATTTTAACACCATTGGATAAAGTGTAAGTTTCATTTAAAATCATAAAATAAATCTCCTTTGTTTTTATTTTTAATACCTATACTTCCATTTCAATTATATAAAAAGCTTATTGCTAAGACAATTTATAAATTGTGGTAAAATTACACTAATATAAATTGAAAGTAAACCGTAATTTATAAAAATATGCAATTTCAATATAAAATTATACCGAAAAATATGTAAAAACTAGTTTAAAAAGTATATAAAAATCTGCAATCCAATTTTTAAACAATAAAAAGAGGATAAAAATAAGATGAACTCTTGTCTAATTAATCTCCCAAAAAAGTTTTTATTCTCCCAAATACGAACTTTGCTGGGAATTTATTTAAGTTTCACATAGTAAGTTGAACGTCCGCCACCACGTTTTTCAATCAATCTTTCTTTACATAGTTGCTTCAAGGATGACTCGACTGAACTAGATCCTATCTCTGGACAATATTCCATGATGTCGCTCTTAGTGAATTTACCAATCTTCTGAATAACAGCATTTCTCACCATTTCAAGTGCAGATAGTTTCTTGGAGACGACATTCACTCTATCCTCAAAATCGCGGTAAGCGGCTAAGATAGTGCCAAGTAAATATTTGACGAAAGCAGTATCATCGTTGTTTCCTTCATACCATCCCTTTGAACTTTCGCTTAAAGCTTCATAATATTCTGGTTTCATGATTTGGATTTTCTTCTCTAAAGAAATGTATTTGCCAACCACAAATCCCGATTTATAAAGAAGTAATGTGGTAAGTAATCTAGACATTCTTCCGTTTCCGTCGTTGAATGGATGGATGCATAAAAAATCATGGATAAAAATCGGTATTACCAATAGTGGATCAATTCCATATTCCCCTATCGCTTTATTATATTCTTCACACAAACTTTCAATAGCGGTCAGAGTTTCAAACGGCTCTAATGGTTTAAATATAACTTCTTTGACACTATCTTCATGTATGGCAACTATTTCGTTTGGGGTATCTTTGAAGTTACCACCAAAAGTCACATCCATAAAACGATACATTTCCTTATGAATTTGAAGTATATAGTTACTTCTAATTGGAATATATTCAAAGGATTCATGAACCAAGTTAAGTGCATATCTATATCCAAGTATCTCTTTTTCATTACGATTTTTAGGAGTGGTCTTATCGTTCATCAACTGAAGTAGTCTAGAATTCGTAGTTCTAATGCCTTCAATATCATTACTAGCTTCAGTGGATTGTCTTTTGGCTAATTCCACCAATTTGCTAAGTTCTTCTGGCTTTTGCTTTAAATAAAGTTGCTGTCTACCTTTATATTCGTGAATCAATCCTACGTAATTAACTACTTCCTTAGGCCATTTCCTGTCTTTAAGTTTTGAATAATCAAAGTATCTCATTCTCACAATCCCTTTCATATTCTCACAAATTATAGTATATTTTGTGAGAATAATCAATGAACTATGAGGCAATTTTTGATGCTTTTATATTTAATTTGCCACTTTGTTCATAAACTAGAATACTATTCCAACACCTATAAGTTTGATATCAAACTCAGCAAAAAAACAGACTGACACATTGTGCCAATATAATTCTTTTAACGTAGCAAAATTATACATACAAATCGTTCCGTATAACTTTGTAAACGTTCTAAATGAAATTCAACTCGTTCTGTATCAATTTTACCTTTTAAATGGAATAAGTGATTGTCGCTCATCACTAACTCCGTTTTCTAATTTAAGGAGTTTTCAAGCATTACTACTTTCCGCTTACCTCCTTTTCTAAAATCACGAATTTATTCGTTACATTTTACCTAAAGGAAAATTTTTTGATTCTTTAACTCAAAAAGACGTAGATTTGATCTTCTCACATATCAATTCTACGCCTCGTAAGAGCTTAGGGTTTTCTACTCCCTATGCCGTCTTTGCCAATACGTTTGGTAAAGACTTATTAAACAAATTGAACATTCATCTCATTCCAAAAGATGAAGTTCTGTTGAAACCAACACTCATTGCCAACCATAAACCATGAGTGTTTATCCTCTTGAACATCTAATAGCTTAAACTCTCCTAAAGTGTTGCAATTGAACTTTTCGACACTTTCTTTTCATTATGCTTTTTTGGTGTTCTTTAAGGACATTTTTATCTTATCAAATTTATTATTTTCTTTCAATTTATTCCTTTTTCCACTTTCTTCTTCGTTTCATTTTGCAACACTTTCATTTCGCAACGTTGTGTTGCTTTTTTCATTTAGATTAAAAGTAGAATTGCACTAATATAATTGCAAGTAAACCGTAATTTATAAAAATCTGCAATCCAATTTTTAAGCAATAAAAAGAGGATAAAAATAAGACGAACGATTGTTTCATTAATCTCCCAAAAAAATTTTCATTCTCCCAAAGTATGAACTTTTTTGGGAGTTTATTTTACTTTCACATAGTAAGTTGAACGTCCGCCACCACATTACTCAATATGGATGCATGCAAACGAACGCAAATGCAAGCTGGTTATAATAAATTATTTTTATTTTTAGATAACTTGTTTTACTTTATTTGTTTATGCTATATTTTTTAAGTTTTATTATTTAATGAATGTGTTTAGATAAAAATTATTTTTTACCAACCTTTTGCTATTAATTTATAAAAGGAAATTTATTAGAATTCATAAGTAAAATAAAGAATAATCCAAAACTAATAAGTTTCTTTTAAATTCTAATAATATATAATTCTATCCTCAGTTTAATAGACTCTATATTTTTTTATGTATACTTTTAATTTTTCAAGCAACCAATTGGAATTACCATAACACCATCTTCTCTTTTATATCCATATTTAGTCGCAGTAATTACAATCTTTAAATCTGGTAATCTTAATTTACCCTGTTTACTAGATTCATTATGTCCTATGATTAATCTTTCAATTTTACATAAATGTTTAGCCCCTTCATCGATGCCATCTTCACCTAGTTTAAACTCTATTAATGCATATCTTCCATCATTCAAATGCAAAACACAATCTGCTTCCAAGCCATATCGATCTCTATAGTAAGAAACTCTTCCATCCAGTGATTGTGAATATACTTTCAAATCTCTAATACATAAGGATTCAAATAAAAAACCTAATGTATTAAAATCTCTATTAAAAAATTCTGGTGATAAACCCATTGCAGCAACTGCGATAGATGGATCTATTAAGTTCCTTTTTTTAGATGAACGAATCGCGGTTTTTGATCTTATCGAAGGGCACCACGCATCTATATCATCGATAATATATAATTTATTTAAATCTTCCATATAGTCATAATATGTATTTTTTGATAGTTCGAAATTTGCTGCGACATCAGCATAAATAGTATTTGTTTCCGCGAGAGTACAAATATTTCTACTATATGACTGTAAGATGGTTTGTGCTATTTTGGGGTTTCTTTTTGTATTAGAAATTTTATTTATATCCACCGAATATGTTTGCACAAACAAATCTTTTGCAATCTCCAATTTTGCCCTACTACTAGCCAAACCTAGTGAACGAGGCCAACCACCTCGACAGATAGCAAAAATTAAATCATCAAAACTCAAGTTAGAAACACAGCTTTTAAAAGCATCATGGCAATCAAATAAATCCATTAATGATATTTCTCCATTAGATTCATTTGATTCATATAGACTCATAGGTAACATTTTAAGTCTAGAAATTCTCATGGTTCCCGTATGTGGGGTATCTACTTCTTGCGATGAAGAACCAGTTAAAATATACATACCTACTTCACCTGTATCATCAATAGATTTTCTTATAGCACCCCATATTTTTGGTGAATCTTGCCATTCATCAAAAAGAATTGGTTTTTTACCTTGCAAAAGTTTTGATGGCTGTATTTCTGCAATTTTTAATAATTGTTCTCGATAATCTTCATCTTCAAATTCAATGATTGTATTAGCAATTTGTTTGGCACTTGTTGTTTTACCACATCCTTTTGGACCAACAATTAAAGCTGCCCCAAACGCTTCTAACTTGTATTTTAAAAGTTTATCAATAATACGTTTTTTATATTCCATTATATCGCCTCATACAAAATCATAGCTTATTATCTATTGATTGTAAAGTTTTTTTGAACATATTTGTGGTGTTCCATTGCACACATTTGTGCCGTTTTGCTTCACACATTTGTGAAATTCAAAATATAGAAAACTCTCATTAAACTTTATTTAAAAAATGCTTAATAGCTCAAAAGCAATAGATTTTAATCAATTAAATTTGACCCCATCATTAATCAAAATTAAATAATTCTTTTGAATTTTTATAGGCAACAGATACCTCTTAAAACAATTCGATATTTTTGCGGTTAACATTGGAATTACTTGAATTATTGCTGTTAACTTGTTTTTGTGTGCCTATTTTTGGTGTCTTATAAGTCTTATTATAATCTCTTTATGTTTTTTTTCAATTTTTATGATTGATTGTTCTTTTGGTTTCTTTAATTTTGACCTTATTTTTGAAGTTAATTTGTTTGTTTAAGTCCTCATTATTTTTGAAGTTTAAAATTTAATTAAGCTTAATTTTCAGTTTTTTTATTACATTTTTTATTCTTTCAATTTTCTCTCTTTATTTGTTACACTTACTTTTATAATTAACCCATTTTCATGTTTTTATAATTAATTTGCTGCTTTTTTCTAGTTATGTTTTAACGAAGATCAATTAATTTATAATCTTTTTCAATTTTATCAAATCTTGGCATATACATTTGTAACTTAATTTTATTTTTCTTGCAATAGTTCTTAATCAAGTTCAACGAAGTTTGGTTTATTTTAAATCCAACAATAATACGTATCGGTTTAATATCTTTCAATGGAAATCCTTTTTCGTTACTACCTAAATTTACTGGTGTATTGATGGAGAATCTATATTCTTTTTCATCTTTCCAACTTTGATTTTTTGTAAAAAACGCCTCCCATTCTACAACCTCATCTATTTTTCCGTTGATAAACTTTTTATAAACTTTCGTAAAATCAAAACTTTTATCATCATATTTTACTTTATTATCATTTCCTTTTAATCCATATTTGTCTAATGTAGATTTAATGTCTAAATAACTATAACATAACACAAATCCTCTAAATCCATCAGAATAATAATCCCACATTCTTTCATTATCAAAATTTGTAGTAAACGAAATACAATAAATACCCGATGCTAAAAAATTATAAAATTTTATCATATCCTCGTCTCTATATTTAATAGTCTTCTTATTAACATATATTTTTAAATCCGTCGGATCATTCATATTTAAAAGATTAGAAACCCAAAGTTCGTCATTCAATAAATAATTCAAATTTCTTTTATCACCAGTCTTAAATTTATATAATTCTGTATCTTTCTTCATAAATTCCTCCACAACTCTGATTAGTTTTTATTTACTTTAAAATTAAATTATTATCACAAAACATTCTTTTGTTTAATTATAACATATTTCAATCTAAAAAATGAGGTTAATAACATAATAAAAGAGTACCATTTTGATACAATGCACATAGTTGCAAGTAAATCATAAAACCACAATTTATTTTGTGCTTATCTTCTTGATTATTAATTTTTCTTGCCTTTTAAATTAGATAATAAAATATATATTCCCAGTAAAATTATGCTCGTTCCTATTACAACCGCAAAAAGAGTCCAAGTAGGTATTGTGTTATTAAACAACACTAACTTTCCGTCAAACGAGAGTCTAATTTGTTCTGTTATTTCCGAAGGCACATGTTCTACGGTTTGTAGTTGATTTATGACTCCATTCATATAATATTGTCTAAACAATACAGTTCCATAAGTGCTAGGCAAAAAACTTAAAAAATTTCTTATTCCACTTCCAAATTGGGATATTGGCATATAAGCACCACTTATAAAACCATACATTGAGGATACAAGTGTAGATACAGCTGAATGTGCTCCTTGTGAAGATATAAACGTTCCAATAATTGATGCTAATAAACTACCAAACAAACACATACAAAATGTTGATACAAAAAGCATTATCACATCTAAAAAGGTTAAATAAAAACCAACAAAGCCAAGATAGATAAAACTAATAATAAGCACAATCACACCAATCAAAAACGTTGTTAAAAAATTAGATATAAAATAGGATATTAACAACGTTGATCTTTTAACAGGTGTCATATTTAAATCATCAATTGCCTTATTCAATTTATCAAGGATCATTATATTTGAACAAAACGATACCGTTACACAAGAAACAGAAATTATTTATGAAAATAACCATCCGCCACAAAAAGCTTCAATTGTATTTTTATCAACTTCTATTCCTTCTGGTATAAGATCAGTTATCGTATCAGCATAGACATTTTTTAAAAACGTTAAGAATAAAACAACTAAAATCAGCGGAGTTAATAAAGAAACAAAAAAGGTCATTTTATCTTTGAAATATAATTTAATATTTCTGTTTATTAAGGCTAAAAGTTTTTTCATTTCACTTTTCATATCGCAAGCTCCTTTAAGTCTCTACCAGTTATGTTTAAAAAAACATTGTCCATTTTTCCTTTAACTACTTCAAAATCAAAGATATATTTACCATAATTAATGATTATATTTTTAGCTTCTTCGATATTTGTTAGTTCTAATTCTAAAGCTTTATCCGTCTTTATAAATTTTACTTGATTTTGATTTAGTATGGCTGGAAATTGTTCAGCATACTTATATATTTTCAAAATATCATTAGCATATTTATTTTTTAAATTATTCGGTGTATCGTTTGCTACAATTTTCCCATTATCGATAATCACAATCGTATCTGCCTCATCGGCTTCTTCCATATAATGAGTCGTTAAAATGATGGTAAGTTCTTTTGTTAATCTTAAGTTAGATAAAAGTTTCCAAACTAAAATTCTTGTTTTAGGATCAAGTCCGGTAGTCGGTTCATCTAATATCAGAATTTCAGGATTATGAATGAGAGCACGAGCAATATCCACTCTTCTTTTTTGTCCCCCACTTAATTTATAAAGAGCGCGATTTAATATATCTTTAAACTCTAAAGTTTCGGCAAGATAATCCAAATTTTCTTTAAATTTTTCTTTTCTCATGCCATATAAATCTGCTTTAAATTTTAAATTTTCAAAGACAGTAAGTTTTGAATCGAGAATAGAATTTTGAAAAACAGTACCAAGTTTTGGTTTGATTTTACTAATATCATTATCCAAGTTTAAGCCACCAATAACAACATCCCCATCATCTTTTTTAAGTTGTCCACATAAAATATTTATCGTCGTCGATTTACCCGCGCCATTTAAACCTAAAAAAGCAAAAAATTCCCCTTTTTTTATTGAAAAAGAAATATCATCAACTGCTTTGACGTCTTTAAAATATTTTTTTAAATGATTAATTTCAATAATATTATTTGTTGTCATTTTTGTCTTCCTTTAATTTAAAAATTTCTTCTGCAAATTTTAAATAATCATCGTATTTTGCAATTGCAATGCCTTTACTTTTATCACCAAGTAAAATTAATGTATCTCCATCTTTAAAGCCAAATACATCTCGCGCTTGTTTTGGAATAACAATTTGTCCTTTACTTGTTATCTTAGTGGTCCATATAAATTTATCCTGTTCGTTGTTCATATATGTTCTCCTTATTATTCTTACTTTTCTTACATTATATCAAAAATAAGAATTAAGTCAATTAAAATGTGCCTTTTTATTTATCTATCATTGCCACGCTATTTAAAATGTCAAAAAAGGTCCTAGAAAATATAACTTAGATCAAGATAAAAAAAAGATTGACACATTGTATCAATCTAATTTCTTCAATATGGTGGGCGCTGAGGGGATCGAACCCACGACCTCTTCCGTGTGAAGGAAACGCTCTCCCGACTGAGCTAAGTGCCCATAAAATGCTACTTAATAGTAGCATTATTAGATGTTTTTTTCAACTAATATATAATTTAAATTTTAGAGCGATTGACGCAATATTTTTTCAACGTCATCATTTGTTAAATTATAATATCCGCCTTCGCTAGCGCGATACGTTTTTGCAATCATTGGAATCATCTCTTCTTTGACTCCGATTTCTTTAATGCTCATGGCTAAGCCTATCTCACGCATCCAATTTTCAAGTTCCTTCAATCCTTCTAAGGCTATTTGTTCATCGGTTTTATTATCTACATTCACATTCCACACTTCAATTGCAAATCTTTTAAATTTAGGAAGACCATATTTTAAAATATAGCGATAATAAGCAAGTGAAACCGCAGATAAAGTCATTCCATGCGTTGCATCAGTATACGCCGCGATATGTTGTCCGATAGCGTGAACTGTCCAATCGGTTGTTTTACCTTTTGCGACCAAAGTGTTTAACGCCCAAGTCGAAATCCACATAATATTGCTTCTTGCATCATAATCATAAGGATTTTTTACTGCAATTCTAGCACTATTAATCAGTGATTTCATTAACGCTTCTATCAAATAATCGGAAGTATTATCGTCATCATCGGAGAAATATTGTTCCATAAGATGTGATATGATATCGAAAATGCCCGCAACCATCTGATATTTTGGTACCGTGTATGTATATTTCGGATTTAAAATAGAAAATTTTGGAAATAATTCGTGATTAAAAACATGTCCAACTTTCATTTTTGCTTGATGATTGGTAATCACGGATCCGCCGTTCATCTCGCTTCCGGTACCAACCATAGTCAAAATGCATCCGATAGGAATAAGTTTGCACTTCGGTTCTTCAAACTTTATAAAATACTCTTCCCATGGATCCTCCGCGCAATAAGCCGAAGCCGAAACCGCCTTTGCATAATCGATAACCGAACCACCGCCTACCGCTAAAATAAGATCAATATTATTTTCGCGCGCCAATTTAGCTCCTTCATATAATTTTTCAATCGTCGGATTAGGCATAACTCCCGGATCTTCAATGATAACTTTCTCGTTTTCTTTTAAAATTTTAACAACTTCATCGTAAAGTCCGGTTTTTTTAATTGAACCACCACCATAAATCAACATAATTTTGGAGCCGTAATGTTTTAATTCATCTTTCAAATAATTTAAAGATTGATCACCAAAATATAACTTGGTAGGATTGCAATAAACAAAATTTCCTCGCATGTTTTCTCTCCTTTTATTATTTTAATAATAACATAAAAGTTATATGCAACGATAAAAATGTTCAATAAATTTGGCATAAAAAAGAGCACCTTAGTGCTCGAATAATCATTATTGGTGGGCCTGAAATGATTTGAACATACGACCTCACCCTTATCAGGGGTGCGCTCTAACCAACTGAGCTACAGGCCCAACGCTTAGTTATAATACAATAATCGTTAATGAAAATCAATATCATTTTAAATTTTTAATAAAAAGTCTTTTACTATAAATTGCTAGAATATATTCTGTTTTTAAACTCGACGATGTTTTGTAATTTATCGATGATTAAAAGCAATAATTGTTCCGCCACTAAATGGCTTTTGAAAAATATTTATAAACAGCTCCATAAATAACTTGTGCCAATTCATTTTGATATGATTCTTGCAAAAGTTTTTGTCGCTCAGAATAATTGGATATAAAGCCGCATTCAATCAAAATGCCATTGCACTTAGCATTACGAAATAAATAATAATCCTCACTATGCGGTTTTTTATTAACTTTGGCTAGTTCATTTAAGTCTTGTTGTACGATTTCAGCTAAAGTTTTTGATTCGGTATCACCATAACGATAATAGACCATAGGTCCGTGAACTGTCTCGTCATTTAAAGCGTTCAAATGAATTGAAATAAAAAGATCCGCATTCGCATCGGCTATTGCTTGAACTCTTTTTTTTAAATCTTCCCTTTTACGATTTTTGGCATATTGCGATGCTAAATCATAATCACCACTTCTGGTGATGTAAGTTACAAAGTTATTTAAAGCACATATTTCAAAAAGTTTTGAAGCAATTTTTAAATTAATCTCATCTTCAACCACATCATTTCTAGAAGCTCCATCATCTTTTCCACCATGTCCAGGATCAATAAACACAATTTTCTCTATAGTTGCTGCTACTTCTTGATTTCTAGCAAAATCATTGCCGATTAATATCAATGATGCGGTAATGGAGATCAATAAAACAATCCGAATCCATAATTTTTTCATTATTTCACCATTAAAAGATATGGTTAATAACTATAAAAGAATAACATAAAAACGAAACTGTTTTATGTAACTAGATCAATGTTTTAAAAATTGTGATCATTCGTTTTATAACACTGCGGATGGTAAACCAATAAAAACCCTATGCAACTCCAAGTTGACAAATTTCTAGCTACCAATTGGTGGAGAGCAACCACAAAATACGCTATGATTTTATTAGCAACAAATAGCTATATCCATTAACAAATTCTTGCGGAGGAAAGAAAAATGATTTTAGCAGAAAAAATAACAAATTTAAGGAAAAAGAACGGCTGGTCACAAGAGGAGCTTGCAGAAAAAATGCAAGTGTCACGTCAAGCGGTTTCCAAATGGGAGAGCGCACAAACCATACCGGATTTAGAAAAAATTCTAGCTTTAAGTCAGCTCTTTGGCGTCACGACGGATTATCTTCTTAAAGACGAGATTGAAGACGAAGAATTTACTGACGAGGCAGACCATGTTTCTGTTAAACGTATTTCTCTTTCCCTTGCAAACGAATTCTTAAAATGTAGAAAACAGGCATCCATAAATATTGCCGTGGCTACTTTTTTATGCATATTTTCCATAATTCCATTGCTCCTTTTAAGTGCCATGACGGAAGTTCCAGAATACTCTATTTCAGAAAATTTTGCTGCTGGAGTAGGAATTGCTATACTACTAATTCTTGTTGCTGTCGCTGTGGCGATTTTCGTCTATTGTGGGTTTAAAAACACTCCTTTCGAGTTCATGGATACAGAACCATTTGAAACGGAATATGGTGTAGATGGTATTGTAAAAGAGCAACAAAAAGCCTATCGACCTATTTATGTAAAAATCAATATCATCGCCACCTGTCTTTGCATTCTTTCTCCAATTCCGCTTTTTGTAGGATTAGTCACGGAAGAAGAGTTTTACATGGTAGTTATGTTGACTGTCACAATATTTTTAGCGGGCATCGGTGCGACACTTTTCACTCTTGCCGGCGTGCGCTATGCTAGTATGCAAAAACTATTAAAGGAAAAAAATTATGCTAAGCAGGATCAAAGAAAGATCCGTATTAAGAAAACCATCTCTTCGGTCTACTGGTTAACCATCACCGCTATTTATCTTGCGTGGAGCTTTTTAACAAGTAATTGGGAAATAACTTGGGTCGTTTGGCCAATCGCCGGAATCTTATTTGCCGCCTCTATGTGTCTATGCAATATACTCATGGATTGATAAAAAAAAACAAGAAAAACAAAAATTTGTGTATAAAAAAGTGTCGGTCTCGAACCCCCTAGAAGAGTGTATATCAAACCGACACAATATTATTACGCACAATTTGAAGCAAAAGTAAATATAATAGTTTGTAGTTAAGTCTTTAAAATGCGACTTTTTGTTTTAAATCATTTTGAAAACACTATTTTATAAATTTGATTGCTATAAATCTTAAAACTAATAAACATACTTTTTTTTACTTCGATGATAAAATACAATAAAAAAGCCCGGAGAAAAAGAATTTCCAAGCTTTTTTGAATTTTGTAATTTGCGATTAACGCTTGCTGAATTGCGGTGCACGACGTGCAGCTTTAAGACCGTATTTCTTACGTTCTTTAGCACGAGAATCTCTCGTAAGCATTCCTGCTACTTTGAGAGGTTTGCGCATTTCCGGCGTAACATTTAACAACGCTCTAGCAATACCTAAACGAATTGCTCCGGCTTGTCCTGTAAATCCTCCGCCATATACGGTAGCTTTTACATCGAATTTATCTTCGGAAGAAGTTAAAACTAATGGTTGCTTCAAATCCATAACTAATGTTGGATATGGCATATATTCGTTAACATCTCTACCGTTGACAACGATTGTACCTTTACCAGGAGTCAAATAAACTCTGGCAATTGAAGATTTTCTACGCCCAGTACCATAATAGACGACGTCCTGAGCTTTTTTCTTAGCTGGCATTTATCTTTCCTCCTAATACTTTAAATTGAGCACTTCAGGATTTTGAGCCTGTTGCTTGTGCTCACTACCTTCGTAGACAAATAACTTCTTATAAATTTGTCTTCCTAATCGACCTTTAGGTAACATCCCCCAAACGGCTCTTTCTACCATCTCAACCGGATATTCTCTTTTCATCACTCCGGCAGATCTTTTTCTGATTCCTCTTGCATAACCGGAAGCATTATAATAGTACTTTTTGGCTTCCTGATCACCAGAGAAAGCGACTTTAGCGGCATTGACGATGATGATATAATCACCACAATCGACATTTGGAGTATAAATCGCTTTATTTTTGCCTGTTAAATAAACCGCGACTTCTGAGGCTAAACGACCTAATGGTTTGTCGGCTGCATCAACCACATACCATTTGCGTTCAATGTCTTTGGCTTTTGCAATAGTTGTTTGACGTTGCATGAATAATTCCTCCTAATAATTGTTTGTCTTACCGGGACTACAATTGGCGAATTAGTGCCACATACAATAATAATTCAAAAGGCAATTTTTCGTCAATTAAATTTTACAAATATCTAAAAAACCTTTAAGTAATTGTCATATATTAATAAATGCAAACTAGTGAATCAATTATTGAAAAGCCGATAATTTGATTGCTTTTATTTCCTTGACAAAACTAAAAATTTCAAATATAAGAAAATTTTATATAAGTGAAAAAAGTTTTTATTAAATAATTATCTTTATACATTGCCTTGTTTAAATAAACATAACAAAATAAATTGTTTGATATGCAAGTTTAAGGCATATCAAATTATCAATCAAGTCATATGCAAATCCTTTTGTCTTTCAAATAAGCAGTATTATTTATTTAGATATCGTGTTATAGTAATAAAAAAAGAGAGGGTCTTTATGATTGCGTTATTTGGTGAAATGATTTTAGATATCGTCGAAGAGCAAGAAACGCTATATTATGCTGGAGGTGCTCCATATAATGTCGCAAAAAGATATTCACACTTAGGCAAAAAGTGTTATTTTTGCTCTACAATCGGCAATGACAAAGAAGGATTGATTTTAAAAAACGATTTAATTAATCATCCCAATATCACCGCTTTTATTTCCCAACAAGAAGAATACAAAAGCGGTGTTTCCAAAGTCTCAATCGATCAAAATGGAGAACGTCATTTTCACTTTGAAGAAAATCGCGCTTATGAATTATTAAACGATGAAAACGTCGACATGCTAATTTCAGAATGTGACCTTTTTCACTTTGCCTCTTTACCATTAACGTCTAAGCAAGGCGAAGAAAAAACGGAAAAATTGATGAGTTTTTTAAACAAGCAGAATAAGATAGTCAGTTTTGATGTGAACCTTCGTCCTTCATTATTTGCTTCTAATGCAAAAATGAAAGAGACATATCTTAAAATTCTTCCCCTTTGCGATATTCTTAAAATGAGTGAAGATGAAGCAAAAATATTAAATATCTCTTCAAGTAATTTAAAGAAAGACTGTTTATTATTTATTACAAAAGGCCAAGAAGGTGCTGAGCTTTATTATCATGATTTTCATATTTCGTCACCCGCTATTAAGTGTTCTTGTTTAAATACTCTTGGTGCCGGCGACGCTTTTATGGCCGGAGTTCTATATATGTATCAAGAATGTAAAAATTCACTTTCTAACTCTCTAAAGCAAATCTTAACCTTCGCTATCGCCAATGGTTCTTACGCGGTGTCTCATCCACTCGACGATTATCCTTCTAAAGAGAAACTGATAAATTTTATATTTTCAAATAAAAATAGCATTTAAAAAAACCTCAATTTGCATTGAGGTTTTTTAGTATTAATCAGCTAATTTTTTAAATCTCTTCCAACGCATTGCCGCATATTGTTGTGATTTAGTCAACAATTCTTCAGCATGTTCCGGATTAACTTTCGGAAGTTGTGAATAACGTGTCTCACACATCACGAAATCTCTGAATTTAGAGAAGTCCGGTTCTGGGCAATCTAACTGCATCGGATTTTTACCTTGAGCTTCCAAACGTGGATCATAACGGAAAATCGGGAAGTATCCACATTCAACGGCTTTCTTTTCGGTTAATTGCGAGTTAGCTAAACCACCTTTAATACCATGAGCTTGACATGGCGAATAGCAGATGATAAGCGATGGTCCATCATAACTTTCAGCTTCTTGCAAAGCTTTAATCGCTTGCATTTTATTAGCACCCATTGCGATTTGAGCGACATAAACATGACCATAAGAAATCGCCATCATCGCCAAATTCTTTTTCGCAGTCTTTTTGCCGGAAGCTGTAAATTTAGCGATGGAACCGGTTTGTGAAGATTTGGAAGATTGACCACCGGTATTTGAATAAACTTCGGTATCCAAGACTAAGATGTTGACGTCTTCTTCATTGGCAACAACGTGATCTAATCCGCCATAGCCAATATCGTAAGCCCATCCGTCACCACCGACAATCCATACTGATTTATCGATCAAATCTCTTTCAAATTCCAAAACCTTCTTGATTTCTTCATTTTTAGAAGCCTTGATTAAACTTACTAAACGATCAACGATCGTTCTTACAAATTTACGATCTTTGATTTTTTCGATATATTGATTGATTAAATCTTTAAGTTCATCTTCGACATTATCTTTATTTTCTTCTAAGATTTTAACGATTTGTGCCAACTTATAGTTGGTTGCAACTCTCATACCGTAACCATATTCAGCGTTATCTTCAAATAGCGAGTTAGCCCAAGCGATACCTTCACCATTTTTATCAGTGCAGAATGGTGTTAAAGGAGTAGAACCATTATAAATTGATGAACATCCAGTCGCATTGGCCACTAGCATATCTTTACCGAAAAGTTGTGAGACCAAACGATAATATGGTGTTTCGCCACATCCAGCACATGCTCCGGATACTTCGACATATGGCATCAAGAAACTTGCGCCTTTAACGGTCGTTGTTGGGAATAATCCTTCCTTATACGGAACTTCTTTATAAAGATAATCAGCAGCGGGTTCTTGATCAAATTGTGTCTTTGATTCAACCATCTGTAAAGCTTTTTGCCCTTGTTTTCCTGGACATTCAACGACGCAAAGTCCACATCCGACACAGTTGCGCGGTGTCACTTGAATGCGATATTTTAATCCTTTGACGTTCGGTCCGCCAAGCGCATCTAAGACATCCTTGTTACCCGGAATCTTACTCACTTCTTCATCAGTGAGCATAAAGGCCCTTATGGTTGCATGAGGACAAACGAAGGCGCATTGTCCGCATTGAATACAATTCTCTTTAATCCACATCGGAACTTTGTCGGCGATGGAACGTTTTTCCTTAAAGGTCACATTATTGCGCATCGTACCATCCAATAATTCGTATTCGGTAAATTTAGATACCGGTAAATTGTATCCATCTAAAGATCCGATAACGTTGACATATGAATCAAAGTATTCATCGTCACTAGCGGTTTGGGTTTGATTCAAAGGTAATGAAGACCATTCCGGTTTCACTTCGACTTCGATTAAGCCATCGGCGCCGGCATCGATTGCATCCCAGTTCATCTTTACGATTTCATCGCCCTTTTTAGCATAGCTCTTCTTGGCAAATTTTTTCATCCAATCTTGAGCTTCGGCATAAGGCATAATGTTTTGATTCAAGTAGAAGAAACTAGCTTGTAAAATAGTGTTGGTTCTTCGACCTAATCCGATTTTTGCAGCGATTGCATTTGCGTCGATAATATAAAATTTAGCTTTTTTATCAGCAAGTTGTTTCTTAACACGATTTGGAAGTTTAGCTTCTAATTCATCAGGAAGAATATCGGTGTTAAGTAAGAATGTTCCGCCCATCTTCAAGCACTTGAGCATATCAAACTTGTAAATATAACTATCGAGCGAGCATGATAGGAAATCAGCGTGTTCAATATAATAAGTCGAATGAATCGGTTTTTTTCCGAAACGCAAGTGTGAACGAGTGACACCACCCGCTTTACGGGAGTCGTAAGCGAAATACGCTTGCGCATATTGTCCGGTAGCATCACCGATAATCTTAATTGAAGATTTATTGGCCGAAACGGTACCATCAGATCCTAATCCATAGAATAAGCAAGAAGTGTAATCACCTTCAACATGGAAAGAATCATCGACCGGAATCGATAAGTGAGTGACATCATCGACGATTCCAACCGTAAATGAATTCCAATTTTTATCGCTATCTAAGAAATCGTAAACTGCTTTAATGTGTTTCGGTTGCGTATCTTTGCTTGAAAGACCATAACGACCTCCTAAAACGACATCGACATTGCGACCTTCTTGACGTAAAGCAGCGACAACATCCAAATAAAGCGGTTCTCCGGTCGCCCCGATTTCCTTGGTGCGATCCAAAACAGCGATCTTTTTAACGCTGGCTGGCAAAGCCTTAACAAAATAGGCACTAGCGAAAGGACGATAAAGATGAACTTTTACTAAACCTACTTTTTCGCCCTTAGCATTTAAAGCATCGACCACTTCGCGAGTGGTTTCAGTGACTGATCCCATCGCCACAATCACGCGAGTGGCATTCTTATCGCCATAATAAACAAATGGCGCATATTCACGGCCGGTTAATTCACTGACCTTTTTAAAATACTCATCTGCGATTTCCACGACTTTAGCAAAGTGTTGGTTTTGAGCTTCGCGGCCTTGGAAATAGATATCGTCATTTTCAGCCCCACCGCGAGTTACGGCATGAGTATGAGGATTTAAAGCTCTTTTTCTGAAATTTTCTAATTTTTCTTGATCGATTAATTTGTTCCATTCGGAATTATCGACGAATTCCACGTTTTGAATTTCATGTGAAGTTCTAAAACCATCGAAGAAGTGCACTACAGGAGCCTCAGATTTAATGGCAATCAAGTGTGCCAAAGGCGCTAAATCCGCACATTCTTGAACCGAATGAGAACAAAGCATAGTCACGCCCGTCTGTCTCACTGCATAAATATCTTGATGATCGCCAAAGATTGAAAGCGAACGTGTCGCCAAACTTCTGGCCGAAACATGCAAAACAGCCGGCAACATTTCACCAACCCATTTATAGATATTCGGAATCATCAACAATAGGCCTTGTGAAGCGGTGTAAGTTGTCGCCAAAGCTCCAGCTTGCAAAGCACCATGTACAGTTCCCGATGCACCTGCTTCAGATTGCATTTCCACAACTTTAACTTCAGTTCCAAAGCAGTTTTTCTTTCCTTCTGAAGCGTATTGTTCGACTAATTCAGCCATCGTTGAAGATGGGGTAATCGGATAAATGCTTGCCACTTCAGTGAAATTGTAGGAAGCTAACGCAGTCGCCGTGTTTCCATCAACTGAAAGGAAAGATTTTTTGGTATTTTCTTCCATTCTTATTTCCTCCTAATAAAAACCATTAATTAGTATATACCATAAATGACGAGATTTCTATATCAAGATTGATATAGAAGCTAAAATTTTAAACCTTTAAGATAGTTTTGCACTTTCTCTTTCAAATCATTTCGATCAAGAGCAAAATCAATCGTGGCTTTTACAAAGCCGAATTTATCGCCGACATCGTATCTTTCACCTTCAAAACGGCAAGCGTAGATCTTTTCGCTTTCTAAAAAGCGTTGTAAAGCATCCGTCAATTGAATTTCATTACCTTTACCGGGCTTTTGAGTTTTCAATAACTCAAATAATTTCGGAGTTAAAACATAGCGACCCAAAACGGCTTCACAAGAAGGCGCTTCTTCAACTTTTGGCTTTTCGACCATATCTGAAATTTCAAACAAATCGCTTACTTTTTCTTTAGGAGCCACAATGCCATATTTAGAAACATCATTTTGATCGACTTTTTGAACTCCAAGAATTGAAGAATTCGTTTTTTCGTATGCTTTAATCAACTGTTTTAAAGCCGGTTCTCCATGGCGATTGATCACTAAATCATCGCCCAACAACACGGCAAAAGGTTCATTTCCTACAAAAGATTCGCCGCACAAAATCGCATGACCTAAACCTTTGGGTTCTTTTTGACTGACAAAATAAACTTTAGCCATCTCGGCGATATCGCGAATCATTTTCACTTCTTCGTTTTTACCGCTTTCTTTCAAGCGCGTTTCTAGTTCATAACTGACATCGAAGTGTTTCTCAATCGAGGTTTTGTTGCTATTAGTAACAATCAAAATTTCTTCAATACCTGACTGACGCGCCTCTTCAACAATATATTGAATTGTCGGAATATCAATTATCGGAAGCATTTCTTTAGGAAGTGCTTTAGTCGCAGGTAAAAAACGAGTACCGAGACCTGCCGCGGGTATGATCGCTTTTCTAACTTTATAATTCATATTTCCACCTCGTTTATATCATAATACATCAAGAAAGACTTTTCCATCCTATAATTTTGAAAAGCCTTGCTAAACTAGTTTATATTATTGTAAAATTTTAATGTTAGGAGGTGGTCAAAGTGATTAAAATTGAAGGCAAAGTCAATAATCCACTCGGTCTTACCTCGCGACTGTCCGCAGATTTAGTCGCTGAGGCCAATCGATACAAATGTGCTTCGACGCTAGTAATCAACGACGAACGAGCCGATCTTAAATCGATTATGAATGTTATGGCACTCATCATCGTGAGTGGTACATCCTTCACAATTGAATTAGAGGGCGAAGATGAAAGTATCGCCGCTACCAAATTTGAAAGTTTATTAACATCGTTGAAATTAAAATAATTAGAATGTTTAAGTTCGCATCCTTCATACCATTAAATGGGTGAAATTATGCGGACTTTTTTAAATATCAATCTTGAAAACATGAAAAATAATTTTCTTTATTTACGTAAAAAATCTGGAAAAGACATTATCGCTGTAGTGAAAAGCAACGCTTATGGTCACGGACTTATAGAGTGTTCTAAATTATTCTCTTCTTTGGGCGCAACAATGTTAGCGGTCGCCACATTTGAAGAAGCCATTTCAATTAGAAAAAATTTAATTCAAACTCCAATACTCTTATTTGAACCGGCAACCGAATTAAATATTCTATATAGTTATCGAATAACTCTTTCAATCTCTTCAATAGACTATTTAGAAGAACTCTCAAAAAGTCGCATTCCTTTTTCAATTCATCTCGCTTTAGAAACCGGTTTTAATCGTTTAGGTATCCTTGAAAAAGATATCGATAAAGCAATTTCGATCATTAAAAATAGTCATTTAAATCTCAAAGGCATTTATACTCATTTTGCCGATGAAAACAAGTTTGATGAACAATATCAAACTTTCAAACGGATGCTTCAAAAATTTAAAGATTTCCATTCTTTAATTATCCACACTTCATCATCATCCTTTATTGAAAAATCGATTCCCGAAACGAACGCATGTCGAATCGGATTATATCTTTATGGCATCAGTTCTCAATATTCGGATTTAAAACCTTGTCTAGAATGTTTTGCGCCAATATATCGAATAAAGCACGTTAACGAAAAAGAAACAGTAGGTTATGATCAACTTGGCGTATGTCAAAGTCAAGGGAACGTCATCACAATACCTTTAGGATATAGCGACGGATGGAATTCCAAACGAAAGACCATCGCTTATCAAGAAGATTACTTACCGCAAATTGGCAAAACTTGCATGGATCACATGATGTTTTTTTCGCGTGAAGTTCTCGATCCTACAAAACCGCTTGAAATCATCGGATCACACATTAAAGTGATCGATTTAGCCAAGTTATACAACATTTCCCCACACGAAATCTTAGCGACTTTAAGTCCCCGATTAAAAAGGAATTATTATAGAGTTTAAATTGATATTTAAAAAATTCAGTGTGAGAAAATTCGGCTACTTAAAATAAGTTTGTTTCCAATGTATTTAAACTAAAAATAGCGAGAATAATTGTCTCGCTATTTTCTTAAATGGCTAAACATATTTTGATATTGACTTTATGCCAATGAGAATCTGAATCTTAATAGATTATTATTGTAGTTTGTATAAACCACTTTCATAATATATGTCTCGCCATCATTGAGGCATAAATCTTCACCCTCGCTGGTTTTGGTAATCAAATCCGTATTCGTCCATTGATCAAATAGTGTCAATTCATCGCCATCAACTTTATAAAGTTCGATATTGACTGATCTAAAGAATTCCATTTTATTAACGTTACCACCTTTAATGGTAAATTTAAAATATTCATAGACATTAGTGAATCCCATAACATCAGTTGTAACATAATATTCACTTACAAAATCATTGAATTCTATTTCATGGGGTTCTTCCATTGTAGACGTACTCGTTATCTCTGTAACCTTAAATTGAATTGAATATGTACAATGGACAAAACTGCTAGAACTTTGACCCATAAATTTGAAACTATAGTAGTTATCAGCTTTTAAAGATAAATAAATTCCTGCTGTACCGCTGCTTGGCGATATATACTGATAACCGGAAGAATTGGTGCCGGAAGAACCTAGTTCACCAACTCTAGCCGAATTTTCATTTTCGTTTCCAATGTAAGCATATACCGGATAACTGTAACTTAACCCTTCGACTTCTAACTCTACAACCATATCGTGAGAAGGCACTAAAGAATAATACACTGCCGAAAATGTAGATGTATAAGTGGCGCTGTAGCTATTCCTAATGCTTTCATGAACACCTGCATTCCAATTGATATCAGTCAACTGATCAAGTTGAATTTCAATACCATTATTCTTGTTAGCTCCTTTAGGAATTTGATCTAAGACAATCGTGCATTCGCCACTTGATGGTCTTCCGGCGACTGCACCAAATGTAATAGTATATGTTTCGTCGCGTTGTAATCCATTTAAATCAACATATTTATCCTTTGTTGAAGCAGAAACTGATGCATTTGATAAGATTACGGTTTCATCAGAAGCAACCATTGATATCTGCGGTGAGAAATCACACTCAATACTCATTCTTATATTCTTTTCATCGATATTATGAGTATAAGTAAAATACCTTTTATAATTTGAGGAACCGACTCTTGCGTCAACTTGTTGCTGATATTGAATCGTCTGTATTTCGTCTTCACTATCGCCATTGATGGTTCTTAACGCAACGTTCATTTCTCCATAAGAAAAAGTGCTTTCCGTAGCGGCCTTAAAAATGTAAGTTTTATCTTTTTCCAATTGATGTCCGATAGAAAATCTGTTGCCGTAAGCACTATCGTCATCTTTATCTAAATATGTAGTCTCGTCTAACGTTCCATCATCTTTTAATTCATATAAATATGCAATATTATCTGAGTAACTATCGGTTTTAATGTCCGTGAAATAATATACGTCAGTAACTTGCGGTGTATATTTAAAGTAGAATGCTTTTAAACCATCGGCGCTAGTGGTACGACTATAAATTTTTTCTAATTCAAGTGGAGTCGCCGATTGGTAATCATGTCCATCATCATTGGAATATTCAGAATATTTTGCATAATACGTGACATTTCCGGTGACGACGATTTCTTTGGTTTGAAGCTTAGTATCTTCTTCAAAGTTATTAGAACTATACCACCCTTCAAAATGATGTTGCTCATCAAAGGTAGGAATGTTTGAAAAAACTTGAATTTTTTTGTTTTCCCATTCGCTAATAACATACGGATCGCTAGAGGTATATGTATGATTATCGATTATCAAAGAACCTCCATTAGGATCGAAAGTAAGATTGTATTTTAAAGAATCGGTACAAACAAGATAATTATCGCGGAAAACGTAATTCATACTTCCGACTTGGACATTTTCCCATTGTGCTTTAGAACCTTCATATTTTAATTCTTGAAGATTAAGAGAGGCGACAAATGTTCCTTCGGGAATAGAAGCAACTTCCGCACTGATAATAAGACTTTCTAACTCTGTGGCCGATTTTAAAATATCGATATTCGCCGATTCCAACGCGATCGATTCATATCGCACACGTTTTAATCCAGTCATGTTAGCTACCGCGCTTAAAGAGTTAGTTCCATAGCCATCTAAAGCGATTGTCTTAAGATTTTTCGGAAATGTAAAATCTGTGATTTTATCGCAATTTCTGAATGCGTATCTTTCAAAAGAAACAATCGTATCTGGTAAACTCACATTAGAAAGTGTGTTTGAAGTACGATAAAAGCCATTGCTTGCTACCGAATCAACAATGCCATAATCACTTGCAACGTATCTTTCTCCGCCTTTAAAATTACCATAATAAGGCATCACTATCGCTTCTTTTATTGAATCGGTTGCCGCTGCAACACTATAGTGACCTTCCGAAGTCAGCGTGTAAGTTAAATCTTGATTATCTCCTTGCTCCTTTAAGATTACCCCCATTACATTTGCATTGATCGATTTATAAAATTCACCTACTCTTACCGTCACTTTTAAAGTATCCAACCAATGAGCTTCAGGGATGTTATTCATGGTGTATGTAATAAAATAGTGATAACTATTACCATAATCACTAGGATTATAGACTGTGTCACCATCACTCAACGAAGAGTAAGCTTTAGTTAAATGGTATACTTCCTTTTCTTTAGTAATAGTGTTTGAAATACCTTGATACATCGTTCTAGTAAATGAAGCGTTCACATCCAAAGTCGAAATAGCCGCAAAAAAGCGAATCGATCTTTTTCCTTCATTTTCTTTTGAAACTTGAACTCCTACATAAGGATCGATATTTTTGGTATCTTTCGAAGTAACAACTTTTGAGCCATCCGCTAATTGAAGCGCATTTCCAAAACCAAAGGAAGAATCACTATTTTCATTATCGAAATTTTCTTCATTAGAAGAGATATTAATGTAACTACCTCGTGTAATAGCACTGATTACTAATCCAAGACTGAGAGCAATTATTAAATTTTTCTTTTTCATTTCTTATCCCTCCTTGTGATTAAAAGTTTTCTGAAGCACTATTATCATTCCAGTCGCCCGGATTATCTGCTTCTTCCAATGATTTCAATAGTGAAAAGTCAAAATCAATAACCGTCGAATTCAAATTGCTGAATTCAATAGTTACTTTCCCGCTTTCACCACCACTAATTTCATAATCAAATTCAATTGTTTTTAAATGATTATCTGCATCCAATTTAACTGCAAGGTTTTTAGCGGATTTTGCATATTCAATCGCTTTATCGTCTTTAGCAAGCAACTTAGCCACGGCAGAAACAAGGCTCTCATTTTCAAGCATTAAATCATACGCTTCAAAAACTCCCTCTCCCTTGCTCTCTAATAATTCCAAAGCAAAATCTTCGCCATATACAGGAACATAATCGCGATATTCTTTCTTTAAAAGCTCACCACGAACAAGTTCTTCATTGACATAGGTGTATTTATATAATTTGTCTTCAACGCTTGCAACGCCAAAAGGCACAGCATCATCGTAATTGACGTCTGCAAAGAAAGCGTCATCGCCATATTTATACTCATAATTTAAATCTTGGTCATCGCCATCTTTTTTAATTAAATAAGAAACTGTAAAAGATTGTTCTTTCAATTCTTCAAAAGCTACTTTCAAAGTGTCATGAGCCGCCTCTTTAACACACGTAACCGGTTTTTCGGGAAAAACAATTTCATTACCTTTTAAAGCGACCTCATATTGATATTGATTAGTCGCGGTTGCAACTGCAATACTTTCGACTTCATCGTCTTGAACGATTAATTTTAACGATTCGATCTCCTCTTCAAATGGCACGACAAACATCGAAGCCTTCGCTACTTTACTTTCGTTTAAAACAAAGGCATCATCAACGAAGGAAAAATCAGAAACCACCAAATTATCAAATGGATTGTGACATTGATCCCAACTTAAAAAATCGCTAGATTGAATTTCTTGAATTTGATTATTTATCGTTAAAAAATAAGAAACAGGCAGACCATCTTTGTTAAAATAAGCTTTTTCAGTTTCTTGACCATCATCGATAATTTTAATACCGACAATATCCTCTCCAAAATTAATGGCAACCTGCATTTTTTCTTGCGAATAAGCAAAACCCAATTGCCCTTGTAATGACGCAAGAGCTTGTTCGCTTAAAGTAACCGGCTCTGTAGCGCTGGTTTCTACACTTTCAGAATCACTAAAAGACAAGCTGTCACTCACTTCTTGAGAAACACTTGAACTTTGAGACGTACTAGACGACTGTCCCAAAGAATTTTCACTGTTAGAAGTGGTCTCTTCTTTACCGCCACATGCACTTAATACCAAAAGAGCAAGTATCGGCACAATACTTTTTTTCCTCATAATTCCTCCTTTTTTTAAATTTTTGTTAATATTTTAATTTTTAATACTTCACTTGTCAACTATAACTTTAACACTTCACATTTTCAGTGCTTTTTGCAATTTTTTAGTAAATCAATTTAATAAATTAATTTTATTTTCAACTTCTGATATCGCTTATCATCCATTATCATAAAAATACTGTGCCAAAATATTAAAAATAACGAAACAAATCACTTTAGTTTATTTATTTATTTAAAATTAAACGATTTCGCGACCCACTGACCAGGAAAGTTCGCGTGTCACTTAACAAAAAAAGAGAGTCGCCCTCACAACTCTCTTTCTCTAAAAAATGCGAATATCTTCGCAAAAATTCTAATGGTGAACCATACAGGACTCGAACCTGTGGCCCGCTGATTAAGAGTCAGCTGCTCTACCAACTGAGCTAATGGTCCATTTGCCATAATATAGTACCTTAATTATGACTCTAATTCAAGATTTATTTTAAAATTGATATCGTTCATTCTTTGATGATAGATTTAATGTTTCTAATTAACATCTTGCAACCGACATCATGATGATAATCGTTAGGTATGATGATATCGGCATATCGTTTAGATGGATTTACAAAAAGATGGTGCATAGGTTTTACTGTTTTTAAATATTGATTAATAACATTATCCATAGTTCTGCCTCTTTCGTTAATATCGCGTTGTAAGCGACGAATAAAACGAAGGTCATCATCACAATCAACAAAAACTTTTATATCTGAAATATTTCTAATTCTTTCATCTTCAAGAGCTAAAATTCCTTCTAAAATAATGACTTTTTTAGGCTCGATATGCTCTGTTTCTTTTTTACGGGTGTAAGTCACAAAATCATACAATGGTTTATCGATGGCTTCGCCATTTAAAAGCTTTTTTAAATCGTTAAGCAATAAGTCGTTTTCCAAAGATGAAGGATGATCATAGTTAGTAAGTCTTCGCTCTTCAAGCGACATATTATCCTGACAACGATAATAGTCATCATGTTTAATAATTATCAAATCTTCATTTCCTAAAGCTTTAAAAATTTGTTCTACAACGGTCGTTTTACCTGAAGCGGAACCACCGGCAATAGTAATCAATACTGGCTTCATCTTCGATAACTCCTCTTAAAAAATAAATTAAGTTGGTTTAAAATGAATCAAAATTTGTTCATCTAAAACACACTTTTTTATTTTATCTTAAATCGAGCCATAAAAAAAGAAGATGATGCAAACTGATAAAACATCTTTGATTAACAAAAAGAGCACATTTTCATGTGCTCCAAATTTATTGTTTGTTTGCCAAATTATATTTTATTTTTGCTAAAACTGCAGGGACAGAACTCATTATTTCTTCTGCATCTTTTAATTTGGGTCTCAACTTAATAGGCTTAACTTTTCCAGCACTACCAACTGTTGAAACAGGATTATAATAATTGCGTTGTTGTGCATTAATCTTAATGTAAAAGCCATTTCTTAAACTTAATAAACCAATTATCAAAGAAATTACAGCTAATGCAATACAGATCCACATTAATGGTTGCACTAATGGAAATTTAGAAAAAGCTTCGAGATTTTCAGCTTGTTTTGCCAAATTCGGAAGTTCAAAGAAAAAGTAGCCAACAAGACCATAAACTGCAGTTAAAATAAAACATAAGACATTCACTGGTGTAACGTTAGTTTTTACAATGCCGACCTCATCTACTTTATATTCATGTCTTTTAATAATACGCTTGCTAGTAACCATACTAATAAAGCGTTTGTTAGTAATGGTAATATTACCTATGCCACCACCAAAGCTTTTAGCATAATTACGTTCGTAAATAATTTCTTCGCCTTTAGCTAGTACAAGACTCATAATTATTTCGCGAGTGCGTTACGTTCCATAACTAAAGTAGAGAGATTGAGAACGACGTCTTTTGCCGCATTTACGTCAACTTTAACTTTAGCTTTCTTACCAGCGAAAAATCTACCAATAAGTGGGATTCTTTGGAGAAGACTTGGTTTATTAGTAATGGCACTTAAACCAACGACTGAAACATCGTCAAATACATCAGTGGCAAATGAAACTTCCAAACTACCTCTCTTAAAGAAGAAGAAATGTCTCTTAAATGCATAATTTACGCTGACATTTTGAATGTTGCAAAGGTAATAATCTTCACGAGAACTATCCGTTTTACCTTCATAAAGTGAGATTACTCTTTTGTTTGTAACAACTAAAGTAAACTTCCCTCTAACGCGGAACCATTTTTTGTAAACACCATAGTCCCAACTTTTGACAACTTTTTCGTCTTGAAATAATTTAACGTCCATATTTGTTTCCTTTCTTTAAAATCGTATTAAATTACATTCTTAATTTACAATAAAGTGAACTTATTGTCAATATTATAATTAATGTTATTTTCGTTAATGAGCGGAGAAAATCACGTTTTTAAAGCTTTTAAAATGCCTGATTTTCAAAAAGAATTATAAAGATTTTAACTGTCCATTGAGTTCAAGTTTGATCCATCACTGCATGATGTTAAGCAACCTATTAACATCATCGCCATTAAAAGTTTTGCTTTTTTCATGTTTTCCTCCTTAAATATGCTCACTTAATATGAAAATAAGCTCAATATTGATTTTATTCCTTGAAGCGTTAAAAAAGCGTTTATTTAGTTTGAATTTAAAAAAAAAAAAAATAAAATTTTTTGTTAAGTAAAAAAATTATTTTATAAATAAATAGGATCAAATTTATTATTATTTAATAACTTTAGTTTTGAAATAAATAGTGCAAAAGCTATTATATTCTTTTCTCAATAGTAAAAGAGTTTGCATTATTCAGCAAATTCTTTTACTTATTTTTTATATTTTTAAATCATCATTATTTAAACTATTATCTTTATTTAATAACAAGTTTTCAAAAAACATAATTAAATACTTATTTGTTTCTTTAATGCCTTTACTATAATTAGTATAATTTGCTCTTACTAAAGCATTTCTAAAATATAAAGCATTTTCTTTAAATAATTCATTATTAATATTAAATCCTATACTTACTAAATATTTTTGAATAAATACAGCAGTTGTTCTAGTATTTCCTTTTTGAAATGGATGTACTTGCCATACTCTAGAGGTAAATTTAACAATTCTATTTATTAATTCTTCTTCATTAAATTTACTATAATCCATTTCTTTTTCTTCATTAAAATCATACTTTAAAGTTTCTTCAATTAAATCAAACGATTGATATTGAACTGTATCGCCATGAAGTATAGGTTCATCTTTTGTAAAATTATAAGTTCTAAATACTCTAGGATTATATTTGTCTTTATCTAAATTAGCAAATAGTCTTTTATGATAATTTTTAAAAGTAAGAAAATCAAATCTAAATGATTTATCACTTAATATTTCATATATAGCAGTTGCAACTTCATCTGCTTCTTCTTCGTCATCATCGTGATTATCCTTATTTTTACTATAATAGGAAGTTATTTTATTTTGAACTTCTCGATAAGTCTTTTTACCATGAATATGTTCTTCAGATAGTTACTTCATGTATTTAGAAGGTTTTAATCCATCGACATCTTGAAGACCAAATGCTATATTCCAATATAACCGTTTTACTTTAGGATCGCTTTCTTCTTGGACTTTATCATAATTTTTTTCATCCATAGAATTGCCTCCTTTTTACATTTATTGTATCAAATTTTACAAGAATAATCACTATTAAGACTTATGTCTTGAAATTCACCATCCGTCAAAAAATTTGCCGTTAATGTTGCATTTACAATATTCTTTTTTTCTTGTGTAAGTACAAATTTGCAAAGAGGCTTACCGATTACTTCTCCCTTTTATAATTTTTTAGGTTCGCTAAAAAGGCCATTTTCTTTAGAAATGGATGTTAAGAGTTTCTTTCTTCTAATATTTTTAAGCAAAAATAATCGTAATTTTTAAATTATATCTTCTTTACGAGTACATTAAAAATCCCGTTTTGTAAAATCCTCACTATAATTGGTTTAAATATACGAATTACGATAAGTTTTAGCCCACTTAGTATATTTAAATTCTAAGTTTTCTTCACCGCTTACTGCGACGCCATTCATATAATACGGAGACGTTAATCCTAATCCGCGTACTTTCAAAGAATTGTTGCCATCACAAGTTACTTCAACAGTACCGCTAGTAAAGTTACAATACACTTTTGATCTTTTTAACATTTCTCTTAAAGCATTTCCGATTGGGTGAGTTTGATTTTTCGCATTATGAGTGGCATCACCACGATCCACTAATGCAGTGGAAACAACCATTATCGAAGGGTTGAGGCTAGAAAGAATTTTACTGCTATTAGAAGTAGTAGAACCATGGTGAGATGCTTTTGCCAAATCCACTTTTTCAGTTTCTTTTTTATCAACTAATACCGATTCTCCTTCACTCTCTAAATCTCCGGCAAAATAATACTTTTGATTCTTATATTTCATAATGAAAGCCACTGATGTTAAATTGTAATTAAATGAAGAATCACCCCCAAAATCACTTGATGGTTCTTCGTAATAACCGGTATCCAAAAAAGTGATGCTGAAATCTTCAGCGATATATAGCGTTTTTAAAGCGCCGTTAGCTTCTTTAATGCAATCTGTTATAGGTGCATATTTATCGGCTTTTTTAAATAAATTGCGAACATTTGCTACTAGTGAATAATCGCTTCTTTGATATCCATAATCAACTGCATAAGTGATATTTTTAATTGTGGATAAAGCCGTTGTCATTCCTCCGATATGATCGCTATGAGCATGAGTGGCAACTAAACATTCCAATCGTCCATCACTGACATTGCGACGTAAGAAGTCGTTTACGTATCCACCATCTTCGCTATCACCGGCGTCGATTAGCATATCAAAATCACCGGCCTTGATATAAATTGAATCTCCATATTGGCGATGCATTTCAATAAAGTATATTTTCACATCGTCAATCGCTTTACGACCTTTGTATAAAGGATTGGTTTTAGTCCCTAATGTCCCGGTTCCGGTAACTTTAGGAATCGCTAAAAAGTCAAACGTTAAGGTTGAATAAACTTCTTTTTGATATGCCAAAGAAACCGTGATGGTAACGCTAGTATCAATTGTGACATCATAATAAGTTCCGTCGTGACCGATTACATTTGGTTTATTGCTTTCATAGCTAAATGACAATCGTGGCGATACGATAGTGTTAACGTAAAAATATAAATCATCCGAAACATATTCAATATCTTCATAACAATCATTTATAAAATCGATACCTTGTTGTTTTATCAATGCTTCAGAGCCATCATGGTCATCGTTTTTATCTGGTACTGGATGAGATTCGACGACCTTTAAAGCATCTTTATCATCGAGGAAAGTAAGCAAACTGTATGCCTCAGATATCGTAGATTTTTTTAGCTTTGCAATATCTTTAAGATTAAGTTCAATCGAAAAGATTTTTTCATTTGTAATATCGAAATATATAGTGTAATCAATTTTGCTATTAAAATAATAATTTTCATACTTATCATTAAAGAAGCCACTTGCTACGATAAAGGAGCGAACAACACCGGGACAAGAAGAAGCATCTACAGAACCACTTATATGATCGGAAGATAACGTTTTGTTTTTAGCGTCGTTAAAAATATTTTGATATCCTAAAAAATTCCATATTTCATTGACATCATAATCGCTTTGATAACTATTATCGTCAGTGATAATAGTTATCGATTCATTATCAAAATATTCTTCTGCAACGACATTATTACTAGTAAAACTTGAAGCATAAACTTCTATGTTGCTATAGGTTTTTAAACTATCTCCGTTTTTGGAAAGATACGTTGTCTTCTTTCCAGTAGTACTTAAATCAACGGTGAAAGTATTATCGACCACTAATTTGTTTAAAGTTTCATATTTTTCAATAATATCGTTTGCTTTGTTAGAATTATTATTTTCGCTTAACGAACAGGCACTTACTAATAAGAGCAGCGGAAGTAGAAAAATGTGTTTTCGCATAATATTACCTCTTATTTAGTTTACCATAATGACAAGATTCAAACAATAAAGCAAATTAAAAAATCCCCGTGTTTGAACACGAGGATTTAAAAGTTCAATAAAGCCTATTCGGCTGAAACAATACCCATGACGCAACCTCTCCAAACATGGTCTTTATTGTAAGAGTTTACGGCAAAAATAATATTTACAGGTTTATCTAAATAATCAGCTAAATGATTAAATTCCGGCATACCAGTATTACTTTGACCGGAATATAAATTTATTTTCGGATCACCATTTGCACCATATACTTGGTCATCTTTAAAATCGTAGATAGCCATTGTAGTATATGTTGTTGTATATTTGTTAATACGAATATTTTCCATATAATATACTTTACCAACACTTGTATCACCGGTATCTGCGGCGATTTCAGCGACGGTTTTCTTTTCAAAACTATTCACATTGAAATCAATAGTTGCATTATTTCCAACAACCTCAACTAATTCTGGAGAACCAAGTTGTGTGACATAAGTAACAGTTGTAGGATAATTAGCAGTTGAACCTCTGACGATAACATCATCACCTAATGCAACTTTTTGAGCAGTCTGAGAACCATAAACATATATAGCGGCATCGGCATCGGCAATATAGAATCCACCTGGCGTAGTGTAGCTTGCACTAGAGCAAACTAATTGAGTAACAACACCTCTAACAGTAACGCTAGTTCCAGTAGCAGCATTTAAAGCATCTGAAATAGAAATATAATCCGGTAATACTTTTTGGCTAACAGTGACGTTAAATTCTCTAAAGTTTGAATATGTTCCTTTAGTAGCGGTTGCTTTTAAAATGACAGCAACATCGTTTTCAGCTTGAGTGACAACAGCATTGCTTCCTTCAATTTTAATAGCAGCATTATTAGATTCCCAAGAAATTTGAACATTTCCTGCTCCAATAGTCACCAATGAAAAATTTTTAGTAACCGTACTTTCAACGTTAAGCGCAGCTAAAGCGTTATTTACCATTTCGGCATTTGGATCAGTTTCCGATGTTTGATTACCACCGGAAGAAGTACTATCGCTTGAATTATTTCCACAAGCAACAAGAGTAAGAGCCATTAATGCGGCAGCAGTTAATTTTAAATACTTTTTCATATTTTTCTCCTTTTTTATTAATCTACTTTTACAATATCCCAACTTAATGAACCATCATCGAGAACTTTACGATTTCCAGGTACCATTTGATAAGATGGGTAATTTTGGTCTGATTGCATATCCATTTCGAAGTAAATTGATAAGATGCCAACAACACTTACTGTACTCTTTGTAAAGTCGCTAATCTCATCATAGGTATATTCCGGAGCTAACGTTCCGTTAAAGCGAATACCCATTGTACCATATGACGATAAAGTAATGGCTTCATCATTTTCATCATAATAAGTAACTTTTTTACTACCATTTAAAGTAAATGATTTGTCCTTACTTTGGCTGCCTTTTGTACTTGTTGACATTTTTGTAACTTTAACTAATTTACCAAGCAATGGATCAAGTTTTTTAGCATCGAAATCAGATTCGGAAATTTCAATAATGTCCGGCATTGGAATCATATCATTTTCATTAGTAATCTTAGTAAATGTCGATTTATCCCATACGATGTCTGACATTTGTTTTTGCCCACCATATTCGGCAAGTCTACCACGAATTTCAATCGTATCACCGACTGAGAATAAGCTTCCGATGGATTTACCATTAATACCCATATAGACATATAATGGATATCCGGCTGCATCTTCAAAGTAGAAGTTATTGCCGATAAATGCAGTAATGACACCTGTCAAGGCGATGAATTTGCCTTGATTCATGTATTCATCCCAATTTTCGTAAGCGTCTTTAATCGATTCTTTCCGATTTTCACATCGATATGGGGTCTTAGAATAGTCATAATTTGGATCTTTTTCATTACCGGTGTAACGTTTTTCCAAAGTACTCATTCTTAATTCCGCTTCAAATAGGACATCCTTCATTTTTAAAGAACCATATTCGTAGCGACTATAAAGCTTTGGTTCGTTTTCTTCATCTGCAAAGTATACATATCCGGTTTCTCCAAGATTTCCGGTATAGAATGAATAGCATTCTTCGATTACATCTAATTGTAAACTACGATAACTATGTAAATCATCCGGATTACCTCCATCTGGACAATACCAAATTAAGGCCAACCAACGAGTACCGTTGCTATCTAAACGGGCACCTGCTTGATATTTAGATTCTTGAGTTGGGTATACGTTTGTATCGCTAGTATCGATTGAACTTGCATCTACAATGATACCTTCAGCATTTTCTAATAATCCACGGACATAGTTCGATGCTTTTTTACCCCAGGCAGCGATTGAAGATGTCGATTCCGGAGTATCGATAGCTAAGAAACGAACTGTCAAATATGAATGTGGAGTTTTTAATGGGTTAGTATAACTATCTTCTTCTCCATTTGCTAAGTGGAAGACAGCCGTATCCCCATCGGTTACTGATTTAAGTTTTAATTTTGCAACTCCATTTTCCATAAAATAGTTGTTCTCTTCAGTGAGAGAATACCCTAAATTAGCAAATGAGACCCGATCAGAATAATAATGGTCATACTCAGTTGGAAGATTATCAATCGGACTTTCAACACTGGTTTCATTATTATCTTTATTTCCACAAGAAGCAAGACCGATTAAGGTTGCAAAAGTGAGCAATACTGTTAATAAATTCTTTGCTTTCATATTTTCACCATCCGTTTATTCGATAACTTGAACATTAATCTTGTAGTCTCTTAATGATTGATAGGCAACTTGCATGGCACTATCAATAGTTGCACCATTACAATAAATGGTTTGAACCATTAAATCGACAACGTCACGAACTAGCGAAGATCCTTGGAATGCGGGATCAGTGTAGAAATATGATTGTTGTGAATAAGCAGAATTAATAGCCTTAGCGGTATCGCCACCGAAGATAGAATTTGCATCTGCTAAGAATTCTTGGAATTCATCGCTATTGAGTGCACTTTTTCTTACCGGTAAGTAACCGGTTTTCATTGAAAATTGAGAAGTGATATCAGTAGAAGTTAAATAACGGATTAATAGCCACGCTGCTAAACGAGTGTAGTTATTGGAATTGTTCTTTAAAATCGCGGCATTAGTGCCTTGTTGAATAACGGCTTGAACGCCTTCTTCATATGATTTTTGTGGGATTGGAGCAACTTTCATCTCGTATTTAGTCGACGCATTGTTATTAACGCCGGCAGTTGATCCGATTGAAATGAAGGCTTCATTGTTAACCATCATGTTAGAACCATAGCCTTGGTTAACTTTTGCCGGAAGGTTCCATAAACCAGCTTCTGCTTTTTCCATAAAGTAAGCTTGAACTTGTCTTGTAACCGCGTTATCAAAGACAACAGTTCCGTTGCCGTTAGCATCTACTCTAGTATAAACAGCTTGATCTTTATTATTAGACCATTGACGAGCAGTGGTAATAAAGAAGTTTGCTTCCGAATCAATATAAACCGGATAATCAGATTTTTTGGCAGTAATAGTAGCCGTCTTACCATCAGCATTGTACTTCCAGGAACAAGTGCCATTGGCAACCTTTTCTTTTAAAGTAGAAGCGACGGTCCAAAGTTCATCCCAAGTTGGAGTATCCCATTGACCATCAGTCGTTAACCATCCGTTAGCTTCAAGAATCGGATCGACGACGGAGGCGTTATAGTACATTACTTCAGTAGATTTATTAAATGGAATCCCAGCGACGATGTTTTTACCATCTTTTGAAACCATTTGGTTTTCAGCCCAGTATGAAGGGACAAAATCATTTGCAACTTCGTCATTAGTAAATCCTATTTCGGCATCTGAAGAACCGATATAGTCATCCAATGGTAATAAAATATCATTGGCGATATAATCGGCGAAGTGATCAGGATAACCTAAAATCATTGTCGGAATAGAGTTGGTTTTTGTACCTTGATTAACACGAGCTCTAAGTCCATCATAACCACCGCCGATAGATTTAGCATTGACAGTGATGTAAATACCTTGATCTTCCATTTCTTTTTGGAAATCTTCAATCAAAGGATCTAAATGTTGAGAAATGTTGTGACCAAATGAATGCCAAAACTCAACCTTAACCGGATTATCTTTAGTCGCACGTTCTTTTAGTTGTTGAATCGAATAAACTTTAAAGTCTTCACCGGCATTCTCAACACTAGAGTCGTTACACGAGGTAAGAGCCGGTAACAAGAGTACTGCTAATGCTGGAATAATAATTTTTTTTCTAAGCATACTTAAATTCCTTTCTTCTCAAATTCCTTTCGGCTTAAATTCCGCTTGAGAAAACGTATTTTATAAAAAGGAATTACCCTTTTATACCTGAACGAGCCACACCTCTCATGATGTGTTTTTTGAAACAAGCAAAAGCGATTAATAATGGCAAACTAACCACAGTCGTCGCCGCCATAATTTGATGGTCAGATGTGCCACCGACTTCATTTTGGAATAGATACATCAAACCATCAGTAACCAACTTCATATCAGCTTCAACACAAACTGAACGAGGCCATAAGTAAGCGTTCCATGAACCAATCATCGCTAATATAGTAATTGTGATAATTGATGGACGCGCAATTGGAAGCATGACCTTCCAAAGGTATTTAAAGTCGGAATTGCCATCTACCTTAGCGGCATAATATAGTTCATCGGGAATTTGTTTGAAGTTTTGTCTCAAGAAGAATATATAGAATACTGAAGCAACAAACGGGACAACTAACGCTTGATAGGTATCTAACCACCCGAGTCGTGCAATTGTCGTAAAGTTTGTCATAATCATCATTTCGCCAGGTACCATCATCGTTGTAAGCAATAAGGCAAAGATGATATCACGTCCTTTAAATTCAAGACGTGAAAAAGCGAAAGATGCAAGAATCGTAATTACTACTTCAAATATAGTCGTTAAGATACCTACTAAAACAGTGTTTCCGATATAGCGGAGTAAAATGGCATTTTCACCGCTAAAAACATTAATGTAGTTTTGGAAAGTCGGTTGAAGTGGAATAAATGTTGCAGGAATTCTTTGTACTTCTTCCGCCGTCTTAAACGAAGTCGCTAACATCCAATAGAACGGTATTAAAGTAAATAATGCACAAATTGTTAAGAAAAAGTAAACGAAGAAAAGTCTGACTTTTCTAATACGCTCGTATTTTTTGGCTTGCTCATCACTAGCAAAGTAAAGTTCTTTTTCCATGATAGTTACCTCCTAATAATGAACCTTTTTCTTATTTGCCCACATTTGAATACCTGTGATAGCTAAAATAAATAAGAATAAGATAACCGCAGCTGCCGAAGCTCTAGATAGAACCCATGAAATATTGTCGTGAACAACTCTATTGAAATATTTATAAATATAACCAACGGCGGTGATAAATGTTTCATTTTGTCCGTTACCCATAGATTCACCGAATAACGAAACGACTGATGAATAAGATTTAAAAGCACCCATCATCGAAGTGATTGTAATATATAAAATCATTGGCGATAATAGTGGAACCGTAATTTTTGTGAAAACTCTCCATCTTGGAGTAGCGTCAACTTGAGCTGCTTGGTAGTATTGTTTATCAATACCTTGAATACCAGATAAGAATACTAATATTTTAAAAGCCAAGCCATTCCAAATTGCGTATACTGTAATAACGAAAAGTCCTGCCCAATAAGGAATATTTGTAGTACCGGTCCATCCTACAGACGAAATGCCTACTGCATTTAATAAGGTGTTAACAAGACCATAATCCATCGGTGAGAAAATTGTCGCAAAGACAAGACCGAAAGCAATACCATTTGTTACATATGGTAAGAAGAAGATAATTTGAAAAAATCCTTGTAATTTTTTAATCGAATTTAATAAGACAGTAATGATCAATGCAATCAATATAGAAAGCGGGACTGAAACAATGACCATCAAAGCCGTATTTCCCATCGCTCTCCAGAAAGTAGCGTCTTGCAAAACTAAGGCATACGAATCAAAACCAAAACTTCCAAATTCATCTGTGACATAGTTATAGTCGGGGAAGAAAGATACTAAGAAGGTATTTAAAATAGGATAGAAAGTAAACACCGCTAAAATTATTAACGCCGGCGCCAAACATACCGTCGCTTTCCAACCATCCTTTTTCCATTCAAGCATCTGCGTTTTATTCGACGAACCCGCCTTTTTGGCGGCTTTTTCGGAAATTTTACTTCCTATTTTTTTGAAAAAATTTCCAACGTTAGCCCAAAAAGTCGGTTTTTTTGCTTCTTCGTGTTCCATTATAAAAGTCTTGTCCCTTCTTTATCAAAGATGAAATAACGTTTAAAGTCAATGTTGATTTCACTACCCGGTTGAACGTCAACATCACTTGGAATAATCGCTTTGCAAGTATTTTCTTGTCCATCAAATTTAAATATTAAAGTCTTATCACGACCGATGTATTCGACCATCTCAACATAGACTTTATATTTTCCTTTCGGATCAACTTTAATATATTCCGGTCTAACACCGATATTTAATCCGTCGAGAGTAGATAAATCTAAATTATGTTTTTCTTTAAATTCAGCATTATACATCATAATTTTTCCATCTTGAACAGTGGCAGGAATAATATTAATCGGTGGCGTTCCTAAAAACTTAGCGACAAACATATTCGCCGGTTCATTATAAACATCTTGAGGTTTACCAATTTGTTGCACAACACCGAAATTCATAACAACGATTTCATCGGAAATCGACATCGCTTCTTCTTGGTCGTGGGTAACGAAAATAGTTGTAATACCCGTTTCTTTTTGAATTCTTTTAATTTCTTCTCTGGTTTGCAAACGTAATCTTGCATCCAAGTTAGAAAGTGGTTCATCTAAAAGAAGAACTTCCGGCATTTTAACAAGCGCACGGGCGATTGCAACACGTTGTTGTTGTCCGCCAGATAATTGTCCTGGTGTCCGCGCCATCAAATCACCAATACCGACTAAATTAGCCATTTCTTGTGCACGTCTAAGTGCCTCTTTCTTTTCAACCTTCATGTTCTCTAACGGAAACATGATATTTTGTTGAACCGTAAGATGTGGGTACAAAGCATAGTTTTGGAAAACTAAACCAATACCTCTTTTTTCAGGTGGAAATTTACTTACTTCGTTGTTTTCAAAATAAATTTCCCCTTCCGTTGGACGATGAAGACCGGCAATCATGTAAAGAGTCGTCGATTTTCCGCAGCCTGAAGGACCTAATAATCCTACAAGTTTGCCAGAAGGAATCGTGATGTTTAAATGATCAACCGCGACAACGTTACCCTCTTTCTTACTAAAACATTTAGTAAGATTGACAAGTTTAACTTCCATGGTAATCCTCCTAATGGTTATAACACAATTATTTTACTTTATATTAGCTTTTTTTTCAACACATAATGTTCCTCATAACGCCTGCATACACATTTTTTACACTTGTCAAAAAATAACAAATACAACGTTTTTTTGTTTCGAATTTACTTATTTTTCCAAACGAAATCTCCATTTTTGTAAATTGAAATTTTGTTTTCTTTCACATAAAAATGTGGCGACCGATAATAAGTAGTCGTTCCTCCCATAATAAAATATAAATTCAATTACATCATCTTTATATATGAAATTATATCGTAACAATTTTTGATATCTAGGAAAAACTTTCTTGATTTCCAAATCGAATTCTTTCATAAAGCTTCTATCTTTATTTGCAATCTTCTCTTCAATTACCTTATGCGAAATAATAAAATAATCAAAAAAAGCATCAATAGTTTTTTTGCAAATATCGTCAATATAAATTTCTTTGTATTTTGCTTCAAACATATTTCAAATCATATCATTTGTATTAAATAGACAATAGCGCACGCAAAAATAAATCCTAATACAAAGCCAAGAATTTTTGCCCACTTAGGCAACGCTACTCCGTCAAGTCTTTCTAAATCATCGGTCTTTTTTTTCATAATCTTATTCTCCTTGTAATAGTTCCTTATCACTATTAGTTAAGACATAAGTGTCCGCTAATAAATCATCTAGACCTGTACCTTTTTTAGTAAAGCATACAATTAGAGTTTGTAGCAATAAAAACATCCCCGGTATGATAGTTGAAAAGAAAACTAGGACAATCATTTCGACTAAATAACGAATAATAACTTGTATAAAATGAACGTCATTTCCATGTTTTGATATTAATGACATTCGAGTAATGATTTTTCCAAGTGTTTTTCTATCTTTTCGACATAATGGAATTACTAAAAGCAAAATTGTACACGAAGCAAACAAAGAAATATCAGATCCAAGAGCAACTTTATTACTAGTAATTGCAGTACATTCAATATAAGTAGGGTCTTTTGCTAAAGTATTCAAAGCCAAAACCAATTGATCAGCAAAAAAAGTTCTAATTCCATCGTCATTTTCTTCTAATCCATCTTTTAAGGATCCATCAAAAGTGAAATAACCGCTTTTTTCTTTAGCCTCTTGATAAGATATAGAACCACTAGTCATATCATAGGAGTATATTTTATAAAATTCTTCAAGATGCTTATCAAAATTAGATTCTATCGATACTAGAGAACCATTTTTTTCTTCATATAAAGATGATTCTCTTAAAATATTAATTTGTGTATTGTAAGCATTTTGATATACTTGATCATTCTTCAAAATCACTTCAGTATAAAAAATTGTCATTAAAAAGAGAACGATAAAAACAAAGAGAACATCTAGCAAACCGGACAAAAGGCGCATTAAACGTCCGGAAGCACTAATTTTGTTCATTTACATCATCTCCTTGTTCCTCATAAGGAATTATATCATAAGTAAAATCAACAACGACAGTATATCCAATATAATCATGGAATGCCATATTACGCCGATTTAAAAAGATAAGTAAAAATGACGCTAATAATAAGTATAAACCTATTCCTTGAAAAGGAATTAAAAGAACTGCTATACAATAAATTATAAAACGCGGTATAAGTTGCCATTTTTTCATTTGATAACCACTAGCGCTTACTAAAGATAACCTTGTGATTCTCTTTCCAATCGTTTTTCCGTTTTTACCAATAAATGGGATTATTAGTTCAAATACTAAGCAAGATAAAAAACCACCGATTAAAATCGATATATTTGAAGTTCTGTTTTCAAAAGATAGATATGCATTATATCTTTCATCTGTAGCAAATAAATTTGTCCTAGCATATAAAACCTGAGATATATAAAAATCACGTAATTCCTCACTATCTACATTTTCTTTGATAGTGCCATCTTCATTGAAATATCCACTGTTGTTTTTATGATCTTGATAATCATTAAGTTTACCATATAAAGTAAAACAATAAGTTAAATGCTCATCAAAATCATCTTGAATGATACTTACGCCATCTTCTATTTTTTCATATAAAGTAGATTCGATTAATACTTCTTGATATTTTTCTTTTAGTTCACCATATGAACTAGAATTATTATTGATAAGCAAGTGGATTAAATTTCCGGTTAAGAACATCATTAAAAGAACAAGTATCAAATCAATAAAACCTGAGATAAATCGTCTTAAAATAGTTGGTCTTCCAATATTCATAATTTATGCTTTATCGTCTATCGTTGAAACCACATCGCGTTCTTGAGTTTCAAGGCCTGTTTCTTGTTCTTCCACGCTTTGTACGTCTTTAGAAAAATCAAAATACTGCATATCAACCACCATAGTAGATGTCACAAAATCTTCTACAGTACGTCCTTTATTATTCAAAAGCATAATGATAATAAATAACACCAAAGGTAATCCCATCACATAAAACGATGGTACAAGACCCACTAGCACAAAAAATAAGCTTCTGAGAAATACTCGTGGTCTTGAAGCAATTTCCATAGTTTTTATATCAACGATTGTCAAAGCCATCATCCTCTTTCCAAGGGTCATTCTCCGTTTGCTAATTACAGGGATTACAAAGTAAAAAATGATAAGCGAAAGTGCCATTGCAATTGCGTTCGTAACAAAGCCATAGACACCTACTTTAGTTATTTGTCGTGCTACTTCTCCGTCTTTATATGAACCGATACTTTGTTCTTCCATCCAAGAGGAGGCGATTGTAGTCAAAAACGACTTAACTTCATCTTCTTTAGCCGAAGGATTGATCTCTCCGTTGGTAAATAGTGAATTATTGTCGTTTTTTTGTTTTAAATATTTATCAGATTCTCCGATTTCATTATAAAAATGCGTTAAATATCGATCTAATTCTTCACTGGTAATTTGTAATTTTTCATCAGTTAAATAACAATAATTATATTCTGAATTTTCAGTTTTTACTTTATTAAGAGCTTCGGCACGTTCTGCCTCAGATGATTCATAATCGGCATATATTGTAATTACATAACCATTATCGATTTCGACGGCCGTTTGCCCGATAACCACAACGCCTAAATCAACTAAACTTTCATAAGCTTTGTATGTGTCTTCAATATATGGTGTGGTGCTATAAGTAATCGGCATAACAAGCGAACTAAGCAATAGATAGCAAACAATATACGTAAGACCTAAATCTATAAAAGCGGCTCCGATTCTTTTTAAAGGTGATGCTTTAATAAAATCATTCATTTTTTAACCTCTTTTTCTTTATTGTATCATAACACTTAATATAGGTTTTTTTCAATATGGAGAGATTTTACTCAATGAAATTAATTTGTCTTTCTCCTTAAAGTAATTTTTAATTATCAATTTCATATTTTATATGATAGGAGGACTATTTATGAAACAAATCTATTCTGCCTCGGTATATATCTCCGATATTAACGAAACAGTAAAGACGATTGCTAAAAAACATAATTTAGAGGAATTTGACATTCTTAAATTAAATAGTCGATTTAAAAATATTCACGTTCAACCTTTAACCCCCATTCATCTTCCATCAGAAGATCAAGCATCGATGATACAAGAATCTCGGCAAGAAACACCTTCAAACGATATCTTTTTAATGTCACGCTATATAGATCGCATAAATTACGAGATAAAAGAATTAATATTATCTAAAATATTTATTAACGAAAATACCGAATTTAGCTTAAATACCATTCGTCGAGAACTCGATAAAATCTCCTATATCTTGCAAAACAAATTAGTGTTCCCTACTCAACAAATTATTGAAGCTATCAGCAATTTATCTAATTTTGCCAAAACTTTAGATAAAAACGACTCAAAAGAAATAACCCTCATTCAAAAACGTTTAGACAAAGTAACCGATGAAATTATAAACTCTCTTGCAGTCAATAAAAACAATCAAGAACGGTTAAATCTCAGCATTAAAATTCATGAAATCAAAAAGCAATGGCAAATGTATATTCTAAAACTCGCCGGTTATAAATTTAATGAAGCGGCAAATATTTATGATGAAATTTTAGAAAAAGTAGAAGCATTAATAAAAACTACTTTTTCTTCTTAAAAATTAATCCGTTGATAATTTGAAAGACAATTCCCAAAAAAATAATGATCCTTCTTTTATCGGTATAGAGCACAAAAAAAGGAATTAAAATTATAAGAGTAATCATTCCCCGAATCGCGTAAGCTTTAACACGTTCAAAATAAAAAGCCATCTCTGCATCTTGTCCGATCACTTTTTTAGAAACAAAATAGAGTCCTAAAGGAAAAAGTGAAACTAATTCAACGAAAATAAAGGCGATCAATTCTTTCATTCATTTCACCAAATAAAAGCATAAAATAATCATTTTTGAAATGCAACCTTGCTTGAACAATAATTATCAATATCGTATTTAATAAATTAACGTCCATACGACATTTATCGTAAAAAAAAGCGTTCGCCGAAACGAACGCTTTTGAGCTTGTAAATGAAATTATTTAATAATTTCGTTAACAGTACCAGCACCGACGGTACGACCGCCTTCACGAATTGAGAATTTGGTTCCTTTTTCGATAGCAACTGGGTGAATTAACTCAACAGTCAATTCAACGTTGTCACCAGGCATAACCATTTCAACGCCAGCCGGGAGTGTGATAACACCGGTGATATCAGTAGTACGGAAATAGAATTGTGGACGATAGTTGCTTAAGAAAGCAGTGTGACGGCCACCTTCTTCTTTAGTTAAAACGTAAACTGAAGCCGAGAATTTGGTATGTGGAGTAACTGAACCTGGTTTTGCAAGAACTTGACCACGGACGACTTCATCACGGGCAATGCCTCTTAAAAGGACACCAATGTTGTCACCGGCTTCTGCGAAATCAAGCAATTTACGGAACATTTCAATACCGGTAACGACTGATTTCTTGGTTTCTTTAATACCAACGATTTCAACTTCTTCGTTGACCTTTAAGATACCTCTTTCAACTCTACCGGTAACAACGGTTCCACGACCAGTAATCGTTAAAACGTCTTCGATAGCAAGTAAGAAAGGTTTATCATTATCTCTAACCGGAGCTGGAATGTAATTGTCGACCGCATCCATCAATTCCAAAATTGATTTTTCGGCCTCTGGATCTCCGTCCAAAGCTTTCTTGGCAGAACCTCTAATAATTGGGGTCTCATCGCCTGGGAAGCCATAGCTATTGAGAATGTCACGGATATCCATTTCAACTAATTCGATTAATTCTTCATCGTCAACTAAGTCGGTCTTGTTGAGATAGACGACGATGTAAGGAACGCCAACTTGTCTCGCTAAAAGAATGTGTTCGCGAGTTTGTGGCATAACACCATCGGTGGCAGCGACAACTAGAATCGCACCATCCATTTGGGCAGCACCGGTGATCATGTTTTTAACATAGTCAGCGTGGCCTGGGCAGTCAACGTGAGCATAGTGTCTCGTTGCTGTTTGATATTCGATGTGGGCAGTATTAATTGTAATACCACGAGCCTTTTCTTCTGGGGCCGCATCGATTTGGTCGTAAGCTTTCTTTTCAGCTCCGCCTTGTTTCGCTAAAACCGAAGTAATAGCGGCAGTTAATGTGGTTTTACCATGGTCAACGTGTCCGATGGTACCAATATTAACGTGAACTTTGCTTCTGTCAAATTTTTCCTTTGCCATTTGTATTCCTCCTTGATAGCTTAGAATAACGTATTTATTTTAAAGCATTATTTTTTTAAAAGCAATAATATTTCTATTTGTTGCCTCTCTTCTTGATAATTTCATCGATGATAAATTTTGGACATTCTTCATAGCGATCCAAACTCATCACATAGTTTCCACGTCCCTGTGTAAATGAGCGAAGATCGGTAACATATCCAAACATATTAGCTAGTGGGACCGAAGCATCGATAACTTGAGCATTACCTCTAGCATTCATACCATCGACAGTACCACGTCTCGCGGCAATATCACCGATGACATCGCCCATGTATTCTTGTGGAACTGTAACTTCAACTTTCATGATCGGTTCAAGAATAACCGGATCACATTTTTTAGCTGCTTCTTTCAAAGCCAAAGACGCCGCAACTTTATAAGCTGCTTCCGATGAGTCGACATCATGGTATGATCCATCAAATAAGGTCGCCTTGATATCGATAATCGGATATCCCGCTAATAAACCTCTATCCAAAGATTCTTTAAGTCCGTCGCAAGTTGGTTTGATGTATTCTCTTGGAACTACACCACCGACAATCGCATCAACGAATTCGAAACCTTTGCCCGGATTCGGTTCAAATTTAATCCAAACGTGACCATATTGACCATGACCACCGGATTGTTTAATATATTTACCTTCACAATCGGCAGTTTTTCTAATCGTTTCACGATAAGCGACTTGCGGAGCGCCTACGTTACATTCAACTTTGAATTCATCTTTAAGTCTCGTAACTAAAACGTCAAGATGAAGTTCGCCGACACCGGCAATAATCGATTGGCCGGTATCCGGATCGGTATAGAATTTAAATGTCGGATCTTCTTCGGCTAATTTCAATAATCCGGCAGTCATCTTTTCTTGATCGGCTTTTGATTTTGGTTCAATAGCTTCACTGATAACCGGATCAGAGAATTGAATTGATTCGAGTATTAGTGGATGATTTTCATCGCATAATGTGTCACCGGTCGTAGTCGATTTTAATCCGACAGCGGCTCCGATATCACCGGCATTGATTTCTTCGACTTCATCACGTTTATTAGCGTGCATTAAAACTAATCGAGAAAATCTTTCCTTAACGCCTTTGGTCGCATTATAAACATAAGAACCAGACTTTGCCGTACCCGAATAAACTCTAAAGAAGCAGAGTTTCCCGATAAACGGGTCAGTCATAATCTTAAAGGCCAAAGCTGCTAAAGGTTTATCATCTTCCGGAACACATTCGACATCTTCGCCATGTTCATTTTTACCGACGGCGTGTTTAATATCAACTGGGGAAGGTAAATAATCGACGATGGCATCGAGCAATGGTTGAATACCTTTGTTCTTATATGCCGAACCGGCAAGAACCGGGAAGAATTCGCCGCTTAAAACCGCTTTACGAATCGCATTTTTGATCTCATCGATAGTCGGTTCTTGATCTTCGAGGACTTTCATCATGATATCATCATCATAATTAGCTAAGTTTTCAATTAATTCTTTTCTTAATTGTTCGCATTTGTCCTTTAAATCCGCCGGAACATCGACGATTTCAGGGTGTTCTCCTTTAACATCCGAATAAATATAACCTTTTCTTTCGATAATGTCGACAACACCTTTGAGATTCGATTCAAGTCCGATTGGATATTGAATCGGTGAAGCATTAGCACCGAGTTTTTCATGAATGGTACGAACACTCATCTCAAAATCAGCGCCAATGGCGTCTAATTTATTGACAAAGACAATTCTTGGAACGCCATATTTGCTTCCTTGGCGCCACACCGTTTCAGTTTGCGGTTCAACACCGTTTTTTCCATCTAAAACCGTGACCGCACCATCGAGTACCCGCAAGGAACGTTCAACTTCAGCCGTGAAGTCAACGTGGCCTGGAGTGTCGATAATGTTAATTCGATGGCCTTTCCAGAAACAAGTAGTAGCGGCGGAAGTAATTGTAATACCTCTGTCTTGCTCTTGTTTCATCCAGTCCATTGTCGCTGTACCCTCGTGGGTATCGCCGATTTTATACACTTTACCTGTGTAATATAAAATTCTTTCAGTAGCTGTTGTTTTACCCGCATCAATATGAGCCATAATGCCAATGTTACGGGTATTAGCTATACTAACTTGACGAGCCATATTGCTATTCTCCTCAAATTACCAACGATAATGAGCATAAGCCTTGTTGGCTTCAGCCATCTTGTGGGTATCTTCTCTTTTCTTAACCGAAGCGCCGGTTCCGTTAGCGGCATCGATAATTTCACCCGCTAAACGATCTTCCATGCTCTTTTCACCTCTAAGACGAGAATAATTAACTAACCATCTTAAGCCTAAAGTAACGCGTCGTTCCGCAGAAACTTCAATCGGCACTTGATAATTAGCCGCACCGATTCTTTTAACTCTTAATTCAAGAGCCGGCATAATATTTCCAATGGCAACTTCAAAAACTTCCATCGCTGGTTTTCCGGTTTTGGCTTCGACTTTTTGGAAAGCGGTATAAAGGATTTTTTGAGCGGTTCCTTTTTTACCATCCATCATAATTTTATTAATTAAACGTGTTACAAGTTTTGAATTATAAATTGGATCTGGTAACACATCACGTTTTGCAACATTTCCTTTACGTGACATAACAATTCCTCCTTTCCTATTTATTTATTATTTCTTTTCTTTAGGTTTTTTTGTTCCGTATTGTGATCTAGCTTGTTTGCGGTCAGTGACACCGGCACAATCTAAAGTACCACGAACGATATGATAACGAACACCAGGTAAATCCTTAACACGGCCACCGCGGATTAAAACGGTGCTGTGTTCTTGAAGATTGTGTCCTTCACCACCGATATAAGCGGTAACTTCATAACCATTGCTTAAGCGTACACGAGCATATTTACGAAGAGCCGAATTCGGTTTTTTAGGAGTCATCGTTCCAACACGAGTGCAAACACCGCGTTTTTGAGCGGAATCTTGATTTCTCTCTTTCTTAGCGAGTGAATCCCAGCGTTTGTTTAAAGCTGGTGCCTTGGATTTTTCTAATGTCTTGGTTCGTCCGTTGCGGACTAATTGGTTGATAGTTGGCATTTAGAATGTCTCTCCTTTCTTGATGTTTAGCAAACTACAATTCCGGGTGTTTCGCATCCTTTCTAAAAAAATAGGATGCCCTAGCATCATAGTCACACGCTTGATATTTTAACCACTGAAAATAAAAGTTGCAACATTTTTTTTATTTTTTGCAACTTTAATTAGATTTTATCTTTCCAAAACAAAATATTGATTGTTTAAGAATTTTATTTCTCAATCGCTTGGTCTAGAAACGAAACACACTGATCCATGACCGAAATATCAAATTCAGTCAGTTTTTTATAGTCAAGATTTTCAAAATGAGCTTTCTTCTGCTTTTGATATTCTTCACCTTTATATTGTGATTTAAGTTTTGCATAATCAGCATCGACTTTTTCCGCATAAAGTGCCGCTTCAATCGTAATATTGGGGCGATGAAAACGGTTTGCAACCGTTAAAAATCGAATGTTCTTTTTGTCACTTAACATCTTTTGATATTTTAAGAAATTATGCTCATAATCAACTAACTTATCGTGATCGCCATGGATTAAAAGCATCGGTACTTCGCTTTCTTTAAGTGAATTTGTCGAACTTAAAAACGCTAATTGCTTAAATTTTGCTCTTTCAATTAGACGCATGAAAGGAATCAAAAGGACTCCGATTTTACCGATAGCCGCCACAATCTGTTCTTTCATTAAATCAAAAGTGTTATCAAAAGATGAAAGTGAAACGATACCTTTAATGTCATGTTTAAAATACGTGATGTTATTGACAGTGTAAGCGCCCATTGAATGACCGTATAGCACTATTTTATAATTTTTTAGTTTTTCATCTTTTGCAATAGTTTCCAAAGCGTAATGTAAATCAATGATGGGTTGAGCAAAACCATTAAGGCATTTTCCTTCACTGAGGTTGCATCCTGTATAATCAAAGCCCAACACTAAATATCCTTTTTGAGCAAAGTAATCTATTTCACTAGTATATTGTAAATGACCGGCACCGATACCATGCGACAATATTAATAACGCTTTATATTCTTTAAAAGACGTTGAACGATAAATAAAACCTCTTAACGTCTGACCCTTGTTAGACTTAAATTCATACGGCTCAGCTTCAAGATTTTCAAAATCCTTAGCGGTAAAATAATGCAATGTGTGATTATCGTCATAGCGGCGATTAAAGATTACTGACCTTGCTTTATACGCCATTAAAAAAAGCAAGGCAACTATAATGAGAATAATACCACAAATACTTGCTAAGATCGTTATAAAAATTGTCATGATTAATTCACCTCTTTTACATATTAAAAGAAGCAATTAAAAAAAATCAATGATATTTATACTTCCAAAAGAACATCTAATCCCATCATCAACAAAAAACCAATTAATAAGAAAATCTTACCCCATTCTTTTTGAACTTCACTGAATAATTCAAAAAAAGTCACAATCATCATCGCTCCGGCCGCTAATGCTAGAAGAAATGGTAAAGCCATGGTCAATGCTTCGATCAGCAAAAAACCACATAAACCAAAAATAGGTTCTACTGCCCCCGATACAACTCCTAGAGAAATGGCTTTTGGTTTTGAAAATCCTTGAGTATGCAATGGTAAGGCAATCGCTAAACCTTCTGGAATATTTTGAATGCCGATTCCAAAAGCTAGAGAAAGACTTGGAATCAAATAAGCATAATCTAAGCCCTGTTTCATCGCTAAAGCAAAGGATAAGCCAACCGATAAGCCTTCTGGGATGTTATGAAGCGTCATCGAAAGAAACACCAATGACAATTTTTTTGAATCCCTGATTTTATCTTTGAAAATGTTTATTTTCAGACGATCAACAAAAATAAATATCAATCCGCCTACAAAAAAACCCGTAAAAGACAAAAAAATGGTATCGTGCGTCTTAATAGAAGGCAAAAGCAGTGAAAAAATCGAAGAAGCTAGCATAATCCCACCGGAAAAGCCATAGATAATCGAACGTAATTTTTCATTCATTTGATCTTTTTTATAAAATAATATACTTAATGATCCAATTGATGTCATCGCAAAAATAAATAACAATCCACCTAAAGCATAAAGAAATCCATTTAGAGACATAAAAAAGTACCTGCCTTTTTATCTATATGTAAAAAGAATGCAAGTGCGAATTTTTAAAACAATATATTTTAAAAAGACGTAGTTAATTGATATTTTAAAGTATGTAAACAATTTTAATATATAATATAAAATTTTATTTTGTTATATATCATTTAAATATCAATCTCTCTAAACTCTAAAAATGTTTAAAATGCCTTTGACCTTCATCATCATTCTTAAAAAACATAGTATTAGAGAGAATATTTTTGCAATATAATCCGATTTCTTTTTTAACCAAAGTTATAATATCTATTTTAGATATTTTTATCTTTTTCAAGTTCCTCAATATATGCTAAAAACTTGTCAAAAAAATAGAAATTTGCATATATAATATTTTTATCTAAATCTATATTTTGTTTGATGATGATACCTTTCGTTTGATTCTAAAGTCATCGCTTTAAAATCATCTGCTTGCAATTGCGGTTCAATGGCTACTCCTTGAAATTGTTCTTCTTTATCAGCATTAATCAATCGACAGTTACTTGGATAATTACAAGTATAAATAACCGCAGATGGGTATGTAGTATAGATTTCTAGAGTATGTGTTTTACCCTTTAAGATTATTGGCGAATTATTCCACTTATGCTCATTAAAAAGAAAACTATGATCATATCCTTTTGCGGAACTTTCAATAAGAGCTTTATCAAATAGATTGTCCTTAATAAATTTAGTTTTTTTAAAATCTAGATATTCGGGAGTTTTTTCGTATTTGGAAATTACAAGATCATCATCCATATGACCTACTTTATCGGCATCAATCCAAAGTTGATGATCAAGAACATCATTTTGGCAATCATCTAAATTAAAGTATGTATGAGTTGTAATATTGACCAATGTCGTTTGATCCGTGTTTGCAATATAATCGATGTCGAGATCTTTTGTATCGTCGCTTATAGTATAAATAATTTGCGTTTCCAAACGGCCAGGAAAGCCATCGCAAAGATGATCGGTATTAAGTGTAAAAATAACACTTACTTGATGCGTATCCTTTATAATTTCAGTAGTGAATTTTTTAAAAGCAAAACTGTTTTTACCACTATGAAGAGTACATTTCGGTTCATTCATATCGAGATTATATTCTTTTTCATTTATCTTGAAGTGCCCTAATGGAATCCTTCCGCACACTCTCCCTATCGTCTTACCATAATATTGCTTTGAAGACAAAAATTCTTTGATTGATTTTGGAGTTAAAGTCAAATACTTTTCTTTGTGATGTTCTAAAAAGGAAAGTGAATAAATCGAAGCTCCGATATCACATAATGTAACTTTAAAACCTTGTTCATTGACGATATTTATCATCTTGATAAATTGGCCATTCACAAATTTACGCTTAATTATTACTTTCATATTTTTCACCATTTTTAAGATAATTAATTTTAATGGTTAATTCAATCTTCGCAATAAAAACCATTAAAAAAAAAGGATTATCGCTTATTTACGATAATCCTTTGAATAACTAACCAGTAAAATTATTTCTTATTTTATTCGGAAGGAAGCATTGATACTAATTGTTGAATTAATTGTTCGCCAGGAATATAAGTAAGAGGATTATCCTTTTTAGCAGATAATTCATCAACATCTTTTTGTGAAATAAGTTCAACTTGATCTTCAGTTCCGGCATATGTTGCACCGAAAGAAAGAGATAAGTCAATCATTTCGCCATAAGCGACTTCGACATTTGAAGCTTCAACCGTCAAATCTTTAATGGCTCCTTCTTCTTCAAAATCAAATCTAATCACTAAATCTCCGGCAACTACTGGAGCAGTTGGAGTTGTAGGATCTTCTGCAACCGGGGCTACGTTTCCACTACTAATCATTTCCATCACTAAATCGGCAATTTGAGCTAAATCAAGTTTAACATAATAGGCGGTACCTAATTTACCAAATTCAGACATCTCAGAAAGCGTCGATAAAATCATTTCGACATAATTTGGTTGTTCTTCTTCAACCGCAGCTGGCGTTCCTGAAGGACTCTGTGATGACGATGACATTAAGCCAACAACGCTTGTTAAAACATCGTTAGTAAGCAATGAATAAGCTAAATTTTCCTCGGAAGGTTTCGTTGAATTGTCTTTATATGTTTGAGTTATTGTGCCTTCAACACCCATATAAAGCCAATCACTTTCGGCTGCCGCTTCCATGTCTCCGGCCTTTAATTCTTGACGACCATAATTAACTTCAGCATGCATTTCAGCCTCTCCATGGCTTTCAACGACATCTTGAGTTTGCGATGATGAATCAGAAGAAACTTCCGCTGAAGATTCTGCTTCAGCCGGAGTAACGATCGGATCGCCTTGCGACTCTTTAACTTCGGTGATATCTACAGCCATAGTTAAATCGGCTTTAGCAGATAATTTACCTAAATCTTCTTCACCGGTAAGACCGGTTTCTTGTAAAGAACTTAAAGTATCTCTGTTGAGATTCTCAAGTACCTCAAAATTCAAAGCAAAATCTGCATTATCAAATTTTAGTCCTTTTGAGAATGCGAAAGATCCTTGAACATTGAGATTTCCTTCTAATTTACTACCGGTCCATTCGGTTAATGGCATCGCGGCTTGAAGTTTTGCTTCGAATTCATTTCTTAAATTCTCGGCTTCGCTTCCTGTTACATAAGAATCAGGTTGCGACATTTGAGCACTTGACGCTTCTTCAACCGAAGAAACATCAGAGGTATCAGATGGATTGTTCGATCCATTTGATGATTCGTTTTGATTCGTACCATCACAAGCAAACAACATAAGTGCTGGTACTAATAAGAGTAATTTTAATTTTTTCACTTCTGTAAGTCTCCTTTTTCCATTAAAAAATATAGGACGATAAAACAATATTGTCAAGAATAATATTTTAGAACAAAGTAAATTTTTTATTCTTAAGCCAAATGCTGATTATTTAAGGATATTTTCATCTTTCCTTATTTAATTTCTAAAGGTTCTTCTTTATGAAATAATTTTTTTATCGCTTTTTTGGTAGGGTTAACAACTGTTCCTTTAATTGCATTTGCAATTGGAGTAATTACTAAACTTGAAGTAAGTTCCGGCAAAGCCTTGGTCGCTTCAGCAAAAGCAGAGCTCATCAAGCTATTCCTAGATGTTTCATTTTCATAATTATTGAAGATATACTGCATCGCCAAAAATCCGCTTCTAAGCATAAAGAAAGCATTAATACTTCCATCAACTAAAGAACCGACAAGCGGTTTTGCAAGATTTGGAAGTAAATTGCCAAACATGTTTTGGATATCAAGTTTTTCAGCACCGTCAGCGATTAAAGATGCCAACGCAACATTAATATAAAATTTTAAAAGGCGGAAAAACGATGGGCGAAATCCCGCACGTTTTACCAATTTTTTCAGCATTCTAAAATTGTTGATGATTACAATCAAAATATCGATGGCATTATTTTGCGACAATGCCGTCAAATACAATGTATCTCTAGCACTTTCAATCACAATTTTACGCATATCTTTCTTTATATCATTTTTAAGAATACCACTTAATAGTTCTTGCAACCTTTGATCTTTTAAAACCAAAGAATCACCTTTTACACTTTTCATCGATTCTTTTAACAGGTTCGCATTCTCATCGGAAATTTGTTTTTTTCTAATTAACCTTTTTGAAAGTTTTTTCATTTTTTTGTAATGGGCTTCTACAACTTTCTTTTTTTGAGTTCCTTCTAGTTTTTCAGAAGCAGAACGATAAGAAAACGGCGGAGCAAAAAGAACCGTAAAAAACGGAATGATCAAAAAATACAAAACCAAAGCTGCCGCGCCGATATAATAAACGATTTCCAAATATAAATTAAACCCTTTTAAAGAATTTCCGGTTGACAATACCAAAGAAAGAATCCATAGCATCAAAGCCACAAATCCCAATAAAATAAAAATCAAACTTACGAAGTTTCTTTTTTTCTTCATATCATTACCTATCTATATTAAATTTATCATAAATTAAAAAGTACATCTACTTAAATCTTCATTTAAAACGTTCATAATCAATGATATTTTTTAAAATTTTAATTGAAGAGTTAATTAAATAACTGACATTGCTCTTCTTGATTTTAAGTTTTTTAGCAATCTCTTCGTAAGAAGCATTTTCCATCCACATTATCAAAGCTATTTGATGATTTTTCTTCAAAGAGGTTTTTATCAAATCATTTAAATAATAGGCGTTATCTTCAGTAAACAAAGAATCTAGCAATGATTCTGCTTCAAAAGCGCTTTCGTTTAAAATCCATGTTTCTTCAACATCGTATCTTAATGATGGAAGACCGCTTGTTCTTCCTCTCGCTTTATAGTATCCAAGAATATTCGTAAACTTTCTTTCAATTACTTTTTTCCAAAATGAGTAAAACGCCGAACGCGCAAAGGTGTAACGTGAAATGGCAAACATTGTCCATTCTTCTAACGCTAAAAGAAGTTCACCGACATCTAAATCGATATTTTGGCACTGTTTTGAGAAAACATTCTCAAATCGTCTCGATTTTATCTTATATCTAAAAAAAAGAAGCTCCATCGCTTCTTCTTTTTGTTGCCTAATTAAATAAATCAATTCATCATCGCTAAATCGTTCACAAATTTTCATTTCGCCTTACCTGTCTTTGAATTATAGGCCATCGCAAAAAACAAAGTCGCAGCATTTGAAGCATTTAATGAATTGACCGATCCTACCATTGGGATATAAGCGATATAATCACTATTTTGAAGAATTAAATGTGAAATTCCTCGTCCTTCAGAGCCGATTACAATGGCAATTTTTCGTTTATAATCGATGTCGCGATAATCGATATTTCCCTCACCATCACTTGCTACAATCCAATAATTGTGAGCCTTTAAACTTTTAATGGCTTGATTTAAATTAGTGACTTTACAAACTTTCACATGATCGACCGCTCCTGTTGAAACCTTACTGACAGTACCATTTAAGGGAACTTGACGATGTTCTCCAATGATAATCCATTTTATTCCCAAAGCATCTGCGCTCCTTAAAATAGCTCCAAAATTATGGGGATCTTCAATTCCATCAAGAATGGCAATCGTCGGATTATCTTGATCTTTCGACCAATTGAGAAGCTCTTCTAACGAATAGTAACTATAATCTTTGCGAAGCGATACAATCCCTTGATGATTCACATCACCAACCAATTTTTCAAATTCACTTTCTGTAGCATAACGAAAACAGATACTATTTTTTTCAAGAAAGCTTAGGATTTTTTGATCTTTGAAACCTTTTAAAAGAAACACTTCACTAGAGGTATTATCTTTCAAGTAACTTAGGACAGTGTTTTTACCATAAATGTATTGTTTCATAAATATACCTCTACTTATATAATAAAGAAAAAATCGATCTTAGCAAAATTTAAGCCGATTTTTTTTAACTATTTACTGATTACTTTAATTTCATGAGGAACGATACTGATTCTAATATCGTCCGCAAAAGCTTGCAACGTCGCTTTATCAGTCTCAGCCATCGTAATTGTGATTCTCAATAGATCCCCTAACTGACCTTTGATGATAGTGGATCCGACATTTTTAATAATAATTCCATATTTGTTTGCAAATAGCAATGTCTCTTTTAAAATCGGTTTATCACCTGAAACCGTTAAAATAATTTTAGGAAATCGTTGGCTCAAAATATTTTCGATTTTTGTTAAGAAAATCAATGTTAAAATTGAAACAATCGTCGTAATAATTGCGCCTGAAAAGAACCCGGAGCCACAAGCTAAACCAATGCCACCAACCAACCATATCGTTGCTGCTGTCGTTAACCCCTTGATGTCCGTTCCCGTTTGTATTATCGTTCCGGCGCCTAAAAAACCGATACCAGATACAACTTGTGCCGCAAGTCGCGCCGGATCTCTAGTGGTATTTCCATCAAAACCCGGAGCCATTATCGAAATAATCATAATCAAACAGGCGCCGATTGAAACTAAGATGTGAGTGCGAAGTCCTGCCGCATGTCCGTGATATTGTCTTTCATAACCGATAAAACCGGAAAATAGAGCCGCTAACGTAATTTCCAAAAAAATCAATAATAAGGTACCAACATCACCTAGTGACTCAAAAAAATTTAAAATTACTCGATCCATACTACATCAATCCTCTCTCCATCAAAGCTTTACGATATTCATCGCTTTTTTGAAAATCTTTATCAAGGCGAGCCTTGTCATACAATTTGAATAACTCTCGCGCTTGATCGTCCAATATCGTCGGATAAAATTCTAATCCCAATAAATCAAACATTGCTTTTAATGTGTTAAAAAGCTCATTGATTTTGTCGTAATTTTTTTCTTTGTTACGCAGTTCTATATTTCCTTCTTTTATCATTCGATAAAGTTCCGTAATCGCATTGGGTGTATTTAAATCATCAGCTAAGTGTTCAAGAAAAGTTTGGATACTTTCTTTATTGACTTCTCCCTCCAAATTCTTGCTCGCAAGTTGCAAAGAAATTGCCAACTTATTATAACATTGTTGAATTTTTTCGAGTTCTTTGCCGGCGTTTACAGCCAATTCATCAGTGAAATTCAAAGGTGTGCGATAATGAGTATTTAAAATAATAAAACGAACAACATTACCTCCATAAAGATTGAGCATCTGTTTGGCTTGTTTAACATTTCCTAAAGATTTTGACATCTTTACATTGTCGATGTTGATAAATCCATTATGCATCCAAATGTTAGCGATTTTATGCCCATTCACCGCAATCGATTGAGCGATTTCGTTTTCGTGATGTGGAAATTTTAAGTCAAATCCACCACCATGAATATCGATATGCCCGCCCGGTATAATAGAATTAATCATCACTACGCATTCACTATGCCATCCGGGACGACCTTTAGACCACGGAGAATCAAATTGAATTCCTTCGCTCGTTTTCTTCCACAATGCGAAATCTAAAGGCGATTCTTTTTTACTGTTTTCTTCGATGCGGGCTCCGGCAATAAGATCTTCTTTTTTCATATTGCTCAAAGATCCATAATCCTCGATTTTGGTAACGCGGAAATAAACATCGCCATCAACGACATAAGCGTAATCATTCTTAACCATTTTATCGATAAAAGCGATAATTTTATCCATAGTTTCTACGACACGCGGTTGATAAGTTGGTTTTAAAGAATGAATGGCGATTCGATCTTCTTCAAATGCCTCGATGTATTTATCGGCAATTTCTTTTTCAGAAAGTCCCTCTTTTTTAGCCTCGGCAATAATTTTATCATCAATATCGGTAAAATTTGAAATAAAGGTGACTTTATACCCTAAATATGTAAATAATCTTCTAAGCACATCAAAAACAACCACTGGGCGCATATTTCCAAAATGCACATAATTGTAGACTGTCGGTCCACAAACATAGCAAGTAACTTCGTTTTTGCAAATCGGTTTAAATACTTCTATTTGATTAGTAAGACTATTATATAATTTGACTTCCATATCAAATCTCCTAGCACTTATATTTTACATTAAAGTCCATATAATTGCTAATATTATTTATATTCGTATAAAGCGCTTCGACTTTTAAAATCAGCGATGTGTTAGTTGTTTCGTTTTCTTTGAATTAAATATGCAAATCTTAGAGCTAAACCTTCTGGAATAAACCGCAGTAAAAATCGTGCGATTTTAAATTTAAGACTAGTAAAAATAACGAGCTTTTTGCCCATATTAGTCACTGCAATTTTTGCGGCTTTTTCACTCGCCATGGTCTTAGTTAAAAATTGTACATTAGCTTTTTCCTGAAATTCGGTTTTTAATGGTCCGGGACACATGACGCTGATTTTTACAGAACTTTCTTGCAATTTTAATTCGTAATTGATTGCAATACATAGACGATAAATATAGCTTTTGCACGCATAGTAAGTCGCCATTAAAGGACCACCGGTAAAAGCCGCAAACGATGCGATATTCAAAATAATGCCACCACCATCTTTTTCAAATTTTTCAATAAAGAGGCGCATTAGATTTTGCATAGCTAATACATCCGTTTTTAACATTTCTTCTTGAGAGATTAAATCAAGTTCATTAAAAAATCCAAATAATCCAAATCCGGCATTGTTTATTAAAACATCGATTTTTTGATCTTTTAATTCCTCATACATTTTTAAAATACTCGGTAAATCAGTCACATCAATCGCAAAAATTTGAACCGACGTTTGAAACTCCTTTTTAAGTTCTTCTAACCGTTCTCTTCTTCGAGCTACTAATATCAAATCGTAACCTTTCAATGATAATAAACGCGCGATATCTCTTCCTAATCCTGAGGAAGCTCCTGTAATCAATGCTTTCATTATATTCACCAAAATTAGTATTTCCAAAACTATTCTATAAATGAAAAAAGCGTAAATTATCATAATCTACGCTCTTCTCAAGAAAGGTTTATTCAAAAGGAAATTTAAGACATAAATGTTTAGCGATAAAATCGCTTTTCACTTAAATCACCTCTTGAGCAATGTTATTGAAGGTAAATTTCTCAAAATTTGAAAAATCACCTAAGCCCTAATCAATCGAATATGAACAGTTTTCATCGAGGGAGGGAATCGATGCAATTTTATATGAAAAATAAAGTCGCATATCTGCCGAACAATTTACGCTAAGAAATTTTTTAGTTTTATAATCCTCTAAAATTTTTATTGTTTTGAAATCATAATGCCCATCTATCTCAAAGAAAAATTCTACTTTTGAAAAAATCGGCAGTTGATCTAATTGAGAAATATATTGCATCTGTTTTGAATAATAGTAAACGCTAAGTGTCGGATCTAAAGTCAACTTAAATTTACTTTTATCAATTGTTTCTTCCTTTATTACCGTTTTTGATGAAATTATATACGGAAAAGGGTCTGACAGCTTTTTATAGTATCTTGAAAAGAATTCTTCTTCATCAACCATTTCACCATCTTGATTCCACTTAGCTTCTGTCGCCGTTTCATTTGGAGTTCCATAATAAATTTTGATTTCGTTTTCCTTATAATAACGTTCTCCAATAGCAATATTTATCAATCCTGGTGAGCTTTTCGAAAGAGATTCGGTGAAGTACTGATTATTGTTTTTAATATTGGTTGAATTTACTTTTTGATTAATTATCGAATATACATTTCCGATTCCGACAATTTTATAATTTTCTTTTTTTCGAAAATTATCAATCGCAATCTTATAATAATCAAAAGCTTTCAAATCATTTTTCATCCCAATAGATAATCCACTATCATTATCAAGATTACTAGAACTATTAGAATCGACAATTAAATTATTTTGCAAAGAATTTTCGAAATAGTTACTATCGTATAAATCACTTGGATTAATCGATTGATAGAAATCGACACTTTCACATCCAACCATCAAAATAGTTACTAACAATAAAAACAAGCTTCTTTTAGACAACATTTTTTACTCCTTATTCTTGGTGATTGCTAAGCCTTTCCCAACTTTCCATAACAGCCTCAAAGGAAGTGTCGTTATTCTTGAAATTTGTCTTGCTGAAGCTTTAGTTGCTTTCATAACAGATTTTATGATTTCAATAAGGTGTCCGCGCGGAAGATTGATTAACTCATTTGGTTTCATCGCATAAGTCAATTCAATGTAAGTTGAGATTTGTTCGTCGCTTAAACTAGTAAAATATGAAGTTTCTTTATCTTTCAAATCAAAAATCCAAAGATAGTTATCACTTGATACAGATAATATTTCACTAAAATAAGAGCTATCAAGATAAGGGTTGTTAAATAATGCAGTCTTAGAAGAAAAGGCACTAAAAAAAACATCCCCCATCACTTTAATATCGCGGATAAAATAAAAAATATCTTCTTTATCATGAGCCGCTTTACTTTGATAGCGATCAATAAATACATTACCTTGTTTTTGATTTTTATGATTATAATAATTGGCAAAAGACACGGTGATTTTTCTCATTAACAATTCTAGGGAGATTTCATTTTCATGAATTACGAAAGCAAAAGCGCTATCTAATAACGTATACGATAAAAGATCATAACCTTTAACCGAAGTCAATAAATCCAAAAAGCATTTTTGATCATCGAGGTCAAAAGCATGTTCGCTAGCCCTTAAATTTACAAAGTAAACACCCAGAGGACTTTTTTCGCGTGCTTGTCTTGCCATTTACTATTCACCTCTATTCTGAATCAATTATAGAGGTGAATAAAAAGTAGGTCAAGAGTATTGTCCCTTTTGCAACATAAAGTGTCCCTACCGCAACATCAAACATAAAAAAAATAGATACTTTTCAGTACCTATTGTTCAGAATTATCAATTTTTTCTTCTTTATTTTCATTAATGCCATTACTTTTATCATACATAGTAATGACAAATATCCCCCATAAAACGATCGTGAGAATAAAAACGATACAAGATCCTGTAATAGTTCTCGGCGATTGAGAAATCGTCAGAAAAATAATTGCAATTATAGAAAAAATCGTCGCTATAATCGCACAAATTAAAATTTTTTTTGATGCAGAACTCATTTTATAAAACGTACATATTGAGCTTTACGTGGTTTGGGATATTCCGGATAATTTTTAGCGTATCCCAAAATCATCGTCCCGACAATCATCATCTCATCTTCAATGCCGAAACTCTTTTTCAAGTCTTTACCTTCTTCAGTGTTGAACAATTCTTCCACACAATTAATCCAACATGAAGCAATACCTAAAGATTCCGCGGCAATCATCATATTTTCCATACAACAAGCACCATCTTGTATCGGACACATTGTATTTTTATTAGCTGCCACTAAAACAAACTCTTTAGCCCCATAAAACGGATCACGTCCAAATTTTTTTACTGCCAAAGTTCTTAACGCTTCACGCTTGATATCATTTTTTAACACTAATAATTGAGCAGATTGTTGATTTTTGGCACTTGGCGCATAAGTCCCTGCTTGTAGAATCAAATTTAAATCTTGTTCTGAAATCGCCTGATCAGTATATTCACGATAACTACGACGGTTCAAAATACTGATGATGGTATCGTTAATAGCCATATATTTGTTCCTTTCTATATTTTTATTATATTCTTTTTAATCTCAAACAAAAAGTCCCAATTTTTAAGAGTATCCAGAAAAATTACCAAAAAATGTTTTATCTTGAATAGTGAGTACAAAAGTTTATATAATTGATAAGAAGGTGATTATATTGAAAAAATTAAATTTGATAATGATCGGCAGTTTAATCATTTTGCTAGGGGCATGTACCAATAATCCAGGAACTTCCGTATCTAATTCAAATATATTATCAACTACTTCTCAATCTAATAATGCTTCTAGTCAACTAATATCTGAATCAAATGAGGCGTCGAGTATGAATGGATCTTCTCTTAGTGAAGAATCTATTAGTGAAACGCTTAGTGACGAAGAAACAGATACTTCAAATTCAGAAAATGAAGACTCCTCTACTAACAACTCTTCTTCCAGCGAAGAAGGAATTAAAAATAGCGGCGGATTTGTTGATTCTGATAGCAATACTTGGGATGATCCAGTTTAAAAAAACCGGTTTCCCAGTTTTTTATTTATTTAAATTTTCAATTATATCGATGATTTCATAAGGTTTATCAATGATAAAGTCCGCTCCATTTTGACACAATTCTTCTTTGGTCCTAAAGCCCCAAGTTACACCGATTTTAGTTAAGTTCGCATTTTTTGCGGTTTGCATATCGATGTCACTATCACCAACATATATTACTTCTTCATGTTTTAAATGCATGGTTTCTAACAATAATTCAACTCCTTGCGGATTAGGTTTTGGAGGAATTCCCTCTCTTTTTCCAAAAGGAAAGTCAAAATTTTGAAGCCCAAAATAATGATCAAGCACATCTAAAGTATCTTGATGTGGTTTGTTTGATAACAAAGCCACAATAATTTTTTTCTTACGTAACGATAAAAGTAACTCTTTAATTCCATCATATGGCTTTGTTTTTATCGCCTTTCTTTTACCATAAATATAATTGTATCGTTCTTTCAGTTCTATTTGTCTTTCATTTTGAACATGAAATTTTTTTATAGCTCGTTCCGTCAAAACGTCAACTCCGCTACCGACGAAATACTTCATCTCTTCACTAGTATAATCACCCTTCAATCCCATTTCATTTAATGCCAAATTAATCGAATCTTTTATGTCTTCAATCGTATTAAGCAATGTTCCGTCTAAATCAAAGATCACACCTTTAATCAATTAAATCACCTCACTTGCCTATCTTAAACGACTAAGCGGAAAATATAAAGTCAAATAAATATTTTAAATTATTTACAATACTTTTATTTTTCTAAAATCTGAGATTGGATATAATACTTATCGTAAGTTATAGGAGTTCCTTATGGTTAATTTTGATATAATTTTTAAATTGTTAGGTGGACTTGGTGCTTTTTTAATCGGATTTAAAATTCTTTCTGAAACCATCGAATCATTAGCAACTAACAAACTTAAAAAATTATTTGATAAATCGTCAAAAAATCCTTTTGTCGGTGTCGGAATTGGTATTATTGCCACCGCTTTAATGCAGTCATCTTCGGCAACAACAGTCATCGTTGTCGGTTTTGTTAACGCCGGATTAATGAATCTATATCAAGCTACCGCCGTGATTATGGGAGCCAATATCGGAACTACCATCACCGCTCAATTGGTCGCACTACAATCATTTGATTTCACCACGATTGCAATCGGACTCACCGCTGTCGGCATCTTTATTAATCTTCTTTGTAAAAAGCGTGAAAAAATACGACTTGCCGGTTATGCTATCGCGGGTTTAGGTTTGATATTTTTAGGTGTCAATTATATGTCGACTCAGATGAGTTTTTTAGCCACAAATCCCGACATTAAAAATGCTTTCGAAACGATTAACAATCCTTTATTATTGCTTTTAATCGGTATTGGAGTCACCGCTTTAATTCAATCATCCTTTGCAGTCACTTCCATCGTTCTTTCTTTGGCAGCAGCCGGAATTATGGTCGGTGGCATTGGTAATGGTGTTTATTATGTGATTCTAGGAACCAATATCGGTACATGTATAACGGCGATTTTATCTTCAATCGGCGGTGGAGCCAATACAAAACGCGCGGCAGTTATCCATCTTTTATTTAATGTAACCGGTTCTTTATTGTTCATGATTGTCTTGTTGCTTTTTCCCGACTTTCATAACGCTACTTTTGGCAAATGGTTCTCTAATCCGGCCACTCAAATTGCGATGTTCCACACCTTCTTTAATGTCATCTGCGTTTTATTATTCTTACCATTTATTAAATTGTTCATTAAAATAGCCACTTTAATTATTCCTGAAAGAAAACAAACAAAAGAAGAACTCGCCATTTATCTCGACGAGCGTTTTTTAAAAAACCCATTAATTGCTTTAAGTCAAGTTAACAAACAAATGATTCAAATCGGAAATGATTCTATAAAATCATTAAACTATTCTTTGAATGCCTTTATAAAAAAAGAGCTTTCTAGCAAAAAAGAAATTGACGATATTAACGAACAAGTACAAAAAATCAATGTGCTGATTATCGATTACATGATAAAAATTAGCAGTAACGATCTTTCGATTAAAGCCGAAAAATTGATTTCTAACTATCATCACTCTTTAGCGGACATCGTAAGAATCAGTGAATTAAGCGATAATATTACAAAATATACCCAAACCACCGTCGAAAATGCATTAAGCTTTTCTAATAATGGTCTTCAAGATTTACAAGCCATGATGGAACGAATCAATATCATGGCTGAAAAAGTTTTTAATTTAATGGAACACAAATCAAGAGAAAAATTAAAATCTGTCGAATCGGACGAAGAAGCAATCGATTCCATGCGTAAAAACATTATTGATGAACATATTAAACGTCTTAATGAAGGCACTTGTTCTCCGGAAACAAATACTATCTTTACGAATTTAGTGGCGAATTTAGAAAGAGCTGCCGATCACTTAAACTATATTGCTCATAATAGTTCAAATTCTTAATCTTCCGTTTTTTGAGTGTTTTTAGCAATAAATTTTTGATAACTGAACTGGCAACCACAATATAACTGTTGATACATATTATAAAATTTTCGAATTTCAACTGCACGATCGATACCCTTATTCTTTTTAAAATCAGAAATGAAATATTTAGTATAAGAATATTTTGATTGTAGTTCTAGTCCGATTTCATTCAGTTTTTGAGAGTTTTTCTGCCTTGATATCGTCATGACCGTCGTAAAATAATCATATTGATGAGAATTCGCATAATTAAAAGCTTCATCCATTCTTAATTTAAAACATGTAAAACATCTTTCCTGCCCTTCAGGTAAATCTTTGTATGGTTCAAGTTTTTCGGTAAACAATTCATTTAAATAACGCGTTTCAATCAATTGAACATTTTGATGATGCTCATAGTTAAAAATCGAGACAAATCTTTTAAGTTCGCTTAAGCGACGATCATGTTCACTTTTAGGGTATATATTGGAATTATTAAAAAAAATCGTCACTTCAAAATATGGTGTCAAAAATTCCAAAGGGAATCCCGAACACGGACCACAACACACGTGCAATAAAAGACGTGGTTTTGTCTTTAAGTTCTTGATGGTGTCTAATTCTTTTATTGACTCTAAATAGTAATTTTTCTTAACCATATATAAACATTGCATCTCCGAAAGAAAAAAATCGATAATGTTCTTCAATTGCTTTTTGATACGCTTCTAAAATAAAATCTCGCCCGGCAAAAGCTGAAACCAACATAATCAAGGTGGATTTTGGTAAATGGAAATTAGTGATTAAAGCATCGATAGCCTCAAACTGATATCCTGGATAAATAAAAATATCAGTTTCCCCAGATGTAGCAACAAACTTATGATATTTCTTATAAATCGCTTCTAGCGTTCTTGTTGATGTTGTTCCAACTGCAATGATTCTTCTTTTTTCTTCATGCGCCTTATTTAAAATATCGGCACAATTTTGATCCATCTCATAGGCTTCGCTATGCATATGATGATTTAAAATATTATCGACTTTGACGGGACGGAATGTGCCAAGACCAATATGCAAAGTAACATCAACTACAATGACCCCTTTTTCTTTTATTTTATCAAACATTTCTTCCGTGAAGTGAAATCCGGCAGTCGGAGCAGCGCTGGAACCACTGGTTTTGGCATAGACAGTTTGATAACGAGAATTGTCATCACATTGTTTTTTGATATAAGGAGGTAACGGCATTTTTCCAAGATGTTCCAATATTTCTAAAAGAATGCCTTGATAAAGTAATTTCATGATTCGAATACCTTCGTCTTTTACTTCAAGACATTGAGCCTTTAATTCTCCGTTACCAAAAATAATTATCGTATCTTTTTTTATTACTCTAGCATTGCCACAGAGACATTCCCAAATATCTTGTCCTTTATCTTTCAAAAGCAAGACTTCAACTTGGGCATTGGTCTTTTCTTTAATGCCGATAAGACGCGCCGGAATCACTTTAGAATTATTACGCACTAAAACATCTCCCGGTTTCAAATAATCAAGCAAATCATAAAAATAGCGATGTTCTATCGTTTGTTCACTTTTATTTAAGACCATCAACCGGGAATGATCACGCTTTTTTTCCGGAGTTTGCGCAATCAATTCTTCTGGCAAATTAAAATCAAATTGTGAAATCGAAAAATCCATTTTAAAATCCCCTTTCGCTATTAAATTTAGCGAGAAATTCTTTTTTAAAGTCCCCAAAGCGATCATTCTTAATCGCTTCACGAGCTTCTTCCATCATGTGAATTAAAAAACGAATATTGTGAATCGATAAAAGTCGTTTACCAAATATTTCATCACATTTATAAAGATGTCTAAGATACGCTTTAGTATAATTCTTACAACAATAACAATCGCATTCAGGATCTAAAGGCGTAAAATCTTCTGCGTATTTTTGATCGCGAATATTTACTCTTCCATTTGAAGTCATCAAAGCTCCGTGGCGTGCAATTCGTGTCGGAAGAACGCAATCAAACATATCGACTCCTTTTTCAATGCCATATAATATCGCATCTACCGATCCTACACCCATCAAATAGCGTGGTTTTTCAATTGGCAAATATGGAGTAGTATCCGCAATCATTTTAAACATCACGTTTTTGGGTTCTCCGATTGAAGTTCCACCAATGGAGTAACCGGGGAAATCCATTTTAACCAACTCTTCAGCACAATATTTCCGTAAATCCGAAAATTCGCCACCTTGAACGATTCCGAATAAAGCTTGATCTTCCCTTTTATGAGCGTCTTTTCCGCGTTTTGCCCACCTTAAAGTTCGTTCAACGCTATTTTTCATATAATCATAAGTGGCAGGATATGGGGCACATTCATCTAAGGACATGATAATATCGGCCCCTAATTTTTCTTGAATACCAATCGCTATTTCCGGTGAAAAAAATAATTTTGCTCCATTTAAATGATTTTTGAAAGTTACTCCTTCTTCGGTGATCTTTCGTTTATCCGCCAGAGAAAAAACCTGAAACCCTCCAGAATCTGTCAAAATAGGACGATCGTAATTCATAAATTTATGAAGGCCTCCGGCTTTATCAACAATATCGGCTCCCGGGCGCAATGACAGATGATAAGTATTGGAAAGAATAACGCCGGAACCACATTCTTTTAATTCTTCCGGAGACAAAGATTTAACCGTTGCTAAAGTGCCAACTGGCATGAACATCGGAACTTCAACATCGCCATGAGGAGTATGAAGAAGGCCATAACGAGCCCCTGTTTGCTTACAGATATGTTTAATCTCAAAATAAAAATCTTTCATCGTTAAAATCTCCTAAAGTCTTCTAATTTCCACGATGGATTGGCCGACAACGTTAAAGGTGCAAAAATATTTTGCTCGTAAAGATAAGATCCGACTTTTGCGATCATCGCTGCATTATCGGTAGTACACCATAAAGGCGGAATTACAACTTCCACATCTTTTCTATCAGACAATCTTGAAACAATTTGCTCTCTTAAATAAGAATTTGCAGATACTCCACCAGCTAAAACCACTTGTTTAATATTAAATTCATCCACTGCCGGCAAAGCTTTATCTAAAAGAAGATCGATTGCCGTTTTTTGAAAAGAGCAAGCCAAATCTTCAACGATAATCGGTTCATTCTTTTGTTTTAATTGATGACATAAATTAATAACCGCGGTTTTTAATCCCGAATAAGAATATTGATAACTATGATCATCCAAAGGGCGTGGTAAATGATAACGCGGTGTTCCTTGTTTAGCCAATCGATCAATTGAAACACCACCCGGATAAGGTAATCCGACAACACGAGCCACCTTATCGAAAGCTTCTCCTATCGCATCGTCAGTAGTTTCCCCGATAATTTTAAAATCGAGATGTTTTTTCATTACCACTAACTCTGTATTGCCACCGCTTACCACAATCGCCAAAAGCGGAAATTTTAACGGTTTCACAAATTCATTGGCGTAAATATGACCTGAAAGATGATGGACTGGAATCAATGGTTTATGATAAGCAAGGGCTATCGTTTTTGCACACTGTAAACCCACGTGTAAAGAACCGATTAATCCAGGACCACTTGTAACAGCAATAGCACTTACATCCGCTAAATTGATTTTCGCGGTCTCTAAAGCTTCTTTAAGCACTATTCCAATATTTTCAACGTGAAGTCGCGAAGCGATTTCAGGCATCACGCCTCCATACTTTTGATGAATTGCAATTTGTGTTGAAGTAACATTAGCAATCAATTCATCGTCTTTTAATATCGCAATTGAGGTTTCATCACAGCTCGATTCAATTGCCAAAATTATCTTACTCACAAATTAAATTCCTCCTAATAGTTTCATCATCATATAACAGTCCTCACCATCGGAATAGTAATTTTTCTTTCGAACTTTGATTTCAAATCCGTATTTTTCATACAATTTAATCGCCTTTTCATTTGAAACTCGCACCTCTAAGGTAAGACTGAAAGCTCCGTTTTTATAGAGTTCATCTAAGGCTTTTTGCATCAATTTTGAGCCTAATCCTTGTCCTTGCATTTCTTTTAACACACAAATTTTGTTGATTTCACCTTGATCAAATAATAACCAATAATCAATGTAACCGAGAAGTTTATCGCTCTCTTTTAAAAGCCATATGGTCGCAAACTCATTATTTTGAATTTCGTATAAATATTGCTCTTTGGTCCAAGGAGAAGCAAAATTTTCAAATTCAAGCTTTGCTAAATCATCGACATCCTCGATCGTTGCTATTACAAACTCCATATTAATCCTTTAAATACAGCGGCTTTAAAGTTAAAATATCCTCTTCCACTTCACATTGATCAAGATAAGATTTCATGCCTTCAAGCACTTCAAAGGGAGCCTCAAGATTCAAATATTTTACATCACCTTTAACGTTAAATCCTTGTGTCGAATATTGATTTATAAGTTTTCTAACTTCATCATTAGTTAAAATGCAATCTTCTAAAACCACTTTACCCTTTTGATAAATAGCAACATAACTACGATCACTACGCGCATTAATAAGGGCGATATAATTTTCCGTCATTGAACCTAAAACTTTCAACGATGAAATTGTCTTACATTTGATTTTTGGAGCGATAGTGCACAATGTTTTAGCTATCGTTAAAGCAATTCTTACTCCGGTGTATGAACCGGGTCCTTTAGTAACCATCACTTCAGCAAGATCAAGCAAGCCTATGTTTAATTTATTTAACGCTTTTTCAATTTCAGGAATCATAAATTCGGATTGCCGTTGCCAAGCAGAATACGAATTCCGATATAAAAATTCACCATCACCTAAAATTGCAACCGCTAAAAGAGTAGAAGAACTATCTAATAAAAGTGAATATTTCATAATTTGATTTCCTCAATTCTTTTTAAAAGTTCAAGATATTTGCTTCCAAAAGCTTCAAAACTAAATCTTCTGGTATTTTCATCGATGATTTCTATTTTTACACTTAAACGATCTTTTATCATGCTTTTGATATAAGAGGCCCATTCAATTATCGCTACACCATCTCCATCAATTACTTCTTCAAGTCCGATGTCGCTATTAATTCCATCTTCTAACCGATAAGCATCGATATGGTAAAAAGGCATTTTTCCATTAAAATAACACTTTAAAATGTTGAAAGTAGGGCTGGAGATCGTATCTTTTATCCCTAATCCAGATCCTAATCCTTTTGTAAAAGTCGTCTTTCCGGCGCCAAGATCACCATCCAAGGTGATAACCATATTGGGCGATAAATAATCAGCGATTTTTTCACCAAGTTTCATCGTTTCAAATTTACTATTAGTAAAAAGATGATATATCATAGAATACCTCGAATCACAAAGATTATATCATTAATATAGGGCTTTTTAAAGTTGCTCTTTAAAATAACTCTTTAAATATTTCCTTGCTTCATCTTATAATAATATACACAAAACAAGGAGACAATTTATGAAGGATCTCATTATCATAGGTGCCGGTCCAATAGGACTTTATAGCGGTATTCTTGCTTCGCTACACAATTTAGATTTTTTAATTATCGAATCAAAAAGTCAACCGGGAGGACAATTGACTTCTTTGTATCCTGAAAAAGATATCATCGATCTTGCCGGACTACCTCGTATCAGTGCTAAAAATTACATTCATCAATTAATGCTTCAATTGACTAATCTTTCTTCGGATTCATTGCATTTAAATGAGAATGTTCTTACTATCGAAAACAAAGAAAATTATCACATCGTTCGCACTTCAACATCCGCTTATGAAACTAAAACCATTCTTATTTGTACTGGCATGGGATTATTTATGCCCCGTAAAATCGGACTAGATAATGAAGATTGTTTTAAAAATATTTTATATAGTCTTCCTAGTAAACAAATGCTCAAAAATAAAAACGTGATTATATTAGGTGGAGGAGATTCCGCGGTCGATTGGGCTTTAACATTAAAAGATCTTGTTAAAGACTGTTCGATTGTCCATCGGCGTCAAGAATTTCGCGCTCAAGACAATCAAGTACAAGCCATGAGAAATTCAACCATTAATATTTATACACCTTACATCGTAAAAGAACTTCGCGGTGAAGAAAAACATCTTACTTCCATCGTCTTAGAAAACGTCGATAATAAAAATGAACAAGAACTATCTTGTGACTATCTTTTCGTAAACTATGGCTTGATTCCAACTAAAGACAATTTTAATGTTGCAAAAGAAAATGGCTTAATCACAGTTAATCGCACTTTTGAAACATCGATCAAAAATATTTTTGCTGTCGGAAATATTATCACTTACGAAGGCAAAGTAAAAAACATCACTTGCGGTCTTGGTGAAGCTGTTGTAGCCATCACCAAAATCGATCAAATTTTAAATCCAACAAAAAATATTCCCATCCATTTTTAATTGGAGAGAATATCTTTTTCTTGGAGATCTTTGATTTTTAAATAACTGCGATAATATTGCTGAATTTTTTGATCAACAAATGGAAAGACACGGTCTTCCATTTTTTTATGAACTTTTTCATTTACATAGCGAATTACTTTATAAAGATCATCATCATATCCGTATTTTTTACGATGATATTCAAATTCCTTTTCGTCAAGGCGAATTATTTCACCATCAACCAACAATTTAAGATCCAAATCATAATCGATATATTTGATAATATGATTATCGATAAGACTCGGAGACGCGATATTGCAGTAATAATAAATCGAATTTTCGCGAAGCATCGCAATCACATTAAACCATTCTTTAAAGAAAAATATCGACACTGCAGGTTCTCTTGTATACCACTTTCTGCCGTCTCCTTCAATCACTTTAGTGGTTGAAGAAACGATGACGATATAATCCTCACAATATTCGACAATCATTGCATTATCCCAAGTACGATGAAGGCTTCCATCGTGTTTGTAACTTTGCACTTGTATAAATTTACCGATGTAATCCAAATCCATTTCTTGAACCTCGCATAGATTATATCACTAGTTTGTGTGCTTTTCCATTTTCCGCTTTAAATAAGATTAATTACTGCGCAATAAAGTGTTTCTTTTAATATTCGCATTTTTAATGTATAATATTATTCATTAAGAGGAACATAAACCATGGAAGAAAATCAAAACAATGAAGAAGTAATACAACAAGAACAAAAAGAAGATATAAAAGAACAAGCGACAAATGAAGATGTGGTTGCCCAAGAAGAAAAAATTGAAGAACCTAAAGATACCTTATTGGATTTAAGCGATAAAGATTTAACCGCTTTAGTTGAGGAGGCACGTTTAAAATTTTTTGATACTTATAAAAAGCAAAAAAGAATTAATTTAATTGTGATGATCGCTTTTGTTGCCGTATTAATTTTATTCATGGTGCTTTTCGGAACAAATCCCAACATGTTTACTTACTTTCTCATTTTTGTCATTATATATTTCGCTTTCATGTGGCTTTATTCAAAAAAATCAAAAGCAAAGCTAAATGATTCTATTGATGAATATATTACAACCTATGGTAGATTAGTCGATAGTTACGTATTTACCGATCAAAGTTTTACAGATATGAAAATTTTCTATCATGAGCAGTTTGATCTTGAAAGAATAAAAAAATCACGCGTTGTCAAAGACATCAACCATGTCGGCTCCCGTGATATGATTAAAGGAAACTTTAACGACGATCCTTTTACAGTCGGCGATTTGTTAATCAACATTAAAATTCAAAACGAGAAAAAACCAAAACCGGTTTTTATCGGAAAATACTTTGAATTTACATATTTGCAATTAGTCGAAGAAGGCCGAACAATCGTTTATCTTAAAGGCAATGAATTAAGCGTCGGACCCAGCGATATCGCAGATCTTACCGAAGTAAAAATCGAAGGACTCAAAGATGCTTATACCGTTTATTCCTCTGAAGATAAACCTAAAGCTCATTTTTCTAAAGCGGTTATTGAAGCCTTGAACAAATTTGAAACCAACGATACTCTTATCGATATGTTTCTTTCTTTCACTGAAACACAAACTTCACTAGGTTTATCATACGCCGACAATGTGATGGTTATACCTTTAATGGATCCTTTTAAAATCGAACCGATAAATCAATATCAAAGCGATGTTTTAAAAGTTGTAGATTTGATGAAAGCGTTGAACAAATTAAAAAACAAAAAGTAACACTTTTTATATTTCATGCTAAAATTTGAAGAATTGTTTTAATAAACTTACCTTAATAATCAAATTTTTATGTAAAAAAAACTTGCTATTATGCAAGTTCTTAAGCGTTTTAATTAATTTTAAATCTACTAATTATCGCTTTTTTTACGATTTTCTAAATAATTAAAAATAAAATAGCAAAGAATTCCAAGTCCGACGATTCCTACAAAAAAATAATTCAAATAATCGACAAACAATTTTCCTTTATTTAATTGTTTGAAAAGATATCCTAAAAAATATAAAGTTAAAACACTTGAAATCAACAGTCCGGAATAAATTGGTATAAGTTTATTTTCTTTTTTATTTTTTAATGCTACTAATTGTAAAATACCGCAAACAGCAAGCACTATTGAAATTAGCATCGCGACGATATAATCAGAATTAAAGGAAATATCTACAATATATTCGTCTGCATAATATTCAAAACTTAAAATGTATTTTACTAAGCTAAAAATAAAAGATACAACACCAATAAAGATCAAACTCAGATATTTAAGCAATTTGTTGTTCATCATTATTTTCTCCTTCTTCACAACTCAATAATCTCGGTTGTTTGATTGAAATCAAACATATTATCACAGCGTTGATAATAATATTTGGAAGCATATACATACCATTATAGACAATGCTAAACATTACCGGTCCCCCAAAATATCCTTCCGGACAAGAGCTAGCCCAGAAAATTATACCAGATAAAAAGTGTGATAAGAATTTAAAAAAGCCACCTAAGCTAGTCCCAAAGACTAAGGCCAAAATCCGTTGCTTATCGGTTGTCGCTTGATGATAGGATTTTGTAAATAAAGCACAGGCGCAAACCATAGGATATGCAATTATATAATCTAATATAATTTGGCAAAAGACTTTATACCAAGTATCAGCGATTGCAGGATTAATAGTAGTGCCGCCTAACATTTGTAAAAAACTTACCGCAATCGCAGCTAATAAGCCCGGAACGAATCCTCTTCGATACGTAAGGACCAATATCGGAAGCATCGCGATACCGATTGATCCTCCATTAGCAAAGATGCCTCTAAAGATACCTCCTTGGAAAACATCCAGTACAAAAGCTAACGTAGCCATAAAAGCGGCTTCAGTCAAAACTTTTGTGGTAATTTTTGTTTTCATTTTCTTTCTTCCTTTCTAATAAAAAAATCCTTCATAGGCATGCTATAAAGGAAGTGAAAACAAAAAATTCCTTACGCTAGCATTACCTAGTTCAAGTACGGTCTACCTCGGTATCAGAGGTACTCTCAGCCTAATTCCTTAAGCTCCCAAAAGTAATATACCTCAATTACATAAAATTGTAAATAATTTATCTCTTGTTGCATACATTTAAATAGTGACAAGGAGATTTTAATTATGGATAGAATTCAACCACCACCTAATTATTATGGAGCCCCGTATCCTTCAAGTGGCGATCAAGGTTATCGTCCGCCATTTCAAGAGATGTATCCACCTCAAGGAAGTCAAGCCACTTATCCGCGAGCTGACAATAACGGAAACAATAATTCCGGATGGAACAACAACAATGGTATGAATAATAATAGTATGGGTGGTAACTCTGATACTGCCAATAACAATAATGGTTATTCATTCAATACCGATATTTCCCATCCTTTCTTTGGACGAAACATTAAAGTTTATTGTTCGTTTCCCGATTCCGGAAAATGGCATGATGTCGTCTTTGAAGGAGTAATGGTCGAACAATCAAACGACCATATCGTCATTGAAGATCGAAATTCTGGCAAATCTTATCTCATCGTAGCTGTCTATGTCAATTATCTTGAATTAGACGGAGTAATGAATAGGCGATAAAATATAATAAAAACGGCTTAATATGATTTCAATCATAACTAAGTCGTTTTTTTATTAATGATTAATCCAATTAATCGGTTCTAACCCATTTTTAACTAGAAACTCATTGCATTTTATAAAGTGCTGATTTCCGAAGAAACCTCTAGAAGCCGATAATGGAGAGGGGTGTGGCGAGGTTAAAATCAAATGATGGGGATTAGTAATTAACTCTCTTTTTGAAATCGCCTTTGAACCCCAAAGTAAGAAAACCTTCGGGCTATCATCTTCGTTTAATTTACTTATTAAAGTGTCAGTTAAAATTTCATAACCTCGATTTTGATGTGATAATGGCTGATTCATTCTTACCGAAAGAATGGTGTTAAGCAATAAAACACCCTGCTTTGCTAAATATGTAAGATCACCGGAACGAATCATCGTTTTTCCATATTCATTTTCGATCTCTTTAAAAATATTTAAAAGGCTCGGTGGCAAATCGATACCATTAGGAACAGAAAACGCTAATCCCATTGCTTGTTCGGGATTATGATATGGATCTTGCCCCAATATAATCACTTTCACAGAAGAAAAGGGCGTTAAAGATAACGCCCGATAAATTTTCTGCTTTGGAGGAAAGACTCGATAATGTTCGTACTCATTATCAACGAACTCTTTTAATTTCAAGTAATATGGTTTAACCCGTTCTTGATTTAAAATTTCTTTCCAATCCATAATTACTTCTTTTTAGCATCGATCGGTTTAATCGGCTTTTTTAATTCCTTTTTTTGTGGCTTCAAAGGTTTTATTGGCTTAACAACTTCGGGTTTCGGTGCTTCGGTTTTTTTAGCTACTTCAATAGGTTTTACCGGTTGAATAGGTTTTACCGCTTTCTTTTCTTCGCCTTTCTTTTCAAGAATATGATTATTGTCTTCATCGTGTCTTACAATAACCGGATTAATCATTTTCTTATGTGCATTTTCGAAAGGTTTCTCTTCTTTGTAACCTTCCGGTTTACTGACTACCGGAATCTTTTCAGAAGAGATCTTTTTAACCGGTGTAAGACTCATTGGACGAATAACCGATGCCACTCTGGTGGTTCCCGTATTGAAAGCTTCAGTCGGAGTTAAGTTACCGCCTACTTTAGTGTTAGAAGAAACATATTTTTTAAGTTCGAGGTGTTTCCGTTTTTCAAGATCGATCGGTTTAATATTCTTTTTGTTTTGTCCGCTCGGTTTAAAGTGAATCGGTTTTGCAAACTCTTTTTCTTCCTGTTGCGTTTCTTGCTTCTCTCCACGAACAACCGCAATCGGTTTGATATTGGGACGTGGAGTTGGCTTTTCTTCTACAACTTCTTCCGGTTCTTCGACAGGTTCTTCTTCAACGATTGGTTCAACAACTTTAGGTTCTTCTTTAACTTGAACTTTTTCAACGACCGGTTTATTTTCTTCTTTAGGTTCTTCAACCGGCGTATAAACGAATTCTTTGATTACTATTGCTTCTGGTTCTCTTTCTTCCTCTTCTTCATAAACTTTTAAGACTTTAGAATCACCAAGTTCGGCAATAGCATTTACATCCACATATTCAGCTTGATATTTTTCAAAGAACGGATCTTCTTCAAGTTCAACTTCATTTTCAATTTCTTCATCTTCAGGAACTTCAATAACCGGTTCTTTATCAAGCACGATGTCGATTTCTTTTTCATCGACAAAAGTAACTTCTCGCTCAACAACCGGAGCCTTATTTTCAGTTTCACCGACATTGCCACTAACGCCAAGATCAATTACACCTTCAGAAAGATCATCTATATAATCGGCGTGTTTTAAGACATCTTGTGTCAATTCTTCACTTTCAGTGCGATGAATAGCCGCGATACTTCTAATCGAATCATCCGTTGGTTTATTAAGTGAATCACTAACCTCAGTTCCTTCATAACCAAGGAAATCGGAGCTCTTCTTTGAAATTTGAGAGGCATTATCAAACAAAGCTTGATTTTCCGATTTTTCCATCTTTTTAATGTATTTTTCTTCCGCTTTACGCGCTCTTCTTTTCGCAGCGCTTTTACGGAAAGGTAATCCCAATAGAGTAAACAATAAGAACCATACAACTAATACTAAGATAACTGCGACGGCAAAGACAACATATTCAACCCACAATAAATCTTGAGGGATATATTTATTGGCTAGAGCAATCCATCCATAAGATTTGGTTACAACACCATAAAAACGTCCATCTAATCCGATTTTAAAATTATCCGTGAAAGGCTTTAAATAATCAGACCAAATTGTAAAAAGACCTTGATTATTAGAATTATATTTGGCACAAACCGTCGTATCGAATCGCACTAAAAAATAGAAAGCTAACACTGCTAATGGAATTAGCATCGAAAGCACGCGCTTTGTAGGGAAATGACGTAAATACATTTTACTATCAAAACGAGCTTTTTCTTCTTCTGTTAATTCGTAAGGATGCTTCATTAATTTTTTGCGACGTCTAATTTTCGCTTTTTTAATCGCCAAACCAATCAAACCAAATACTAGATACCAAACGATTGTTTCAATCACGAAGCATACCGCACAAGATAATACGGTAACATATTTCGATGGGATACCTAAATCGGCAAAATGTAACATCGATCCGACGTCTTTATAAAATTTACATAATTCTCTTGCGGCGTCACTGATAAATGACATATTTTCCGCAAAATATGTTCTAGCCGGTGGATAAATATATACTACCGCCAAGAATAATTGAACCAATGTAATTAAAACGTAAACTAAAGTTTTTTTCATAACAAAGTACCTCTCAATTTTTGTTTAATTGTATTATAGCATAAGTATATTTATATATACAACTCTAGATTTTTGCTTTAGTCACAACTTGCATTAAAAAAATAAAGTTTCTCATATAAAAAAGCTCTAAAGATAAATTATTTTTTCTTACAATAGTTTTTAAAAAAATTTTTTTATTTTTTTATTTTCTGCTCATCTATCATAATACCCCTATTACAATTTTCATAATGATGACAACGACTACACTTTGTATCATTTTTAGCAGAAAAAAGCGCTCCTCCAATTCCGAATATCAATAAAATAATTATAAATAGTTCTTTTAAATTCATATAAAAAGTCCCCCTATCACATAAAATAAAAATGCGCATAACCAAGCGATAGATGTTTGGAGAATCATATGTAAAACAGCGTCGAAAGTCGAATGTAATTCTCTTTTAATCGCCGCAAAAGCGGCAATGCAAGGCATATACAACAAAATAAAAATAAGCAAAGACATTATTTCTAAAGATCCTAACAGCTGATGAATATTGCTTATTGATCCTAAAAGAATTTGAAGAGTAGATAGAACCGTTTCTTTGGCCATCAATCCGGTTATTAAAGATGCAATAATTTCCCATTGATTAAAACCCAATGGTTTAAATAACGGCGATATCAATCTAGCCATCATTGCCATCAAAGAAACACTGCTATCAGTAACATAATTTAACTGTAAATCGAAACTTTGCAAAAACCAAACAACAATCGTCGATAGAAAAATAATCGAAAATGCTTTCTTTAGAAAATCTTTACACCTTTCTTTCATCAACATTCCCGTACTTTTCAAACTTGGAAATCGATAAGATGGTAATTCCAAAACAAACGGAGGTGGCACACTTTTAAATAGAACTTTAACGATTAAAGAAAATATCAATGCTACGATAATACCCATACCATAAAGAAACATCATCACAAATGGGGCCTTATTTCCAAAAAATGCCGCGGTCAACACCGCATAAATCGGAAGTTTTGCAGAGCATGACATAAACGGCACTAAAAAAATTGTCATTCTCCGCTCCCTATCACTATTAAACGTTCTAGTGGCCATTACCGCGGGAACCGAGCAACCAAACCCTAATAATAATGGTACAAATGACTTACCGGATAATCCGAAAAATCGCATCGGTTTATCGACGATAAACGCGATTCGAGCCATATATCCTGAATCTTCTAGCAACGATAAAAAAAGAAAAAGGACCAAAATTGTCGGAATAAAAGTCAATACACTTCCAATTCCATTCAACACTCCATCGATTACTAAAGATCTTAAAACTACATTAACATCATAAAAAAAGGTTACATCGATAAAAGAAATGAAAGAGGCGATTATTTGTTCAAATATCGTTGAAAAAGTATTGCCAATAACTCCGAAACTTAAATAAAAAACCGAGCCGAGTATTAAAAATAATATCGGAAAAGCTAAATATCGATTGGTAAGGAAACGATCGATTGTTCGAGAACGCTTTTGTTCTTCAGTTTCGAATGCCTCTCTTTTAAGGCAACTATCGATTATTTTTTCAATCACTTGATATCTGAAATTCACAATTACCGCTTCACAATCCAAATTATAAGATTGTTCAATTCTAGGTTTTACTTTGTTGATGTTATCGATGGTTTCTTGTGCAATGCCATACTTATCAGCAAGATCTAAATTGCCTTCTAAAATTTGAGTGGTTATAAATAAACGATTAATCTTTGATTCTTTATTATTAGTTACGATTAAATTTTCGCTTTCTACAATAAAAGGATATAATTTCGAATCACTAGAAAAATAACAAATCGGAAGATTTTGTTGCACGCTTTTAACTTGATCAACCAATTCTTTTAATCCTTCTTTTTTTAATGCCGAAATAGGAACTAGCGGAACTTTTAAAAATTTTTTTAATTGTGCTAAATTTAACGAAAGATGACTTTTTTCAAGTTCATCCATCATATTCAAAGCCACAACCAAAGGAATACCTGTCTCTTGCAGTTGTAAAGTCAAATATAGATTTCTTTCAAGACTAGTCGCATCTACAATATTTAAAATCACGTCCGGCTTTTCTTCAACAAGAAAATCCCTAGTAATAACTTCTTCTTTTGAATAAGGAGAAAGAGAATACACTCCCGGAAGATCGACTAACTCTAAATTTTTATCTTTATAAATATAGCCTACTTTTCTTTCTATGGTGACGCCTGGAAAGTTACCGACATGTTGATTAGAGCCGGTAAGTTGATTGAATAAAGTCGTTTTACCGCTGTTTTGATTACCGATTAAAGCGATTTTCATCTTTTATAGCCTCTATTAACACAAGTTTTGCGTCTTTTTTTAAGATGGAGATTTCATAACCGCGAATGCTCAATTCCAAAGGATCGCCAAATGGCGCTACTTTTTGTAAAGTTACTTTTGTTCTTGGAGTAAAGCCCAATTCTAAAAGACGATGACGGATATATCCAGAACCACATAATCTTACAATAATACCGCTTTGATGAGGTTTTAAATCTGCTATAGTCATAAAAAAAGCCCCATCACAATTTATGATTGGAGCTACTTTTATTTGTACAGATTATTTAAAATCCAGTCAATATTATAGTATTTTTTTATATTCTGATATTTCTTCATCTGAAGCTAACACAAAGTGATCTTTTTCAATCTCAACAAGCGAAGGTTGATGTTCTTCATCGTAGTGATGACATGAACCATCATATACGATTACTTCTTTATTTTTTTCTAAGCGTGGATCGGGAATCGGGATGGCGGTAAGTAATGCCCTAGTATAAGGATGCAATGGCTTTTCAAACAAGCGCTTTGAAGAAGCAATTTCTACAATCTTACCATGATATATTACCGCGATACGATCGGAAATATATTTCACAACGCTTAGATCATGCGCGATGAAAAGCACCGTCATGTTTTTTTCTTGTTGAAATTTTCGAATCAGATTGAGTACTTGCGCTCTTACCGAAACATCTAACGCAGAAATCGGTTCATCGGCAATAATCAACTCCGGGTTCATAACGACCGCTCGAGCGATTCCGATTCTTTGACGTTGACCACCCGAAAATTCGTGAGGATAACGTGATAAGTGTTCCGGTCTTAAACCGACAGAGAGCATCATCTCCGTAATTTTATTAAGACGATCTTCTTCGTTTTCATACATATGGAAAGCTCTAAGACCTTCAGAAACAATATAATCGATATTGCTTCGATCATTTAATGAAGCTGAGGGATCTTGAAAGATCATTTGAACGCTCTTTTTTAATTCATGAGCTTCTTTGCGTGGAAGTTTGCCCGAGATTCTTTTGCCGTTCATCGTGATTTCACCACTATAAATCGGAATAATTCGATTAATGGCACGTCCGATGGTTGTTTTTCCGGAACCGGATTCACCAACCAAACCTAGAACTTCTCCTTTGTAAATATCGAGATTTAATTTGTCGACGATAACCGAAAGACGATTGTGATTTTTATATCCGATTACCACGTCCTTCATAGAAACGAGCACTTCTTTATTTTCGTTTGCCATCGTCTTCACCTACTTTCTGCTGCATTAAATTCACGGTCATCTGAATCTTTTGTTCCATGTTGCGAATAATTTTCGGTTTTTGAACTTTAGGTGCTCGTGGATCAAGCAACCATGTTTTTGCATAATGAGAATCTGAAATTTTAAACATCGGTGGTTCTTTGACAAAATCGATTTTTAAAGCATATTCATTACGAGGTGCAAACGCATCGCCGACAATTTCGTTACCAAATGAAGGTGGATTTCCTTTAATATAAGTCAATTCATCACCTTCGTTTGCAAGTTGCGGTAATGACGAGAGCAAAGCCCAAGTGTATGGATGCGCCGGATGATAGAAAATATCTTCCACGGTTCCATATTCGATAATCTGTCCGCCATACATCACCGCGACACGATCGCTAACACTAGCGACGACACCTAAATCGTGGGTGATGAAAATTGTCGTAAAGTTATATTCTTTTTTCAAATCTTTAATCAACTGCAAAATTTGAGTTTGAACAGTGACGTCTAACGCAGTCGTCGGTTCATCACAAATTAATATTTTCGGTTTGCACGCTAAAGCGATGGCGATAACAACACGTTGTCGCATACCACCGGAATATTGAAAAGGAAAATCACGATATCGTTTTTCCGGATCTGGAATTTTAACTTTGCGCAAGAGTTCGATAGCTTCGGCTTTCGCTTGGCGTTTTGTAACTTTGATTTTTCGCAAGTATTCTTCTTTGATCTGGCTGCAATTTTCTTTTAAAGCTTTTTTGTCTAAGTCATTTGAAGCTTTCAATTCAGCGATTTTGGTTTTCATTTCACTGAGTGTTTGATTTTTAAAGGCTTTAACTTGCTTTTTAGCTTCAGCACTTGCTAAAGCAAGTTGCTTTTTTAATTCCGGTTTCTTAGATTCATATAAAGCTTTCGCTTCTTTCTTTTCAATGACTGCGCGCGATTTGATTTCTTTTATGCGTGGATCACTCTTTTGAATATTAGGTTCACTTTTTTGCAATTTTTCGATTTCTTCAGCACAATGGCGTTCAATAATTTGAAGTTCTTGATAATAGTTTTCTTCATTTTGTCGCAAGGCCACTAAATCTTTAGAAATCAATTCATCGTACATTTTCTTTAAATGCTTGCCATGAATTCGAAGTGTTTCAGAAATTTGATAACCGATCCTTAATAGTGGATTTAAAGATGTCATCGGATCTTGGAAGACTGTTGCAATTTTACGCCCACGAATGCTTATCCAATCTTTATTTGATCGTATTTTAGCTAAATCGCGTCCTTCAAAAATAATCGAACCATCTGAAATAAAACCGTTTTGTTCCAACATGCCCGTGAATGTTTTAGTAAATACCGATTTACCAGAGCCGGATTCACCAACAATAGCAAAAGTCTCACCTTTATAAATATCCATTGAGACATTACGAATGACACGTGATGTTTGCCCATGTAAATGAAATCCCACAGAGAGATTAGTAACTTTTAATTCAATTTCTTTTTCTGCCATTACCATTCACCTCCTACATGTGGGTCTTGGGGTCTGTCGCGTCAGCGAGAGCCAATCCAAAATAGAAGAAAGCGATTGTAATAATCATCAATACTATCGCCGGGAAAAATAAAGTATGCGGATAATTAACGTATTGACCTTCCGCTGCATTGTTTAAAACTTTTCCCAAAGTTATTTGTGAAGAGTCCATTAAGTTAAAATATTGTAAGGAAACTTCCATTGAGATACAAGAAGGAACAAATCCTGAAACTACTTGAACGATAATTGATACTAAGTTCGGCAAAAGGTTATGAATAATAATCGCGCGACTTGAACTACCTAAAGCTTCCGAAGCGATATTAAATTCACGATTTCTAATAATGATGATTTGATTTCTCATCATCGAAGCTAAACCTAACCATCCGAATAAGCACATCACAAAGACCATACTCCAAAATGATGGATCCAATAGTTGCATCAACATCAAATAAATCAATAAAGATGGAATATTATTGATAACGTTCGTAAATTCAATCAAGATCGGATCAAGTTTACGAATATAACCCCAAAGGCCACCTACTACTAAACCCACAATAATGTTAATTACTGAGGAAATGGCCGCTAATAAGAGTGAAAATCTAGAACCCTCCCAAATAATTGTCCAAATGCATTCGCCTCGTCCGCTAGTTCCGAACCAATATTTGGAATTTGGTGTAAGATTTTTTAATCTAGCAATTTCAATCGGATTTTTTGGTGATGGATTATAAAGCATCATCGGTCCAAAAATCGTAAAGAAAATAACGATAGCAATCAGCACCAAACAAAAGATAGCAATTTTATTTTTAAATAAATTTTTCCAAACAGAACGCCAATAGGAATAAGGCGCCGAATCTAATTTTTCAATATTTTCTTCAGAAGTGCCAACAACCGTAAAAAGATCATCATCTTCAGAATCAATTATTTTTTCAATATCTGTTACCATTGTTTTTGCACCTCCTATTCATCAGCCGTAAACGATATTCGCGGATCGGCAATTGCCATCGAAATGTCGGAGATCAAATAAGAAACAACCGAGATTATCGCCGTAATTACTACTAGTCCTTGAACCATCGTATAATCTTCAGCATTTAGCGCTGAAATTAAAATTCCACCAAATCCACCGATGTTATAAATATTTTCAATAAAGAAACTACCGATTAAGCAAGCGATGATTGAGGTAACAAATGAACGCGATAATGGAACTATCGCATTTCTTAAAATATGTATAAATAAAATTCTATTTTCAGAAAGTCCTTTAGCTCTTGCAAATTTAACATAATCCGATGAAAATTCATTAAGCATATAACGACGGACCCAATAAGCAGTACCTGTCATTCCCGCAAAAGCGGTAGTTAAAACCGGGGGCAATAAAGTCATCGGATCATCGGGATTATAAATTGTTTTCCAGTGCAAAACAGTTGAGAAGAAAACTAGAAGAACATAGTAATAAACTAAACCAGGAATCGAATCTAGGACAATGATGTAGGCTTTGCCTAATTTATCGATAAAACGATCTTTGTATTTTGCCATGAAAATACCAAGAGGATAACCGAGCATAGTATCTAATAGAATCGCCCAAATTCCCCATCTAAAGGATACAGGCATTGTTTGAGCAACAATTTTTGTGATTGCCACACCTTTACGGTAAGCGGAAGAAACACCTAAATCAAATAATGTCCATTCCTTATTAGCGCAAACCCACTCTCCAACATTGGTCACTTCATCGACTTCATAAGATAATTGCATACATACTTCTTTTGGAAAAGGAAGAATATTATAATAATATTTTAATAATTGAACAATCATCGGAACGTCTCTAAAGGAAGCTTCACATGATTCTGAGGTCGGATCACAATTATAATACATCTCTTTAAGTCCCAAATTTGACAGATAAACATTACACGTATAATCTTTTGCATCATTTGGGAATTTATCTAACCACCCTGTACAGAAGACCGCATGAAAATTTTTATTGCTACGCAAAAGCACAAATGTAATAGCGACAGCAAGCATAATAGAAATAAGCGAACTTCCGATTCTTTTAAGTGAATAATATGTTAACGGATTGGTAATGAATCTTCTTACCCAGTTATCACTTTTCATGATGATATTGTGATTGACAAGAACCACAAATACCACTAAGCATACAATTAACGCGATAATTGTATACCCTAATATCATCGTACCCATGTGAATTTAACAACCTCCTTAGTAGACAAAATAGGGCTAAACGTAGCCCTATTAATCTTTTTTACTTGCAAGTATTATTTTTTAGATTCGGCTTTTTCACGTTCCCACTCATTCTTCAAAGCTTGTCTTTGTTGCTTGGTGAGAGCTTGTTTAAGAACTTCCAATCCTTTATATTTGTCATTTGATGTTCCATATCCGGCTCTTGGAGTACGATATGGAATAATATTTGAAACAGAAACTTGATAACCTAATCCTGTCATATACAATGGTCTTAAAATTCCCATTTCTTCTAATAACATAATTTCCGCTTTAGCAAACAATTGATAACGTTTTGAAATATCTTCATTTTCTAAATCGGCTTGTCTAACAAGACTATCATATTCCACGAATAATTCAAAAGTTTCTTCAGACAAACTTCCATCGTTTACAAGAGATTTATCATCGGCGTTAACATAATGAAAATTAGTACCGAAATGTTGAGACATATCACCGCCTAGAGTGGCTGTATTTAAGAATGTTAACGGATCTTCAAAATCAGGAATCCAACCGGAAACAAAGATTGAGAAAGCATGATAATCTGAAGCGTTAGTATAATCAGTGGCCGATGCAATATTAGTATTGTTGATAATACGAACTAAGACATCACTATCGGTAGCGTTGGTACCATAAATTTTATTAAGATCATTAATCGCGATATCTTCATCGAAAATAATACCATTCATCGCTTCGTTACTCGCTTCAATAAAGTAATCATCGTATGATCTTTGTTCTTCATCATAAGCAATGCCGACATTTTCAAGATAAATTGGGAAAGTAATCGAAGGATCATCTTTCTTTAAACGATCACAAGCATCTTTAATTTGTTTCATTGATTCCTCAAGAGAAATTTTAGAAGCGTATGGATTCATCGGTTCGAGTTTTTCAGTAGCCTTTTCTAAAGATACATTATGCTTTGAAGCATATTCTTCGCATAAGAAATCAAAGTAATCCTTCTCTACAAGTTGTCCGTCTTTTTCAACCATCGTCTTTGCGAAATCGCGAGGTGTGTAAGTATTGATCGCATATTGGCTGCGAATCTGTTCATTGTCAACTGAAAAACGTAAATAATAGGCTTCTAAGTCTAAGCTATTTAATACTGCTTGTCTAAAATAAGAATACTTTAATGCCTTATTAGTGTTTGTAATTGAAGCTTCGACATTATCAACATAATTTCTTAAAGAAGTATTATAAGTTCCTTGAGAATTAGTTTCCCTATTTTGATTCAAATAATAGATAAATGGTGATTTAGAACCTTCACCGTAATTGGAAAAAGCGTTTGGATGTGCAGGATTTTCAAGAGTTCCTGTTCCATCTTTCCCTAATACATATTCATTCCAACCATCAACATCGGCATCCGTGAGAACGAAGGAATCGATTTGTCCTGATTTATATTGTTCATGAGCATAATCGCTTCTGATATTAGTCGGTAACTTATTAAAGATTAATGTGCTTGTAGTAACATGGTCTTTATCCCAATAATATGGATTCTTTTTATAAACCATTCTGGTACCGGCCGGATCCCATTCATCTAATAAGTACGCACCACAATATAAAATCTTATCTTTATCGCTTCCGAAATTGTTAAATCCAACCGAAGAAACAAATTCTTCTTGCATCGGAAGATAAGCCGAATAAGTGAGCATTGTTGGGAAATAGTCGGCACGTTGTTTTAATTTATAGGTCAACGTCATCGCCGCATCATCATATGAGATTCCGACACGTTCGAATTTTAATATTTTTTCAACATCTTTTGCTGTACAACCAGGGGTAATACCCATCTCATTCAACCTCGTTGCAATTCTTGAATAGCGAATATTCTCAGAAAGATTTTTAAATTGCGAATTCAAGAAAGTTGCTTGCCAATATTCGTTGGCTCCATCAATGATGAGTGCTAAAAGGTAATATCCTTCAGCCAAATTGTCAAAATTTAATGCGTATCTAGCCGAAGTGTAAAAATCGCTCGGTTTAACTGTCTTATCTTTGTATTGTTGTCCATCCCAAGTGACCCACGGAACATTTTTTCTGATATGGAAAGTGTAAGTGTCTTTCGCGGCATTGGTTTCCCACGATTCGCCCAAAGAAGGGACGATATTACCAAACCGATCATTCTCTACCAATCCATCAACAAAATTTACGATATGCTGTGAATCCTCTTGTTGGTTTGTCGTTGCCGAATTCAATGTCGACGGCATAGTTGAAACGTAAGTTGAAAAGGTGTCTTTTCTTTCTAGACTCGCTAAATCAGCATAGCCATTAATATTTCCTAAATCAACATACTGATTGCCGCCACCACAACTAGCAAGCATCGTGACTGCCAACAATGAAATAAGAATTTTACATTTATTCATACTATTGACCTCCTCTTATCTTTTCTTATACAAAACCTTTCGATTTGTGTTTTATTTTAATGCAACCATATATCTAAGTCAAATTTTTTAATAACATTTTGAAAATTATTTGTTCTTTTTTTTTTAAAAAAAGAAAGCCTAAATTGCTTGAAAGACACTAAATAAGATTAAACTAGCAACTAAATCAATAATCGCTCCGTCAAAGAAACGTGCTCTACAAAGGTAAATCTTCTCACGAATTTCCAAAGGTAGCTTTCCTTTATAATATGCATTTTCTTTTCGATACGTGTAACTGATGTTGTTGCCACCAACCCAACCACATAAAAGAAGAATTAATCCCGCAGCCAAACAAATTGAATCTGAGGCGATATCCCAAGAAAATGTCCGACCTAAAAATTCAAGTATTATGGTCAGGATGATTCCACCCAGAGAATATAAAAATCCGATTAACAAATTATGTGGTCTAATCATTTGCTCAAACATTGTTGTCAACTCCTCTTTCTAGTATTCCAATCATAACAAAAAAACCGCAAAATACATAATTGTTTTTGTAAATTAAAAATTTTATTAACAAGTAACAGATTATTGTTTATATGTTTATATTTTTTTGCTGAGTTCTTCATTAAAAAAACAAATAAAACAATTTATTGATTATAATTAAATTGTGAGCATTGTTTTTTTACTTAATAAAAGCAAGTTAAGTTTATGGCTTCTTTATTTAAAGTTATTGCAAAATCGCAAATTAGATTGCCTATAAGTTTAATGTCAGTAACCATTAAATCAAATTCGCTTGTTAAAACTCGCAGTTTTAATTCGTCAAAAACTTCAACAAATGAATGTTTTTGATCCAAAGCGACAGGAATAACTTGAACATCCAAATCACTGAAATTATGAGCGCCACTTTCACCTACAAAAAGAATTTTTTTATCTTTGAGTTGTTCATAAAATTTACCAAAAAAATCGATGGTAATTTTATCGTCAATCAAAATTTTTGCACTTGATACATGAGAATTAATGGCGCAAGTTTTAGCCTTTTTTTCTGAAGTAATGATAATGTCGCATTGGTCAAGGCAACGCTTTAAGTTATTAGCTAAAAATTTTAATTCTTGCTGATTAAGATTATCTAAACCATGGTCTTTTAAAATACGATGAAGTCGAATTTGATCTTTTTTGCTCATTTTCGAGGAAATCAAATCGATGGTTTCTTCTTCATATGGCGAAATATTAAGGGCAACAAATGGCAATCCGCTTTCTAAAAAATCACAGATAACTTCATAACTGTAATTTTTTTGTTCATTAATTTCTTCTTCAATTAAGGTATAATCCAACTTTCTCAGCAATTTTTTATTAACCCAGCTCTTTAATCGTGCTTTTCTTTTATCAATTAACAAATGAGTTTTCTGTCCCATTTTTTCATCTCTTTTCGTTAAAAATTCTTGGTCGTCTTTTCGATTTCGCGCTTGATTGATTTATTTTTTTCGGTCTCGCGTTTGTCGTATAGTTTTTTACCCTTGGCTAAGGCCAATTCACATTTAACTAAGCCATCTTTTAAATAAACCTTTGTAATTACTAAGGTAAAACCTTTTTCTTGTATTTTACGATTAAGTTTCATGATTTCTTGTTTATGAAGCAATAATTTCTTCGTTCGTAACGCCTCGTGATTAAATAAATTACCTTTATCATAAGGCGCAATATTCATTCCTAAAACAAACGCTTCTCCGTTTTTTATAATCACATATGAGTCGTTTAAACTTGCTCCATGCATGCGTAACGACTTAATTTCCGTGCCTTTTAAAACAATTCCGGCTTCAATAAAATCAGACAAAAAATAATCGTAATACGCTTTTTTATTATTTACGATAATTTTTGTATCTTTCATCTCAGTCTTTTCCTTTCAATTTGCTTAACCTTATTTTATTTTATTAAATTTCTTTTCAGTAATCAAAGATAAATCTATCGTAGCTCTAGCAATGTCGACTTCAATGACCTTTACCTTACATTTATCACCCAATAAATATTTTTTGCCACTTCTTTTACCAAAAGCCATCATTCTTCTTTCATCATATATGAAAAAATCTTTTTCCATCGTTTCAAAAGCGACGAATCCGTCGATTCCGTTATCCATTTCGACAAACATCCCGTTAATCGTAAAGCCAACGATAACTCCTTCATGCGCTTCCCCGATCCTTTGAGCCATATATTTAGCTGACATCAAATCTATAACATCGCGTTCAATCGCTAAAGCACGCCTTTCATTAATAGAGGAAATTTCAGCTATTTTAATAAGATTGTTAACCCTTTGCTCATCATAGTCGGTGTTTTTTTCAATTAAGAATCGATCGATAAGACGATGTACTTCAAGATCCGGATATCGTCTTATCGGGGAAGTAAAATGGCAATAACATTTTGAGGCTAAACCAAAGTGACCTTTGTTTTCAATCGAATATCTAGCTTTAGCAAGACTTCGTAACAATTGACGCGAAAGCACTTCGTATCGTGGCGATTTAGCAATTTTTTCAAGATGTCGCGATAACTGTAATGGTGTCACCGTCAAAAAAGAAAACTGACATGAAAAACCGAGCCGTGACGATAATGCCATAAAAGCTTCCATACGCTTAGCTTGAGGTTGCTCATGGATTCGATATATAAATGGGTAATGCATTTTTTCAAAAGTATTGCTAACCACTTCATTGGCGGTAATCATCAAATCTTCGATTAATTTTTCAGCCTCATCCTGATTTTGAATAGCCACTTCGATCGGTTCGCCGTTTTTATCAACCTTAAATTTAAGCTCCGTCGAATTTAAATCTAAAGCTCCTTGTAATTTTCGCTTTTTTCGTAAACTATATGCAGCTTTATTTAAAGTGTATAGCGTTTCTTCTAATTCATGATTTTTTTCTTTTATTTGATGCTTTAAAACGGCATTTACATAAGTGTAAGTCAATCGTGCCTTAGATTTAATAACTCCTTTGCAAATTCTAGTATTTGAGACATTGCCCTCTTTATCGACCACGAAAAAGCAAGAAGTCACCAATCTTTCAACTCCGGGATTTAAAGAACAAATTCCATTCGATAATTCAAAGGGAAGCATTGGCACCACCCGATCTGTCGCATATAACGAAGTTGCGCGAGATAAAGCTTCTTTATCAATACTTCCTAATTCCTTTACATAATAAGCGACATCCGCGATATGCACTCCAACATGAAACCCCTCTTCATCTTCATAGGCTTCAACTGCATCATCAAAGTCCTTAGCGTCTTCGCCATCGATAGTAACAATAAAATGATGGGTAAAATCTTCCCGATTTTTTTTATCTTCACTTGATACTTCTCGCGGTAATTTTTTTACTTCTTCTTTGACTTCGTCTTTGAAAGTGGTTGGTGCGCCATGTTCTAAAATAATTCTTAAAACATCGATCCCCGGATCGTTTTTTGAACCGATGACTTCTTCAATTACGCAATCGATTGAATTTCGCGAACTATCTAGAATCGTTGCTAATACTATCTGTCCTTCAATTAAAGGAATTTTTGTTTTAATAATGTTTATTTTAAAATTTTGATAAGATCGATCATTAACCTGAAGATAATAATATCCATTTTTTTGATAAATTTCCCCAACTAATGTCAAATGAGCTCTTTTTATAATTGAGAAAACTTTATACGCTTCTTTATTACTTTGATAATCTTCTTCTAAAAAAACTTCGTCATCCTTTAAAGCTGAATTCAAATTACGATTTTCAATAATGACCTCCTCTTCTTCACCTTCAATAAGCGCTAAGGAAAAGCGATCTTTGATTTTAGTGATTTTTGCTCTTTTAAGTCCCAAATCTTCGGGTATAAAGTATTCTTGTTTTTTTGAAACAATTAAGCCTTCTTCTAGCATTTTCAAAAGAAGATCGTTAAGTTGATTCGATGTAACATTAAAAAGATCTTTTAAATTTTTAAAAGACCGTGAATGTTGCTTTAATAACCTAACGATTTCTTTTTCCATAATGACCTCATTAAATTTAGTATACCCTAAGCAAAATAAAAAGGGCTACTGCCCTTTAGAAATACTTGGTAATCAATACTAGTAAGAAGAAAATGATTCCGACGATAAGTGTCATACGCGATACCCAAAGTTCCGAACCACGTTCCTTGGTTTTAGCAAAAATATTCATTTTGCTCCCCCCGGTAATAGCGCCCGATGCACCATCTGATTTACCACCTTGTAAAAGGGCTAATATAATTAAAAATACAGAGACGATTAATAAAACGATATCCATCTTCAAACCTCCTAATTAAATAGGTACTTATCTATTTTACACTAATTGTTTAAATTAACAAAGAATTAATTTGCAAAGATGTTATTTTGATAGCAACAATTTGACAATAAACCCTTTTTGAATTATAGTACGAGTGAAAAAGGTGAGTAAGTAAAGTGAAAGAAAAGAAACCTAAGCTAAAAGAAAAACGCAAAAGATATTATATGGTGGATCCGATTTTATTAGTAGCGTCCATTATCTATATTTTTCCCTGTGTAGCATTAGTGATATATTCATTCGTAACTCTTGATAAATATAATGTCTCCGTCTGTGTCTTAGCGATTAGCTTACTTATTTCTTCAATAATTCTTTTCATCATTGCCATTAATGATTATATTTTAGTTGATTATCGTCGCCGTTTGGTGTTTTTGAGACACGGAAATTATACTCCTTTAAAATTTGATGATCTTGCCAAAGTGTTCACCGCTAAAGGTTCTGCGGGAGCTTTTATCGTTTTTAGAGTCAAAGGTTATAATCTATATAATATTCGTTATATTTCTATTTTCGAAAATCGGCAACTTAAAGCCATTAACGATTTAGCATCACTTTTTGACGTAACCTTGGTGCCACCTAAAAAAATTAAGCCTAAACCTGTCAAAGAAGAATCCAAAAATCCTTATCTTTTTCCGTTTTAAAGCGATCGATTTTTTTTAGTCACGACTCTTTTTAACCGTATTCTTAAAAATATTTTGCTGATTTCCACTATCGCCAAGGGAGTTAAAGATAAAGTGGTAACTATGAACCATTCACGTAATGATAGAGCGTGAAAGCCAAAAAGATTTTGAAGGGCCGGCACTAAAACAATTAGCAAAATAAAACAAGATGAAACCACTGTAGCAAAAAATAACGGAATATTTTTTGTTTTAGAACTAAAAATCGATTCATAGTTCGATCGTTGGTTAAAGGCATGCAAAAGTTGTGAAAAAGATAACACAATAAAAGCCATAGTTTGCCCTAATCGATTAGCGTCATTCGGTAACATTCCTGATTTTACATTTTTAGAATAGCCGATAAAATATGCTAAAAGCGTCACCATACAAATAATTAGTCCGTGAGCTATAACTCTTAAAACCACCGCTCGGTCAAACAAAGTATTAGCGTTAACCGGTTTTTCTTTCATAATGCTTTCGCTTGCAGGATCGACTCCTAAACTTAACGCCGGTAAAGTATCAGTTGCTAAATTAACCCACAATATTTGTAAAGCCGATAACGGAGCAAATTTAAAATTGCATAATGTCGCGATAAAAAGGGTCATAATTTCAGCGATGTTTCCGGCGAGTAAAAACTGAATTACTTTTTGAATATTTTTATATACTTTTCGCCCTTCATATATCGCATCGACAATCGTTTTAAAATTATCGTCAAGTAGGACTAATTCCGCCGCGTCTTTAGCGACATCAGTACCACTTTTTCCCATCGCACAACCGATATCGGCTTTTTTTAAAGCCGGAGCATCGTTAACCCCATCGCCGGTCATCGCCACAATTGCTCCTTTTTTTTGAAACGCACTGACAATTCGATATTTATCTTGGGGAGTTACTCTTGAAAAAACCGTAAAATTTTGAATTTGTGCATCTAATTCTTCGTCGCTCATTCTTTGTAAGGTTTCACCATCAATAAAACGATCGTGCTCTTGAACGATTCCTACTTCTTTTCCAATTGCGACCGCGGTCATTAAATAATCCCCGGTGACAATAACCGGTTTAATTCCGGCCTCTTTACATATTTTAATAGAATCTTTGACTTCTAGTCGCGGTGGATCCACAATACCGAAAACTCCAAGTAGCACAAAATTTTCTTCGAGATGCGAATAATCTTCTCGATAAAGATTTTTCTTAGCAACCACCATCACCCTTAGTGATTCCCCGGCAATTTTTTTAACTTTTTCAACGATTTGTGTTTTTTCAAAATCATGCAACGGCATTTCTTTTTGACCATCAAAATAACTTGTCGCTTTACAAAGCAAGACTTCTAACGCGCCTTTACTATAACAAACTAGTTCCTTTGAATTACGACAAACGACCGTCATGATTTTGCGTTCACTCGAAAAAGGAATTTCATGCAGTCGCCAATATTCATTATTTAACGAAACAAAGTCTAAATACTGTTCCGCGCCTTGTACCAACGCCTTTTCAATCGGATCGCCCGAATATTGATGATCAAAATATGTAACATTGGAGCATAACGAAACTCCCTTAAACATTTCCTGATAAATCGATTCTTCAAACGTGGTTTTATGATTTATGATTTCATTGATGCTTATCGCTTGTTTAACTTGCATTTCGTTAGTAGTTAAAGTTCCGGTTTTATCAGAACAAATAATCGTCACACCACCTAAAGTTTCAACCGATGCAAGATTTCGCATCAAAGCATTTTTTTTAGCCATCCGCTCAACCCCCAAAGCTAAAACTATCGTCGCCGTTGCCGGCAATCCTTCAGGAATAATCGAAATTGCTAACGCAATCGATGTCAATAATAAAGGTTTCCATGATTTGCCATACATTAATCCGATTCCTAAAATCAAAAAGCAGGCGATAATTCCAATAAGGCTCAAAACTTTTCCTACTTTATTCAGTTTGTGATTTAAGGGTGTATCTATTTTTTTATCGTGTTTCAATAAAGTCGCAATTTTTCCTACTTCCGTTTCCATTCCAATTGCCGTCACTACTCCATAACCATGACCATAACTTACTAAACTCGACGCATAGGCCATATTGATACGATCCGCTAAAGCGACGTTGTCGTCTAAAACTTCATAGGCATTTTTATCGACCGGCAAAACTTCTCCTGTTAAAGAAGACTCTTGAATTCTAAGTGAAAAACTTTTAATTAAGCGACAATCAGCCGGCACTAAATAACCATCTTCCAAATGTACGATATCGCCGATTGTGACTTCTTGCGCAGGAATAATATATTCGTGATTGTCTCTAATCACTTTAGCATTCGGAGATGAAATTTTTTGCAAAGCTTCCAAAGCCGAATCTGCTTTTAATTCTTGAGTTACTCCAACGATAATATCAATAACAATAATCGCCAAAATAACATAGCCTTCGATATAATCACCTAAAAAAAAGGATAATACTGCCGCACTAAAAAGAATGAAAACCATCAAATCTTTCACTTGCTTTAGCAGCGTTTTAAAAAAGTTTGCTTTTTTACCTTTAGAAATGGTGTTTTCACCATATTTTTTTAATCTTCTAGTAGCCTCTTCATTCGTAATTCCTTTTTCGTCGCTACCTAATGTTTTTAAAGTTTCTGCAATGCTCATATTATGAAAAATTTTTTTATTTGGTTCCATCTCATTACCTCATAATAACATCAGTTAAATATATAATTTTTTTTGATGATATATTCTTTTGAGTTTAAAACCCTAATACATATATAATTGTTTTAAAGACGTCAACTTTTATTTACCGCGAGTTGCAAAATCAAAAAATGGCGTTTTTTAGCATTATTAGAAGAAATATGCTATAATTTATAGGATATTATCGTCCCCCGATAACAAATAGGAGGTCATCATTATGTTTAAAAGAAGAAAAGATGGCGATCGGGCAAATTTTCCTAACAATCTTCGTAAACTTCGTATCGAACGTGGTTGGTCACAAGCAAAACTCGGAAGTTTTTTAGGTGTATCTCGACAATCAGTTAGCAAATGGGAGGTGGGCAAAAGCTTTCCAGACTTTTCTTTGTATGTAAAACTAGCCGAAATATTTGGAGTCGATGAAGCGGACTTATTGGCGGCTCCACCAATTGATTATCGCGCATTTTTCAAAAAATTGAAAATCGGAAAACGTCTTGGTTATACCATGATGTTTATTTTACCAATCTATTCAATAACATCCTTAATCATGTATCTATTCTTTCCACCCAAATATCCTGAAACTCCGATATATTACGCTGAAGAATTTCAAGAAAGAGAGATATTCAAAGATAAAAATGAAAATGAATATTATTTCACTTTAACTTTCTTTGATAGTCATGATGCCAAGGATATTGAAGTAACAAAAATTCAATTAAACAATAAAAGAAAAACTTACTTGGATGTGACTAATACTCAAGTATCCTATACTAACAAGTTACGTTATAATTATAAAGGCTTTAGAATGTATGGTAACTTATACACTATGAAAATATCATTTTCTATGTTAGATATATTTTCAAATAGTGACCTTTCTTTAGACTATATAATGGTAAAGTTTGATAACTCAATTCAAAGATTTAATTATACTTCAAGTAATTTAATTTTTAATAACTCCTATGTTATAAATAATTTAGACATCGATGCAAAACCCTACAACAATCAAGGCTTTTCTTTGAATTTTTCAAAATATAATGAGCAATTCAATCCATTAAAGATTCATATCGCTTACAGTAACGAACCTTTAGAGTCTTTGATGATGCATTTTGATAGCAATAGTTTTAATTACTATTACGAAAATATTACCGAGTTTGACGATGAACTTATTTTTAATCAAATTAATATCACCTTAACTTTTCTTGACAATAGCAAAAATATTTCAAGCTGTGACTTAACATTACCAATCGTCATTGATCCAAGCGACGCTTATTTAAGAAATTTCACCGATAATCATTTTATTTTAGGAACGTCAATATAACCTAAGGAGAAGTACTTAAAATGAAAAAATTGTTTTTGGTTGGACTCGTTGCACTCACACTTGGAAGCGTATCAGTTCAATCACTTTCGCAACTGCAGATTAAAGATTTAAAAAACAATGAAATCCGATACGCTAAGCCAATAGAACCAAGTCAACCCGATGTCATTGCTCCAAATCCTTTTGCTTATGACGATTATTACAAATATTACACTAATCATCGAAGATTCTTAGCTACCGGAAGCAATCTTTTAACTACCCTTGCTTCAGTTTATCCGCCTACGCAAGGAAGCAATGTTCTGTATCGTTCTTACGCTTATGTATTGCCGGATATTGATTATTTTCCGCTAAGAATTATTCCTCGGCGTGAAGATTACGACTTAAATTCTATTTATTTAAATCATCTAGTTTATGCCGCGACATTTGATCCACACGTACTATTTAATATGAATATGATTCCGACAAAAACCGATTATGAATCAATTTGCAAACATAATTCTTACTGGTGGGAGTCCGGTTATTATAATTATGATCCGCTACTTTTCGTTCACAATAACATTATTAGTGATAGTTATAAAAAATTTGTAGACTTTAATGAAATAGGAACTTTAGAAGAAAGGTTGCACGACGCTGTTGCAATATTTGCGTATTTTGCCGCCGGAAATCCGCTATTTGGTAAAACGGATCCTTATGAAGATGCCTTTGTTAATGCCTTAAGTGATGTAAGTGGCATTTTTACTACAGTCAGCGCCATCAAGAAAACCACAGGAAGTTTCTTTAGTTTAATTCAAAACGCCATTGATAGTTGTCTACCGGTTGTCGCCTACACTGAAACGTATAATTATTTAGACGATGAAGAAGGTGCAGAAACTTGCCCTGCTTATCTTTCAATCGTTGGTTATGCCCGTAAAGTTTTAAGAAAAGATAACGAATTATATTATTCTTATGAAGCGATTTATGATGATGATTTTGGTAACTATGTTGCTTTAGAAATCGATCAATTATCGGAACTAATCATCTGTCCCTGGTTTGATATCAACAATTTATAAAATCTGAATCATAGAAAAAAATAAAAAAAATTCATCAGTTTTACTGGTGAATTTTTTCTTTGGTTCGATGTGGAACTTGATGACAATGACGACACCTGGCTTCATATGTTTCTTCCGCTCCAACGATAACGATTTCGTCTTCATAGTATGCCGGCACTCCGTTTACGATTCTTTGAGTTCTGGTTGCTAAAGCTCCGCAATTTTCACATATCGCCGAGAGTTTAGTAACCGATTCAGCTCGCGCCAATAATTCAGGCATAATAGAAAAAGGTTCTCCTCTAAAATCAAGATCAAGTCCGGCAACGATAACCCTAATTCCTCTTGAAGCCAAAGTCTCACAAATTTCCACTACTTCCGAATCTAAAAATTGCACTTCGTCAATGACGACCGAATAAGTATCTTCTTCAAGATATTTATATATATCGTGAGCTTTATCGATATCTACTGATTTTGTGCGGCTTTTAGCGTGAGAAACAATTTCACATTCAGAATATCGATTGTCAATGCGTGGCTTAAAAACCAACACCTTCTTTTTGGCATATTCCATTCTTTTGACGCGTCTAATCAACTCTTCGCTTTTGCCGGCAAACATCGGTCCGCAGATAACCTCAATCCAGCCTAATCTCATGTTGTATTCCATAGCTTTCCTCTTTCTATTCGCTTTCTAACTCCAAAGTCATGTTTGGATAAATTAGTTTTAAAAAATCATCATTATAGATGTTATCTATCAGTTGTTCGAAAAAATTCGGCTCTTGACATTGCATGGTTTCAGCGCAAATATGTCGCGCTTCTTGCCGTTTTAAGGCCACTAAAGAAATCAAACTATCAAGTAAAAAGAAAACAATAAAACCGATTGTCAGTTTATGTCCGATATTCGGGGGAATTTTAGCTAATTGATTCAAGATAAACGGATATAAAATTTTAAGGGCAAGCGCTGAAACAATCCCCCATCCAATCGCATGAAACAAGGAAGTTCCACCCCAGAATAAGCCTTGTAAAACTTGCTTGCCATTGATATAAATAAACGATTTATAATTCCAAGATTCGGTTTTAAAAAAAGCCCGTTGTAACGCCCAAATCGTATATTCAAAAAGGCCACCGACACATCCACCGACAAGAATCAAATTATGCACTTTTTTAAATCGATGTAACAAGACAACCAAAAGAACAAAGCCAGCACCGTAGACGGGATTAACCGGGCCATAAATCAAACCTCGCCGTGATTGCCATTCACCAAATTGAAATACGCAAAGAATTTCTTCATAAAGCGTGCCTAAAACACTTCCAATAAGAAAAATCCACACTAGTTGATCTAGTTTTAATTCTTGAGCAAATGCTTTGGTTTCGGTCGTTTCTTTTTCGGCGGTTTCTATCATAATAATTCCAATCTATTTAAGATATTCATTCATAATGAAAATTATAAGTGATTGCCTTATGATATTAAATATCTTGTTGCTTTTTTTACAATTTCCACTGTTAATTTCATTTGCGTATGTCGCATTGTGTTAATTATTAATATTGCAAATTTTTTTGAGGTTATTTTAAAATAATTTTCAGAACAAAATCGATTTAACAATCGATAAGAACAAGGACTTCATCCTTGTTTTTTTAATATGATATAATTTTACTATGA
>CANQAG010000002.1 GCA_947588815.1 uncultured Bacilli bacterium
CATGTCAAATATTGCACTCAGTGTTGTTGTCGCCATCCATGGTGTGGCTGAATATTTAAAAAAATGTCTTTCTTCGCTCGCCGAGCAAGATTTTTCTTATGCTTACGAAGTTATCTGCGTTAATGATAACCCGATTGATGATTCTCCTAATATCATCGATGAATTTGTGAAACAATATCCGACTATTTTTAAAAGAATCGATGTTATAAATAAAGACCTTTCTTTAACAAGAAACGATGGAATCAAAGTCGCTTTAGGAGAATTCATTTGTTTTGTTGATGGCGATGATTTTGTTTACCCTTATTATTTAAAAGTTTTATATAGTTTAGTTAAAGACACAAATCTCAATATCGGTGTTGCCAATTATCAAGTATTGATGAATGGTCGAAAAAAGACTTTGCTTTCCAATCGCCTTGCGTTAAGCGGAATGAAAAATCAGAATAAAGCTATCAAAGCTCTTTTAGGTGATATTAGATGTCGCGCTTACGCTTGGAATAAAATTTATCGTCGCGATTTTTTATTATCACATAATCTGCTTTTTAAACCTTCTAAAATTTATATTGAAGATACTATTTTCAATCTTGAAGGATTTCTTCATTGTGAAAACATTATGTTTACTAAAGCAAAAGTTTATGTTTACGTATACCGAAATAACTCTTTGATGAATGAAGATTCTTCTTTAAAGGTGGTCAATAAGATTCTTCATACCGCTTTCAAAATTCGTCAAATTGCCATTGAAAATCACATTTCTCGAAAAAAATTGAGATTTTACTTTTTTTCAAAACACATTTTATTTTTTGCAATGTTTTACCTTCAAAAAGTCGCTTCTCCAAAATCAAAGTACAAAGATTACGTCAAAACTTTAAAGGCCATTTATAAGGTTTCAAATAACGAAGATTTATCAAAAATAAATTTATCGATTGATTAAACTAGCATTGTTATATTCATTTAAGTTTTTTTATTGTATAATGAATACATAGTAGGAGATAAATATGAAAGAATTTAACTTAATTTGTAAAGAAGTAGAATCGCTAAACGTTCTTGAATATACCGCGATTCTCGAAGAAAAAGCCACTAAGCTCATCCCGGCTTTAAACGCGATAAGCGAAGATGAAATTCAAGGAACAGCGTTTTTTGCCGCGTTTATTTTAGGATCCATCGTCGCCGATAACAAAATCGACGAAAGCGAATACCTTTTGATGTATCCATTGCTCAGTCTCTTTTTCGGTGAAAACGTCGACTATGAATCTTGTAAATTGATGGCCCGTTATTTTAGAAAAGAAAATAAAGAATTGAAAAAATATCTCGATCTTGTAACTGATCTTTTAGGATTGCTTTCCGACGAATTAAAAGAAGATCTCATCGTAGTGTGTCTTCTTATTTGCGCCATTGACGGAAAAATTTCGCTTAAAGAAAAGCGTTGGATTAAGCAACTGATTCGCGAATAAAAAGTTAAAGCACAAAAAAAACCGCTAAAAACTAATTGTTTTTACGGTTTTTTTTATTTTAAAATTATTATTTTTTAGCTAGAAGTTTATTGATTACAGGAAGCAAAGCGAATAATCCGGCAATGATAAATAATATACCAGAAATAATCCATCCTATTCCAAGACTATAACTTCCGGTTAATTGTGCAAGAGTAACCAAAGTATCGTTAGCGGATTTAAAAGCCGTCAATTCAAAGAATGTAAAGACACCGGCCACCACCAAAAGAATCGCAGCAATTAAATTTAACAATCCCTTAAATTTACCTAATACCTTAATATCAAAAACCGGAAATATAACTGTCACCACCAAAATTAATAAAGCAACCAAAGATAAAACCCATGTAAGTATCCCTGCCCACGGCATTCCATATTTAGCATCTGAGCCACCGAATATTCCAGCAATGCCTGAAATGTTTTCAGAAGCATCACTGATTTTTAAACTATACGCCACAGATGGAGTAACCATCAATAAAATGAATGCTACTAAAGCGAATAAACAAGAAAGCAAACCTGAATATTTTAATAAGCTTTTCATAAGGCACCTCCTTTCTAAATTCATACGCAAGAGTCTGTATGATTTCCGCATTTTATTATGCAGTATTTACGACAATATCGCAACAAATATTTTAACCAGAAGATCAAAAGATTATTTTAATTCATTCTTAAAAAAAGATTCTAATTTATCAAAGGGAATGCGATCTTTGCGATCGTAAAGATCAATATGTTCAGCATCTTTAACCACATATAATTCTTTAGGTTCATCGGCCATTTGAAAGACATTTTCACTGAAAAATTTTGAATGAGCACGATCGCCAACGATAAGAAGAATCGGTCGCGGTGCAATCTCTTTTATATGATCGAGAATATTGAAATTGATCATCGCTAAATCGCTGGTTGTGGTAAATCCTCCAAGAGCATGTGGATGATGTCCTCTTTTAACCGCATAAAAACGTAACCATTCAGCATCTGGTTCTTTAACTCCCTCTGGAACTTTATCAAACGGCTCTTCAGGAAACGAAGGAAGATATTCTGTTTCTCCCTTTTCAAAATCTTCCCATCTTTTAAGCGATAATTCTTTTTTACGTTGAATTAATTCTTCAGGACTCATGAGTCGTACAGCGTCGCTCATCACATACATGCTTGCTGTAGCCACCGCTTTAATTCGCATATCACTTTGAGCGGCAGATAAAGCAAAACCACCGGAACCACAGATCCCGATCACACCGATTTTATTTCGATCGACAAGCGGCTCTTTAACTCCAAGATAATCGACTGCTGCCGAAAAATTTTCAACAAAAATCGAAGGATCTGAAACATGGCGAGGTTCGCCACCTGATTCCCCCATAAAAGATTGATCAAAAGTCAAAACGACAAAACCACGTTTTGCTAATTCATTAGCGTATACACATGGTCCTTGTTCTTTAGTACCACCATATGGCGCTCCGACAATTAGTGCTGGATGTTTTTCTTTGTCGTTCAAATCCTTTTTAATATAAACATCCGCGGCAATAGCCAATCCAAAGCGATTAAAATAGCGAACATGTTTACGACTGACTTCTTCACTCAATTTTGCAATATAACCAAATGGCATAAAATTCCTCCTTTATTTTCTAATTAAATTTTAATTTAAACTCAGCGTTACTTCAACCTTGCCATGGCCGGCCCCTAAAAGTTTTTTTAATTCACTTATCGAATATCCTTCAATTCTTCCTAATTTAGTAAAATTCCATGAATTGGTACCATAATACAAACAAATATTGTGTCCTTGATAAAGGATGACATCGCCTGGTGTAACTGCTATAATATGATCATTTGTAGGTAGTGTAAAACCAAGATCGCCGACTTTTTCAAATTGTCCATAATCATCGGCAATAAATGTGATATCTCCTTGCTTTAATATCTCAATAATCGCTGATACTGAGCTATTGTTGTCTAAAGCAACTTTTAATTTATGATTATAAATTGTAACATACATCGATCGAAAATCCTCCTTGCTTTAATTATTATAACTTAATTCAAATCTTCTTTTAATTCTTTGTTGTTTTCCTCTACCGGAGAAGGATTTACATGAACCATCACGTGCTTCACCTTAGGAAATTTTTGTTCGATCGCGTTTTCCACTACACTAGCAATTTCGTGACTTTCAACAAGCGTAATCATCCGATTGACGCAGATTTCAATATCGACATAGATTCGATTGCCGAAAATTCGCGTATGAATCATATCGACTTTTAGCACTCCGTCTTGTTCTAAAGCACAATTCTTAATTTCTTGCTCTTGTTGTTCGTCACACGAACGATCGACCATTTTATCAATCGCATCCTTAAAGATATCAAATGACGCTTTAAAAATGAAAACTACGATAAGAAGACTAGCGATAGCGTCAAATAACGGAAATCCCATTCGCGCAGCAATAACCCCTAACAACGAAGCCACAGACGATAAAGCGTCACTTCGATGGTGCCATGCATCGGCCATTAAGGCACCTGAATCGACCTTTTTAGCGTAATATCTTGTATACCAATACATTCCTTCTTTGACGGCAATCGAAACGATAGCGGCCACTAAAGCTATCATTTGCGGTACGACTACATTACTATCGTTTGCCATAATTTGAAGCACAGCTTGATAACCGATGAAGATACCGCTGAAGATCAGAATTACCGCTAAAATAATGGCTGCGACACATTCGTATCGTTCGTGACCATAAGGATGATCCTTATCGGAATCCTTCGCGGATATCTTCACTCCGATGATGACGATGATACTGCTAAAGACATCTGAAAGAGAATGAACGGCATCGCTTATCAAAGCCTGCGATTTTCCGAAAATACCGGCGATCATCTTAAAAAAAGAAAGGGCTGCATTGACGATAATACTTAAAAGCGAAACCTTAAAAACCACCTTAGTCAAAATCTTATTAGATTTTGTCTTACGCTTACGATTCATCTCATATTTCGTCATCTTGTCACCTCACATCTAAATAATCTTATGCATTAAAAGAATAAATGATATAAAAATACCCACACGGCAATGTTTCACTGTCCTGTGGGTCAATATACTCCACTGTTACAAGTAACCCGACTCCAAGCACTAAAACTCGGCCTGATCAGTTTCTATTCAATCTTACCAAACTTAAATTACTACAAAATACAAATAATGTCAACTTTCACTTTACTAGCGTGGTTTCCACGTTCGATAGTTGAATAAAGCAAGAACCGGAAATAATTCAAGACGTCCGGTAATCATCGTCAGAGATAATACAAACTTTGAGAAGTTAGAAAAATCTGCAAAATTACCGGCAGGCCCAATCACATTACCAAGACCCGGTCCAATATTGCTAATACAACTCAAAGAAGCGGTAAAATTAGTGGTCAAATCCATTCCATCAAAGGAAACTAGAAAAGTGCTTAAAAATAAGATAATCATAAATAAAACGATAAAGCTTTCCGCGCCTTCAACCACTTCTTCTTCGATAACCGTACCGCTTTCCTTCAACAGTTCGACTTTACGCGGGGAAACCATCTGCTTAATTTTACGGATAGCCGATTTAAACAGAATACTAATTCGCGACAATTTGATGCCACCACCGGTTGAACCGGCACAAGGTCCAGTGAGCATCAAGAAGATAATCACCATATAACAAATCGTCGGCCACGGAAATTGAACGGTATAATCGGTCGTCGCATATCCGGTTGTGGAAATCAAAGAAGTGACTTGGAAAAAAGCATGACGAAAACATTCTTCAAAGGTTGCATACACATTATTTAACGTTAAGGAAATGGTGATAATTGAAACACTGATAATAATAATTGAAAGATAAAGTCGAAGTTCTTGGTTTTTAAAGACACTTTTGAATTTACCGATAAGAAGCAAATAAAATAAAGTGAAGTTAACTCCAAATAACATCATAAAAACGGCGATTACGTATTGCGAATACGGAGCATAGGAAGCAATTCCGTCATTTAAAACGCCAAAGCCACCGGTCCCTGCCGTTCCTAAAGATAGGGTAATACTTGAAAATAAATCCATCTTAGAATCAGGTCCTAAAAATAAAAACAAGATTTCAATAATCGTCAAAGCCACATAGATCAAATATAAAATTCGCGCGGTCGCCGAAATCTTCGAAGTCAATTTACCGACTTGCGGTCCTGGCGATTCGGCGCGTAGAATGTGCATATTAGAACCATCTTGATTATCGGGAAATATCGCTAAAATAAAGACGATGACACCCATTCCACCGATCCAGTGAGAAAAGGAACGCCAAAATAGAACGCTATGAGGCATCGCTTCGACATCTCTTAAAATCGAAGCTCCGGTCGTCGTAAATCCGGAACACATTTCAAAAAAAGCATCGAAAAAATTCGGAATCGCTCCACTTATGATAAGTGGTAAACTTCCAAACAACGACATCAATAGCCATGATAAAGTGACGATTATAAACGATTCACGCGGTAAGATTTTATGACTGCTGGCTTTTTTGATGTTCATTAAAATTCCGAGTAAAAATTCTCCAATAGCCGTAATCCCAAAAGCGAGAATGGTAGTCGATAGTGGTTCTTTATATATCAAAGCCACCACGAGCGGAAATAGCATAAATATCGCTTCAACTTTGAGTATTTTACCGATGGTATTAAAAATGTTTTTATAATTGTTCATATTCTATTTTACGATTTCTGCCAAATCTTCCAATAATGTATCGGTGGTGATGATGATGACGCTATCATCAAGTTCAATTGTGGTATTTCCATTAGGAATAATAACTTCTTTTCCGCGGATAATGCCGGCGATAAGAACATCGGATCTCAATTTAAGATTCTTTAGTGGAACACCGACGATTTTTCCCTTTTTCTTAACGTTAAACTCCAAAGCTTCCACTTTTTGATCGACTAATTTATATAGTGTTTTGACATTACTACCACGCGTATTGCACTTAGCCCGAATGTACGATAACACTTGGTTGGCGATGATTTTTTGCGGTGAAAAAACACTCGCCATCCCAATCGTTTCCATCATGCTATTAAGATTGGAATTGTTAACTTTGGTAATGATTTTTTTAGCGCCTTTTTTAGTGGCAAACATCGAAGTGATGATGTTTTCTTCATCGACACCGGTAAGCGCCAAAAACGCATCGACATTTTCAATTCCTTCGGATTCCAAAACATTTTGGTCGGTTCCGTCGCCTTCAAGAATTTCGACATTGGAAAATTGTTCGCTTAAATCACGACATCGATCATGATCTTTTTCAATTAACTTAATGTCGTAATGACTTTTACTCACCAATTGTAAGAAATAATACGAAATCTTGCCTCCTCCAATCATAAAAATCGAGTGCAATTTTTCTTTTTTATTGATTTTTTGAAAGAATTTATTCAAATCTTGTCGCGAAGCAGCGATGTAGATTTTATCATTGCTTTGAATTTCAAAATTTCCAACCGGAATGTAAACTTCTTCGCCACGAGTGACAGCACACACCAACACTTGGGTTTTTAACTTGCTTTGCAATTCACTTAAAACCAATCCGTCAAGAATACTGTTCTTTTCAACTCGCAATTCAACTAGTTCCATTTTACCTTCGGCAAAAATTTCGACATTTAAAGCACTGGGAAGCGCTAAATTACGGAAAATCGCTTTTGCCGATTCAAACTCGGGGTTAATCGACATCGATAAGCCAAGATCATCTTTCAAATATTGAAGTTGTTTCAAATATTGAGGATTACGAACTCTGGCGATAGTATCTGAAGCCCCTAACTTATGAGCCAACAAGCATGATAAAAGATTGATTTCGTCACTTGAAGTCACCGCAATAACTAAATCAGCATTTTGTATTCCCGCCTCTTTTTGAATTTCTAAACTAGCACCATTGCCGACAATTCCTTTTACATCAAAAGAATCAATCAACTTATTTACCACTTTCGGATTACTGTCGATGATTGTGATATTGTGACCTTCTTGAGAGACACTTTGGACGATTTCTTGTCCGATTTTACCATTTCCGATAACAAATATCTGCATGCTGTCCTCCTAGTTATCGCAATAAAAGTATATTAATCTATAAAATTTTGTACAAGCCTTTTCAAACGATTAATGCATAAAGTTTATACCTTATTTATAATAATACTTTAATTTGATAGATTTATCTAAATTTAAGTTCTTTTTATTTTATAAATAAAAATCAATCGGTTTAAAACTTTAAAAAAGGGAATGATTTATACTCAATCCCTTTTAGTTATTAAAAATTTATTTTCACATTTAATTTTTGAAAAATATAAATAAACCGATTAATTAATGGAGGGAATTTGAACTGCCGCAGTGTTAACTTCAAGCTCATATTGTATTCCTTCGCCATCATCGATTCCATTAGCAGTAAGATGCACTAAAGATTTATCGGCAAAATTAATTACGATATTAAACGGAACATAGAAATCTACGTCGAGCATCATCTCTACTGTTCCGCTACAGCTATCGCCATTGAAAGTAAAGGCTTGATAATTTTCCGCTAAATTGAGCCTTTCAATCACATCGCACAAGCTTTGTAAAAATTCAAATTTTTCTTCAAAAGCTTGTTGTTCCAATTCACTTTTCACATAGCTTTCTTCTGAACTATGTCTTAAATATTGATAAAAATGTTCACCATCTTGATCCAAAATTATTTCTTGATAATCTTCATTAGAATTATCCAAATCAGACATTCCTCCTTCAGATTTAGCAAAAATTCGCGTTTCATTTTCTTGTTTGACATCTAAAGTACTACCCAATATCGTTGCATGCAAGCAAAAATTATTAGCACTAAACGATGTGAAAATTTTCTGCCATTCAGCTTCAGTGATTTTATTAGAAGTATCACTACCGCTATTTTCATTAAAATCAGTCGGAATGGTCACCGTGGTGGTTCCAAAATCACTATATTCCATAGTACCACTGCTACCATCAGATGAAGCTTGCGGAGTAGTAACAGAGACATAGGTGAGATTTTTATCGGCAAACTTGACAACTAAATCGACCGTGGTACTGATATTCGGCATCGGCGCGTATGAAATGGTCGCCACATATGCACCTTGCGCATCATCAAAATCAAAATTTTCATACATACCTTTTAACTCATAACTTTCAAACATTTGATTAATTTGAAGCACCGGACCGGCAAATGAATTTATACGAGCAGTAAAGGAAGTTTCATCTACTGAAGTTCTTGTATATTTATCTTCAGTACTAGCTCTAGCATAAATGTAGTAATTGTTTCCATCTTTATATAAGATGTTTTCCGCATAAGACTGATCATTTTGAGTGTCATTGGTGATAGCATGTACTTTGGTCGCAGATTCTACTTTAAGAGACATAGTGCTTGTTCCAACAACTCTTGTACAAGTCGCATTTGTAGTAGTAAATCCGTCAAATATTTCTTGCCATTCAGTATCACTCACTGTTGCATCGCTTGTATCTTCTTGGCTTGATTCCTCGTTTTGAGAGTTCGAGGATGTGGCTTCTCCTTGAGACGATTCCTCACTTTGAGTGCTCGATGAAGCTTCCGATGAAGCGACTTCCGATTGAGACGACTCAGAAATCGATCCTTTATCTTGACTATCCGTCGAGTTCAAGTTTGAACCATCATTGCATGACGTTAAGCAGCCTATTAACATCATCGCTATTAAAAGTTTTGCTTTTTTCATGTTTTCCTCCTTAAATATGCTCACTTAATATGAAAATAAGCTTAATGTTAATTTTATTCTTCGAAGCGTTAAAAAAGCGTTTATTTTTTAACATTAAATAAATTTATAAAATACTTTTATTTTTCCTTTCTTGACGATATTAAAGAAATATAAAAACTCACCCAATTTAAGTGAGTGAGTTAATATTTACTCTAAGCGATTATTTTAGTCCTTTTTATTTCAATTTTTTATAGTCATCGTCATTAACTGGTTCTAACCATTCATTTGAGGTTTCATTTCCCGGCACTTCAACAGCCAAATGTGAAAACCAACTATCTTTTGCCGCACCATGCCAATGCTTTACACCAGATGGAATATTGATGCAATCTCCTGGATTAAGTTCGATTGCTTCTTTTCCAAATTCTTGATAATATCCCCTTCCTCCAATACAAATAAGAATCTGCCCGCCACCTGTTTTAGCATGATGAATGTGCCAGTTGTTGCGGCATCCCGGTTCAAAGGTTACATTAAATATTCCCACTTGATCTTTGGATACAGGATATAAATAACTTTGCCCAGTAAAATATTGTTTAAACCCATCATTCTTTTCGCCTATGGGGAAAATAATGGTGTTTTGATAAAGATCTTTTTCGCTGTTTTTCTCTGTCTTTTCATTCCAAACTTCTTTGGCTAAACGGAAAACCGCCCAAGCTTTAGGCCACCCGACATAAAATCCACAATGGGTGATAATCGCTGCGATTTCAGTTTGGCTGACGCCGTTGTTTTTAGCGTTTTGCAAATGATAGTTTAAAGAACTATCGGTTATCCCCGATGACATCAAAGCGACGACAGTGATTATGCATCTAGTTTTAAGATCGATATCTTGATTATTCCAATTTTCTCCAAACAGAATATCATCGTTGAAATGTGCAAAATCCGGTGCAAAATCACCTAATTGTTTTTTCCCAGCATCTTGTGTAATTTTTTTCATTTTACGTTTCTCCTTTTTATAAATTTAAAGTTTTCAACCACGCGGTTAACATGCTATCACTAAGATTACCATTTAATATTTTTCCTTCTTTGATAATGGTATCATCCGTTACACTTGCCTTTAAATAATCGATGGTTTTTCCAAAGTTACTTCCGCCGGATGTCGCAAACAAAATGATAGTTTTACCTTTAAAATCATAGTCTTCCAAAAAAGTATTGATGATCGTAGGGGCAATATACCACCAAATTGGAAAACCTAACAAAATCACATCATAACTCTTAAGATCAAGATTTTCTTTTATGATCTCAGGTCTTGAACTTTTGTCATTCATTTCTCGGCTAGATCGTGAATTTTTATCCATCCAATTTAAATCTTCCTTAGAATACGGAATTTTAGGGGTTATTTCATATAAATCGGACTTTGAAATGGATGCCAAACGCTTTGCAACTTCTTTTGTAGTACCACTAGCACTGAAATAAGCAATTAAACCTTTCATTATTTTTCTCCTCCATTTGAAATAATTTGTAAGTTTTGAACTAAATTATTTAAAATTTCTAAAACTTCTTTCGGATTTGGAATATTTTTATATGCTTCTTTTTCTCTATTGTATAAATCTTTTAATAGCATATCGGCATAAGTTTTACCGGATTCCGTTAAAACGATATTCAATTCCCTCCTTTGACCTTTTATTTGTCGTAAAGTAATATACTCTTTTTCTTCTAATTCTTTGATGATGGTATTCGCGGTACTTCTTGGAATTGACCAATCATCACATATTTGTTTTTGACTATGTTCTTTACCATCATTTAAGGAATATAAAATCCAAAGCAAGTTTGGTGAATTGATATGAGAGTTCTTTCCATATATTTCATAAACTCCATCAATTCGGTATATCAATTTACCTAGTTCATAAAAAAAATCTTTTTCATTCATAAAGTTCTCCAATAATTCTAATTCGTATTTTAATTATAATTCATCCGCGTATTTATTTCAATAAAATATTTTCGTGTCACAAAATATTCTTTTATCATTCAATAAACGTTAAAAAAATGATCTCATAAAACGTTTTATGAGATCATTAGAATAATTAAAGAGCGACGAAATTAATCTTCATTATTATTCGACATGGGGAGAAGTTCTATCTAAATCATATGCATCAATCCACATACGATATTCAACATCATCATCCGATCCCATGTTAAATGGTGAAGTAAATCTTACAACGATATTATCTTTTTGATAGACATATCTCATATCACCATCAGTATCTTCAAATTCTTTAACAAATTCAAATCCGGCAGCAACAAGAAGTTCACCATATTCTTCAGCAAAGGTAGCCACACCATCTTCTTTAATATAAGCGATAGCAAATACACCTTCGGCGATTGTTTCTTCATCAACGATGATACCGCTATCTTCATACATGATATTCCATCCATCAAAAGAAACCGGTTCAGGAATTTCCATACCTAAAACATCCATACATAAAGAGCCAAATGTCATCGAGCGAGAGAAAGTACTCGTTTCTCCAACATAGACAACAGGACCATTTTCCCATTTGAAAGTAAGATTTCCAAAGTCGATAGAATCACCACTTGCAATTCCTTCTTCATCGACAAAATCAAGATAAGCTTGTTTCATTTCTTCATCTAATCCTTCAGAGAATTTTACATCTATCGGAGTCGAACTATTTATTTGACATTTTAATGAGGAAGCACCACTAGTAGTAACTTCTCCTTCGATGTAAGTTAAAGATAAGTTAATAGACATACCATTCATTTTTGAACCATTGTAACTATCAGCAAATTCTTCTTCCCAAGTACTAACGTCAAAAATTTCATATGGTTCAATTTCCATTTCATCACCAATTGAAACTAATTCAGCGTCTTTAAATACTACTGCGCCATTTTCGACATCAACCGTACCTTTTACGGTTATTTCTTTAGAGTAATTTGACCATGGATCAAGTACACTAGCATCTGGGAAGTAGGTAGGAACACCATCACTGATGACTGTAGCGGAATTTCCCATATCAAGAATTGATGATAAAATACCGGTAAATTCTATTTCCACACCCTCATATAGTGCGTTACCTTCTTCACCTACTCTTAATAACATATAAAGCTCAGGATCTTTAATGTCCATTTCACCATTTGCGTATTCATGAACATAATCGATTCTAGAAGTACCAATATCTCCTACAGTAATTCTATAAAAAACATTATCTTTCGGTATGCTAAGGATACCACCATCTAACATATCTGGATTAAAGCCCAAAAACTTGATTTGATCTAAACTTAAATCTTCATTTAGACTTATATCAATACCACCATGAGCATGACCAAAGTAATATGCAAGTGGGTGATTGGTTAAGTTTAGTAATCTTTGAATTGAGAATTCATCGTCAGTGTGGAAAGTCAACTTATCTTTAGTTTTAACAAAAGTATCAAGATTTAAAACATGGTCCAAATCTTTCATATAAGAAAGATGTAGCGGAAGATAATCTTCGCGACCATAATCATCAAATCCATCCCATTCGTTTGTAGCAAACTCCGGATAATATAAGTATGAATGAACAGTGTCATTATCATTTGATACTTTCATATATCCGGAAATTTGTCCTGAATCCATAAAGGTTCCAAAATAGTTTTCGGAAACGACAGTTTTTCCAGTACTTCCATCGTAACTGACACTATTAAGAGTATAGTTCTTTCCAAGTGATTCAATTGCCGTTTTTAAATCTTCAAGTGTAGCATTTGTTGTTTTTGAATCTTCAGTACTAGCACTAACTTCACTTGTTGTTTCATCTGCATTAGAAGATGAACTTGTTTTATCATTACTATTGTCACAAGCCGCCAACAATAAGAATGATGTAGCAATAATAAGAAGTGTCTTTGATCTTTTCATAACAATTACCTCTTTCTTTTTGTTTTTATAAATATAAAATAAAAAATTCGAAAATAGAAGAATTTTTTTATATACGTGAATAATTATTCTTAAAATTAGGAATTTAATGGTAATAAAAAGCCAAAAATAGCTTTTAAATAATTATAATGATATTTAAAATGAGTTTCTAATTTAGCATTTAAACAATGATTATCAAATATAAATTCAAAATTATTTAATCTGCAAATTTAGAAAATACCCTTTCTATCTTCATTAGAATGGACGATCATCAGTGTGAGCAAAATTCAACTTTTATTTTTTTAAATCGCAGTGAAATTTTTCAGAAAAATATGTTACTGAAATAGTATCCATAATCGCCAAAGTATAGGTAACTAAAGGTAAAATAATTATTAAGCTAAGTATTGCGCCAAAAATGGCAAAAGAAGCCAATACAACAACTCCTAAGCACATCAAAATAACGATAAAACTCAGCAATAACGACACTACATTTCTTAAGTTTAAAAATCGTTTAAGTGGTTGTTGACGAAAATAAAGAAGCCATGTAGCGAAAAGATTTTCACAAATCATCGCAAGAATCGCCATCAAGATTAAAGGAATTATTCCTAATTTCCAAAAGCTAGCCACTAGTGCATATAAGCAAAGAAAAAGTGAAATAGAAATAATTCTTAGCACAAAGGTTCCCCAAAAATTAGAGGAACGAATTTTTGGTAAATCATCACGAATTACTTTTTTACAAAGATAAGTCGCATAAGTAATGCTTAAAGATAAAAATAAGATACCGATTAATACAATTATCACAAATATAACGATAAATTGACTGGTGTTGATATAAATGATTTGAAATATCTCTTTTAATAACACCGAAAAAGCTGATAAATCAATTAGTGTTTTTGATGGATTATTACTAAAGAATACCGTTACTTGCTCGTTTATTTCCGTAATCGCTTCTTGTGAAAGCGACTTAATCAAACAAATTAAAATTCCACCGAGCGAATTAACGATAATCAAAAAGCTTAAATATATAACTCCACAGGTTGTAAAGAAACCTTTACCATTCGTAAAAAATGCTTTGATAGATTTTCTAATCATAATTAAGTTCAATATAATCTTTTATATTGAGCGTACTCCTTTCAAAATTTTTATATTCAAATACTTGCACATTCGCATTTATAGATTTTTATAATAAAGGTGAAAACATTCCAATAATGGCATTCAATAACAAAGCCGATTTACTCATTTTAAAGTTAGTTAATGTCACTTCTTGAGAAACTTTCATTATTTCCGTGAAATCATCTTTGATATCGCTTATGCAGGGAGTCTTATACATTATCGCGCCGCATTCATAATGATGCACTAAACTCCGATAATCTAAATTTATCGTTCCCACAAACGCTATTTGATCGTCGGCTAACAACATTTTGGCGTGAATAAATCCCGGAGTATATTCGTAAATCTTGACACCGGTCTTTAAAAGATACGGATAATTGGATCGTGTAATATTGAAAACCATTTTTTTATCGGGAATATGCGGAGTGATAATACGCACATCTACTCCGCGAAACGCCGCATTACGTAACGCTGTGGTTAAATTGTAATCTAAAATAAGATATGGTGTGGTAATATAGCAATAACGCTTAGCGGCATTGATTAAATTGATGTAATTATTTTCTCCGATTTGTTCATCATAAATCGGTTTGGGGCCATCGCCAAAGGGATGAATATATCCTGCATTATCGAAAACTTGATGCTCGTTAACAAAGTATTTTTCAAAGTCGTCTTTGCTACTTTTGGCATTCATATCATACAATTCTAAAAAAAGCGCCAATAAATTATCTACTGCCCCACCTTCTACTTTTATCGCCGTATCTTTCCAATGACCGAAACGATTAATGGCATTAATGTATTCATCCCCGATATTCACGCCACCGGTATACCCTACTTCACCATCGATAACCGTGATTTTTCGATGGTCGCGGTTGTTATGAACGCCCGAGACCACAGGGCGAAAAGGATTGAATTTATAACATTGAATTCCTTCTTTTTGAAGTTTTTTACAAAAACCGCTTTTAACCGCTCCGACCGAACCCAAATCATCATACATCAAGCGCACTTCAACACTTTCTTGAACCTTTTGTACAAGAATCTCATGAATCGAGTTCCACATTTGCCCTTCATGAATAATGAAATATTCCATAAAAATATATTTTTTAGCTTTTTTTAACTCCATTAACAAATCTTTCCAAAAGTCTTCACCGATTTTAAAATAAGTGACGCGACTATTGGTCGAACCTTTAAAGCATCCATTGCTAGCAAGATAATTTTCTAATCCGAAATTATCATCAAGAAATGGTAAGCAATCTCCTTTATTTTGCGTTGCCAATTTTGTTGTTTCATTTTGAATCGTCTTTAAACGAAAAGAGTCCTTTTTAGACATTTTAGTATTAGCAAACAAAATGTAAACCATGATGGTGAAAAAAGGTACTACCGCCAATAAAACCAACCACGGGATCTTAAATTCCGGTGATTCTTTTTTGTTCACAATATGCAAGAAAATCATTAACGAAATCAAAACACTGAACAGTTGAAAAATCGGGAAAATTTCTAGAAAAGTAAAAGCCAAGAAAATCAATGCCACTTGGACTAAAAAAAGTAAGATTATCACGATAATTTTGCTAAATAATAATTTTAAAATTTTCATAAAGCTCCTTCTTGTTTTAAATCGAAAGTTACGATTAAAATGAATGCATAAATATTATACTTATTGAAAAACTTTAAGACAAGTGTGATAGGCAATGCTCTGATAAGAAACAATAAAGTAAGATTTTCTTTACCTTCATTTGCAATCATGAATATTGGTTTTCTTTAATAATTATGCTACATTATTGTTGCAACTAGAATCAGGAGTCCTTTTATGAAAAAGTTAGAATCAAAAATCCAAATTTTGCAAAAATATTTTTCTATCGACAACAATATCGCTACTTTAGATCTCGTTTACGATACCTTCTCTGAATTGATTAATCCAAATTTCGGAGATGATAAAATCGAAAAGTTAAACGATAAACTATTTTCCGACATTCTTGAAGCGGTCTCATTATTGCCCTTAAAATATAAGCTTAATCTTCATATCGTGATAAAAGATTTCGGCGATTACAGCCGTGAAGAATGTGAAAAAATCATTATCCAAAACATCAAATTAGCGGCCTATAAAATACTAAAAGAACGTTACAAAAAATTGACAAGCGGATGGTCGTTGATTGGAATCGGAGCCGTAGTTTTGGTTTTAAGTTACTTTTTGCGCAACCAAAATTATGATTTGTGGTTTGATTTAATCAATATAAGTGGCACCCTCTTTGTATGGGAAGGTGTAAACATGGCTTTTATCGAGAAAAACGCTGAAAACAAAGCGACCAAAATTCTTGCAAAAACTATAAACTTAATTACCATTGAAGGGATGCAATAATCTCGTTTGATGGCTTTAATAAAAAAGTCTTTATTTTATATGATAATTTCTAGTTCGTATCTACTTCATAAAATCAATAAGGTTCAAAGATCCAAATGAAAAAGCTCACCCAAATTAACGAGTGAGCTATCGATTTTTTTTCTACATTGTAATTTCTACGCAACTTCAAAATGAGGCGTAAATTCAGCAAACTTTTTCAATTGTTCTTCCGTTCGGATGTAATATCTCTTTTGCTTATTAATCTTAGCAATTTCCTTCATATCATTTTCGTCCAATTGAAAATCAAAAATGTCGAAATTATCTTTGATATGAATCGGATTTTTAGAACCCGGAATCACAATAAATCCCATATCTACATGCCATCTTAAAATGATTTGTGCCGGCTTTTTATTGTACTTTTTAGCTAATTCTTGGAAAACTTTTTCATTTAATAATGAGGAATCTCCGTGCCCTAAAGGATACCAACTCATAAGTTTAATATCGTGTTTTGCTAAAGTAATTCTCAATTCATCTTGAGTAAAATAAGGGTGCGCTTCAACTTGAATTACTTGCGGTTTTATTTCACAGTTTTCAAGAATTTCATCGATATATTTGTCTTCAAAATTTGAAATACCAATCGCCTTTATCTTTCCTTCTTTATAGGCTTTTTCAAGTTGCTTATACCCTTTTAGATAATTTCCGGCTGGTTGATGTAAAAATACTAAATCGATATAATCTAGTCCTAGTCTTTCTAATGTTTCATCTACGGCGGTGTCTTTTTCATATTCACTGGGCCATAATTTAGTGCTGACGTAGATGTCTTTTCTTTGTTTATTTGCCTTTTTAATCGCTCTTCCGACCGCTCTTTCGTTGACATATGCATTAGCGGTATCAATTAAGCGATAACCCATATTCAAAGCTTCATAGGCGGAATTTTCGGCATCTTTCGGGCTTAACATGTAAGTGCCAATTCCTATTGCAGGAATAAAATTACCATTATTTAATTTGACTTCCATAATCTTCTTCTCCTTTGCTTTTAAATCCATTGCTCAATTTTATTTTTTGCTTTAATGCAATCTTTACCTCTTATCGCAATACTATCATTTATAATATTGGCGCCGATACAAATTCTTTTAAGATCTTTAACAACTTCACCCAATCCTGAGCCTTCATGAGTAGTAACGATTCTTACAATCTTACCTTTAAAATTTAAATCTTTGATGGCAGTTTCAATTTCAGGTGCATACGTTCCCCAATAAATGGGAGTCATAATATAGATTACCTCGTATTTTGAAATATCATTTATCTTATTTTCAATCGGTGCATTATTAATTCTTTGTTTTGCTTCTTCAATGCATTTATCATAGACCTTACTATAAGGAACAAGCGGTTCTACTTTGAATAAATCAGCGTTTGTAAATTCTTTTACATATTCAGCAATATATTCAGTGTTCCCTTTTTGAATATATCCAACTGCATAATTTTCATCAGCTCTAGAAAAATAAATTATTAAGCTCTTTTTATTTTTGTATATGCTCATTTCAAAACCTCCTAATAAAAATAAATGTGCTTCTATTTTTTCACTTAAATTTTATCAAAAAAAATGCTAAAAAATAAAATATCAAAAAGGTATTGTGGTATAATTAAAACGTATAGTGAGGTGCCATTATGATTGAACTTTATTTATTAGAGTATTTAGTGAAATTTCATGAACTTGGAAATCTTACCAAAGCAAGCGAAGCTTTATTTGTTTCCCAACCCTCTTTAACTCGTTCTATGCAAAAATTAGAAAACGACTTAGGAATTGAATTATTTAATCATGCAAAAAATAAAATTACCTTTAATGAAGCAGGTGAATTACTTGTTAGTTATGCACAAAATGTTTTAAAAGCACATGATTTAATGATTGAAAAAATGAACGATTATAAAAATTCTTTATCAACGATATCGATAGGAATGGTGGCTCCTGGACCTATTTTTAAATATGGTAACTTTTTATATACTAGTTTTACTCAAAAAAATGTTGTTACTTCGATAAAAAATGAAGAAACCTTAATAGAGGAATTGCTAAACGAAAAACAAACCATTATCTTTATTAATCATCCATTAGATAATAAAAATATTGTTTGTAAGAAATGCTTAGAAGAAAAATTATATTTATCAGTTCCAAAAAACCATTTTGTTGCCGGGATGAAAGATGGTATTTATTTTAAAGATATCGATGGTCAATCCTTTTTAATGGCTAGTGAAATCGGTTCCTGGAATGAAGTTGTGAAAAAACATTTACCTAATTCTAAATTTTTCTTAGAGAACAATGATAATTTAAAGGAACTTGTCAATTCTTCAATTATTTCCTCATTCGTTACTAATATTACAATGAATAATAGATTGAGTAATGATCGAATCTATCTTCCTTTTTTAGATGAAGATGCAATTATGCCATTTTATATCGCCTACCTTAAAAAGAATGAAAATAAACTGGAAAACTTTTTAAAAGCAATCTTAATTTAACAAGCTGGTCTTAGAAAAAATGCACTAAATATACTTACTAAGATCTTTCTTTATAATAATTTATTAAACTTTATAAAAAATTGACAAGTGAACGCAAATGAAAGCGGACTATAAACAAAAACCACCAAAGTCATATTAGCTAGTGGTGGTTTATCAAATAGATATTTATACCTTTATTTTGCTCCCGTTTTTGAAGTGGAACTCTATCGTTTTATCATCATTAATAATGCATTTATCAATTGATGTAATCAATTAATATTGCCTTTCCACTATTATTTTTTTCAAATCATCACAAGATTGAATTTCATCAGAAACAATTGACTTTTTCCCTATTAATCTACGCATTACGAGCAAACCTGCCTCATGAGAACTTGGACCACCATTTGAATTGCAATAAGCAGTTAAAACTATTGGCATAATGCCCTTTTCAAAGAGATCCGTTGCAGTTTTTAATACACAACAATCCGTATCAGCACCACACAAAAAAATATGAGTAGGAGTACTTCCATCGTTCAATTCTTTAAGCAAGTTTATGAATGAATCATCCACACAAGTATAGATGTACTTATTAACAATTCTATCTGGTTTTAATCCATCCACAAGGTCAATATCTGGACTATCAAGCAATCTATGCCAATTTAAAAACTTTATATACTGACTTCCCTCATGATTAAGAAATCTCGTGGCTACAATTGAATCAAACACCCCACTTTCAATAAGTTTAATAATTCGTTGAACAAGATCTTTGGTCTGATTGTAACGAATAAACCCTTTTTGGAGATCAACAACAATCAATATATTTTTCATAATGTCACCTATTCCTATAATTAAATATTATTGTTCCAACTGCAACCAACATCATTGCACCAAATATCACCCAATTCACCCAGGTAAACTCCCCTTTTATTAAATCGTTGATGGTTTTATATAATGATGATGCTGTAAAGACAGCTAGAAATAAATCCACTATTAACTTATTTTTTCTCTTCTTATCTTGGTAATGTGCTTCTTTAATCTTCTTTTGAGTTATTATTTGATTCAATACTGATTTATATAACTGCTTAACTTCAGATGTTTTTACCACCTGTGCAAAAATTCCCTTATAGAAAGTACTCATGTTTGCACTAATTTCGTTATCAAGCTCAGCTTGGTAAAATTCGATGAGACTAGCAAGCCTTTGTAATTTTTCCATGCCTACATCGGAATTTTTATTTACATTGTCCATAGAGTTATCAGCTATGAACCATCTTGATTGTACATATAACTCAACCTTAATTAAATCAGCTACCACTGGATTTTCAAAAGCCTCTTCAACATTTTCAAAAGCTTTTGGTGACTCAACCGCAACGGCTGACCACGAGTAATAGGTCATCGTTTCTCCAAATGATACCTGAGCTGGTGATTCTTCTGCCTCTAATGTCATAATTGCAGAATTGATGGCATCCCACCTCGTGGGGTCGGTAACTCGACTAAAAAATGAGGACATCATCAAGTGATTAACTTCATTTTTTGACAATTCTCCTTTTGTTAGCAAATAAATAGTCAACACATAGGAAAGTCCATTATTCTTGTAGGTTTTGGCGCCAGTATACTTTCGTAGGTGCATTATTTCTCCTTTTTTTGCTCCTTCAGAAACCAATTTCCAACACAACTCCCGAAATTCTAACATCTTATTTTCTTCTTCTAAAAAAACATCATCACCATTATATTTATTTAAAATGGTGGCTTGTGTAATTTTTTTTTGATAATTTACTATCAAAGCTTTATTGCATCTTGAAATAGTCGAATCCGTGTTTTTAAAAGCTATATCATCAAAGTCAGAAAGCAGAAAATTTCCAATTCCGTTAGCTAAAATAAAGCAAAATAGTCTTGGAGTTATTTTAGCGTAGCAAATGGCTTGTTCTGATAGTGTATTGCTTATATATTTTACACCTGTAACCATTTTTCTAGAATAAGACAAAGTTATATTCTTTTTAATGGTTATTTCCTTCGAAGCACATTCAGCACTAAGTTGCGTAACAAACTTATCTGCAAATTTTAAATTTTTGGAGTTATTCAAACTAAGGCAATCGAAAAAAGCACAACCTAAATCAAAAGGAATAATATGTAATTGTGGAACTCCTAGTCTTTCCATGCTCCTATTCTCCAATCACTTTTTTATTTATATTACCATATTTAAACTAAAAAATCAAAGATATTACACATCTAGTTTTAGTTACCCTTTACAAATTTTTATATTGCTTAATTAAAATTAACTTTTATATTTATACTTTTATTTTGCTTCCGTTTTTGAAGTAGAACTCTATAAAAAAAGACTGACACATTGTATCAATCTGTTTCTTTCAATATGGCAAAAGAGTACCATTTTGATACAATGCACGCAGTTGCACGCAAATGAACGCAATTGCACGTAAGCAAAAAAGCCACAACCATATTTTTGGAGTGGCAGAAGCTTTATCTTCGAGTAGAGGATATTCTACTATTTTTTAACATAATAATAGAAACATTAAACTAGCCATGGTTATAAATTATCATATAAATACTTATTTCAATGACCTTTAAAATTTCATATCATTTAGATCAGCATTAAATTCTTTTGTTACTTCAAGAATGACTTTATCACCAATTGTTGTGATTTTAAAATTTTTAAGCACTGGAAACTTTTCACTTTGAAATTTTTTAACCATTTCTTTTGCTTCTTGTTCTGTTGTCAATTCAAAAGTTTCAACTGTTTTTAGAAGTTTCATATTGTTTATCCTTTCTAAGCCAAGCAAATTATCTGTAGTAGTATGAAAATACATGGCAAGTATAGGAAGCATAGAAATGTCAGGGCAATTTACATCATTTTCCCATCGTGAAACAGTTTGAATTGAAACACCCATTTTATCTGCTAATTCTTCTTGGGTAATTCTCATAGCATTTCTTAATTCTTTAATTTTAGTACCTATTTTCATATATTTACCTCCATTTAGCTCAATAATATTATCTAAAATCCTTTTAAAAATTTAATCACGTAGAATAATAAAAAATTTAACAAGTTTGTTAAGAATGAATAAAATTATGTTTGTTGTATTTCTTGTATTTATTGTATCATCTTTTTTACGTTCTATCTAATTATTCATTACATTTGCAATAATCTCATAATAGTTTCAAAAATACCCTTTCATCTCCTATCGTCGTCTTTCGTCATCTATCGTCTCCTATCGTCGCAACCCTGATTTAAAACATCAAAAAAAGGTTCTAGAAAAATGCAACTTCTGCACTTACTAAGACCTATTTTTCTTTAAAACTACATAGACGTTGAGAGTCGAACTCAATAAAAAACAGACTGACACATTGTATCAATCTGGTTCTTTCAATATGGGGCGAACGATGGGAATCGAACCCACGAGTGTCTGGTTCACAGCCAGATGTGTTAACCACTTCACCACATTCGCCATTAGCGTTTTAATTCTAACCAAAGATAAGGTTTTTGTAAAGAGTTATTTTATCAAAAACCTAAAACGCTTTTATTCTGCATTGTCATTAACAAAAGAATCAAATTCGACTATGCTCTTTAATATTCCAATTACTAGCATTACATCATCTTTTTTTAATTTATCATTGCCTCTTGGAATGAAAAAATCACCACCGCGAATTACACCCGCCACATTAACTTCGAACTTATTTCGAACATCCATTTCAATCAAAGTCTTAGCCATATCATGCTTTAGTTTTATTTGTAGCAAACTATAATCGTTTGTTACTTTATAATAATCAAGCACATTGTCGCTTGAAATATGGTTTGCCAAAGAAATTGCCGATGCCTCTTCTGGAATAATAGTGTCGGTAGCTCCTAAACGTTGCATTACCGATTCATATTGTTCGTCATCGACGCGAACAGTGATTTTCTTAACACCTAATTCCTTAAGGTTGATAGTCGCTAAAATTGTGGCTTGCAGATTATTGCCTATCGCCACTACGGCATGATCAATATTGCTGATTCCGATTTGTTTTAAAACATTGATTTTAGTAGCATCACCGATCACACATGCATCTGTAAATTCATTTGCCTGTGCCACACAATCTTCATTGATATCGATCGCTAAAATATCCGCTTTCATTTCGGCTAAAGTTTTGACGATTGCTAAACCAAAACGTCCTAATCCGATAACCATAAAACTCTTTTTAGTTTTCATCCTTTTTCCTCCTTATCCGATGATAATTTTTTCTTCGAGATAACGAACCTCGCCTTGTGTTTCAAGATTCCATTTTTTATTCCATAAACTCATAATGGTAAGAGGTCCAACACGTCCTAAAAACATCGTAAGACAAATCAATAGTTTCGCAACAACACTTAAACTAGAGGTAATTCCCATTGAAAGTCCTACCGTTCCAAATGCCGAAACCACTTCAAATAATATCGCATTTAACGGAAGATTTGAATCCGTAAAACTGATAACAAGCGCAATAAGCATAATGTACATTACTGAAATGGAAACAAGCGAAAATGCTTTGATAATCGTCTTATTAGATAAACTTTTGTAACCGATTCTCGGATTTTTACCTTTAGCAAAGGCGATGATTGCAAGAATAATCGCGAAGAAAGTTGTGGTTTTAACCCCACCGCCGGTCGAGCATGGCGAAGCACCGATAAACATTAGCATAATAATGACTATCAATCCCGAATTGGAAAGCGCCGCTAAATCGAATGAAGCAAATCCCGCGGTTCTAGAACTAATCGAAGTGTTGAAAGCTTGAAACCAAGAGATTTGATTCCACATCGCAAGTTTAATAAATAAGGTACCAAATACAATCAATATGGCAGAACTGATAAGCACGATTTTCGAATGAACATTTAAGCGTTTTAAACTCTTTTTATCCAAGAAGTCGGTTATAACGATAAAACCGATGCCACCTAAAATGATCAAAAGATCCGTATTGATATTTAATAAAATATTATCATGCAATCCGATCATACTATCCCCCGTTCCGAAAATATCAAAACCAGCGTTATTGAAACTGGAAATAGCATGAAAAATCCCAACACCGATGGCTTGAAAGAAGTTATTATAATGTGGCCATAGAATCAAGGTGTTCAAAATGGCACCGATGGCTTGAATCGTCAATGAAATTACGATAATACGCTTTATCAACTTACTGATGCCTTCGGTTTGATTTTGATTGAGCGCTTCTTTCATCATCATTCTTTTCGACATATTTAATTTCCGTCCAAAAATAATGAAAAAGAAGATTGCAATAGTAAGTATGGAAAGACCTCCGATTTCAATCAAGACGCAAATTACCGCTTTTCCAAACACCGTGAATGTGCTTTCTAGATTGGCGATAGTGCTTAATCCCGTCACGCAAACCGCCGACACCGTCATGAACAAAGCGTCTAGAAAATCAAGGCTAATGTTAGATTTAGTTGCAAAAGGCAATAACAATAAAAGAGTTCCCAATAAAATAATTGCTAAAAAACTAGCGACAATCCTTAAATATGGCGAACTTTTTCTTCCTTTTAACTTTAACTTTAAAAGCTTCATTTTAATCAGCCTCTTTAATGCTAATTATTATAGCACTATAAATATCAAAATCATAATTTGTAAAGTAAAATAATAAAAATCTATTATTTAAAACGAAAATAAATTAAAATTATATTTTGCCGATAACTTATGTTATAATGCTCGAAGAGGAGAATCCTAATGTCTAATAAATATGTAATTATCACAGATAGTTGTTCTGATTTAACAACCGAAATTATCGAAAAATATCACTTGTACGTGATTCCGATGTCCTTTAATATTAAAGGAAAAAATTATCTAAATTACCCTGATGAACGGGAAATAAAAACTCACGATTTCTATGAGATGATGCGTAACAAAGAAGTAGCCACCACATCACAAGTTGCACCTGGCGACTTTTTGAAAGTTTTTGAAAAATATCTTCAAGATGGTTACGATATTTTATCGTTATCATTTTCAAGTGCTCTTTCCGGAACCTATAATTCCTCTTTAGTGGCTAAAGATGTATTACAAGAACAATATCCGGAACAAAAAATTGTTTGTGTCGATTCCCTTTGCGCTTCGATGGGCGAAGGATTATTCGTGTATTATGCCGCGAAAATGCAACAAGAAGGTAAAACCCTTGAAGAAGTGGCCGCTTGGTTAGAAGAAAACAAACTTCATTTTGCCCACTGGTTTACGGTCGATGATATCGGAACCTTAAAAAGAGGCGGCCGTTTGTCGGCAACCAAAGCTTTTTTAGCGACTATTTTAAACTTCAAGCCGGTTCTTCATGTTTCAGATGAAGGTAAGTTAGTCCCGGCTTTTAAAGTCAGAGGTCGCAGAAAATCAATTATGACCATTATCGAACAAGTGAAAGCAACCATCACCAACCCTGAGGGGCAAACGATTTTTATTTCTCATGGCGATAGTTTTAACGAAGCCAAAGAAATCGGCGATGAATTGGAAAAAAGTTTAAAGGTCAAAGTTATCTACAATTCGATTGGTCCGGTAATTGGAGCACACTCCGGTCCTAACACTCTCGCCGTGTTCTTTTTAGGAAATAAACGATAATCTAGTTACTTAATATTTTTTTGAGTTATAATAACCATAGAGTCTATTTAGGAGGAATACTATGCCTGATAAAATAAAATTTTTCGCATTAGGTGGCCTTGACGAAAGCGGAAAAAATATGTTTGTCTTGGAAATAAATGGCGACATTTTTGTTCTTGACGCCGGGTTAAAATATCCCGACAAGTACATTCCCGGTGTCGACACTATCATTCCAAAATACGATTATTTAAAAGAAAACAAACAACGTATCGTCGCTTTTTTGATAAGTCATGGGCACGATGATCAAATGGGGGCTTTGCCTTATATATATCAAGATATAAAGGCTCCGATTTATTGTTCCAAAATCACCTCTAAGATGATCGATTTGACCACCAAAGAATTTAAGTTAAAAGGCAATAATTACGACTATCACTTTATCGAAGATGGTGACACGTTAAATATCAAAGGTCATAAAATTCTTGTAGCCGGGATGACACATTCAATTTCCGGAGCTTTTTCGTTTTGTTTTGATACCGATCATGGCTATATAGTATATACTGGTGATTTTATCGCCGATTACGGTGCTCCCAAAAATCATCGAATGAATCTCGCTTTATTGGCGGAAGTCGCTTCTAAAGGAGTTTTGTTATTGCTCAGTGAATCAGCGGATGCCGATAAAGTCGGTCACACTTCACCCTATCATCGACTCACCCCACACATCGATTCGCTATTTACCGATTCGCCAGGGCGCATTTTTATCGCCCTTTATTCTCAAAATGTTTTTAATCAACAAGAAGTGATCGATCTTGCTAACCGCACTAACAAAAAAATTATTTTCTACAACGGCGATAACGAACTCGACCGTGTTACTGATTTGCGGGACAAAGGTTTGGAAAACATCGATACCAAGGTAGTCTATCCTTTCAATGAAATCGAACGACTTCGTAACCAAGATACTTTGGTATGCATTTCAGGATCCGGAGAAAAATTATTTGCTACTCTTTCTGAAATCGGAAATCAAGAAGACCGCGATCGCATTTTCAATATTGTCGAAAACGATACCTTCATCGTTGCTTGTCCTCCGGTACCCGGTACTGAAACTTGTGCGACACCGGCTCTTGACAGTCTCTATCGAACCGGTGCCAAAGTCATCAATTTGACGCGCAAAGACATCTTTTCAATGCACGCTCGAGAAGAAGATCTAAAAATGTTAATATCATTATTAAGACCGAAGTATTATCTTCCTGTCAAAGGAGATTTTAAAAATTTGATGGCCAATGCCAAAATCGCCTTGAACATGAATATGCACTACAATCATTCAAATATATTCGTGTTTGATAACGGCATGATTTTAAATATCGATAATGGCATCGCCAAACCCGATTTCAAAAATCAAATTCCAGTCGGCGACATCATGGTCGATGGGATGGATGTCGGCAATCTTAAATCAAGTGTGATTACCGAGCGACAAAAAATGGCAAATGATGGTGTCATCGTCTTAGGGATTACCGTTTCATTAAAAGAAAAGAAAATCACCAATGGACCGGATGTTCAAATGCGTGGGTTTATCTTCTTGAAAGACTCTGAAGCCATCGTTAAAGAAATCACCAATATCTTCGTCACCAATACCAGCAATTTTTTAAGCGGAGCTTCCCCCACCATCGAGGAAACTGAAAATAAAATCAGCGATAGAATATTCAAATATGTTCGTTCTCAAACCGGAAAAACACCTTTGATTATTCCACAGATTATCAATATCGATGAATAAAGCGACAATCGTCGCTTTTTTTATGAGTTAAATTAAAGCTTGTCTGTATCTTATTTAAATAACCATATAAATGAGGTTCTATTTTACTTAACCTCTTTTTCCCTTAAAAGAAGCAGATTGATGCAACAATCAATTTTTTTATGAAATCTCTTTTATTAACATTAAATTTTTTTAATTATAAATATTTTTGTTGAATATTATAAATAAAAGAGGTAGAATCTTGTACAAATTTACAATTTATTAACAATTGTAATTTCTATATCTATGTAGGATAAAAGGAGGAATTAATGAAAAAAAGTTTTGGTATTATTTTACTCTCTACTATTTTCTTAATAAGTTGTCAACAGGCAACAAGTGAAGAAACCAGTGGAGTTTCCTCAAATAATTCAATTTCAAGCAGTGAAATTTCCGAAGATTTAAATTCATCTAATACATTCGAATTTGAATTTGATGTACACTATAAATCAACTACTTGGAATGAACAACTCTTAAAAGCGATTGCCTATTTCACAGGTGATGAAAATAGTGATCTAGTTCCGTCGGTGAATGCAGATAGCTATGAATATTACTTTACAGTTGACGAATATTCCGACGTGGAAATTCTTGTCATCAATTGTAATAATATTAATCCTGATACAATCGTAGATACTTATGAAGAAAGTTTAATAGAAAACGGCTTTCAACTAGGAGAACAACCCTATGGATTTATGGAACTCAATGTTACAGATGATTTAATGGTTCAATATGCCCTTGGAGAAACGAATCTACTCCATCCTTATCCATATTTAGAACTGATTGTCTACACATACGCGACGAGAATGGTAGAATGGCCTAAAAATGCTATCTCTCTCATTACCGCGGAAGAAGTTCCAGAAGTTAAAGCAAAATCATATGAAGCCTTAGTAGATTTTGATATTTATTATAGACCTAGATTAGATATTATTTGTTATAATACGGACTTTCGTTTTGTAAGTGAATATGAAGCAATTTTAGAAGACGCAGGTTATACCATTGAAAAAAGTATCAATTTATCAACCGCGGTAACTGAAAAAGGGACAAGAATCATGTATTCCTTTGATACTTATAGTCATTCACTTACTCTATATGTCTCTAATGATTGGCCTTATGCGGATATCATGGCACTGCTAGGATTTGATCTTCCAAGATTAGATGTAAGTGGCGCAGAATTCTCTTTCCAATATTATACCTATGATGATGGTTCAGAATCCTTAGCGTTATATTATGAGCCTGTTACCAAATCCTCTCTTGCGACTTATGGTTCATTACTTGAAGCTATTGAATTTAGTCAATATGGTCAAGAAGCGACAGAAGTTTATAATGAAGGAACTTTAGAGCAACTTACAATCACTTCAAGAGATTATCTCATGAATGAAGGGGACGAAGAAAATGAACATTGGATTCAACTCTTATATTGTGAAGAACAAAGTTCACTAGCAATTGTAATTTATTGGTAATAAAAATATATGAAAGGAAAATAATTTATGAAAAAACGTCAAATATTTGTATTATCCGCGACAATTTTAGCCTTAGTCGCGTGTAATAATCCTGTACCAGAATCAACGACATCTAATGATTCTAGTACCCCTCTTACTTCTGAAACCTCATCGAATAGTGAAGGTAATTCAAGTAATGGAGAAACATCAAGTTCTTCTAGTACAAGTATGACCCAAAATCAAGCATTAGCCTTATTTAATAGTGCATTACAAAAGAATTATAGTAATGTTACATTAGATAATACAATGTATGAAAGTGATTGGACCGATGAATATAATACTGTTCTAACATCTGAAACCGAATTCATGAATGATGGCTATTTGTTACATTACAGTAACACCTTGGCTGAAGAAGGTTATCCAGCCGAAGATTGTTATTCTTTATATTATATTGATGATCAAGATAGAAGCTATTTATATTTTGAAAGCGATTATTCTCATGCTTGTGCCGAATGGCAAGGTGGATATTTACAACAAGGATTGGGCAATGCAGATTTATCCGTTTGGATTGCACATGTATATCTTCCCCACATTTTAAAGAAACTTTCTGCAGATGTAGTAAGATATGATGCTGCTACCGGTTACTACATGGTAACTGATCAAACTGTAATCGACGCATTAAATGCTGATGGATTTGGCTTAGTTTCCTTTGATTTTGCTACTGTTGCATTAAGTATTGGTAGCAATGGTTACTTTAACCAAATCATTGCTTTAGCGGATGGTAGTACATTAGATAATCCTGAACTCTACGTCAATGTTTCCTTGTCTAATTTTGGTACAACTGTATTTCCATCAAATTACACAATCGAAAAACCATTTGCACCGGAAAATGTCAAAAGATACTATCAAATGATGGGCTGGGAACACGATTATGAAGATGCTTATTATAGTGAGGCAACAGTATCTTTAAAAGCAGAACAAGATAAAGATTATACTACTGGAGCACCAGATGATTATGATGCTATCATGAACGTAGATGATGTAATTGATTTACAATACGCCTTGACCCCTACCTCGTTTGAACCATGGCAAATCGAACATGATGCCGAAGTAGAATGGCATTGGACAAATGGAATGTTTAATAAAGTAAATGATAGTCTTTCCAATGGCAAATTTAGAGCCGTTAACGCTAATGGCGGAGATGGTGAAATTTGGGTCACATTTACCGGAGCTTATGGCGAACAAACATCCAATAAAATTAAGATTAAAGTGAATGCCTTACCTGATCAAGATAAAACCGGAGCAATCTATGACTTTAATTGGACTAATATACAATTAAATTCCGAAGGTGGAAAAGATAAAGAATTTAAGGAAATTACCGCTATTAATGAAGCGCCAAATTCTAAAGCTTTATACACCATTACTGCCGGTATGAATGTTAGTTTAATCGATGGAAACAATGGTCAATTAGCAAATTACTTTGAATCCGGTAGACAATACTTAACATTTAGTCCAACCGCAAACGATGCCTTAAATCATGATCGAAAAGATGATTTAATCTTCGATTTCGGTGAACAACAAGTCTCTAAGATTTCCTTCAAATATGGTTTCTTCTATGAAAATCATGCTACGAACAAAGATAAAATTAATCATGTATACATTGAAACGAAAGATGATGATCAATGGTACAAAGAAGTTCCAGTGGAAGGTAGCGGAACAAAGACCGAGCCAATCTCACCAGACGAAGCAAAATGGTATGTCGATATAGCTGACGAGATTAAAGCAAATATTTCTACAAGCTTCATGAAGACATATGAAGCCACATTTGAACCAACATCTCATGTTAGAATTGATATTCCTTTAGCAAATACTGTTGGAACACCATTACAAATTTGTATTGATTCTGTGTGTTTCTTTGCGGATGAAAATTGTCATAACTATGTTGCCCCGGAAGATCAACCTGTAACAGGCATAAATCTTACTCCCGAAACAGCAACTGTATTTGTCGGTAAACAACAAACGATCAATGCTCAAGTCTTACCTCAAGGTGCGGATAGTACATTAACATGGCATGTTGAAGAAGAAAAAGTCGACATCGTTGCAGTTGAAAACGGAAAAGTCACAGGAAAAGCTCCTGGTGTTGCTAAAATATGGGCTACATCTGATAAAGGAGAAAATGGTCAAACCATCACCTCTAATCAAGTCACAATCACCGTTGAAAATGAACCTGATTTTACTGAATATGTCGGTAAAAAATATAATGATTCACAAGTAGATGTTACCCTTACATTTGTGAATAGTAATACTATTGCATTAGATGGTATTCAGTCTGAAAAAATTACAGCAACCATCGAAAGTGTTGTAAAAAAGAATAATGAACCTTATTACACAATGAAAATTGCTGATGATGGAGGAACATTCCATTTAACAGTATCTAGCTCTAGTGCATTTATCACCGAATATCCGGGTTCATTGAAAACATCATATTCCTTTTCGGTAATTGGCGAGGTTAAATCTGCTTATTTAACTATGAGTGGAAATAGAGTAAATGAAAATCAAACATATGAGGTTTTCGCTAATGACAGTTCTAAATATCTTACAGTTAATCCGGACAATTCATCAGCTCCTTTTACAGTAGATGTACAATCTAGCGATTCCTCTGTAAATGTAAGTTATGAATCCAGTAACAAAACAATAACTGTTCAATTTACTCAAGCAAATGAAGAAGTGACGCTTACTGTTACTTTAACAGATGAATATAATAATGTAACCACGATGACAGTTAAGTTCAAAGTAAAAGAAAAAGTATACCCAACGTCTGAGGATGATTTTGAAATTACAACCGATAAAGATGTAGGAGAAATCAAAACCGGAAATACCGTTCAATTCTCTATCAATTGGTTAAATGAAAAAATTAATCAGAACAAAGATGAAGTTACATGGTCTGTTCAAAATGAAACTGAAGGTGGAGATCCCCTTGCTACTATTAACTCAAAAACCGGTAAATTCGAAGCTATCGGCGAAGGAAATGTTATTGTCACTTGTACAGTTAAGGGTGAAGGAAGTACTACCATTTCTAAAACTATGACAATTACCATTCAAAAGAACGACGTTGAAAACGCTACACCAGGAGACATTTGGGGAATTTATACTGCAACGGATGATTTTGATTACCATATTACTTTGAATATAGATGAAAATGGAGCAACGCTGACAATTGATGGTGGTACATCATATCATTTTACGTTCAGTAAAAAAGAGGGAAGTGACTATTTATTTACACTTGATGATTACCCAACGGGAATTTTGTATGTTAATGAGGGATCAATGTCGTTTAACGAAGAAGGAGCTTCATATATTGATGAAATTGAAGGTACATACTTCTTATACGACAGTTCAATATTTTTTGATTAATAATTAAGGAATAAAAATCAATTTATGAAACGCATTATAGGTATTGGTCTATTAATAACAACTCTATTTCTAGGGATGGGATGCAATCACACTATAGGGGATTCAACCGCGGTTGAATCTTCTAGTGATGCTCCCACTTCAGAAGTTATTAGTGAACCCTCTTTTCCGGACAGTAAATGGGGCACAGAGTATAATGAAACTATCATGGGCAATTTGGGCACAGATATTCCTTATATTTCCGTTCCGAATTATGAGGTTGTAGAAAGTGAAGATGATTTCGGCGATCCTCTTATCATCATTTATTTATACTTTGAAGAAAGTGAATTAGCTTCCAAACTAGAGGAATATGCTCTTATTTGTCAAAATGAAGGATATGTTGTATCTCTAGAACAATCGGGATATGTAGATCCTAATAATGGAGATAGCTATACATACGATGTCTATTTTGCAGATAAAGAAATCGATGATAAACTTGGCATAGAATTACAATTTCTTGAAGGACAAACCAAAGGTAAAGAATGTTTAGGTATCTTTGCATATAACTATGTTGTAGATGATCCATATGCATGGCCTACAAATTTAGTCACTTCCTTGTTAGGTCATGATGTTCCTCATCTAGAGGATGAAGGTAACTATACCTACAATGTTCACATCAATTCCGATGGCGCAGGTGGTAAATACATCGATATGATCATTCAAGGAGTTGCGACGACCGCGGAGGAAGATTATATAACCATTCTTGAAGCAGCAGGATATCATGTTGAAAAAGATTTATATGATCCTGAAACATATGAATATATGGGAAATATGGCTTATGATAAAGATATGAGTCATGTCATTCAATTTGGTTTATCTCAATATGGACTCGAAATTTATATTTGGTTAATATAATCATTAAAATTTAGCATTTATGAAAAGTAGAAATAAGCAATTTATTTCTACTTTTTTTGTGGAATTTTCTATTTAGCAAATAAAACACTTATAAAATCTTATTTATGAAACAATTTAGTCTTATATGACATTTATAAAAACAGCATGAATAATCATGCTGCTTTTTCTAATTCAATTGGAGTTCCTTCAAGATAGAGATAAGTTTCATTTATGATGGTCGCATTAGGATCATCAAGTACTTCGAGAGAATAATTACCATAATTATCCCAAAATTCAATGATACACTCTTCATCGTCAGTTGCGACAAACGTAAAATAACCATTGCTTTCAGTATGATTATAATTTATCGCAGGATTTGCACTTGCTTTACGAATTAAAGATAAAGAAACATTATCTTCATATACATTTGTTAAAGTAATGGCATCATCTGCTATTGCTAAAGTAAAATCACTCGAAGCAATATCATAACCATTATATGTTCCTAAAATAGATTGCCACTTAGCATCCCCTTTAATTTCATCCTCTGTTTTTTCACTGGATGTTGGAGTTTCTGAAACACTTGAAGAATCAAATGGATTAAATTCTAAACTGTTCTTTGAATCAATTAATTCTCCTTGTATGCTTTGTGATGAACTTTCAACACTTGCAATTTGTGTTTCTTGACATGAGATTAATAATAGACCTAATAGACTAAATAAGATGATGCGTTTTTTCATTTTCTTTTTCTCCTTCTTAAGGCTTTTAAATCGCTAAAGCGTAATTTACGAATCATGATATCTACGATAAATAAGATTACTATGACTAAGATTAGATATAAACTAATACTATCGTAGAATCGTGAACTTGCTTCATCATAAGAGATGACATAATCATAATCTAACGCGACAATTCCGTTTTCACCGACAATTTGATATAAAAGTTCTTCGTCGGTAGAATGAAAATAATCATATTCTTTTGAGTAAGAAAAGTCAAAATATTTCGTATCACGATATGTATTTTCCCCATTATGGTAAATTAAATCTAAAGTATATAAACCAATTTGCTCTACGCTAAAGCTCATTTGATATGTAGTAACTTCATTTCTAAAGTATTTAGCTTCTTCTTTTGTGCCATCCGGATGAGTTAAAATGACCTCTAAATAGGCATTATTATTTAATAAATCAAGATTTATCGTACAATCGGCGCTATAGCCATTCGTGGATATTTCTACATCATAAATGGTCGATACTCTTTCACTCGGTTCTAGATAATGAACCATATTATTTAATAACGCCCTTCCTCCAGAAGAGATGTATAGATCGCTTGCCCAAGAAGAATTTAAATCACTCGTAAAGGACATCACTTTACCCTTTCCAAAATTCCAGTAGGCTAATAAAGGAACTTCACGTTCACCACCTAGATCATTTGTATAAGTGACTGTATAAATCGTTGAGGCACTTCCTTTAATTCTTGAAAAGTTGTATCCATGAATAGAAGGTAAATTAGTCACATTTTCCATCAAAGGATCATTTTGATACTTATTATGAATTTCAAAAGTACCCTCAACACGCGTATTGGTGATTTCATCCGCGACAGATTGTAAGATGACATCGACGATATCTTCACTTTGATTGATATAATAATAAGTTCCATTTCCCTCATTTGCTAAAGTGGATAATAAGGCGTCTCCCTCTCTTGAGGAAATATTCAAGAAAGAACACGCAATATTATTTCTTGTCATATTGCTTACAGCCATGATTAAAGCATTGGGATCATCCGCGGGTAAACCGTCGGATAAGACAATGACATTCTTTGTTTCGAAATTTGCATTGCGGAGTTGCGAATCTGCTTCTAATAAACCTCCACGCATATTTGTAGCGCTCGATGTTTGAATGTTATTGATTGCATTAATAATTTGTTCTCTATTTCTTGCACTTGTAAGGGGTTGAATAACATTGGTTTTGTCTCCAAAAGTGATCACAGTAACATAATCTTGTTCCCCTAGTAAATCTAAACAAGCAATCGCGCCTTCTTTAGCCTTTTGTAAACGATTTTGCTCATCCATTGATGAAGAGGCGTCAATGACTAAAGCGACGCATTTTGTATCATTTGTTTCAAATTGCACCGGTAACATATTGTTATATTTAGACATCGTTTCAGAACTGGTACCGGAAGCATAAGTTGTGCCATATGTGACTAAAGATTTTCCATAAGTCGCCACAACTTTTTCTAAATTCGTTACTAATTCTTCATGATGCGGTAAACCCACAATATTTGCATTTGCAAATACAAATTCATCGTATTTACATAAATCTTCAAGAAGATAAGGAGTTTCCTCACGATTAAAGAAAGGATCAATCACACAATTTTCATTATAAAGAGAAGCAATGGTATTGCAATCTGAATATTTATCTCCGACAATCATCACTTTATATTCATCTACAACTTCTTGAACAAAATATTTAATATTATTTCTTTCGTCATCTTGTTCATTTCCTTTTACTTCAAGATAATAAGAATGATTTCCCTTAGTTTCCGTATTTAAAGCAAACTCAATGATATTAATTCCCTTCATTAAGCTTAAATTTTTTGTTTCTTTTACTTTATCATCTTCATAGAGGGTACATGGAACTTGCATTTGATTTCCTGCTTGAATAGAAGCTTTTACCGTTTCATTTCGATCGATATAAGTTTTATTAATATAATCTAAACTATTAATTTGGACATCATAATCATGAACTTCATGATCTAAATAGATAGCGTCGACTTGAATATTTTTGCTTTGAATATCGACCATGGCTCTTAAAACATGATTATCTGTTTCCCCGCCATCGGAGATGAGAATCATCTTTTTAAAGACATTATCATGATACAAAGTAGAGGTATATTGAATGGCACTTTCAATATTCGTCGCACTTTTATCTACACTAGATTCTTTAACACTTCTTAAAGCGCTGCCTAAAGGAGATAATAGTTCGTAATTTTTAGCAAAGGTTACAACACCCATCGAAGAATGATTATCTAAATGAGCATAAATCTTTTGAATTTGTTCATCGATTTTATCTAGTTCATCGTTATTGGATTCGGAAACATCGGCAAGAACATAGACTTCACTATCTTCATTGGACTTCAAAAAGGAAACGTCGACACACGCGGTAGTGATAAGTAAAGCAATAAGCAGATGAATGATTAAGGAGATAATATTCTTAGGACTCTTCTTTCCTGCTTTCATACGAATAAAGGGCACTAAGATAAGCGCTAATAAGGGAATAATTAATAAAAACAACCACGGATGGGCAAATTTAATATTGTTCATGAGCATACACCATCCAATCTAAAATAAAGAAAATAGCCCCAAGAAGAACAATGATCATCAATTGATCGACAATCGAGGTATTTTTTATAATATTCGCATTTTCAACAAGGGCAAAAGAAGCGTCTTTTGTCACAGTGACATAACCTTCATCTTTAGAAAATCCAACATAAATAGGATAAGTTCTGGTTTCATTTTGTGAAGTGATTTGTATCTTATAAGTACCTACTTCTTTTAAACGATAATATTCAATATTTGAATTAAAGGAAATATATTTTACATCTTCAGAAGGAGTCGTAATTCGCGCGCTTTCAAATCCTGAAGAGACATTGATTTGTAAATCATCTCCCGCGACATAATTTTTATCCTCAATAGGACTTGGTAAAGAATAATTTAATAAATTTCTCATCAAAGGAATAAAATCATATAGAATCGGTAGGTCACTATCATCAAGTGCAAAAGAGAAAACGACTTCTCTAGCGTTATCTTCTGTAGTACCGACAAATAATAAAGGAACAGAATCATAACTTAAAATCGTAGTAAAGGGTTCGTATAAACTATATTTATAATATTGATATAGCATCATTTGATTTTGATGAGTTCCTTCTGTGATTTGTCTATATAAAGGACTATCCTCTCTTTGATAACGGACACTATAAGAAGGCGAAGAAACGCGATGATCTTGAACTAAAAATCCTGAATGATCGACATTTTGATCAATATTGATAAACCAAACAGAACTATTTTCCGGTAATCTAGATGGAGTATAACTATCAAAGATATATAAATCATATTCCCCTTCAACATAGGCTTCCGGGGCTATGATATCTAAATCATAAATTCCTATCGCGCGAATCATCGCTTGAATATAGAATGGAGACTTACTCACCAAAGCAATCTTTGATTTGTTCTTGTTCGTCAAAGGATAATAAGAATCTTCATTATCTAAAGCTAAACTATCTTCATTATTAATTTTAACACTTGCTTTTTCATATGTTCTTTTTACGACATCAAATTGGAAAGGAGTTTCGATATCTTTTAAAACGCTAATTTCTTGACTTCTTAATTCATTATCATCGAGTAATAAAGATAAAGATAATGTAGTATCTTCTTCGTAAGATAAAACATTTCCCTCAAAGATAAGACGATTGTTTTCTTCTTTAACCGAAAGATCATAAATCGCATAATTTTGTTCATGATTAGATAAATTCACCCATTCAACATTATCAATATGGGTATATGTTTTATCAGTATAAACGATTAATTTAGATATCTCGCCATTTTGATAATAAGAAAGTGCAGTATCTAAAGCATCATCAAGTTCAATATAAGAATCTTCGGGAGTTAAGCGATTGCTTAATTGATAAAAGATGTCTTTATCTTTAGCTCTTTTAGCAATAGTTTGAGACTCACTTCCGGCATAAATTAAAGTATACGTACTTCCTATTAAAGAAGAAGAAACTGTGGAATTTATTTGTTCTTTTGCCTTTTCAAATCGAGATTTCCCATCTTGTGCAATATTCATACTTCCCGAAGCATCTAAAATAAAACAAATATTCTCGGCTTGATCAGGAAGATAAAAGACAGGATGAGCTAAAGAAATCGATAAGAATAATACCGCGATAATTTCAAAGATTAAACTTAATAAGCCTTCAAAACGACGTAGAATCTTCTTTCTTTTTAAGAATTTTTCACTTAATTCAAATAAATAAGAAGAAGATACAATATGCTCTTTATATCGATTTCTTATAATGTAGATAATGATTAAGATCGGTATTCCAATTAAACCTAATAAACCCCATGGATATAGAAAACTCATTTTACAATCTCCATAGACATGAAGTCTTTAAAAAATACATCTTGCAAAGAACGCTCGACAGGAATTAATAAATATTTAGCATCCCGTATTTCACAATAATTTTTAATTCTATTTGTGACATACTTTACGGCTTCTTGATAAGCCTCTAAAACATTTTGTGTGATATTGTTTTTATAATATCGTTCATTATTTTCGCTATCGTAAAGAATCACTTTTCCCCTTTTCGAAGGATTTAATTCTTCTTGAGAAAGAACTTGTAAACATAAAACATCTCTTCTTTTTTCACGAAGGTGATCAATGGAATATTCATAAGGTAAGTCTGTGAGGAAATCAGAAATGATGATCGAATTTCCATCCCCATATCCCACATTTGATTTTAGGATGGCTTCCAAAAGATTACTTTCTCCTTTAAACTCCACTTCATTTAATCTATTGATATAGTTTAAATACGAATCTTTTCCTACGACATTTTCCATGATGCCATATAATTGATTTTCTTGAACATAATAAATCGATACTTTGTCCATGTATTTGATAGATAAATAAGCAAGTGACGCGGCAAGTTCTAACGCTCTTATGCCTTTAGAAAAATAGCCCATCGACGCTGAGGCATCAATATAGATCTTTGTATGTAATTGTCTTTCATCTAAAAACAGCTTTAAAAAGAGATTATCGGTACGCGCAAAAACACTCCAGTCGATTTTACTGACATCATCTCCAGGAATATATTCCCTATAATCAGCGAATTCTACTGAGGAACCATAACTTTTTGTCTTATGATTTCCTCCAAATCTTCCTTGAATGATATCGTGTATTGATAACTGCAGTAATTCGATTTGCTCTAAAAATTGATCATCGATAATCTGCTTCATAATTAATGACCTTTTTTATTCTCTTGGATTAATAAAGAAATCACCTCATCACAAGATAGATGTTCATTAATCGCATTGTAGTTAATCTTAATACGATGCCTTAATATAGGATAACAAAGAGCGTCGATATCTTCATAACTTACATTAAATCTTCCTTCGATTAAGGCTCTGATTTTTGCCGTGGTAATTAAAGCTTGACCCGCGCGAGGGGACGCACCATAACGGATATATTTTTTTGCCACTTCTGAAGTATCTTTTAATTCAGGGTGACTAGAAGAAACTAGTTTCATGGCATATGTAACAATTTCAGGAAGAACCGGGACGTCTTTTGCTAATGCCCTCATTGCTAAAATGGTTGGTCCATCGATAATTTTCGTCGCAACTTCATCCATCGTAACTTGTGTCATATTGACGATGTTTTCAAGCTCTTCATTGCTAGGAAATTCCATGACTAATTTAAACATGAAGCGGTCCATTTGGGCTTCCGGTAAAGGATAAGTACCATCTTGTTCGATGGGGTTTTCTGTTGCCATAACAAAGAAGGGTTCATCAATTTTATAAGTTTGATTTGAAACCGTGACACTATGCTCTTGCATGACTTCGAGTAAAGCAGATTGTGTTTTAGGGGTTGCTCTATTGATTTCATCGGCAAGAATTAAATTTGCAAAGATGGGTCCTTTTTGGAATCTTGTATTGAGTTTTCCTTGTTCATCTTTTTCGATGATATTCATACCGATTAAATCTGATGGCATTAAATCTGGCGTAAATTGAATTCTTGAAAAAGGTAAACTTAAAGTTTGACTTAAAGAACGAACTAGACGTGTTTTACCAACGCCTGGAACACCTTCAAGAAGAACATTACCTCCTGCAAGAATCGCAATAATGACATTATCGATTACCTCTTCTTGACCGACGACATCCTTATGGACTTCTTCTTTGATCTTTTTGACTAATGTTGCAAATTCACTGATTTCTAATTTTTTCATAGCATTCTCCTTTTTATCGCCATTTGTGGCTCACTATTTCCTTCGTTATTTTTACTTTGATCATATAATGATTTAAAGTAATCATCTAGAATATCTTCAAGATCATCGGGGATATTTCCTTGTATTTCACCTTCGACGATTTGATTATAATAATCATCCAGAACATCGCCAAGTTCTGTAAATCCGTCTTTAGTAAAGACATGACCATCGCCATATTGGGTTTCTCCATCTCCGCTTTGTATGGAATTTGAAGAATCCGAGTTTTGGCTTGCACTATCGATATCTCCTGAATCGATTTCACTGGTTTCTCCGGATTCTACACTAGTTAAATCTCCGCTTTCAATTCCTGAATCGCTTCCTTGTTCTCCACCTTGCATTGAAGTTGACTCACTGGTCACTAAGCTTGTATCGATGGAGCTTGAATCAAGTGAACTATTCGAGCTAAGATCTTCTCTAAAAGGGGAATTAGGATTTAAAGGAATGAAAAAAGATCCTCCAACAATTAAAAGTGCTATAACTAAAGAAATATAATAACCAATAGGAATCACAATAGGTAATTCTTTAGTATCGCAATTCAGTAAAGATAGCTTTGTATCTTCTTTTTGCTTAATTAAAATTTCATTGTCATTTGATGGATATTCTACCATCGTTTGAGTTTTTTCTTTTAAATGGTATGTTTCATCTAATCTTTTAGCAATGCTTTTTTCATCTGGCTGATGATTAAAATATACTAAGCAGACAAATATAATAGAAGCACCTAAGAAAATCAAAATATAAAAGATAAAGAATAAATCAATACCGATTAATTTAAAGGCACCAAAAATAAGAGCAGTAAAAATAGCGCCGAGAGAAATCCCTAATATCAGTGCTTTAATTAAATGTTCGAGTAAAATTTTCTTGCTAAACTTTTTAAATTCTTCTTTCATATCCACTTTCAATTAAGACTTTTATATTTATATAAAATATAAAATTTTGCGTTAATTATAGCATATCTCCCTTTCTTTTCAAGAGAAAAAAATCGAATATGAAAATTCGTATCTTTAGAAAATAAATTAATCTTAAACACTTAACATCATTGAATTTTTTTTGGCAATTTATTTCATCTAGCAAAAATAATTGCTATAATAACAAAGTTTGAGGTGATTTTTATATGAAAATTAGAAATGTCGCCATCATCGCTCACGTCGACCACGGAAAAACAACCTTAGTCGACCAATTGTTACGAAAATCAGGAACATTCAGAGACAACGAAGAGGTTCAAGAACGGGCGATGGATAGCAATGATATCGAACGGGAACGCGGAATTACGATTTTAGCCAAAACTACTGCGATCAATTACAAAGATTATCGCATAAATATTTTAGACACTCCAGGACACGCCGACTTCGGTGGTGAAGTAGAACGAATCATGAAAATGGTTGATGGCTGTGTATTGGTCGTCGATGCACTAGAAGGAACGATGCCACAAACCCGCTTTGTCTTAAAAAAAGCTTTGGAAGCGCATATTCAACCCATCGTCGTCGTCAATAAAATCGATCGACCAAACGCCGATCCTTCAAGAGTCGTCGACGAAGTGCTTGACCTTTTTATCGAACTTGGCGCTCCGGATGAACTTTTAGACTTTAAAACGATCTATTGTTCAGCATTGAAAGGAACTTCCTCTTATAGCCCTCTTATCAGCGATCAAAAAGAAGGTATGGATCCGATTTTTGAGACGATTATTAGTGAAATTCCCGAACCGCAATGCGATGAAAATGGTGAATTGCAATTTCAACCGGCCCTTCTTGATTATAACGATTACGTTGGAAAAATCGGAATCGGTCGTATCAATCGCGGAGTCATTAAAACTAACGACATGGTCACATGTTGCCGTTTAGATGGCACGACTAAAAATTTTCGCATTCAAAAACTCTATGGTTTTTTAGGTCTAAAGCGACTTGAAATTCAAGAAGCTAAAGCCGGGGATATTGTTGCTATCGCCGGATTACCCGACCTTTGTGTCGGTGAAACGATTTGCGAATTCAATAAACCTTGTCCTCTCCCTTTCATTCATATCGATGAACCGACCTTGCAAATGACTTTCGGAGTCAACTCGTCGCCTTTCGCAGGACGAGATGGAAAACAATTGACTGCCCGTAAAATCGAAGAACGTCTTTACAAAGAAACACAACGCGACGTCTCTTTGAAAGTCGAACGAATTCCAAATTCTGAAACTTGGATCGTCTCGGGACGTGGTGAATTGCATCTTTCGATTTTAATTGAAAATATGCGACGCGAAGGCTTTGAATTACAAGTTTCTAAACCCGAAGTTATCATTAAAGAAATCGATGGTGATCCTTGTGAACCATATGAAGACGTGCAAATCGATTGCCCGGAAGATTATGTTGGTTCCGTAATGGAAGCTTTAGGTTCCCGTGGTGCCGAATTGGTTCATATGTCATACAATGAAGATCAAGTTCGTGTCAATTATGTGATACCTTCGCGTGGATTACTCGGCTTCATGACTAATTTCATGACCTTAACCAAAGGATACGGAATTATCAATCACACTTTTAAAGAATATCGAAAGCAATTAAAACTAAATGTCGGAGAACGTAAAATCGGTGTTCTAGTAGCCACGGACGGTGGTCAATCGACACCATATGCTTTACAACATGTCGAAGAGCGCGGCACGATGTTTATCGGGCCTGGAGTTGAAGTCTATGAAGGGATGATCGTCGGTGAAAATCGCTACGATATGGATCTAGGCGTTTCCGTGGTTCGCGAAAAGAATCTTTCCAATATGCGTTCTTCTTCGAAAGATACGACCGTCGTTTTAAAAAGCCCTCGTCATCTTTCTTTGGAAGAAGCACTCGATTATATCAATACCGATGAACTCGTCGAAGTGACTCCAAATGCCTATCGGATGCGGAAAAAGATTCTCAATACCGCGGAACGAAAAAAATTTGAAGCGCATCATCGTCAAGATTAAAAAAAGATAACTATATTCTATTGTTTTCCATAATTCTATTTCTCGTTATTTTTGTATAAAATTTATAAATTCCATAATTTAATACTTTTTATATTAACATTTTATTTGCTTTATGTATTGCTTACATAGTAGATAATGTTATATAAGATACTGAATTTGACATATGTATTGTCAATATGCATTATTGGTTTTAATTGATTTTTTATTATTGATAAACTATAATTACTATACAAAAATTAGCAGCAATAATTAGTGCAGTTTGAATATAGCATAAAACAATGAGGTAGATTTATGGATGAACCTGAAGTATTTATTTCATATCATGGAGATAGTCATGGCCAAAGTTCCTATGAAATGGCTGAACGGCTAAAGGAATTTTTAGAAACTCACCCAGGTAGGTCATTCAAATGTTTTTTATGTAGAAGAGAAAATAGTGATGATTTTTATGATGCAATTAATCATGCTTTAAACGTTACCGAACATTTTATTTTGGTTGCATGTGATAAAAATGGACTATCTGATTGGGTTTCTGACGAGTTAAAACAATTTGATGGTTTACGCAAAACAGGTAAAAAAACTAATGCTTTGATAAATGCTTATATTTATGGCAATATTCAATTAGATGATTTAATTTCTTTTAATACAGTTTTTTCTACAAAAGATATCGCAAGCGGAAGTAATGGATTTGAAAAACTTTACAATATGCTTATTAAACGTAGTACATCTAATGAACGAGTGCTATCTTTTAATGCTGAATATAAATTTCATAATATAGTGTCTTTATGCCCCTTGTCATTTAGATTTAATGAAACCATCAAAAATATTTTTCTTTCGGAAAAATTTGTCAATGTTGAAACTGATTTAGTTATGCGACGTATTATGGATGACATTACTGTTTTTGAGTGTTACATTTCTAAACAATTTGTAGAAAATATTCTAACACAAGGAGATTTATTAGTTTTACAAGTTCAAAATCCAACTGTCGTTGCTGAATATATAGTACAATGCACAAAAATGTACCATGTGCTAGCTTTATTATTTGATTATAATATAGATAATGTAAATATTATTACTGATGGCAAAATTATACCTGTGCCATCACTTAAGGATATTAGTTTTGCTTTTTATGATACTATTATTGCAATAAATAAGAATTATGAATATACCTTAGGAAATATCACATTTACAGCGAATGATATATCGTTTAAATTACCAAAACACCCATTAAATGAATATGGTGAAATTAATTATTTTACCCGCAAAATAGGATTTGATGAATGGGAAACAAAAAAATGTAATATGTCTAACGCAAAGTTTTGCATATTTCTTCTTACTTCTTGTTATGAAAACATTGTACCAAAAGGCACTAAAGCTAGCGAAGAACTTGCTGATCAATTAGATTTTTGTAAAATTGAAATACCTGATGTTGAAGATTCTATCGTAGATACAGAAAAATTTTTAATCGAACAACATAACTTAAGTCTTAATAGAAATGAGTATTTATTAGACAAATACTACAAAAACATCAAAAGTGGATTAGATATGAAGGAAGAAGTTAAGGAATTACTTTCATCTAAATATAATGCTATAGCATATCTAATTCGTGATTACTATGACAAGCATTCTTCGGAAATCTTTTCGAATATATTTAGCAAGTTGATAGAGTTTAAAAATTTCGAGAAAAATCAAGGGTCAATATCTCGTTACATGTACTTATTGATTTTTATTTTTCAAATATACATACATAATATATACAGCGTTAAATTGGATGATGTTGATGAAATGGAGCTCTTTGAGGAAATTAAGTCTATTTATCGCAATGAATATGTTCGCGAGTATCGTTTAAATTTATTTGCTCTTATTTGCTCATTCCAAAAGGAATTACTTTTTGGCGGCAAATTAGGTATCGGAAATGTATATCGACAAGAAGTGCATCGAATACTTAATGACTTTGAAACATGTATTTGTAATATGACCCAAAGTTCTGACACAATTCAAGATAATAAATTTAAAGATAGCCTTTTGCTACTTTATCGTGAACGAGCTGTAATTTGGGAACAGTGTGGCGATAGTTCTATTTCTCACGAAGACAGAATAGCCTACTATAATCGATGGAAATTAGATTGTGAAAAAGCTATAGAAATTTCCAAGCATTTTAGTTGCGATAAAGAGGTATTGGGTTGCGTATATCTAAATCTCGCCTCTTCTCTAAATAGACTTTCCCGCGAAGAAAAAGATCCACGAACTACTTTAATGGATTGTCTTAAAAATCTCGACATGGCTATGGAATTATTTAAAACTAGTGTAAATGATAGAAATATAGCTTATGCTTACTTGCATAAGAGTGATTGTTACGAAGCTTTACTTAAACTAGACGCTGCTAATGAATATTTTGAATTTAGTAAATTTGCACCTCTTGCAAAAGAAATATGGCAAAATTCAGCGCGAGCAATGAATCTTTTTAAAGACACAGATGATAATGTTGCTAAATGTTGGGCACTTAGATTATCTATTAAAGGTAAACTTTTTATGTCATCTGAAGCAAATACTTGCGACAATTTGCGTTGGAGTCTTAAATCCATAAATAAAGCATTCCACTACTGCCATGCAAGTAATTATGTTAATGGTATGGCTGAATGTGTAATGGATTTAACCATATACATTAATATTATTCGCCATTTCAATTTAACATCAGAACTTTTAGAAGAAATCAAATCTACTTTTTTTGACGAAATGGCAACATTCACATCTTTACTTAAAATGTTAGAACTGAATGGTGAAGATATTTACAATTTACAAAAACAAACTGAAAAATTAGTTTCTAAACTTATTAAATAGATTGGAGGATTTAATAAAAATATGTTTGATACGATTAAAGATTATTTAATTAAAAATAATATAGATGCATGGGTTATTTATGATTTTGCATCGACAAATCCAGCATTTACAAAATTAGTTGGCAATGCTTTTAGCACACGCAAATGTTTTTTGGTTTTGGATAGGCAAAGTAAAATTTTAATTTGCCATATCATTGATAAACCAGCATTGCAAAAATTAGTAGACAAATCATTTATATTTAAAACATTTCGCACTTGGAAAGAAATGGATTACATATTACAAGATACGATGAGCACATACAAATGTGTAATGATGGAAATTAGTGATAATGGCTTAATGCCTCGCTCATCCTATGTTGATTATGGAACAGTTTGTTCAATTAAGCGTTTTGTTAATGAAATTGTTTCTTCGGCAGATATGTTTCAAAAACTTACTGCTCCCTTTTCAGGAAAATCACTTGATTCTCATATTAAAGCGGCAAAAATCGTTAACGAAATAAAAAATGAAGCTTTTAAAAAAATTTCTACTGATATAAAATTGCATGGATATTCAGATGAATATGAAATTCAACAATATATTTTGAAAAAATTTACTGAAAATGATATGGTTACAGATAGTTCTCCAATTGTTGCAATAGGAAAAAATGCAAGTAGTCCACATTACGAACCATCTACAAATGTTCACTCCCGTATTACAAAGGGAGATCTAGTATTGATTGATTTGTGGGCAAAGTTTAATGGCACTGATAATGTATTTGCAGATATTACTTGGATGGGTTTTGTTGGTAACGTAATTCCAAAACAAATTCAACATGTATTTAATGTTGTAAAAAAAGCTATTGATCTAGCTTTAGAATTTTTAGAAGAAGAACTACCTAAACGTCGTGTGTGTGGTTACGAAGTAGATGATATTTGCAATAATTACATTACCTCACAAGGATTCGGTGATTTTATTGTACACCGCACTGGCCATAGCATTTCTTTAGGTGAAAGTGACCATGGTATTGGTGTAAACATTGATAATTTTGAGACGCATGATACTCGCGAAATAATCAATAATATTGCTTTTTCTCTTGAACCAGCAATTTATATGCCTGAATTTGGTTTACGTGAGGAAATAAATGTATATATAGATAATAAACATCCTATTGTTTACACACCTAGGCAAAAAAAGATTGTTCTATTGTAATACTTGCAAACTAATAAAATGTACTTACGATATTTCACAATAAGCTATTGAAATTTTTATAATTACAATGAAATATAAAGTTTTTAAGTTTTAAAGATTTAAGTTTTTAATTTTTTATAAGAATTTTGATGCAACGTAGATTTTATTTATATATCTCAATATTTTATTGCTTGATTTTAATTACGAGATTTCGCATCGCATTTAAAATAGCGATAAGCGCCACTCCAACATCGGCAAAGATTGCAAGAAACATGTTAGTGTAACCTAAAGTCGAAAGAATCAAAACTAAGATTTTTATCGCTATTGAAAAGATGATATTTTCTTTAACGATTCTTATCGTCCGTTTCGACAAGCTGTAGATTAAAGGAATTTTTTGAATATCATCGTTTAAAATGACGACATCGCTAGCCTCTAATGCAGCATCAGAACCAAGCCCCCCCATTGCAAAACCCACATCGCTTAACGCTAAAACCGGAGCATCATTCAATCCATCGCCGACAAAAGCGATTTTACTATCATCATCCAATGATTCTTTTATCGTCTTGAAAATGCTGACTTTATCTTGTGGCATCAATTCGTAATGCACTTCGTCAAGTTTCAAATAAGATTGGATTTTTAAAGTATTTTCTTTTTTGTCTCCGGTAAGCATCACCGCTTTAATATTTTGATCGTGGAGTTTCTCGATTGTGGCTTTCGCCTCTTTTTTCACTTCATCACCGACCGTCACATAACCTAAATATTGATTATCATAAGCGACATAGATCGTCGTTCCAAATGAATCGTTTTTAGCATAGTTAATATTAAATTGCTCCATCAATTTGTCGTTGCCGGCGATAATAACTTTATCGTCTATTTTTCCTTTAAGACCCATTCCGGCAACTTCTTCATATTCTTTTACTTCCTTCAATTCACCATCATAAGATGTGACAATAGCGTTAGCTAACGGATGTAAAGAATTATGTTCAAGAGACGCAAGAAGTTGCATCATCCGTTCCTCATCAGCAGCACTTTTATTAATAATTGTAAAATTGCCTTTAGTTAAAGTTCCGGTTTTGTCAAAGCATATCGCTTTTAACTTTGCAATTTGTTCAATATATGTACTGCCTTTTATTAGGATTCCTTGTTTTGAAGCATAGCCGATTCCCGAAAAGAATGATAACGGAATCGATATCACTAAAGCACACGGACACGAGACCACTAAAAATGATAGTGCCCGATGCAACCACATGGTCCATAATCCGTCAAACAAAGGTGGAAGTACCGCTAAAACAATTGCCAAAAGAACGACAAGCGGTGTATAAATTCGCGCGAATTTTGTGATAAATTTTTCATTCTCCCCTTTAGTTGATGACGCCTCTTCGATAAGCGATAAAATTTTAGTAGCCGTCGAATTTTCATAGGTGCTCTTCACTCTAATTACAAGTCGCGAATTGAGATTGATCGTTCCGGAAAATACTTCGCTCTTTTTTAAAACCTTGACCGGTAGCGACTCACCGGTTAAAGAACTCATATCCAATAAAGATTCTCCCTCTTCAACTATGCCGTCAAGGGGAATTCTTTCACCCGGTTTTACAACCATAAGTTCATCTAATTTCACTTCTGCAGAAGCGACTTCAAGTTCTTGATCTTCACGGATAACACGTGTAGTTTCCGGAATGAGATTCATCATCGCCGTGATCGATTTTCGCGATTTGTCGACGGCTAAATCTTGAAGTAATTCTCCGATTTGATAAAGAATCATCACCGCGATGGCTTCACTATACTCTTGTAATGCTAGTGCGACAAGAGAAGCAAGACTCATTAAGAAAAACTCATCAAGAAAAGCGTGAGGATCGTGAAAAATATTTTTGATGGCTTTAAAGATAATATCGTAACTGATAACAACATAAGAGACTATAAAAATAATGACCTTAAAAACATTATCAATCGGCAAAAAGATTCCAAGTAATAGCAAGATAGAAGATAAGATGATTTTAACGATCGCGACTATATTTTCTTTATTCATACGATTTTTACACCACCTTCGAATTTTGCACATTCTTGGCGAATAGTAGCTAGCACTGTTTCAAATTGATCATCGCACGATTCGATCGTCATCTTATTAAATAAAAAATTGATCGTAAGTTTTTGAACGCCATCGATTTTTTGAAGTTTCCGTTCTAATTTAGTAGCACATGACGGACAGTCTAATCCAATAACTTGAAATTTCTTAACCATAATTTTCCTCCAACGATTAAACGTTTGTTTAATTGTATATTCATTATATTCAGGTCAAGAAGCTTTTGCAACTATTTTAAATTATTTATTTATTATTTGTTGCGATTAAGTCTAGTCGCACCCTTAAAAAAAAGAAGAATCACGAAGACACTAACTATATAAGCGATTGCAATTAATAGCATCTTCGATAGATTCATCTAAAATCACTTCCTATTATATCAATATGTAGATTTGTCGAAATTATTATAATTTTGTCGTATTTTATATTTAAATTGTCCCCATTCAATGAATACTGAATACAATTTTTATCTTTTAATTGGAACTTATTTATAACGTCACTCTAACACTTAGCTTCATCTATTAAAAACATAGTCATATATAATGGATAACACTTCATTTTCGGATTAGAACAATTTACATTATTTGTTGATAGAATAATTCCATAATCTAATCTTTCCTTTTCAAGTATGGTTTTTAAGCTTGACGCTTTTATATTTTTACCAGACTTTACTTCTATTGGAACAATTTTTCCTTTCATATACGTCACAAAATCTATTTCCACAGTTTCATTTTTTTGATAATAATATATAGGTAATTGATTATCAATTAAGCATTGCGCTATAGCATTTTCAAAAATGCCACCTTTAAATACACCTAAATTCCCATTAATAATATCAAAACTAACATTTTGTTCATAAAAAGATAACAATAAACCTGTATCATTAAAATAAAATTTAAAAGCATTTAGATCTCTGTAGGCTTTAAGTGGAATATCAAATGTTTTTAATCTATTTACTTTAATTCCTAATCCTGCATCTAAAAGCCAATTCAATGTACTTCCATAATACCTTGAAGTTCCACCCTGCTTAACAACTTTATATTGAAATTTCTTATTATCTTTTGCAAGTTGTTCTGGAATTGATTCAAAGCATTCTCTAGCTTTTTCTCTCATCGTCTTAGTTGCATATTTTGCAATATCATTTTTATAATCTAAAAAAATATTTTTTTGAATATAAATCACTTGTTGCATATTCGAAGTTTCTATGTATTTTTTTACGGCAGCGGGCATACCGCCTACTACAATATAGTGTAAAAATAATTCAATCAGTTTTTCATGAGTAGCTAATGGAACAACTTCATTTTTATCAAAGTATTCGTGTAAGCTTTGGATTAACTCATCACTATATCCGTTAGCCCACAAAAATTCCTTAAAAGACATAGGTCTCATGTATAGTGATTCAACGTATCCCACCGGATAAGAGGAAACCTCATGCATAATAATTCCAAGCATTGATCCAGAGGCAATAACATCAAATCGTCCATCTAAAGCAAAAACTTTTAAAGCAGTTAAAACCTGTGGACATCTTTGAACCTCATCAAAGAATAACAAAGTTTTACCTTCTTCTATTGGTGTTGGTTGATAAGTTGTTAATTGCATTAAAAGCGTTTTAATATCCAAATTTCCAGAAAATATATGCCTTGCATCCTCACTGAACTCAAAATTTATGGAATAGCAATATTTATAATTCTTTTTTGCAAATTCCTCAACTAAATAAGTTTTGCCTACTTGTCTAGCACCATATATGATGAGTGGCTTATGTCCGGGTTGTGACTTCCATTGTACTAATTTGTCGTACATACTTCTGCGCATAAAATCAACCCCTTTCATATCTAATTTTACCATAGTCTATAAAAATATGCAATTTCACTATAAAAATATGCCGAAAAATATGCAAAAATTAGTTTAAAAAATATATAAAAATCTGCATAAAAATTTTTAAGCATTAAAAAAAGAATAAAATAATCACAAAGATATTTATTACAAAATTAAAGAAACTAAATTAAAAAAATATTTTTATATTTACAACTCATCTTTAAGTTTTTTCGTTATTTCCTTTTAAAATACAATTTCCTAGTTAATAAAAAAAGTGATCATAATCGACCACTTTTAATAATCTCATTTTTTAAAAGTTCGCTTTATTTTCTCAAAGAAACTTTCTCCGCGATTCGGTTTCTTTTGTTCTAACTCATTAAATTGTTCTAATAGCGCTTTTTCTTCGTTAGTGAGTTTTGTCGGAGTCAAAACTTTGATATGGACATAGTGATCACCTTGACCATTACCTCTTAAGTCCTTGACACCTTTGCCTTTCAGTTTAAAAATTTGACCGCTTTGTGTTCCTTCTTTAATCGTCATTTCTACCGGTCCGTACACCGTTTCAACATCGACGACACATCCTAATGCCGCGGCAACCATCGGAACTTCCAATTGTGAATGAATATCATTTCCGTCTCTTTCAAAACGTGGATCCCTTTCAACTCTAACTTCGATGAAAAGATCGCCGTTTGGACCTCCGTTAGATCCTCTTTCGCCTTTACCGCTGACACGAATTTGCTGTCCGTCATTGATACCCGCGGGAATATTGACTTCGACATTCTTTCTAACCCGGTTATATCCTTTGCCGTCACAAGCCGTACATTTATTTTTGATAATTTTTCCGGTTCCATGACACTCAGGACAAGTGGTGCTGGTTTCCATGGTTCCGAAAATCGTCTGTTGTCTTTGTTTTACAGTACCGGTACCATTACATCGCGAACACGTTTCAATGTCCGAAGAAGAATTTGCCCCCGTACCACCGCACTTGGTACATGGTTCATCGTAAGTGATTTGAAGATCGATCGTTTTACCATTGATTGCTTCCATGAATTTAATGCTGATGGTATCGCTGCGGTCGCGACCTCTTGTCGGTCCATTCCGTCTTTGAGAGCGACGTCCGCCACCGAAAAACGAACCGAAAAGATCACCTAAATCGACATCTTGGAAGCCACCAAAACCACCGCTAAAGCCCCCGAAACCGCCGGCTCCTTGTTCAAAGGCCGCATGACCGAATTGATCGTACTGGGCCTTTTTTTGAGCATCGGAAAGGACTTCGTAAGCTTCTTGTACTTCCTTAAACTTTTCTTCGGCACCCGGTTCCTTATTGAGGTCAGGGTGATATTTTTTAGCAAGTTTACGATATGCAGACTTTATTTCATCGTTAGAGGCATTCTTTGATACGCCTAAAACCTCATAATAATCCCTTTTAGTCGCCATACCTACTCCTTTCTATACGCAAGATGGAGGTTAGGATCATTCCTAGCCTCCATAATAATTCTTAAAACTTTATTACTTCTTATCGGTGAAATCAGCATCGATTACATCATCGTTAGAAGCGTTAGTTTCGCTTTGAGCACCATTTCCTTGGGCTTGTTGCTGTTGTTGATATTGTGAAGCCATCGCAGCCGCTTGTTCTAATTCGTTCATCTTGTTTTTCAAGGTTGCGATATCATTTTTGTCGAGCGCTTCTTTTAACTCATCGCGAAGTTTTTGAGTTTGCTCTTTTTGAGTGGCATCCATCTTATCGCCTTGTTCCGCCATCGAAGCGTCGATTTGTGAAATCAACGATTCCGCCTTGTTCTTCACTTCGATTTCTTCTTTTCTCTTTTCATCCGCTTCACGATTTTCTTCGGCTTCTTTAACCATACGATCGATTTCCGATTTGCTTAGTCCTGAAGAACCGGTAATCGTGATCTGTTGTTCTTTTTGAGTATCGAGGTCTTTAGCTTTGACGTTGACAATACCGTTGACATCGATGTTGAACGTAACTTCGATTCGCGGTTGTCCTCTTCGAGCCGGTTTAATTCCGTCAAGTTTAAAGGTTCCTAATAACTTGTTATCGCGAGCCATTTGTCTTTCACCTTGGAAGACCATGATATCGACAGCCGGCTGATTGTCTTCAGCGGTTGAGAATACTTGCGATTTGGTAGTCGGAATCGTCGTATTTCTTTCAATTAACGGAGTCATAATGCCACCCATAGTTTCAATACCTAAGGTTAATGGCGTCACATCGAGCAACAAGACATCTTTTTTATCTCCGCGAATAACTCCACCTTGAATTGCCGCACCGATTGAAACGGCTTCATCAGGATTAACGGAAATATTCGGTTGTTTTCCGGTTAATTGTTTAACTAATTCCACAACCGCCGGCATTCTTGTAGAACCGCCAATCAAAATGATTTCATTTAAGTCGTTTGCGGTCAATTTAGCGTCTGATAAAGCTCTTCTCACCGGTTCTTCGGTTCTTCTTAAGAGATCTCTAGTCAAATCTTGGAACTTAGCTCTAGTAATTTTGGTTTCATATGAAATAGGTCCAGTGGGGCCCATCGCCAAGAATGGTAAAGTGACGTTAGCTTCAAGTGATGAAGAAAGCGTGATTTTAGTTTTCTCGGCTTCTTCTTTCAAACGTTGTAAAGCGAGTTTATCGTTTGAAAGATCGAGATTGAACTTTGCTTTAATGTCATCTTTGAAGTAATTAGCTAAAACGTTATCCCAGTCATCACCACCGAGTTTATTATCGCCAGCCGTGGCGACGACTTCAAAAGTACCATCAGCGATATCGAGAATCGAAACATCGAAAGTACCGCCGCCTAAGTCATAAACTAAGATCTTTTGAGCTTCTTTGTTTTCTTCGCCATAGGCAAGAGCCGCAGCGGTCGGTTCATTGATGATTCTTACGACTTCAAGACCGGCAATTTGACCGGCATCTTTAGTCGCTTGACGTTGGGCATCATTAAAGTAAGCCGGAACAGTGATGACGGCTTTTTCAATTTTCTCACCAAGGTTTTCTTCGGCATATTTTTTCATGTAAGCGAGAATTTTAGCCGAGATTTCTTGCGGTGTGAAATCTTTGTTCAAGCAATTGATATGCACTTTTTGAGAAGTACCCATCAATCTTTTAATCGAAGCGACCGTGTCAGGATTGGTCAACAATTGACGTTTGGCGGCAAAGCCGACAATCTCTTCTCCATCAGCTTTAAAAGCAACGACAGACGGAGTGGTGTTTGGTCCTTCAGGATTTGGAATGACCTTCCATTTTCCATCATTTTGTAAATAACTGACGACTGAATTAGTCGTTCCTAAGTCAATACCTAAAATAATTTCTTTTGCCATAATCTTTTTCTCCTTTTCTTTAGTTTATCGTCTTAGCCTCTTCTGTGGCTTCCAGACTATCGGTCTCATCTTTTTCTTTTTTCAGCTTTGAAACCGCAACCATCGCTGGACGGATCAAACGATCCTTGAGGAAATATCCTTTAGAGAATACTTGTAATACTTTATTTTCGCTATCGCTTTCACGAACTTCGATTGCTTGCATTGAATCAACTGAGAAATCGCTTCCGATCTCTGGGGAAATCTCTTTAACTCCTTCACTTTCTAAAGCGTTAAGAAGCTGGCGGTAAATCATCTCAAATCCTTTAAAATAATTTTCTAACGCCGGATCATTGGGTTTTACCATGAGAGCCATATGGAAGGAATCAAAAATCGGTAATAACGCTTCAAGAAACCCGCTTGCTCGATATTTAATCATCATTTGATGATCTTTCTCGTACGATTTTCTTAGATTGTCGCAATCAGCATAAGCACTATAGAATTTGGTCTTCCACTCATTCACTTCGCTTTCCAATTGTTCGATTCTTTCTAAAAGTTTTTTGTCTTTGCGAGATTTTTTTTCTTTGAAATTTTCGCTTGTTTCACTTTCTTGATTCAATTTTTCAGTCTCATTCTTATTTTCTTCCATCATCATCATCCTTTCTTGCAAAGAATTCATTTAATTGTTTTTGAATGTATTCAAGTGCATTCATCACTTTTTCATAGTCCATCCGTGTCGGACCCACAAGAGCGATTCTTCCTTCGTGGTCATCACTGATTTTGATTTTCGTGGTCACCATCGAAACATCGTCAAATCCTTTGCCTTCTTCATCACGACCAATGAAAATTTCCACATCGTCATTCGCGTGCAAATACTCGGCCATCGTCTTTGGATTTTCAATCAAACGCACCAAACGTTTTAACTTTTCGATATCCGTATTGAATTCCGGTTGCTCCAACAAATTATCGGTTCCGAAAAAGCTGATTCTTTCGGTAGCGAATTTTAAGAAGGTTTCAGCGAAGGCTCGATAAATGGCATCATTGTTTTTAAGATGTTGAGTGATAATCTCTTTTGATGCTTCCATTTTTTCGATGAGTCCCGATATCGGCGTTCCTCGCATCCGATCTTGGATGATTTTCACACATTTTTCGACATCTTTGATATCGACATGTTCGGGAAGGATAAAGGTTTTGTTTTCAACATAGCCTTTGTCGGTCACAAAGACCGCGGTCGCCGAATTTTCCGATAATGGAATCACTTGAACTGAAAGAAGATGTTCCTCATCGGCACTCGGCCCTAACACGATCGAGGCCAAATTGGTCATATGTGACAAAATTTCGCAACTTTCTTTGATCACATCATCGATCGATTTTGATTTTTCGCTCAAAATTACCGCTAGTTGTTGTTTAATTTCTTCATCTACATCCCGTTGACGAAGATGTTCGATATAGTAGCGATAACCTTTAGTTGAAGGAACTCGACCTGAAGAAGTATGAGTTTTTTCGATAAATCCTTCTTCTTCAAGTTCCATCATTTCATTACGTATCGTCGCTGACGAGTATGGAAGATCATATTGTTCAATAAGAGTATTGCTTCCAACCGGCGCCGCCGTTTTAATGAAATATTCAACGATGTATTTTAGAATTAGATCGCGTCTAGGCAAGGCCATTTCGTTCACCTCTTTAGCACTATTTTTATTCAAGTGCTAAATTTATTATACCCACTTTTTTAGCAGTGTCAACTGATTATTGCTAATTTTTGTATTAAATTTTATTTTAATATGACAAATAACCTAAGTTTGCATAAATTCAAAATATTTTTCCAAAAAAAAATCCTCTTTAAGAAGGGGATTCTATCAAATTAAAATATTAATGTTTAAGATCTAATCGCGACCACTTTAGTATTCGTCAATTGATCGAAAATGCTGATTTCAGTATGTTTGGCAATCATGTAAATAGCATTTAAAGCCACGATAAGGGGAATTGAAATAAGCACCGAACGCATGAAACTTTCTTTTAAAGTCAATCTTTTATTATCGAAACGTTTAATGCGACTTCTGACTATGGCTTGGCCTAAACTCACACCATTAGTAGCCCAAATTAACAAAGTATTGATGATCGTAAAAATGATTATTTCAAAAATCATCATCCAGATCAACATCGTGAAAAATTCGATATTTACCGCGCGTGACAAATAATAATAAACCACAAAAGAAAGAATGAAGGCAATCGCGGCATCGATTACATACGATATTACTCTGCGTTCAAAACCGACTATATCCATAAATCCTCCTAAAATAACAAGCGTCTTAAAACGTAATCTAAGATAAAAAAGTTTTCTTTTTTAACTTTGAGATTAATATCACTATACTCTATTAAAGATTCTTTTTGAAGTAATTCTATTTTTTCTCGATATTTATCGATAAAATTTTCGTGATATTTATCTTGAAATTTGTTTAAATCCAATCCTTCTTCTAATCGCAAGGCTAGCATGATTTCATAAAATTCCTGATCTTCTTTATTTAATATTTCTTCTTCTAGTTGATATTGATCCTGGCAATATTTGAAAAAATTTCGCGTATTGGTATAACGTTTTCCGTCAACATAACCCGATGCCCCAAGTCCAACACCATAATATTCTTCGTTGCGCCAATAGATGAGATTATGTTTACTTTGATACCCTTTTTGAGCAAAATTAGAAACCTCATATCGTTCATATCCCTTTTCGTGAAGGTAATTTACGATTAAATCATAATATGTACGCGCCAAATCATCGTCGATTTCTTTGACATTTTGATTGAAAAACAACGTATGTGGGTGAATTCCTAGTAAATAAGTCGAAACGTGTGTCAAAGGTAATGAAGTCAACATTGATAGATCTTGGTTTAATGTTTTTAGATCTTGATATGGTAAGCCATAAATCAGATCCCCGTTAATATCCTTAATATTATATTTGCGCAATAAGGAAATTACTTCTTGAACCTTTTTTAAATCATGGTTTCTTTTAATGGTATTTAAAATTGCTTTTGAAAAACTTTGAATCCCTAAAGAGACACGATTGACACCACTTTCCGCCATCAAGGCAATTTTCGCTTCGTCAAGATTTTCAACATTGCATTCCATAGTAAACGATAAGCCCTCGTAAACATAGGGTTTAACGATATCAAAAAGGCGCTTTAATTGCGGATAAGAAAGCGCTGAAGGAGTTCCTCCACCAAGATAAAGCGTCGCTATTTTATCGATATTGTAAGAATCCAATTCACGTTGCAATGCTTCAAGATATTGAGAAGCAAACTCTTCGTTATAAAGCAATTTGCAATAATCGCAATAAGCACAAAACGAAGTGCAAAAAGGAATGTGAATATAAAGTCCTCGCGTTAACTCCATTATTCTTTTGAATCGAGTTCGTCCTCGTTTGGATCTTCTTCTACTACTTTTTCATTTTCTTCTTTAGGAGTCACGATCAATCTTTCGATGTTGTCGCGTGAAATTTTTTCGGGATCTTCTTTTTCATTATCGGCTAAACCCGGAACAAAACGTCGAATCAACCAAACGACAAGTGCAATTGCGACTGCAACCGCTAAAAAATACAAAACCCACATATTTTAAATCCTTTCCTTCTCTTGAACCACAGGGGTATAGACAAATTTATTTCTGACTTTTTCTTTTTTATAGAAACCTAACAAAGCGAGATTTTCCATCGAGGTTCGCGCCGTTTCATAAGCCACATCCAACTCTTTTTTATATTGACCGATCGTATAATAATTTCCGACGGTACAATGTCTTGAATAAAAAGAAGCTTGTCCTTTTTTAAGTGACGGATACGTTTCTATCAAATGCTCGGCGATAATTTGGGCATCTTTTTCGTCCAATCCTGTTCGCATATGAGGTATCGCTACTTTACGCTCTAACTGAATGGTGGGAGCATTTTCTTCTTCATTAACTAAATTACTTACCACATTATTGGTGGTCTCTTTAGTATTATCTACCGCTACCACCGGTTTTTCAAGTTGATAATGCTCTTCTTTGAGTTGCTCGCGTTCAATCATCACAAAATCATCGGTTAAAGTTTTGACGGCCTCTTCGACATGGGTCAAAATATAATTTAAAATGTAAGTCATATCTAGTCCCATCTCAGTTTCTTCCATCATCGTCTTTCCAAGATTGTCTTTCATAATATCGATCAGTTTTTCAAGATTGAGAATCGAACCTATTTGATCACTATCTTCATGCGCCAAAACATATTTAAACGACAACAAGGCGACAAATTCATTAAAATATTCAAAAGGTTTAACATACATGATGTAATAAAACGCGACGCTAGCTTTCACTAAACTAAACGTTTCTGTCTTCGCGACAAAGTCAAATAATTCATTTAGCATTGGAAGAATTTTATCTAAAGGAGCTCCTTCATAATGACGTTTCCCGAAGGTGTAATTAATACGTTCGTTTAAATCTGTCACTCGAAGATAAGTTTCCGGTTTATCTAATTCATACTCGGTACCGACTAACGAAGAGTAAATATCAACTAGCACCTTTAGATTAAAAGGTGAACTGAAGCAACTTTCGTTTTTTTTCAAAGCAGTACAGTAATGAGAGATCATTAAATATTCACTTGGAATATTCGCCAATGATTCATCGAAAATGGCTTTTAAGGTCTCATCGGCGATGTCAAATCCATAATATGAGGAAAAATCTTTTAAACATTCTAGATATCGACGCTCCCTAAACTTTTGAAAAGAATCATTATCATGACGTAAACTATTATATGAGAAAAGCAGTTTACTCAACTTTTTTTCAAGTGAAATAATCCGTGAAGAAACACTTTGAATCGTCGAAATGGTATAAGGAGATCTTTCAACATTGCGAACGGATAATTCCAATTGAAAATGACGCCGATATTCTTTGATTTTTTCCCACATCAAATCAATCGAAGAGATCTTTAAAATACTTTTCACATCATTTTTCGTGGCATACATACCATCGGTAAAGCGCATTTCTAAGTCTTGAGACATCGAATCACCTCATATTCCATATTTTACCGACTTTTTAAATGTAAGTCTATACCTAAAACTAATTAAATACTAATTTTCTACTAACAAATTTCGACCTAAAAATTAAATAAAAGACGAAGTTTTTTAATCTTCGTCTTGAACTGACAAAATTGCCATGAATGCTTCTTGAGGCACTTCGACCGTGCCGATAGCTTTCATCCGCTTTTTACCTTCTTTTTGCTTTTCAAGCAGTTTTTTCTTTCGAGAAATGTCACCGCCATAACATTTGGCAAGGACATCTTTGCGAACTGCTTTGATATCGCTTCTGGCGATTATTTTATTTGATATCGCGGCTTGAACCGGCACTTCAAATTGTTGACGCGGAATGATATTTTTAAGTTTTTCAACTAGCAAACGTCCGCGCGAATAGGCAAAATCACGAAAAACGATACTCGATAAAGCATCGATCACATTGCCGTTAAGCATGATGTCTAACTTGCAAAGGCGGCTGGCGCGGTAATCCGATAATTGGTAATCGAAAGAAGCGTAACCTTTGGTATATGATTTCAATTTATCGAAAAAATTGTAGACGATTTCGGACAAAGGCAATTGATAGGTAAGCACGACTCGCGTCGGATCAAGATATTCCATATCGATATAAATTCCTCTTTTTTCTTGAGAAAGTTTCATAATCGGTCCGATGTAATCTTTAGGCGTCATGATTTTAGCCTCGACGAATGGCTCTTGAATTTCTTTAATGAGCGTCATATCCGGAAGTTTTGAAGGATTGTCGAGTTCGATCATCGTTCCGTCATTAAGATAAACATGATAAATGACACTCGGAGCCGTCAAAATCAAATCGATGCCATATTCACGTTCAAGTCTTTCTTCAACGACATCCATATGCAATAAGCCTAAAAAGCCACAGCGAAATCCAAATCCTAGCGCCGAAGAAGTTTCCGGTTCAAAGTGTAATGAAGCATCATTTAATGAAAGTTTCATCAAGGCTTCTTTAAGATCGAGATACTTATTGGAATCGCACGGATACAAGCCGCAATAAACCATCGGATTCATTTTTCGATAACCGGCAAGCGGTTGCATCGCTTTCTTTTTGGTAGAAGTGATCGTATCGCCGCAACGAACTTTATCGATTTCTTTTATTTGTGCCGCCACATAGCCAACTTCTCCGACATCTAAACGATCGACTTTGACATCTTTTGGAGTTCTTATACCTAATTCAGTCACCAAATACTCTTCTCCGTTTGACATAAAGATGATCGTATCGCCGACTTCAAGGTATCCTTCTTTAATAACTATCTGCGCGACAACACCGCGATACGAATCGTAGAACGAATCGAAAATCAACGCTTGCAAAGGGTTCTCCTCTTTGCCTTTTGGACATGGCACATATTCGACAATCGCTTCTAAAACATTTTCTACCTGATATCCCGTTTTAGCGGATATTTGCAATCTTTCATCGAAAGGTAAGCCGATATTATCCTCTATTTCACGTCGCGTGCGTTCGATATCCGCACTCGGAAGATCAACTTTATTGATGAGAGGAATCACTTCAAGATCATTTTCGATTGCTAAATAGACATTAGCCAAAGTTTGAGCTTCTACTCCTTGAGTCGCATCGACGACAAGAAGCGCACCTTCACAAGCCGCTAGCGAGCGACTCACTTCATAGGTGAAATCGACGTGACCTGGAGTGTCGATCAAATTGAAAAGGTAATCTTCCCCGTTTTTACTATGATAATTAAGACTAACCGCGTTTAGTTTTATCGTGATACCACGTTCCCGTTCAAGATCCATCGAATCGAGCAATTGTTCTTTCATCTCTCGTTTAGAAACCGTTCCGGTCAATTCTAAAAGACGATCAGCCAACGTTGATTTACCGTGGTCGATATGAGCGATGATAGAAAAATTTCGAATATGTTTCAAATCGTAATCCATGGAAAGCCTCCGCACGTTATACCATACCGCATTTATGGTTTTGATTCAAATAAATTTATGAGTTCCAAAATTTTTGAACTTCTCTTTTAATATCTATCAAAGAAAATACTTTTCGATAATGCGCCCATTCTTTTTTAAACATCTCGCGATATTTTTGATAAAGGAAGCGAGAATCGATCAATAAAACCACTCCTCGATCAGTCGCGGAACGAATCACTCTTCCGGCTGCCTGCATCACTTTGTTCATCCCGGGATTAGTATAAGCATAATCAAACCCATCATAACCATTCGCGCTATAATGTTCTTTTAATAAATCACGGTCAAATGAAATCGTCGGCAATCCGACACCGACGATAATCGCCCCAATAAGGCGATCGGAAGTTAAGTCGATTCCTTCGGAAAAAGCACCGCCCAAAACTGCAAAACCGACGGTCGTCTCACTCGGCGTTTCAATAAAATTGCTTAAAAATTCTTCTCTTTCCGCCTCTTTCATGTCACGGACTTGTTTGATGATTCGATAATCGCTGTCTGAAAAATATTGATAAATTTCGTCTAAGTATGCAAACGAAGGAAAAAACACCAAATAATTTCCAACCTTTTCTTTAACGACGGCTTTAATCGAATTAGCGACATCTACATAAGAAAGCGCACGATCTTTAAGGCGCGTTGAAATATCACCCCGAATCAATAGTAAAAGGTTTTGCGGTGGAAACGGCGAATTTAACGAGATATACGGACTGGTTTCATCGCCACCCAATAAACCAATGTAATAATCTCTAGGAGTTAGCGTCGCCGAGAAATAAACAATCCCTTTAGCTTTCTTCAAAGTATGTTTTATAAGTTTTGAAGAATCTAAACACTGAAGATGGGCAAACACATTACCATCCGTTTTTTCAAAATATGCCACAAAATCCGAAGAATAAAATTCACTGATCTTTAAAAATCTACTGATATCGTTAAAGATATCGCTGATTTTCTCACTGACAATTATCAAATCATTCTGTTGCGCATCATAAAAAGCTTTAAGCAAATTATCCAAAATCACATAAAATTCATCTGGAAAGCCGTTTTCTTGAATTTGACAATCTGTTTCGCCTTCTTTGACTTCTTCAAAAATAGCGACGAGTTTTTTTAATTGTCTTTTTAATTTTGGAAGTTTTTCTCGTTTTAACAAGCGTTTTAAAAATACTAAATCATTTAAATTTAAAATACACGAATACATATTTCTAGAACGATCCACGAGATTATGAGCTTCATCGATAAGTAAAAGATATTGATCTTTAGCAATTTCAAAATAACCTTTTAGATAAACGATCGGATCGAAAACATAATTATAATCGCAAATGATTACGTCACAATAATACGATAAATCCAATTGCAGTTCAAAAGCACACATTGAATTTTCAACGGCAATTTCGGAAATGTAATTTTTATCGTAAAGATCTTCACTTTCTAACATCATTTTTAAAACAGCTTTTAATTTATCATAATAACCTTTAGCAAACGGACACTCATCAGGATTACAATGTGCGATGTCATTAAGGCACATTTTATCTTTGGCAGTCAGGATAATCGCTTTAATAACAAGTCCTTTTTGATGCATCAATTTAAGTGCATCAAAAGCGATATCCTTTTGAGACGATTTAGCTGATAAATAAAAAATTTTATCATTACATTCATCGCTGAACGATTTGATTGCGGGAAATAACGTCGACATTGTTTTTCCAATACCGGTCGGAGCTTCGGCGAACAATAAACCGCCGTCTTGAGCGATTTTATAAACGAATTTTGCTAATCTTCTTTGTCCCTCTCTAAAGGAAGGATAAGGAAACTCAAGCTCCGTGGCTGACTTTTGACGAAGTAAATTATGGTCATCGATTATTTTATAAAATTGTAAATATTCCCTTATTAAATTTTCAATATCGTCTTTTAGTTCCTCCACTTTGAAAGTGAAGTTTTTGATCATCTTACTTCCATCGGTTTGCGAAATATATGTTAAACGGCACGATATTTTTTCAAGGTTATTGGCTAACGAATACATCAAAGCATAACATTTAGCTTGCGCTAAATGCCATTCTCCTTGCTCTTCATAAAATTCTTTTAAATCGGCGACTGTCGATTTGATTTCATCGACAATATAGCGCGTCGGTTCGACGATTATGCCATCCGCCCGTCCGATTAAAATTACCTCAAAATCATCAACCTCAAATTTTTGTTGCAAAGGAACTTCAGAAAGGTAATTACCGCTTTGAATACTTTGATACCGTAAATGAATTCTAGTTCCTTCGGATAAGGTTCCATTATTAAAAACGCGGCTATCGATGCTTCCGCGACGCAACAAAAAATCGACAAGAGTATGAACGGAAAGATTGATAAGTTTTTGCATCAAAAAACCACCATAGTTATTATAACTAAAAGTGGTTAAAGATTAAAGATTTTCACTCGTGGATTATCGATTAGTGATACACTAAATAAAAAATCGCCAATTCGATTAATAGCAAAGCAGAAACCACTAATTGCAAATAGAAAATTTTACGATGCAACAATTGAGGTTCACTTCCGCCTTCGATGTCTTTTACAATGTATTGTCTAGTAATTTTCTTACCTCCGCCATAAACAGTTAAACCGATACTGATTACCGCAAAGATAATGATGAACACTAAAAAAGCACTGTTTATTTCTCGTCCATTATTTTGAAATAAGAAACTCATAATAAAGTAAGCGATAATTAACACAATATTGAAAATTAAAACCGGGTAACGCATTAATTTGATATTTAAAGCAATCGAAGTGATCTCTTTGGAAAGCTGATAATCTATTTTGACTTCACCGGTTATTAAATTAGCGTATTGCGTCTTTTTTCCGATTTGGAAAACCGCATATGGCAAATAAAAGACAACTACTTCTTGTTCTAAAATTTCCGACCAAATTTCAAGTCCTTTTTTTGCCTCTTTATAATCCTTGCAATCCATTAAGTGCTTCATAATCAGCAATTTAATTTTTTTCTCATCATAAGTGGAAGAATTATTGTCTTGTGGATTGAAAGGTTCTATATCACTTTCTTGATATTTCGAAAGATCCTCTTCGATAAAAGGACAACTATTTTCTTCTGAATCGAATTCATGTGACACTTCAAAAGTTTTCGTCGATCCATCTTGAAGTTTAGAATCGATTTTTGCTCGATATTTTAAGTGATAGACAACATGATATTTCTTTTCAATGCTCTTTTCGTCAAAGGTCGTCTTTTTAACAACATCCATAAAGGTGTTTGCTACATCCAAAGTCGAAGCCATAATTTCGGCTTTAGTTTTTTCAAACAATTCTTCAACGGAATATTTTTCTTTAACGACAAAAATATTTTTGATTTCCAATCCCATTACATCTTCTCCACTTGATAATCTTTTTCATCGATTGCAATGGCTTTTTCAATCATCACTTTGTCATAGGGACGATCATTGACGGTCGTTTTAACATTAGCGATTTTATCGACGACATCAAGACCATCGATAACTTTACCAAAAGCGGCATATTGTCCATCTAAATATAAAGCGTCTTGATGCATGATAAAAAATTGACTGCCGGCCGAATTCATATCGTAACTGCGAGCCATTGAAATGACACCGCGCGTATGATGTAGCGGATTATTTATTCCATTAGCCGAAAATTCGCCTTTAATAGCATAACTAGGACCACCGGTTCCATTACCCAAAGGATCGCCACCTTGAATCATAAAACCTTTAATCACCCGATGGAAAGTTAATCCATCATAAAATCCGCTTTTAACTAAACTCACAAAATTAGCGCAAGTATTTTTAGCGGCTTCATAGTCCAACTCAATGGTGATATCACCAAAATTTTTAATTTTCAAAATGATCATTTTTTAATCCTCGTTTCATTTCAAACATAGTGTAATTGATACTATTTTTAATTTCAATGCTTTAACTCTTCTTCAATCATCAAGTTATTTTACACTTAATATTTTATGTCTCATAAAAACAATTATTTCTCAAATTCAGAAAATTCAATTTTCATATTTAATGTCTTATTGATTCTTCGTTTATCATTTTATATTTGATATAGTCAATTATTTGATCATAATAATATGCAAATACCATAAAAATCATCGACACAATGGTGACTAACGAATAAAATATCCGTGCACCTTCTTGATGATAAAGTACGAAAAGTTCAATATTTTGAAGATTAATTAAAATTATATTTACCACTAATTGAAACTTATGGAGTAAAAGACTCACCAGATTATAAGTGTAAACGACAAGTGGCATTAATAAAGCGATAACTTGCCATAATGTTTGTAAAGACACTCTATCTTCAGCAAGCGAAATAAAAATATTATGCTCCATTCCAGAAAACACTAAATCTAAAGATAAAAGCGCATTGCTCTCTTCTGAAGCGTCAATAAAAATCATCATGATTACAATAAATACTTCAAGCAACAAAGAAATTATGGCAATCATTATTGAACTTTTACGTTTCGGTCTTACTACCGGTTCATCGATTAAATCATTGATTTCAACGCCGAATATCTTGGCTATTAAAGGAAGCATCTCTTTTTCAATTTCAAGTTCGCCATTTTCCCATTTGGAAATTGTTTTGTTCGTCACTCCTAATTGTTGACCTAAATCTTCTTGAGTTAAATCGCGTTCAATTCGAAATTGTTCTATTTTAAGACCGATGTGAGATAAAGATATGTCATTTAAATTCTCTTGTTGCGGCGATGGCTTTTTTCCATCCATAATATAAATCATCTCGTCTTTCTTGAGTTATATGTGGCATAAAAACACGTTCGATACGATGCGCGGTCTGAAGCTCTTCTTTATTTTTCCATAATCCAATAGCAAGTCCTGCCAAATAGGCAGCCCCTAACGCAGTAGTTTCAAGACATTCAGGACGCACTACTTTACAATCTAATATATCAGATTGAAATTGCATCAAATAATTATTGCTGCTAGCGCCACCATCAACCGCTAAAGAAGCGATTGGTATCTTGGAATCCTCTTTCATAACTTCCATAACATCTTTGCTTTGATAGGCGATTGATTCAATCGTGGCATTAATGAAATGTTCTCGCTTGGTACCTCTAGTTAATCCAAATACTGCTCCTCGAGCATCATTATCCCAATATGGCGTTCCTAAGCCGACAAAAGCTGGTACAACATAAACACCATCGCTACCATCGACTAATTGACTTGCCAATTCACAATCGCTCGATTTTTCAAAAAAGCGCATTCCATCACGTAACCATTGAACAGCCGAACCACCGATGAAGACCGATCCTTCCAATGCATATTCGACTTTACCATCGATGCACCAAGAAATTGTCGATAATAAACCATTTTGAGAATCTACGATTTTATCTTTAGTATTCATTAACATAAAACATCCAGTTCCGTAAGTGTTTTTTACATCGCCTTTTTCAAAACAAAGTTGTCCAAAAAGCGACGCTTGTTGATCGCCGATAAGGCTGCAAAGTGGAATTTCAAGGCTTTTATCGATCTTTTTTAAGGCGCTAGCGATTCCGTAGTTTTTCGATGAATCACACACTTGAGGCAACATTTTACTAGGAATATTAAATAAATTCAATAATTCTTCATCCCACTTTAAAGTGTGAATATTAAAAAGCAATGTTCGTGACGCGTTAGAATAATCGGTAATATGAAGTTTTCCTTCACTCAAACGATAAGCTAAATATGTATCAACCGTACCAAACATCAACTCTCCCTTTTTCGCGCGTTCTTGGGCACCTTTAACGTGATTTAAAATATAACGGATTTTCGTGGCGCTAAAATACGGATTAATCAATAATCCGGTCTTTGCTTTAATTTTATTTTGATATCCGTCGGCGATCATCTTTTCACAAATATCTTTAGATTGTCGCGATTGCCAAACGATCGCATTGTAAATCGGTTCTCCGGTTTTTTTATCCCAAACGATGGTTGTTTCCCGTTGATTAGTAATGCCCAGAGCCATAATCTGTCCATGTAGTGGCTTTAATGCATTAATCACTGACTTTAAAGCCTCAAATACTGTTTCATATATCTCTTTAGCATCTTGTTCTACCCAACCGCTTTGAGGAGTAGTAATCGTCACTTCGATTTGTTCTTTAGCGACGATATTGCCTTTTTTGTCAAATGCAATTACGCGACTCGATGTTGTACCTTGATCAATAGCGATAATGTATTTTTCCATATAATTGTCCTCATTCTCATTTTATTAATTCCTATTATAAGCGTAAAAATGAAAAAAAGAAATTACATAGAATAACTATTGTAATTAAGAATAGAGTATTTTCTTTTTGATTAACTAAATTAAATATATTACAAGGTAACTTGATTTATTAAATAGAAATTATATTAGGCTTGTTTTCTTTTAATAATTTCTTGAGCAAAATTTTTAATGACAACCACGGAGTTATCGGGAACACTTTCAAGAATATAAGTGTTAGCGCCGATAATAACATTATTTCCGATCGTTGTCTTGCCACCTAAAATTGAAGCATTGGCGTATATAGTCACATTATTTCCGATTGTGGGATGTCTTTTGATCCCTTTTAATTTTTGACCGCGACTTAAAGATAAGGCTCCTAAAGTCGTTCCTTGATAAAGTTTTACATAATTGCCGATAATCGTCGTTTCACCGATGACGATTCCGGTTCCGTGATCGATAAAAAAAGATTCACCGATCTGGGCTCGCGGATGAATGTCAATCCCGGTTTTTGAATGGATTATTTCACTCATCATTCGCGGAATATAAGGTAACCCTAAATCATCTAATTCATGAGCGATACGATATACCATAATCGCCACCAATCCCGGTGACGTAAATATCGCTTCATCGATATCGCCAAGTGATGGATCATTATCAAATATAGCTTGTAAATCCATTTTAAGCATAGAAACAATTTTATCATATCTATTAAAAAATGCAGTTATTAAGCTACTAGAATCTATCTTTAATGATGAAGAAATATTTATAGCGGCAATCAATGCTTTCAAGTTGTCGGTTACCATTTCAAATAGTTTTTGTGAATCAATTTCCGCGAAAAAATATCCCGGAAAAAGCAACGCTTGAAAATGATCGATAAGCTCTTCGACCTTATCTTTACAGATGCAATTAGGATAAGGGCGTTTAAGAACGAAATTCACCTTAATCTCCTACGATTTGATTCGACAAATATCGTTCGCCACCATCAGGAAATATCGTAACGATATTTAATCCTTGATTTTCTTTTCTTCTTGCGATTTTTAATGAGGCGGCATAGGCTGCTCCTGAAGAAATTCCGACAAATAATCCGTGATTAATCGCTAAGTATCTCGCACTTTCTAGTGCTTCTTCATCTGTAATGTCGATTACTTCATCTAATAAGCTTACATCTAATATTTTAGGAATAAATCCGGCTCCGATCCCTTGAATTTTATGGGGACCGGCTTTTCCCTCGGCATTGAGCACATTTGAATTAGCCGGTTCAACACCGATGATTTTAATTTGAGGATTCCTTTCTTTAAGATATTTTCCAACACCGCTTATCGTTCCGCCGGTACCGATTCCACAAACTAAGATATCAACGTTACTACAGTCCCTTTCAATTTCCGGTCCGGTAGTTAAATAATGGGCTCTAACGTTAGACGGATTTTCAAATTGCGACAAAAAATAAGAATTTTTTATCTGTTGTTGCAATTCATGAATGCGGGCGATTGAACCTTGCATTCCGTCTTTCTTATCGGTTAAAATAATCGTCGCTCCGTATGCCTTCATTAACGATCTTCGCTCTATTGACATCGAAGAAGGCATCACACAGATAAATTTCATTTTATAAATCGCGGCTATCAACGCTAATCCGATACCCGTATTTCCCGAAGTCGCTTCAAGAAGCGTCGTTTCATGGTTGATTAATCCGCTTTCAAGCGCATCGTCAATCATTTGTTTCGCAATGCGAATTTTTATCGATCCGCTAGGATTAAACATTTCGATTTTAGCATAAATATTGGCCTTTAAATCTACTTCTTCCATTTTAATTAAAGGGGTATTACCGATAGTTTCAAGAATGCTATTTTTCATAAATTCCTCCTAAAATATCAGTAAAAAAATATGCTATACCTTAAATTATTATGAATAACCTTTAATTTAAAAATGCCATTTCAATTGCTCTTTTTACTTTTTCGATCATTTCATCTTGCAAGGTGATTTTACCGGTGTCTTGTCCGTTCATTCGTGCGATGCGTCGTTTAGAAACCGAGCGAATCGCATCTAATTTTAAAAACGAATGCGCATTTTCATTTTTATCATTCAATCCTTCAATTATTCCTAAATCGAAAGTCAATAAAGAACCCGGAGCGTCACGACTTGAAAGCGGAATGACCACAACATTTCCTAAATCGATGGCCCATACCAACGCATAATGACCATGTGTTTTATAGTCGCTAAGTTCCGTTCCAACATTGATGCCAAACTCCACCCAGACTACATCGCCACGAGAAAGATTGTCGGGTTGGGCCCCATAGCCCAATTTATTTATTGATTGATTTAAATATGCCGTTTTACGATCAAGCCAAGTAAGGTACTCTAAGGCGATTTCACTATCGATATTTTGCAATTGCTTTTTAATCGACGAAAAAACCTCATCTGCTTTCGCATTGGTCTTCCTTTTCGATCGATTTAGCATATATCAATCACCCTAATACTTAATATATGCAATTTTTAAAATTTGCTAAAAATTATCTTATTGAAAATTCCTCTTCATCAATACCATAAAGATCATAATCGTCACTATCGACAATGCGACATTGAGCGATGTCTCCTTCTCCATAATTTTTATTAGAAGAAAAGTAGATTACACCATCGATATCATCCGGCGCATTAAAATAACTTCTTAAAGTATAAAGATTTTTTTCCTGATCGTATCCGGTCACAATGCCTCGATGTTTTTCACCGATTCTCAGTTTATTTTTACGATTAGAAATTTGTCTTTGAAGATCCATAAGTTCCTTTTTGCGTTTGTTAGCAAGTAATTTCTTTACTTGCGGTTTCATATTATAAGAAGCTGTATCTTCTTCGCGCGAATATGTAAAAACACCTAAATGATCGAATTGTATTTCATTAACAAATTCTTTTAATATTTTAAAATCGTCTTCGGTTTCACCCGGAAAACCGACAATCAAAGTCGTTCTTAAAATCGGATTTTTGACTTTGGTTCTGATTTTATCAAAAAGATTTTTAAGATCATCTAAATTACCGCGTCGATTCATAGATTGCAGCATTTTATTAGAAGCGTGCTGTATCGGAATATCAAAATATGGTGTCAATCTTTCATTAGCCCCGATTAATTCGATAAGCGCATCATTAATTTCACTAGGATAAAGATATAATAAACGTATGTATTCAAACGAAGTTTCCTTAAGCAAATCCTTTAATAGATTTTCAATACGATAATCAGCATATAAATCAGTTCCATAACGAGTCGTATCTTGTGAAATGACAACTAATTCTTTAACTCCTCGTCTTTCAAGGCTTTTTGCCTCGTTTAAAATGTCTTCTTTTTTAAAAGATTTAAAGCTACCTCGAATAAGCGGTATCGCACAGTAACTGCATCGATTGTTGCATCCTTCGGAAATTTTTAAATACGCGGTAAAAGATGGAGTCGCTAAAACACGATTTAAGCGATTCAACTCACCCTTTAATGGCAAATGGCGATAATTTGAAAGTAATTCAATAAAATGAGCATAGTCTCTTATTGGAATAAAAAGATCAACTTCAGGCAATTCTTTTTTTAAATCATTAAGATAACGTTCAACCAGACAACCGGTAACCACTAAAAATTTATGATATGCACTCATTTCAAGAATGGTTTCGATCGATTCTTCTTTACTATCTTTAATAAAACCGCATGTGTTAACGATAATGATATCCGCTTCTTCCGGAGAGGAAGTTATTTCAAGACCATTTTCTTTCATGAGTCCCATCATCATTTCCGAATCAACGAGATTTTTAGCGCATCCTAAACTAACTAAACCAACTTTCATAATTCAACCTCGCATTTAATTATAATTATTTATTTAAGTTAAGCAAGAAAAAAGTCGAAGCATTACGCTCCGACTTTTGTTTAGTTTTTTCTCTAGAAGAATGCGGAAATACCACCAACAAGGGCAAGTGCAACGCAGACCCAATAAATAATTAACCAAACATTTTTATTTTTCTTGAAGAATTCTAGATTTAAGGCGCCGTATGCTGTAACAATCAAGCAGATTGAAATCAAAAGATCAGCAACCTTTTTTAAAACATCGAGGAAACCCCATGTTACGCCAAAAGCTCCTAATAAGGTAATCACTCCAAATAGAAATAATGCAACAAAAGAAGCGATTCCAAAAACTAGATTAAATGTTGATTTTTTCATTTTCCTTACCTCCGATAAATATTATAATTTATCGCAATTATTTTTTCTATAATAATGTTTAATTTTTTAACAATTGAAATACCGAATTTGATTGTTATAATTTATTTGGATAAACATATGTTAAAATTACTTTGGATTTGTTTTTTATTAAGTTTCATTCCGACAAATTGTCGAAAACTTGATGCTAGCTTTGTGCAAGCAAAACCAGCAGAATTTTCATATGAACTAAGCGTTGAAGAAGAGCCTCTATACTCTCGTCAAGAAAATTTTAATTTTTTAAATCTCGACGATACTTTATCTAATTATCGCGGTGAAAACGTAAAAGTCGCAGTCATCGATTCGGGTCTTGATATCGATCATCAAGAATTCAAAGATTCTAATGGTAACTTAATTAACATCTCTAATGATTCTGCTTATGTCAAACGCAATGTGAATACTGGCGCAATAAGTTTTCAAACGATAACCGACTACGGATTTTCTATAATCGACGATGACAATGCTCAATATAATAGTCACGGAACCGCGGTATGCGGTGTAATCGCTTCTAGAGTAAATAAAGTGGGCATTACCAGAATTGCTCCTGAAGTTGAACTGATGGTATTAAAGACCGAATATTACATCGATCAATTAAAAAAAGGTATTATTTATGCCGTAGACCATGGTGCTAACATTATTAATTTATCTTGCGTCATTTATAAATCTTCTTATAGTGCCATCGACTCATACTTCACTTCGGCAATCAATTACGCTAAAAACAAAGGAGTGATTATCGTAGCCGCTGCCGGCAACGATTCTAAAACCGAAAAAGCCTATCCGGCAGCATATTCCGATGTAATTGGTGTTGGAGCGTTAGCTGATGGAAGCGGTAATTTATTAGCCTCTTATTCAAATTATGGTATCGATAATACCACTCTAGTTGCTCCGGGAACTTTTTATTTACCTAAAAATAATGCTCCCGATTATTATACCAAAGTCAGTGGAACTTCTTTCGCTTGTCCTGCCGTAGCCGCAGCGATCGCTCTTTTTGAATCCAAATTTCCGGACGCGACGCGCGAACAAGTAATCGAAAAACTTTTAAAATCCACCGAAGATTTAGGCGATAATCAAAAATTCGGAAACGGGCGCCTTAATATTTCACGTTACTTAGATCAATACCCTGTCACCGGTGTGCAACTTAGTGAACATGAATTGACTTTGGAAGTTGGCGAACATTACATTTTAGAAGCTACTGTTTTTCCGCTTAATGCCTCTAATCAAGAAAAACTTTTTATTTCAGACGACGAAAATATCGTCACTATCAATGAGATTACCGGGGAAATTGAAGCCTTAAGCGTCGGAAATACCGATGTTGGAGTAATAACTGACGATGGCTCTTTTATTGACCAATGTAAGATTAATGTCGTTCCTAAATCGCTTGTCACCGAGGTTGAATCTATCACATTAAATCCCAATTCTTTAATTCTTAAAATTGGTCAAAAATTACAATTGATTGCCACAATTTTGCCTGAAAGCGCAACAAACAAAGAAATTTTCTGGAGTTCTTCCGATTCTAATGTCGCCACTATCGATTCTAATGGTACTATAACGGCGTTAAAAGAAGGCAATGCTATTTTAACCGCTACTACTAGCAATAATAAAAAAGCTTTTTGTACTCTTACTGTTCTAAGGTTAGAAACACCGCAACTCATAATCGATGATTCAAACTTCGATTATAAAATTCCTTTTAAAAATCATCTCGATGTTTCTTCTTTGAATATTTTCTATCAAGATCAATATGGAAAACAGCGATTATTAAGTTCTGAAGATATAACTTTTACTTATGATTCTTCTTGCTTGGGTATACAAAATTTAACGATAGCCTACCTAGACTTAAGTAGAACTTTAGAAATATTTGTAACAAATAAAGACGCTATCGAATATGATGGCACCACTAATTTTTTTACTCCTAGTGACCAAGCTAAAGCTTATAGTCTTTTCTTTATAGCAACAACTGAATCAAGTACGTTCGATTCAGACGCTTGGGCGATGTTGCACGAGGAATTCGATTTTATGATTCCAGCAAGTCAAGAGCTTCTTTTACGCGAAGACTTAAATTCTTTTAAATCACGATATCGTAATTATGTGGCTCTTGGATACTTAGATTTTATCGACGAAGAATTATTTGAAAATTCCTCATCAGATGATACTTCATCAAATTCTGGTTTTGATTCTGAAAACATAGAAACTTCTTCAGAATTAACTAGTGCTAACAATTCTTCTTTATTTTCATCAACCGAGACTTCCACTTCATTTAATAATTCTCAAAATACCGGTGAAAGTAATCCGCAAAATTCGATAACCGATTCACATAATAAAGATTCTTTCCCGTTATATATAATTCCATTAAGTGTTGGAACTTTATCGCTTCTTGTTTTATCTTTAGTTCTTTTCATTAAAAAGAAAAAATAAAGCCGACTATTTGGCTTTATCGATCATTTCTTTAGCCATCAACAACACCGGCAATTCTCTTTGTTGAATTAGTTTTGCTACTTTTCCGATCATCGCATTTTGATATAAATCGATCGCTTTATCTAAAGAGACCCAAACCATGCCTTTAATAAAAGTTCTCTCTTCCGGAAGAAGATTATTTTGATGCAATGATTTTAAACGACAGAGATAGTAATAAGAAATCGTCTTCCGTTTTATCAAATTGTAATAATCTTCGGTAACCAATAAAGGTGCAATAATTTCTACTTCGGCCCCGATTTCTTCTTTCAACTCACGTTTTAAAGCTTCTTCTTTAGTTTCATTTTTTTCAATGCCACCACCTGGGGTTTCATAATGGTCGCGATGTCCAAAAATATCATCACAATAAATTTTTAGAAGCGATATTTCATTTTTTTCGTTAAGCACGATTCCTCTTGCGACTTCCCTTACGTGATCAAAACCCTGATTAGGATAAAGATTATCTTCAAAATATAAAGTCGTTTTAAACATTTTTCTTTTGCCCTTTAAAATAGATTTCTTCAATAATGCCACCACCTAAAAGGCGATCATTGTCATAAAACACCGCGGCTTGTCCGGGCGTTACCGCTTTATACGGCGCATCGTAAATCACTTCAATCGTCTCTTCGTCGATATAATTAATCGTTACCGGAAGATCTTTTTGACGATAACGGAATTTACAACCAACGTGAAGACTTTTAAAAGGCTCTCCTATCCAATTGATGTTTTTAACAATGGCTCGATCCGAAAGAAGATATTCGTTTTCTTCGCCTTGGGCCACATAAAGGATGTTATTTTTAACATTCTTAGCCACAACAAACCACGAATCGGTCGTCCGATTTTTTAATCCCCCGATTCCTAATCCGCGACGCTGCCCTAAAGTATAATAAAGGACTCCATCGTGGTGTCCTACCACTTCTTGCGTTACAATGTCAACAATATCACCCGGCTTAGCAGGAAGATAATTATTTAAGAACAATTTAAAATTTCGTTCCCCGATAAAACAAACCCCCGTGCTGTCCTTTTTATCAGCGATCGATAAATCTAACTGATGTGCAATTTTTCTGACTTCGGTTTTATCGATTTTCCCTAATGGAAATAAACAATAAGACAATTGTTTCTCACTCACTTGGGAAAGAAAGTAAGTTTGATCTTTATTTTGATCAAACGCTTTATGAAGCTCCACTCGTCCGTTTGAACGATCGACACGATAAGCATAGTGACCGGTGGCGATTAAATCGAAACCATTCTTTAAAGCAAATTTTAAAAAAGCATCAAATTTAATGTATTTATTGCAAAAGATATCAGGGTTAGGAGTTCTCCCTTTTCGATATTCATCGAGAAAATATGAAAAAACTTCATCCCAATACTCTTTGATAAAATCGATACGATAAAGATGAATTCCAAGCTTATCAGCGACCGCTTCAGCATCCTTATAATCAGCTTCTTGAGGGCACATCGAATCATTGATTGTCGGATTACCGAGATAATCATTGTTGGCAAACGCATCCCAGTTTCGCATAAAAGCCGCCGAAACATCATAGCCTTGCTCTTTTAAAAGATAAGCGGCTATCGCGGAATCAACTCCCCCAGAAAGCCCAACGAGAACTTTAATCTTCTTTTCCATCACAATTCCTCACTATCAATCATCAAAGTAAAGGGTCCATCATTTACTAAACTAACTTCCATATCTGCTTGAAAAATTCCTTGAGCGATTGAACCTTTAAACTTCTCTTTTAAATACGCTAATGATTTTAAGTACAAATCACGCGCCTCATCACTATTCATCGCCTTAACAAATGAAGGTCGTCGTCCTTTTTTGATATCCCCATAAAGGGTAAACTGCGAAATATACATGATTTCGCCGTTGATATCATCTAAAGAAAGATTGGTTTTCCCCATTGAATCGGGAAATAATCTTAACGAAAGCACTTTATCGATCATTTTACAGGCGGTAGTATAGTCATCGTGTTCTTCAAATCCCACAAGCAATAAAAAGCCTTTCCCGATTTTAGAAAAGACTTGTTTTTCAATTACAACTTCGGCTTCTTTAACCAACTGTAAAACGACCCGCATAGTTTTCACCCGTTTATATTATAAACGAGTGAATTTAAAATCCCAAATAAAACTAAAGATTTTGCTTTTTATGTGCCGACTCTCGCACGAAAACGTTTTTAAAACTGCGATAATCAAACGGGCATAACGGATATAAATACGGAAGATTAAACACTTTGATTTGAACGAGATACAGAAATAATATCGTCGTTGCAATTATGAAGCCAATAGTACCGAAGATCGAAGAAATTATTACTAATGCAATAGAAACAACTTTATTGGTAAGCGACAATTCGTAACTTGGAGTCGCAAAACCGCAGATAGCGCTGATCGCTACGAAAAGCAAGATTTCCGGTAAGAATAAACCTAAATCCATCGATACTTGTCCTAAGATAATCGCCGCGACTAACGATAACGCAGATACTAAAGAACTCGGAGTGTGAATGATCGCGATTCTAAAGATTTCAATCAATAATGTCGCCGCTAAAACTTGAAGTAAAATGGGTGTTTCCGATTCATTTGAAACCGCAAAATTTACGCCATTTGAAAATTCGCTATTTGTTACTAGACATAGCCATAAAGGAATCAAAAACAAAGAAACGATTATGGCGACGCTTCGTAAAAAACGCGTAAACGATCCGACTAAAGGAGTCTGACGATATTCTTCGACATGCTTTGAATGATCAACCAAAGTGATCGGTGTAATAATCGCAGTACTAGAAGTATCGACTAAAATCAAAGCTTTACCATTGATGATTTGAATCGCGGCAACATCAGGACGTTCCGTGTAACGAACAAGCGGATAAGGAGATTTGATTTGTTTAAACATATTTTCTTCAAGGGCTCGATCGGTCATTACCAATGAATTGACATCGACGTGATCGAGTTTATCTTTTAATTTTTGCAACACTTCTTTATCGATAGCATCTTCCACATAACATAACGCCACTAAAGTTTTAGTTGTTCTTCCAATTTCATACTTTTCAACCTTAAAAGTCGTCGCTTTGATTCTCCGTCTAATTAATCCGATATTAGTAATAATCGATTCATTGAATCCATCTCTTGAACCACGCACCGCTTTTTCCGATTCCGGTTCACTGACCGCTCGAGTCGGATAAAAGCGTGTATCAACCAAAAAAGCATAATCTTGATTAAAATATAGAATGACACTAACACCATTATAAAGGGCATTTTTTATTAGTTTTAAATCTGTTTCGGTACTGACTGATCCGTTGAACATCGTATAAAAACTATCTTTTGTTCCACTTGCCCATTTAAAACTTTCCATCATCGTGTTGATGTAGGCTTCACTCACAAGACTCGATACAAAATATAAAATCGCTCTTTTTCTTCCTTCATTGATCTCGCGTCGCACGATATCAAAATTGTTTTTAATATCTATCTCTTCTTGAAGTTTTTTATCGGTCGTTTCAAAAAATATCTTTTTCATACTTTGTTATTGACGTGGTTTAGCGACAATGGAAGCGAAAGTCGCGATGAAAATGGTAAATCCCAAGGTTGCACTACATTTGGTAAGTAATCCTAGTAACATTCCAAGTAGTCCTCCTTCTTTTAATCCTTCCAAACCACCTTCAACTAAAAGATTTCCAAAATTAGTAATCGGAACGCTTGCTCCGCCGCCGGCAAAATCCAAAAGATATTGGTAAACACCGCAAGCCGAAAGAATTGCTCCAAAAACCACAAACATCGAAGTGATATGTCCGGGGGTAAGTTTACTGCGATCGTATATGATTTGCGCAATTAAGGCAAAAGCACCGGAAACTAAAAATGCGTAAAGATAAATCATTTTTAATCCCCCACCCTTTCTAATTCCACCGCATGTGCGACAACCGGAATCACGTTTTTTTGACCGACAGATGTTTTTGAATGTAAAGCACCTGTTCCCACCAAAAGAATTCTTTTGATCTCATTGCGGGACATTTTATTCAAAATATATCCGTAAGTAGTGATTGCAATACAACCACATCCACTACCTCCGGAAAATTTATCTTTTTCTCCTTGTTCATAAACCAAACTTCCAGAATCGATGTGATTGTAGAAAACTTTTCCTTCCTTTTCAAACATCTCTTTCAAAATCTTACTGCCGACTTCTGAAAGATCGCCGGTCATGATCAAATCATAATCTTTAAATGATTTTTTGCTATGTTTTAAATGAGATGCGATCGTATCGAAAGCGGCGTATGCCATCGGGGATCCCATATCATTGACGTCAGTCCACTGCACATCGTGCACTTGACCAAAAGTGCAAGCAACGACTTTAATCTTTGTGGCACGAGTTCCAACAAGCGCGGCACCGGCACCGGAAACGGTGATTGTCGTCGCATCTTTTTTTTCGATTCCATACTCGGTAGGATAGCGAAATTGACGTTCAGCCGAACCATAATTAGACGAGGAAAAACAAAGCGCATTTTTTGCACATTTAGAAGAGACGAAAGTTGCGGCAAGTGCCAAAGATAACATGGCCGTTGAACACGCCCCGTAAACTCCGATAAATGAATAAGGCATTTCTTTGGCTAAAAAATTCGACACTGCCAATTGGTCAGTTAAATCGCCGCCAAAAGCCACATCGATATCCTTAGAACTTAATCCCGATTTTTTCAAAGCCGTCAATATCGCGGTTTTAGACATTTCTTTTTCGCCTTCTTCGTAGCTTTTTTGATTGGCGTAGATGCTATCAAAGCAGTAATCAAAATATGGTTTTAAAGGTCCGTTAGCTTCTTCAGGACCCGCCACAGCGGCGGAAGACTGGATGTAGACATCCTTAAATTTTAAAGTTAAGCTCATAGTGGAACTCCTACGAAAGTCAACAAGTAACGAATCACGCAAAGAATCACCGCGGAAAAAATTCCATAAGTTATGACCGAACCCGCCAAAGCAAACATTCTAGTTCCAACACCGAAGATTGGTCCTTCAAATTTACCTTCAATCGCTGCCGAAGTCATTGAATTAGCAAATCCGGTTGTCGGAATAAAAAGACCGGCGCCGACGATTTGAGCCATATTATTATACCAGCCGACCATCGTCAAAACTGCCGCTAGAAAAACAATGACAATCGCCGAGAATGACATCGCCTCGGTTTTTTCTAATTGCAGTACATTGATTCCAAGATCAATCAATGACTGTGCAAGAATTCCCATGAGTCCCCCGCTGACGAAAGCGAGAAATCCATTGCGCACCATATGTTTTTTTGGTGCATTGTTTTTCACAATTTCTGAATATGTAGTATAATCCATTATTTCACCTCAAAATTTATTGTGTGAAAAAATAGATTTTTTATGATTGAAGTTTTAAATTTTTTATATCAATATCTCACGCAGTTTATCGATAATCTTTTTTTCAATTCGTGAAACTTGTACTTGCGAAACAAATAAGCGCTCGGCAATTTCGTTTTGTTTCAATCCTTGATAAAATCGTAATTCAATAAATAGCCGTTCTTTGGGTTCTAATTTTTCAATCGCCATTTTAATCTCTAAATTATCGGTAAAATCACTGGTTCGATCTTTGATAGTATCAATTAAAGTAATATCTTCTTCGTCACTTAACGTGCTATCCAATGAACATGGTTTATATTGCGATTCGTAAGCAAAAACAATATCTTCAATCGACACATTGAGATATTCACTAATATCACTTAACGTCACATTGCGTAAAAAATTTTTTTCCAATTCTTCTTGGGCTTTTACAATCGCTTGATATAGTTCTTTTGTCGAGCGAGAAACATGAACCGCTTGCTTTTCACGAAAGTATCTTTTGATTTCTCCTAAAATCAACGGTACCGCATAAGTAGAAAATGAGACATCATAAGAAAAATCAAAGTTTTGAATGGCTTTGATCAATCCGATGTTAGCTACTTGTAAAAGATCTTCTTGATCTTCTTTGGCATAATGATATCTTTTTAACAACGAATAAATCAATAATTGATTTTTAGTGATCGCTTCTTCAAGTGCTTCGTGATCTCCCTCTTGTGCCTTTTTTATTAAATCCAAATTATCGGCTAACTGTTCCATAAGCGACACTTTCATGGGTGATTTTTTTCTTGATTACAAGCTTGCATCCCATTCCTGGCAAAGTCTTAATCGCAAAACTATCAGATAACGTCTCCATAATGGTAAGTCCCATTCCCGCGCGTTCCAAATCAGGGCGAGTCGTATAATGAGGTTTTCGTGCTTCCTCTAAATTTTCAATTCCTTTACCATAATCCGTGATTGTCAATTCCAAGTCTTCCCCATCGATTATCGCTTTTAAAAATACATCTTTTGAAGCGTCCAATTCATATCCATGAATAATCGCATTAGAAACTCCTTCGGCGATGATGGTTTTTATTTCTCCAATTTGTTCTAAAGAAGGATCAAGAGGAGAAATAAAAGCAATAACTGCTTGTCTAGCTAGCACTTCATTACTTAATGAAGCCGAAAATTTCAATTCCATTTTATTAATCATAAATTTATCCTCGCTTTCTTTTTAAATTGAGCTGTGCTTTGATATTCTTCGATAATCTGCAAAATTCCGGTTATTTGAAAAATTTTTCGCGAATAATCATTTAAACCGGTGATTCCGACTACGCCACCGATTTTATCAATTTCATTGAATCTTCCTAAAATTAATCCGATACCCGATGAATCGATAAACTGTAAATCTTTAAAATCAAAAAGCAACATTCTCGGTCCAAGTTTTATCATTTCTCGATGAATTTTATCGCGATAAGTCATCGTTTTCATCGAATCAAGTTCTCCGGAAATTTTAATGACAAGGCCTTCATCAAAAGCGGTAAACTTTATTTTGTTTTCCATGATTTTTCCTCCCGTTACTAGATTTTAGCGCAATCAAAAAAATCTTTTTTAGCATTCGACCTAGCTCGACAAATAATCTCAAAAATTCGTTCGACAAATTTTTTACGTAAAACAAAATTTAGATTAGTGTATTTAGCAATCTTTTAAAATATCTAAAGTTGTTTATAAAATTATTTTTGAAATATTTAGCATATCGCAATTTTTACATGATAAAAAAATTATAAATAATATTAAAAAAGTGAAGTTAGTTACTAACCACACTTCAGTGAATTTTATTTATCATTAGCCATTGATTTTATGCAAACAGTAATCCTAGATTATACAATAAATAATCCCAAAAATTTAAACCTTCTAACGCTTCTTTGACATAAACCGGATAACGATATTGTCGTCCTGCATAAGTTTCAACTACCAGTTCACCGATAATCTCTTCTTCATTAATAGGAGCATAATCGCGAAATAGTTCGATTTTCAGTTTTAAACTTTGCAAATCTTCTCCCTTATCAACGATAACATCAATGCGTTTTTTCGTGATAAGCGATGTGTTGCGACTCAAAGTATTATTGAAATTGTACATCGTTAAAGTATCATTTTCATTAAAGATGGTCTTCATTTCAAGTTTTGAAAAACCATAGTCTAGCAAGCGAATGGTATCTTGCGAACGCTTTTGAATCGTTTCCTCTTTCATCACTACCGAAAGAAGCCTTAGTCCATTGCGTTTAGCGGTCGCTGTTAAATTATAACCGGCTTTTTTGGTAAAACCGGTTTTTAAACCATCCAAGCCATCATAGTATTTTAAAAGTTTGTTGGTATTTACTAACCAAAACGGAGATTCTGTATCTTCTCTAACATAGGCTTCTTCTAAGCGCGAAAAACGTAAAATCTGTTCACCAAACGTTAATAATTTTGCTCCGATTCTCGCCATATCCCGAACACAAGTTACATGATTTGGATCATCAAAACCGGTTGCATTGGCAAAATTGGTATTCGTCATTTCAAATTCTCTGGCTTTGTCATTCATCATGTTGATAAATGCCTCGTTAGAGCCGGCGACAAATTCACCAAGAGCGACGATCGCATCGTTTGCCGAATTGACTGCGACCGCTTTAAAAAGATCTTCGACGCTCATTGATTCATTAGGCTCTAAAAATATCTGAGTGCCACCCATCGAAGAAGCGTAGGTAGAGACGATCACTTGGTCATCCCAAGCAATTTTATGATTTTCGATTGCTTCCAATACTAAATACATCCCCATCATTTTAGTCATCGACGCCGGATATAACACTTCATCGGCATTTTTTTCATAAAGTACCGCACCGGAAATCGGTTCTATTAAAATGGCCGATGGCGCATTTAAATCCAGTTCTTCTTCAGCACTAACCATCGTTGCATTAAAAGGCATCAACGAAGCACATACTAGCATTAAACAAGTACACAATTTAAAAAGTTTCATACTTTTCACCTGTTTAAAGATATGAGTCATCCTATTTAAATAGACTAATATTAAATGCAAAAAAACTCTCAAATGATATCATCCGAGAGTTCAATATTTAAAAACACAATTTTAATTTTTTATATAAGATACTTTATTTCAATTCTTCTATGATTTTGACACCGGAAGAAGTTCCGATTCTTGAAGCCCCAGCTTCAATCATTTTCAAAAAATCTTCCTTGGTTCTTACACCACCTGAAGCTTTAACACCACATTTGTCTTTTACAACATCGCGCATTAATTTTACATCATGCTCCGTTGCTCCTCCGCTTGAAAATCCGGTAGAAGTTTTTACAAAATCCGCACCGGCTTCTAATGATAACCGACAGGCCCTTTCTTTTTCCTCATCAGTTAAAAGACACGTCTCAATAATTACTTTTAAGACACAATTCGGAACTGCTTTACGCACTTCTTCGATGTCGCGTTTTACATATTTATCATCTTTTTCTTTCAATCGTGAAATGTTGATGACCATATCAATTTCACTTGCGCCTTCAAAAGCAGCTTCTCTAGCTTCATATGCTTTAGCGGCTGTTGAAGTAGCCCCAAGGGGAAATCCGATAACCGTGCAAACTTTAACATCCGTTCCTTTAAGTTCTTTAAGGGCGAGTCCTACATAACCCGGATTAACACAAACCGAAGCAAAATCATACTTTCGCGCTTCTTCACAAAGTTTTATAATTTGCTCGTCACGAGCATCGGCCTTCAATAAGGTGTGATCGATAAATTTATTATATTTCATAATTTCTCCTTCTTATTTATATTATACCATTATACTTTGCAATTTCCACTGACAAAAAAAGACCGCTGAGGTCTATACAATATTCGTGTCAATGGATAAATTGGTCTATTAGAGCGATGAATCATTTGATACGCCTATTTTTTTATGTGGTTTTACTTGCGTTGTATTAATTTATGAGGAGGGATTGAGATAAAAAAACTTCAGTTTCTTTTTTAATTTTTGAATGTTAAAAAGGTCATCGAAATAAAAAAAAGACCACTATTATGGCCTTCTCTTTTCCTTTTTTAATCTTTTTTTACATCGACTACCGGTTTTCCGTCATAGTAGCCACATTCCGGACACACGCGGTGTGAAACAATTTTTGCTCCACAATGTTTGCAAGTAACCAAACCACTTACATGAAGTTTAAAATGTGTTCTACGCATTCTTTTAGTAGTTTTAGATGTTCTTCTCGCTGGAACTGCCATCTTTACACACCTCCTAAATCTTTACGACACAATCGTAATTATATATAACCCTAAATTTTGTGTCAACTAAATTCATTGAAAATTGAATTTAAGTCACTTTTCTTCATTTGGCACATGATAGGTAGTTTTTATAAAGCGCCCCAAAAGACACTCATCGCTTTTAACATAGACTTCTAAATAGTTAGATGTTAATCCGCGATAAGCTTTTTTCTTCTCATCATACTCTTCAATTAAGACCTCTAAACTTTCCCCATCAAAACGTTTTTGATATTCTCGTTCTAGCTCTTTACCAAGCGCTAATAAACGGTGAACGCGCTCTTTTTTGATTTGCGGGGCAATTTGTCCTTCCATTTTGGCCGCTCTTGTACCAGGGCGAATCGAATAAGGAAACACATGCAAAAAAGCAAAACCGCATTTTTTAATAAATTGAATCGTCTCTTCAAACTCCTCTTCACTCTCTTGAGGAAAACCGACAATCACATCACACGCTAAAGCAATATTTGGAATTCGTGTTTTAACTTCTTTTATTCGCGAAAAGAATTCCTCAGTATCGTATTTGCGATTCATTCGTTTTAAAACGCTTGAAGAACCTGATTGAAGGGGAATATGCAAATGGCGACAGATTCTTTGATCGTTTACAATTAAATCAATCAATTGTTCGTTGATTTGACTCGCTTCAATTGATGAAATGCGTAGACGTTTAAGTGTCGGATTTTCGTCTAGAATTCTTTTTAATAATGTCACAAAATCGATATTTCCGAGATCTTTACCATAACTTGCGGTATCGATTCCGGTTACTACAATTTCGTTATAACCATTATTTATAAGTCGCTTTACCTCATCGATGACGCTTTGAGGATCGCGAGAGCGAGATTTGCCGCGCGTAAAAGGAATAATGCAATATGAGCAAAAGTTATCGCATCCATCTTGAATTTTTAAAAATGCTCGTGTATTATCTTCAAATTTTTGAATCTTCAAACATTCATATTCACGATCTCGCTTCATCATTTGCGAAGCCGACTTGCAATGTTTATTTTGATATTCTTCAAGTCTTTCGATGATTTTACCTTTATCGGCCGTTCCAAGCACAATATCGGCTTCCCCATTATCGATGAGTTTTTGAGCACCTAGTTCAGCAAAACACCCCATCACCACCCGAATCGATCGAGGATTCTCTTTACTTAAAGAATGAATTTTCTGTAAGGATTTATTAGCTCCTACTTTCGTAACGGCACAAGTGTTGACGATAATGATATCAGCCGGTTCTTCTTTAGATTCATAGTATCCGTTTTGATTGAGAAGTTCTTTCACCGCCTGACTTTCATAGGCATTTACTTTACACCCTAACGTGACTATTTTATAAGACTTCATCGCGTTCCCGTCCTTTACGATAGATTTTGGTTTTTTTGATCATCCTAAGAGAAAGTTTACGATATAAAGCGTGATGCATTCGATGGCTTATAAAATTATTTTTTCTTAAACAATCGATAAAATCATTTCTTGACGAAGAATAAAAAGCATCGACCACTTCTTCGATTCTCCGTAAGATATGGTGATGATCAGGATGTTTTAGATGCTTATCGAATAAAGTTATTTTAAAGTCTAAGCGGCCTTGATCATTAATAATATAAATTGTTTCAAAATCCGGATGATAGAAGGCACATGAAGTCTTATCGCCTCTAATTTTAATCAAGGACGTAAAATTACTATCATAGATCATGTAACCAAATTCATCTAAAAAATCATAGCATGATGATGATGGTTGTTCCGCCAAACGATTATACGGATAAGAAAGCAGTTTTTCAGGTTCATTTAAATAGATATAATTGAGCGCTTTTGAAAAAAACGGAATCACGATGCGATTTAAATCGCTTTTCATCATCGGTCTTCCTTCCATCAAGTAACGGACTTCGCCTTCCATAAAATCTTCAAAGTTAATTTTGTTTTGATTTTCGGCTTGATTTTTAATGGCCAATAATGAATGTTCGATCGCGTCTTTATTGTCTAAACCTTTTATAAGAATATTGCCTAAAATTACCCGAAAATCATCATCGTATTCATTTAACTTATAAATAACAAAAAGATTTCCTAAACGACTCTGGTTTTTTAGAAAAAATTTATAATCGTCAGTATCTTGAATTCGGTGATAATTACCGCCACTTAACCAATCGAAGGTAAAATCCATTTTACTCCTCCTCAAGATGAAGCATCAATGCTCCTAACATTGTAATCGCTGCCGTTTCACTTCGCAAGATTCTTTTGCCTAATGATACACTCTGATATCCATAGGAAATCAAAAATGATACTTCTTCCTCTTCAAAGCCACCTTCACAACCAACGACAAGTGCAATGGATTTTACATCATGATTGACCTGTTTTATAAATGGCGTGTTTTTTTCATTTTCATAAGCGATAAATTTCGCTTCGGCAAAGTAGGAAGGAATTTCTTTCAATGAGCAAATTTCAACTGATGGAACAAGATTTCTTTTGCATTGTTCTGCCGCTTCTAGCGCAATTTTTTTAAATCTTGCAATCTTTCTATCCTTATCAGCATCATTTATTTTAACCACTGTTCGTTTTGATTGGACTAACACAATATGCGATACACCAAGTTCGGTTGCCTTTTGTACAATCAAATCATTTTTTTCACCTTTAGCCAAGCAATAGAATAAAGTGATCTCTTGCTTTAGTTCACGTGATTCTTCTAGTTTCGTGATCGTTTTAATTTCTAATGGCGAAAGATTGCTAATTTCACATAGAAAAACCACACCATCGGCAACTACTTCGATTCTTAAACCTAATTTAGCCCGCATTACGTGTAGAAGATGGTGAATTTGCTCCCTATCGAGAACGACGTTATTATTTTCAACTTTTGCAAAATATCGTTGCATATTTATTCTTTATAATTTGCTTTTAAAAAAGCAATTTCCTTAGCGTAACCATCTAATTCATTCGGGGTTTCTAAGATAAAAGGAAGATTTTTTAAACACGGGTGATTAATGATTCTTATTAACGCTTCGCTGCCGATCATGCCTTCTCCGATTCGTGCGTGACGATCTTTATGAGCTCCGCGAGGATTAATAGAATCATTTAGATGAATCGCCTTTAAGCGATCTAAACCGATGATGTCATTAAATTCGCTTAGAACACCTTCAAGATTATCGATGATATCATAACCACCTTCGTGAACGTGACATGTATCTAACAAAACACCTATTTTGTCTTGTAACTTTATGCCATCTAAAATTTTTTTCAATTCTTGAAACGTTTTTCCGATTTCACTGCCTTTACCGGCCATCGTCTCTAAAAGAACCATCGTTTTTTGTTCTTCAAATAACGCTTCATTAAGAGCATCGACAATAAAGCCAATACCAACATCTTCTCCTTGACCGACATGGCTACCGGGATGAAAATTGTAATAATTGTGAGGAATATATTCCATTCTTTGAAGATCATCTTTAAAAGTTCTTAAAGCAAAATCACGTATCGATGAATCTTTTGAACAAAGATTTAAAGTGTATGAAGCGTGAGCGATGATCTTATCGACTTTTAATTCTCCTTTTAACTTTAAAAAAGTGTCAATATCGCGATAATCGAGCGGTTTTGCATCGCCACCTCGAGGATTGCGCGTGAAAAATTGAAAAGTGTTTGCGCCGATTGATTGCGCTTCTTGAAGCATGTGAGTAAAACCTTCAGAAGAAGATAAATGACAGCCGATTTTAAGCATAATAGTTACTCCAATCTTCTAATATTCTATCACATTACCTTTAATATTTCATCATTATGCTATCTAGTATTTTTTTATAATGAGGAGTATAATTAACGTACTTAAGGAGTAGTTATAATGAAAAAGATTCATGCTATTTTATTGCTCACCTTATCACTATTGATAAGCTCTTGTTCTAATGAAATAAGTAAAGTCCAACAGTCATTTTCAACTACCGATTTTCATTCGTCAACATCGATAAATTCATTATTTGATACCACTTTTGTCTCTGAAAATTTTTCCGATGATTCATTAGAATCAGTTAGCTCATCTTTTGAAAGTTCAAATGAAGTAACTTTTGAAACATCTACTTCTTTTGAAAGTTCAAATGACTTTTCTTATGATTCAAGTATTGAAGAAACGGATTCTAAAATTCGTTATTTAGTGCCCAAAGGTACAATAAACGACAATTTAGAAATCACTTACTTTCAATTAGAGAATTCTAATTCTTCAACCCAATGCGGTGACGCGACTTACATTAAAATCGGTGATATCGATATTGTGATTGATGCCGGAGAAAAACGAATCGGCTCGGAGATAGTCGCTCCTTATTTAAAAAATCATGTGACTGATAAAAAAATCGAATTAGTAATTACCACCCATACCGATTCCGATCATATCGGAGGAATGGTGGGTTTATCAAATCAAGAAAGTCCCTTAACGCTCAATGGTTTTTCTTACGATACGATTATCGATTGTGGCTTTGACCCTGGAACAATCGTAGTAAGTGATTATTATAATATTGTCAATGAACGTGTTAAAGAAGGCGCCTTTCATTACACCTATTATGATATGATTTTAAACGATGAAATTCCTTCTTCCTTCTATTTGGGAAAAGATGCTTCTTTAGATTTATTAGATACCAAGTTTTACACTAATTATATGAATTTAACAAAAGAAGAAATGAAAAAAAAAGCCACGAATTCTACTTATAAAAATAACTGTTCGGTACCTTTTTTACTTACCCACGGAAAAAATACTTTCCTATTCGCGGGGGATTGTGAAACTACAACCGAAAAAGCTTTAGTGGATTACAACGATTTACCGCAAATCGATGTTTTTAAAGCCAATCATCATGGTTCCGATACCTCTAACACCACTTATTTACTCGATGTAATCAAACCCAAAAATGTCATCATCGAATCAACGAGCGAAAATAGGTATGGTATTCCCTCTAAAAATGTTCTCGATCGTTTTAAAACATACACCTTAAATGTCTTTGCTCCATTTATAAATGGCAATATTCATGTATTAAGTGACATGATTAAATTAAACTTTTCTTGCGATGGTTTTTTTGATTATTCCAAAATGGGAATTGAACCAGGGAGTGAAACGATAATATCTATCTTCGATACTGAATATTACTCTTCTAAAGTTTAAAATATTTATTGATCATAGGCTTTTTTACATAAAATGATTCTTTTTTAGTTTATTTATTTTGGTTAATTATAAAAAATAAAATTCTAATGATATAGAATTAATTTACATTTAGAGAATTTTTCCTAATTGATGTTTATATTAAATCAGCAAATTATTTATATTTTGACTAGAATTCTACGACTTTGATATTTCTTTTTCTAAAAGCAATCGCAATTGATATAATAGCAATTAAACTAGAAAGCAATATCATACCAAAATAAGAAAATAACAATAGTGCTAAAGGAGAATGCAAAGGCGCAAATTTAGTCATTAAATCAGCCATAAGATATTTATTTATTAAATCTAAAATTTCTAAATAAGGAATGATGGTTATTAGAATGCAAATCGAAGAAATAAGTATTGCTTGATAAATAAATATATTACTCACATCAGTAGCGGTAAGTCCAAGGGATCGCAGAATTGTAATATTTTTCATTTCCATTTGAATTGAAAAATTCATATATCCGATTAAAGTAAAGATTGAAATGACGAAAAAAACGCCCGCTACAACAGAAGTTAATAGTCCATAAACAAGTTTTGAAGATTCATAATTGTATAATGTAAAATCCACTCGACTAGTCGCTTTAACTTCGCTATCTTCATTTTTAAATTGTTCTAAAAAAGAATCAACATTAGAAAAGTTATTATTTATAGTAGATACATAGACTTTGCTATATCCTTTCTCATTTGTATTTTGAATCTCTTTAAAGACTTTTTCAGAAAAGAATAAGTTATTGTGCATCTCATAAATATCCGAATAAGTATTATAACGAACATATCCTTTTGACGAATCATCATTTTTTATTATTCTATGAGTATTTATAATTCCAACAATATCAAAAGTAATAGGCTTCATTCCAATTTCATATTTATAATTTAAAGAATAAGTATAAGAATTTATTATGTTTTGTAATAAATTTAAATCGTCAATATTTTCTAGAGTTAACCACCCAAGTTTATAACAAATATAATTTGTTAAAACAATTTCATAACGATCATTATTTTCAGGCAATCGTCCAACAAGGTCTAAGCCAAATAAATCTAATTGATTTTGATTTATGGTAGATATATTACGTGTTAAATATTCTTGATTTTTATTAGCACAGTTTAAAATGGCAGAATTACTGACATATGCATTAAAGTGACCTAAAATAAACAAAGATTCATCATAATAAGATTTAAGCCTCTCTATATCTTCTTCATCAAATCGCTTTTTACTTTCATTTATAGCTGTGTCATAATCTTCTTTATGTTTAACTCTTTCAAGAGTAAAATATGAAACATTATCACTTTCAATCGCTAATTCTTTTGCCTTAGATGTGTCATAAGAATAAATGGTCAGTGAAGTCATAAAAACAGATAAAGTTATAATAAACGCAATCAACGTAAAAATTAATTTTGGGAAACTATGTTTGATCGTTGCAAGCGATAATTTAATTAAATTTGTATCTTTAAGAAGATGATTATGTTTACCAATCACTAATTTTTCTGGTGTTTCATTGATGATAAAAGGATTTGTGTCCGAAATCACTTTACCTTCACTAAGAGTAATAGTTCTATCACCATAAGTTTCAGCTAATGTTAAATCGTGACTTACAATGATGACCAATCTTTCTTTAGATATATCTTTAAGAATTTCCATAATTTCTTTAGCATTTTTTTGATCAAGAGAACCAGTTGGCTCATCACAAATAATAACCTTTGAATCTTTAATAAGTGCCCGCGCTATTGCCACTCTTTGTTTTTGACCGCCACTAAGATTGGCTACTTTTTCATGCATCATGTCTTCTGAAAGATTAAGTTTTTTTAAAATATTACCAAAATTTTCGATACTAATTTTTTTCTTTTGAATTTCTAATCCAAGAACGATATTATTAAATACACTAAAATCATTAATCAAATTTAAACTTTGAAATATAATCCCAAAGTATTCGCTTCTTAAAGTGGCTAACTCTTTTCTTTTTAATTTTAAACTATCGACATCATCTAATATTACACTTCCTGATGTAGCCGTATCTTGCAAAGAAATAATATTAAGCAAACTAGATTTTCCTGCGCCACTTTCTCCAACAATAAAACACAATCCATTATTTGGAAAGGATAAATTGATATCTTTTAAAGCATGAACTATTCTTTTTCTATTTTTAAATTCCTTATTAATAGATTGTAATTTTATCATTTTGACCTCCTATTAATTATAGATAATTGGATATTTGTTTATATTTTCTTTAGATATTTAGGGTTCAACTTTTGCCTTAAGTTAAATATAAATTTCTTAAGAAAATTAAATTGTTTCATAAAAATTCACAATAGCCAATTTGTAATTGAAATTTTAGACAATATACACTCTCTAAATTTACGGCTATTATAACTATTTCTAAAAGATAAAGTCAAATAATTTAATATTAACTATACGCGTGAATAGATTGTCAATAAGTGTCTATTCCCTAACATAATTTATTTTTTAATAACTTTTTTAGATATAAAGATAACCATTACAATAAACTTTATAATTCCAAAAACCTATTTGCCCGCACCACATTAAAATATTTCCATATAATATCTTGTATTTAATAAAAGGAGCTTTTTATGAAGATAAAATATTTCTTTTTATCCTTATTAACTTTGCTTTTAATTCCTTTAAGCGGATGCCAAAGTACAAGTTCAAATCGAATTACCATTGCGGAAGTTACTCACTCAATCTTTTATGCTCCAATGTACGTCGCTAAGGATTTAGGATATTTTGCAGATGAGGGTATCGATATTGACATAATCACCACTCCAGGCGCCGATAAAACGATGGCGGCTTTGTTGTCTAAAGAAGCCCAAATAGGTTTAATGGGTCCTGAAGCCAGTGTTTACGTCTATCAAAACGGACAAGAAGATTACGCGGTTAATTTTGCGCAACTTACCCAAAAGGACGGTTCTTTCATCTTGGGTCGTGATCCAATTGAAAACTTTGATTACACGATGATGCGTGGCAAAACTGTAATCGGTGGTCGTAAAGGCGGTATGCCTTTGATGATTCTAGAATATGTATTGAAAAATGCCGGTTTAGATATCGGGGAAAACGATCCCACCAAAGAAGTGAATGTTAGAACCGATGTTTCCTTTGATGCGATGTCAGGAGTTTTTGTCGCCGGAGAATCTGATTTTGTCACTGCTTTTGAGCCGACCGCTTCCCAAGTAGTGCGCTCAGGCAAAGGACATATTCTCACTTCACTTGGCGAAGATTCCGGAATCGTTCCTTACACTTGCTTTTCTTCACTTAAATCCTATATGACAAGTCATGAAGATAATTTAAGAAAGTTTACAAAGGCCATTCAAAGAGGAATCGATTTTGTCTTAAATCACACTGTCGCGGAAATTATCCCTCATCTTCGCGCTGATTTTCTCTCGAGTGATGATCAAGAATTAACTAGTGTAATGGAGAACTATCTTGGAATTGAAGCTTGGCCAACTACACTCAAATTTAACGAAAACAACTTTAATAAATTAATCGAAATCGTTAAACTTGCCGGAGAATTAAGCGAAGATACCATCGTTCCGTATGATAAGTTAGTCACTAACGCTTATATTGCTTAAAAAATAAAGGTCAGCCAAAGCTGACCTTTTTAATTATTAAATTATTTAAATGTTAAATAAAGCAAATGTTTATTTATTTAAAGCTAAATTAACATTAACCGCACAAGCGACAGTCGCGCCGACCATCGGGTTATTGCCCATACCAATAAGTCCCATCATTTCAACGTGAGCCGGAACGGAACTTGAACCTGCGAATTGAGCATCGCCATGGACACGTCCTAAAGAGTCTGTCAAACCGTAAGATGCCGGACCTGCTCCCATATTATCGGGGTGTAAGGTTCTTCCGGTTCCACCACCTGAAGCAACGGAGAAATATTTCTTGCCATTATCATAGCACCACTTTTTATAAGTACCGGCAACCAAGTGTTGGAATCTTGTCGGATTAGTGGAGTTTCCGGTAATAGAAACATCAACTTCTTCTTTTCTCATGATCGCAACGCCTTCAATTACATCGTTTGCGCCATAACATTTAATTTTCGCTCTTTCACCATCGGAGAAAGCTTTTTCTCTTACGACTTTTAATTCGCTCTTTTCAAAATCATAATCAGTTTCAACATAAGTGAATCCATTGATACGAGAAATGATGTAAGCCGCGTCTTTTCCTAAACCATTTAAAATAACTCTTAATGGTTCTTTTCTAACTTTATTTGCGGTACGCGCAATACCGATAGCGCCTTCTGCCGCGGCAAAGGATTCATGACCCGCTAAGAAACAGAAACACTTGGTATCTTCTTCAAGAAGCATCGCACCTAAATTACCATGTCCTAAACCAACTTGACGAGTTTCAGCGACAGAGCCGGGGATACAGAAAGCTTGAAGACCGATACCGATCATTCTTGATGCTTCCGCGGCGCTTTTTGCTTTTTCTTTAAGAGCAATGGCGCAACCTAAAGTGTAAGCCCAAACTGCATTATCGAAAGCAATCGGTTGTACACCTTTTACAAGTCCTTCAACGTCTAATCCATATTTTAAGCAAAGATCTCGCGCTTCTTCTAAAGAACCGAGATTATATTTTTTTAAGCAAGCGTTAATACCGTCCATGCGGCGTTCAGAGTTTTCAAACTTAACCATCTTCTATGTCCTCCTATTCCTTTCTCGGATCGATATATTTGACAGCATTATCAAACCGTCCGTATTTACCGATACATTTCTCGTAAGCGGTTTTTGGATCTTCACCCTTTTTAATCGCTTCCATCATTTTTCCGAGATTAACATATTGATAACCGCAGATTTCGTTATTCTCATCAAGCGCACACTTTAAGACATAACCTTCAGCCATTTCAAGGTAACGTGGACCTTTAGCTAAAGTGCCAAACATTGTTCCGACTTGACTTCTTAAGCCTTTTCCTAAATCGTCAAGCGAGGAACCGACCGGTAAACCATTTTCTGAAAAAGCGGTTTGAGTACGCCCATACACTAATTGTTTAAAAATTTCTCTCATCGCCACGTTGATTGCGTCGCAAACCAAATCGGTGTTTAACGCTTCAAGAATGGTTTTGCCTTGAAGAATCTCCGCTGCCATCGCCGCAGAGTGTGTCATACCCGAGCAACCGATCGTTTCCACTAAAGCTTCGTGAATAACACCTTCTTTAACATTCAAAGTAAGTTTACAAGCACCTTGTTGTGGTGCACACCATCCAATGCCGTGGCTAAGGCCAGAAACATCGGAAATTTGCTTTGACTTAACCCATTTTCCTTCTTCTGGAATCGGAGCCGGGCCATGATCGCAGCCTTTTCTGACGGAACACATTTCGTTAACGTCATTTGTGTAATAAATAGCCATTATTTATCTTCCTTCCTATTAAAACTATGGTTACAAACCTTTACTATTGTGACATAGTCACAAAATATTTTCAATATTTCTGATAACGATTTTATTAGAGTAAAAGTGGCTTGAAACCTTTTTAATCTTATGATAGAAACAATGAGAAAATCAGTATTAACTTGAAAATTAATATGCGACAATTTATCATAAAAGCAATCGAGGAACGATGTATGAACAAATTATTTAAAGCATTTATGATGTTTATCGCGTTATTGTCTCCTGTTGCTGTTCTATCTTCATGTGACAATTTTTCAAATGGTGATAAATTTGTTACTTACCGCAAAGACGGAATTGATTCGTTTATTGAAATTGATGAGGATGAATTAGAAATACTTTTGTCAACCGAAAAAAACGCTGTACTTTTCGTCGGTTCCAAAGGTTGTAGTTCTTGTTCTAATGCTAAGCCGATATTTCAAGAAGTGATTAAAGAAAATCAGCTTGTAATTTATTATGTCGAATATAAATCCTTCAATAATTGTATCGAAAAATTAAACTACGAAAACAATTTTTCAGCGGTAAATCGCACTCCTACATTAGTTTTTGTAAAAGAAGGAAACGAATTTTATCGTGAACAATATAGCAATAATTTTTTAATTGCCGAAGAAGTCGCTCGAATTCTTTTCGATAAAATCGCTCCAAACGGCCCTTTTTTAGCCAATGACATCTATCGCAAGACGATGGTCAATGATATCACCGGTGTTGAATATTTGAATGATTATTATACAATCGATTATCTAGCAACCGAATCTTTAGATACCTTAATTCAAGAAAATAAAGCGACGGTTTATTACGCTCGTTCCACTTGCAGCGATTGCCAATACTTCGATAAAAATTTTATCTTAGAATACCTTAAATCTTCTTCAAAGAAACTTTATATATTCGATACTATTGAAATTCGCGAAGATGAAAAATTGTGGGCTTCATTTAAAGCAACTTATCAATTTGACAATTATCGTTCCGGTCGAGTTCCGACAATCGTCACTTATAAAAACGGCATTAAAGACTCGATGATCGTTTACGTAAATGACGAGATAGTCAAAAATGACGATGGCAAATACGAAGTTATCGACTCTTTTTATAACGATTTAATCGGATTAACCGGAGATAGTTTTTTAGAAGTCTATGAAGCATGCGCTTCATTTCAACATCCACTCATAAAAGATTATTTGGACAATAACTTATAATTAATAAGCACTAAAATTTCCTTTTTAACTATTTTGAAAAAGCATTATTTTTGATTTGCTTTATCAAACTATCACTCCTATAATAATAACTTGGAAAAAGTACATATATACTTTTAGGAGGCTTTTTATGAACACAATTGTTATGATAGCTATCATGATGATTTTGGGAATGCTTTCTACAAGACTAATGAAGGTTTTAAAACTTCCAAACGTTACCGGATATCTTATCGTCGGTCTTATAATTGGAATCCTCGTTAATCCTGCAACAAGTTTTTTGCCAAAAGAATTCTTAGATAACTTAGGAATGAAAGAAACGATCGATGGGCTAGGAATCATATCCGATGTTGCCCTTGGCTTTATCGCTTATTCAATCGGTGTGGAATTTAAACTGAGCCATATTAAAGAACTCGGCAAAAATATCGTAATTATCACTTTTTTCCAGGCGGTTACAACTACGATTCTCGTCGACCTTGCTTTGATAATCATCGGAACTCCACTACCGACAGCGCTATGTTTAGGCGCTATCGCCACTGCAACGGCTCCTGCCGCGACATTGATGGTTGTTCGTCAATATAAGGCACGTGGTCCTTTAGTTAACACCTTACTTCCTGTCGTCGCTTTTGACGATGCCATTGGGTTAATGATTTTTGCGGTTTCGTTATCAATTGCCAAAGTTTTAAGCGATGATTCGGCAGCGATAACTTTCCAAGCCATCGCATTAGAACCTCTTTGTGAAATTCTCTTCTCATTAGTGATCGGTTTTGTCGTCGGTCTTATTCTCGCCTTATCGATGAAATTCTTTAAATCGCGGGCATCTCGTTTATCGCTAATGATTTCAGCGGTCTTGCTTTGTACCGGTCTTTCATTAAACAAATTTGATTTTTTCGGTGCATTTCACTTCCAACTTTCAAGTCTACTTACATGTATGATGGTCGGCGCGGCCTTTGTCAATTTCCGAGAAGATGCCACAAAAATTATCGAAGGTACCGAAAGATGGACTCCCCCGCTTTTTATGATGTTTTTCGTTCTTTCGGGAGCCGAACTTGATATAACCTTAATCGCCAGTGCCGGAATTATCTTTATAGTCTACGTCGTTGTTCGTTGCATCGGAAAATATTTCGGGGCTTTCTTGGGTGGCGTTGTCGCCAAATCCGACAAAGCAACTAGAAACTACCTCGGTTTGACTTTATTTCCGCAAGCCGGTGTTGCAATCGGAATGGCAGGCATCGTCGCCAATGAATTAGCGGGCGATGTCGGAAATCGCATTAAGGCCGTCGTATTATGTGCAACACTTGTCTATGAATTATTCGGACCGGTCATCACTAAAATCGCTCTTAACAAAGCCGGTGAAATTCCAACTCCAGAGCAATTAGAAGCCGAACAACACATGAAAGATTTGGCCTTAGATCATTCTCACGCTCAAGAAAAATCAAGTGGTCTTACTGATCGACAGTTCACTCCTAATTCCAACAAATAAACATAATTACCAATTACTTCCGCTTGAAAATCAGGCGGAAGTTTTTTTATATTGTTAACGAAGGGGGAATTAATATGAATCAAAAATATATTGCTACGGGAATCCTTATTATCTCTACCATGGTTTCAGGAATAACGTGTAATCCTTACGAAGCGTTTGCCACGGAGCTTTTAGCTCAAAATGATATTAATGAAACGAATACCACAGCCACATCCAAAGAAGAAACTTTTGAATCATCTTCTAACAATAATTTAAATGAAATTCATACGACCGATTCTTTAACCGATTGTGAATCTTCGCTTAATAATCATTATCAATTTCATAATCGTTATCGTCTATACATTAATCCTTCCGTACAGTATCACAATGCCTACTATGGTAATCTTGGAACCGAAGGACGTCATATGAATGATATCGCTCATTATCTTGATAATTTACTTAAAGAACAGACAAATCTTATCGTTAAATGCAACTACGATCACAACGACGAACAAAAGGCTTTAAGTTTATCACAATCCGTCGCCGACAGTAACGCTTTTAATGCCGACTTTCATTTGGCGCTTCATTCTAATGCCGGAGGTGGAAGTGGTTCTGAAATTTGGACTTCCGCTAAAGATGAATCCAAATCTTTTGCTAAATCAGTACTTGATGCTGTCAATCAATTACTTCCCTTTCCTTCACGAGGAAGTAAAGATTGCAAAAACACTTTGTACGAAATAAAAAACACTAAAGCCACAAGCATTCTTTTAGAAGTTTTGTTCCACGATGATAAAAGTCAAGCGGAATTTATTATCACTCACAAAAGAGAAATCGCTCAAAAACTTTTTGAAGGCATAATAAAATATTTATCTTCAATCGACAATTAAAAAAAGCCCTTTTTGGGCTTTTATCTTTTCTTATAATCTTTAAGTATTTTTTTCATCTCATCGACACTCATCGAACGAATATACGGAACTTTGGTGTAAGTGACTTCATAGTTTTCGTGTGAAAGTTTTCTTTCATCATCGAAAATTCCGTATTCGTCAGCGATTTCATAGGGATCTCCTTCAATACCTAATTCTTTCATTGCGATAATCAAATTTTGAAAGCTACGATCTTGTTCATTCATAGTATCACCTCGCTAATAGTATAAACAATAACTTAAAATCCTATCCAAAGAGCCGTTTGTTTTAAATTGTAATTATGATATGATGTGATTGTTAGAACTAGGAGAACTATTATGATTGAAAAAACCGGCATCATTCATAATATGAATAAAACCTTTGTCTTTGCTTTAGCACCTACAAAGTTTATTTTTCGTCTGCGTGCCAAAAAGAACAATTTAAAACATGTCGATATTGTTTATGTCGATAAATACATGGTTCAGTATCATCGTTCTAATGAAATTATAGTTAATGAAAAAGCGATGGAAAAAGTTGCAAGTGATGAACTGTTTGATTATTTTGAGGTAATTCTCGATTTAAAAATGATTGCGGTACGTTATTATTTCCGTCTTGAAGATCAAGATGAGACAATATTCTATGGCAATTATCGATTTTTTAAAGAGCCGATTCAAACAATCGATTTGATGTTTGATTGTATCATCAAAGTCCATGAACATGAAATTTTTCAAATTCCCTCATGGGCCAACAAAGCAATATTTTATCAAATATTTCCCGATCGGTTTGCTAAAGACGATGACAATTATGATGACTTCTGGCATCAGTCTCCTCTGCACGATACCTTCTTACGCGGCGGCAATTTAAAAGGTATCCTCAAAAAATTGGATTATTTGCAAGATTTAGGAATTACCGCAATATATTTAAATCCGATTTTTTTATCTTCTTCCTTTCATAAATACGATACCATAGATTATCTACGCGTCGATCCGCAATTCGGGGATTTTGAAACTTTGCATTTATTGATTGAAGAAGCACATAAACGCAATATTAAGGTTCTATTAGATGCCGTATTCAATCATACAAGTCTCGATTTTTTTGCCTTTAAAGATCTTTTGATTAATCAAGAACGTTCACAATATAAAGACTGGTATTATCCCCTTTCTTTTCCGCTTCAAATACCGCAAAATTACACTCAAAAGCCGAATTACCTCTCTTTTGCTTATGTCGGAAGCATGCCTAAGTTAAATACCGAAAATGAAGAGGTTCGCAATTACGTTTTTAAAGTCGTCGATTTTTATATGAAAGAATTTAAAATTGACGGATGGCGGCTTGATGTTGCCGATGAAATTCCTCATGAATTTTGGCGACTTTTTCGTAAACACGTCAAAAAAATCAATAGTGAAGCTTTGATTATGGGCGAAGTTTGGTATGATGCTAGCGAATGGTTAACCGGAGATCAATTTGACACCGTCATGAATTATCTTTTAAGATCCAGTTTGTTAGAATGGCTTGGTAAAAAAACAATCACCGCCACTGCCTTTTTAAATAATCTGGCTTCACTTCGAGGTAAATTGCATCCTTTTGCCTATAATGCGATGACAAATTTAATTGATTCTCATGACACCGAACGTTTTTTGCACACGGTTAACGAAGATTTAAATCTTTTTAAAATCGCTTTAACCGTTCAATTTACTTTAAATGGCATGCCGATGATTTATTATGGCGATGAAATTGGAATGAGCGGTGAGAATGATCCTGATTGTCGACGTGGCATGATTTGGGATTTGGCTAAACAAAATCAAACAATAAAAGCTTTTTATAAAACTTTAATCGCCCTAAGAAAAAATCATCCCGCTCTTTACAATGGCGAAATCACGATGACCTTTTCAAGTGACAGCGACAATGTTTGTGCCTACATAAAAAGAAACGAATTCGAAGAACTACTAATCCTCTTAAATGCTTCGGACAATGATTTTTATAATGAAAATTTATCACATGGATACGACTTAATTAATGGAGTTTTATTTGAAGGAAAAATCAAAGCCAAAAATTCTTTGATTATAAAAATAAAATAAAAAAGACTTAGAGTTTTAATCTCACTGAGATATTAAATATTTCTAAGTCTTTTTATTTTGGATTATTTAACTATTTTTAGTAGCGTAAATTTGTAACCAGCCACCTTTATCCCAAATGTTGATGTAGATAGTATAATTACCCGATTCTTTAACTCTGATTTTTCCAAGTGGGCTTGAAGTATATTTCCAATAAGTGCCGTTTTTATTACCTTTATCATCTTTTGAATCGCCATGATCATCAGTATTAAGCGCTTCTAAATAATTGTCGGTATAATTGCCGTTTTGGACATCGGCAGAAAGGGTATATCCGATACCATCGGCTTTATTGGATTTTGTAGTCGGGTAGACATCCGAAGTATAACCCCATGACGCATCAATCGTTTCAGTGGAGAAGAACATAAATTCATATCCCGCTTCTAATGTCGCGGTGACACTCCATTCATCAACATTCAAAATAGTGGAGAAACCTTTGGTAAGATAATATTTCGTCGTACTATCCTTACTTTCGGCTAAATATTGACCCGAAGGATTATCGACGTCACCGCCGCTTGAAGACGAAGAGGAAGAGGAAGAGGAAGATGAGGAAGTATTACCACCATTTCCGTTTTCATCAAACCATGCTTGCAAAATAACATTTTCATTGGCTGGAACAACATCGACTACTCGTAAACTGCCACCGCTAGTAGATGGCATAATCCAACCAAGAAATTTATTGCCTAAACTATTGGTAATGACATCCGCACCTGGTAAGGCACTTCCGACTAAGGCAGTATAAGCATAGCCATATTCAAGTTTCATATCAGCGATGTCATCACCGGCTTTACCATTGAATCTACCATATTCAGTTAAATTAAGATACACAGTATTTTCTACCGTGCCAATTGAAGGATTATTTGAATTTTCGGAACCACCATTAGAAGTAGAAACATGATTGTTTGAAGGAGTGCTATTTGATGTAGGTTCTTCACCTCCGCCACCGCCACACGATACCATAAGTACCATTAAGGCTATTGTTAATAAAGCTTGTTTTTTCATTTTGGCATCCTCCTATTTCAAAACAATCGTTCCATATGATGGAAGAGTTCCTTTGCTAGCACCACCATTTTCAAATAAAACGGTTGAGCCACTCATTTGAATATTGGCGGAACTAGAACCATAGTTGTGATAAATATAAATCGTTTCATTGCCGTATTTTAAACTATACGCAAAGACATTTTGATTATCTGTAGTTAAACCGGTATACGTACCATGAATAATCGCTTCATGATCATTCTTCAATTTTGTCAATTTTTTGAAGAATGAAAGCATCGAATTAGAATCTTTTTCTTGGTCCGCGACGGATTTTAAAGTATTGCGATTGTAATCGTCCCATGTGACCTTGTATCCGCTGAAGTTATAAGAAGTAACCATATCTTCTCCTTCTTGATTACTCCATTTCATCGGTTGACGATACCATCTATCGTTATTCCAATCTTTGCCGATGGCATCTGCTGGAGCATTGGAACTATTATTACTAATGATATTTCCGCTCATTCCTAATTCATCACCATAATAGATGAATGAAAGACCGGGCATCAAGATTTGATTGGCCGCGTAGATTTTGGCTTTTTTAATAGCTGTTTGAGCGTTTGAGGCAGTAATCGCAACGTGAGTTTCACTAGAAGAACTTCCGACTTTACTCACATTATTATTAACGTGATTGAGCATTCTTTCAACGTCGTGGTTTGAAGTAAACGGAGCATTGATAGCTTGACCACCATGAGCATTGTTATAATATCCGTATTTATTCGGTACAATTCTATTTCCTTCCACTTGAGCATTGTTTTCATGGCCATAGAAATTGTTGTAAACAAAGTGATAGTAAGCAGCAAAATCAAATAAAGAATCAACGCCTTGATAATAATCGGCAATTCTTTGGTCCCAACCATCGAAGTTTTCTCCAACTACATATGCATTGGGATTGATCGATTTAATACGTGCCGAAAATTCTCTGAAGAAATTGATATTTTTGGTTTTATTTGCAGAATAATCGACATTTTTGGCGGAATCGAAATCTGCGGTTATATCATCATTAGCGCTCTTAGTCACTTCATCAGCCATATATACGTGCTTTACCGCATCGATTCTAAATCCGTCTAAACCAAAGCCGAGCCAGTATTTAGCGACATCGATCATCGCATCGCGGGTACCTTGGTAATCGTAGTTCAATTCCGGCATGGAACTTGAAAATTTACCATAATAGTAATAATTGGTAACCCCGAATTGATACCATGGTCCGATACAATTTCCATCAGAATCGCGGTTGATTTTAATTCCACCATTTAAAGTTTGACCATCAGAAGAATATCTCCATTGATAATAGTTACGATATTCAATTTTAGAATTATCGATTGCAGTACCGGTAGCTAAACTAGCGGAACGTTTAAACCAAATATTATTAAGAGAAGTATGGTTGACAACTAAGTCCATAATTACTTTCATTCCTAATTTGTGAGCTTCATAAATCAATTCACGGTAATCCGCTCTAGTTCCAAATCGGGAATCAATATTGTAGTAATCGATGACATCATATCCGTGATATGATTCACATTCTTGAACCGGAGTTAACCACAATACGTCAACATTTAATTCTTTTAAATATGGTAATTTTAAAGTAATACCTTTGATATCGCCGTATCCATCGCCATCGCTATCAGCAAAGCTCGATACTTGAATTTGATATCCAACTCCGGCCGTATTACGGAAAGCGTCGGAAGTCTTGGAAACCGGATACACGTCTTTAGCGGAAGAATTTACACCGCCTTTTGAAACGTAATCGCCACCTTTATCATTTTTAAATGGATCTTCGGCAACGGCACCGGTGTAAGTTAAAGTATAATTTACTGAGTTACCTTGCGTACAGAAAACATGAATCGATCCATCTTCACGCACTAAATCCGGAATATTGTCAATGTAAACATCACCACCGGAGTCACTCGTCCACATACCGGAAGTTTTGTTTCTAGAAGAATCTAAGACCAGCAAGAATCCGATTTTAGTAGACCCTTTAAATTTTGCATCTGAAAGATCGATGTCGGCAACCGCGCCACTTTGATCGTATCTAGTCCAATTATAAACCGTTCCTGCTTTATCAAGCGGTACTTTTTGCCAAGCCCAAACTATCCATTCACCATAATCTTTTTGGGTGTTAGCTTCACGTAAATAGTGAATATAAAGATGTCCGCTTTGTGACCAGTCACTCATTGAATCTTCATACTCTTCGGGTGATTTATCGGCCGCCTTAATAATTTCTGCTTGCGATTTAGCGACCGTTATCGCACTAGCGCTAGTAAACGCCACTAAAGCTAGCATCAAACCCGCAAATAGGCGTTTTCTTAAATTAACTTTCATATTTTTCTACCTTTCTATTTTGAGGCTTCAATCCAGAATTGACCCCATTCATTAACGTAAATGTCATAAGTTCCGGCCACAGCACATTGAATGTTCTCACCACTATAACCATCAGAAACACCTCTAAAGTTATCGATTACCGGCGATTCTTTATTTACGCCTTCCCATCCAAACCAAGTGCTACCATCCGTTACTTTGAAAGTATCGTTAACTTGGAATTTAATGCCGAGGTACATTCCTTTATCATTGGGATTGTTTGGATTTATCGTTAGCGATACACCTCCGCCAATATCCCAACCATCACTTCCCCATAAGGAACCTTCTCCACAGATATACCATCCGGATTTTCCAATTTCCACCTCTTTTTCAGTGAGACCTGAAACTTCAAAAGTCGTATTACTATGAACAATGTAGGAATACAAATCATTTTGTATTTGCAATATCGTTCCATTAGCTTTAACTTCCGGAGTACCTTCATAGTTATTCCCTATGGCTAACTTGAATTTGATTTCATCACCGTCATCAGCGGATTTTATTAAAGTTCCGTCGGGATTAATGTAACTAAATCCAATTCCGGATTTATAAGTAATTTGATAAGTTTTAGCAACATACGGATCCTCTTCTGCACCTTCTCCTAAAGGATCAGCTGCAAATGCCGTCCATCCTGCATAGATATTTAAGCCTTCATCCGGTACAACCGTATTATTAAAGTCAAACGCTTTCATACAGTAAGGATCTTCATACCATCTGCTGAATACGTAGCCCATTCTTCTAGGCGTACTTGGCGAAGACACTTTCGTTCCCGGTGTAGCGGGAACTACTAAATAAGTTTTATCGTTTTCGAAATTGTAACTAAATCTTACAGCGACCATTCCTTCTGGAATAACGACACTCGTTTCACCGGGAGTCGATGATGTATCACTGCTAGATACATTAGATGAAGTCTCTTCTACCGGTTCATCATTATTGCCACATCCAGCTAAAGTCAAACTTAATAGGAGGACGCTACAGATACTTAATAATTTTTTATTCATCTTCTTTTCCTCCTTAAGCCTTTATGAGAACGACCGATTCGTTAGCAGCTACACTATACGCAGTACTTGTTTGTCCGTTTGTCACCAAACCGGATTTGTTAAAGATTACTTTATAGGTGCCACCTAATGAGTAATTTGATCCACTTGCCGAGTGAATGACGTAGAGTTCTTGATTGTTATAATTGATTTTATATCCAATCGTGGAACCTTCTCCACTCACAATCGTCAAAGCGCCAGATACTCCTGCGCTAGTCGCAATTCTAAATCCCGGATAAGTTTTACGCAAGGTAATCAAATCTTTATAATATTTGAAGACATCGCTATATTTTAACTTTTGATCCCATTTTAATGAATTTGTATAATCCGTGGAACGATATGAATTGTGATCGTAACCGGCACTATTGATTTCACCATAAGATGAATTGGGATCTTGGGGTTTGCTTCGTAAGAAATCTTGTCCGGCAAGCATAAACGGAATACCTTCTGATAACATGACAATCGAATCAGCTTGGTTATTGCGAAGTTTGATTGTCAAGTCATTTGTGGTACGAGGAGAAGTCGCAATCTTATCGCGCAAAGTCAAATTATCGTGACAAGCGACATAATTGACAACTCTAGTCGGATCGACACTTGAACCATTGAACGTTCCTTTGATACCATTGACAATCTTCCAAACATTGGAGACATTATTTTGGACGAATCCGGTGCTCGTATCGTTATTTTCACCTTTGACGGCATCTCTTATTTGATCGTTGAAACCACCGACTCCATCAATAGTTTTTAACGTATTTTGATTAGTTGAAACGTATCCGTCATAAGTAGCTCCATATCCACCCCAAGGTTCACCATAAACCATCGCTTGTGGATAGATTTCTTGGCATTGCTTATAAACGGTTTCCATCGTTGTTGTATCAAGTAAGGCCATAAGGTCAAATCTAAATCCCGATAAATTATATTCATTAAACCAGAACTTAGTTGAATCAGTGATAAATTTTCTAACCATCGGACGTTGTGAAGCAACTTCATTGCCACAGCCAGAGCCATTTAGGAATGCTCCATCAGCATTGGTTCGATGATAGTAATTCGGAACAATCAAATTAAAATTGGAATTTGAAGTTCTTGCCGTATGATTAAACACGACGTCCATATTGACTGCAATTCCGGCATCCGTCAATCCCATCATCATTTGTTTGAATTCTTTAATTCTCACTAAACCATCGTAAGGATTAGACGAATAGGAACCCTCCAAACAATTGTAGTTAAGTGGATCATAACCCCAGTTGTAATTAGGTTGTTCAAGGGATTCATCAACAGAAGAAATATCGTAAACCGGCATTAATTGAATGTGAGTTATTCCTAGTTCTTTTAAATGATCAAAACCGGTAGTAACACTTCTTCCGTTAGCACTATAACTAGTACCCTTTTCGATGACTCCGAGATATTTACCGGCATTTTCCTTACTGCCACCCCATGAAGGATCGATTGTTAAATCACGCACATGGGTTTCGTAAATAATCGCATCGGTAGCGTTTTTAATCACGTTAGGACGTTTACCGATTTCAAATCCGATTTCTTCATTGATTTTATCGAAATCGACAACTAAACCACGTTCGCCATTGATACCACAGCCTTTAGCATATGGATCAACAACCTCATTGGAACGGCTACCGTTATAAACGGTGTAGGTGTAATAAACTCCGTGTAGATTAGTGTATTCGGTATGTGACCAAACGCCTTGTTGCTCCTTATGCATCACATAACGATGAGACGGCGTCGATGAAACAATGATACCATCTTGTCGATATGATGAAGGAGTTCCATTATTATATAGATTCAAGACAACTTTAGAAGAAAGTGGTGCCCACAATTTAAAGGTTGTCGTTTTATGATCTTTGGAAAATGTTACGCCTAAATCGTCACCATAATAAGTGAAATTATTGTAGAATTGCGGATAATCATAAAGTCGCGAACTATCAACCGCTAATCCACGTGTTCCACTTTCGAAATCTACTTCGATTCGATAAGATTTTTCAAGTGCGATATCTTCCGCAAACTTTGCTTTAATTAAATTTGTAGTGTATGTGAATTGATAATTATTGATTACAATTTCATCAGCATAAACTCTAAATTTGTCTGCAGTTAAGGTTTGTGAAGTGAGAATATTTACTTCAAGAGTTGTCATATCAGTAAATGATGCGGTTTTAATTTTATCGTTTTTCGCTTCATCCGCTGTTTTGTAAATTTGAGTAAAGCCTTGGTAAATATAGACTTCGTAAAATCCACCTTCTGCAGTTGCCGGGATTTCAATAAAACGATCGTCAGCAATATCTCTTATCCCCGATGTCCAATCTTTGTAACGGATAATAAATCCGAGTGTTGTCGAACCTTTTAAGATAGGATCAGAGACAAGGTCAACATCGAGGTAAACACCATAATCATCGGTAGCTAAAGAGCCGTCGCTGGTTTTTTGAAAGTCGTATTGCTCACCCTCTGCACTTTTTGGTTCATATTGCCAAATCCAAATATTCCAATCCTTATAATTGGCATCGTCTCGGCAATAATGAATCCTTACCTTTTCAGTTGTGCTTTCCTCGGCTTTCGCCACAGACGTGTGCGGAAGCACCAATATTGCAACAAGAGCAATGAAAATGGTAAGTATTTTGAAATGTTTTTTCATGCCAAAAACCTCCTATTGACAATAATAGCATTACAGCGCCTTTTTTGAAAGCGATTTCATTATTTTTTTACAATAACTTAAACTTTATTTAACTATTAATAATCCTTAATATTAATGAAATCTAAAAAGTAAAAGAAAACTAATCCAAATCCGGTTTTTGACCATCGTGTGATTGCCATTTGCAATCCGTAAGTTCCATTTCCGTGAATACCGCTTTAAACGATGACTTTTCCGGACTGCAAGCATAAATTCCAAATTGAATTTCTTCCTCTGCCTTAAATAAATGACAAATCCTCATTTGATGAAAATTTGTGCCATCAAGTGAACACTCCACGCAAAAATCCATTTCCCGACGACTTAAGCGATACCACATCACCTTATTAGAAGCATCGATTTCAGTCGTAGACCAATCAGAATATCCATTATTAGTAACGACACTGCCTAAATGTTGATATGTTTCATTTTCATATTCTATTGAAGCCTTAAGCCAATTTTCACTATCGAGATAAACCACTATGCCGCATTGATCAAAACGATGTTTACTATCGAACTCCGTCTTCACTATAAAGGAAAAAAACTTCTCAGTAGTTTTCATCTGTAATAAAGGAGCATTGTCATTGCGGAAATGATAATAAGTTCGTTGCCATAAATCCGTATATGGTTCCGTGATAATTTCAATTTTATTTTTATCTATAAAGTAATTATGTGGCATTCTGATCCATTTTAATTTGTCTGTTTGAAACACTTTTTCTAACCTCGCTATTAAATTATGTAAATTGTATCATCATATGAATCAATAAAACGACAATAATTCATTATTTAAAAAATATTTTAGATAAATTTTTTAATATTTTTTTTGCGTTTTCTTATAAAATGATTGAATTTTTAATCCTTTAATCGTTAATTTAATTATAAAGGTAGGAGATATAATATGAAAAGATCATTTAAAAGATATGAAAAAAAATACTATATTTCCAAAGAAGCCAGAGATCGTTTGATTGAAATAATCAAACCTTATATGTATGAAGACAAGCATTGTAAAGATGGTGCACGTTATCTAGTAAGAAACATTTATTATGATACCGACGACAATTACCTTATTCACCACTCGGTTTTAAAACCCGAATATAAAGCTAAATTAAGAGTACGGAAATATGGCGAATATGGCGATAATAAGGATCAATATTTTTTAGAAATAAAACGAAAAATCGATAAAATTGTCGCTAAAAGGCGCATTAAACTCACTAAGCAAGAACTTGACGATTTAATTAACAATTATCAAAAACCGATCCGAAATTCATATATTGACAATCAAATTATTGACGAGATTACATATTTCATAAGCCTTTACAAAGTGAAACCGATTTGTTATATTTCATACGAGCGATTAGCTTTTTTTGCAAAAGACGATGAAGAATTCAGAATCACTTTTGATGAAAATATCATCGGAAGACGTCAAAATCTCGATTTTGATTCCGCGGATGGCGAATTATCTTTAATCAAAGACGATTATTGCATTATGGAAATAAAAATAATCGGAGCCGTTCCATTATGGTTTTCAAGAGCTCTTTCGGAACTTAAAATTTATCCTCATTCTTTTTCAAAATATGGTACCGATTATGAAATGCGCATAACGAAAGGAGAATTACAGCATGCTAGATAATATATTTGATTCGATTTTAAAACAAAATCTCGATGTTTTAACGATACTTATCGTTATCATTGCTTCTGCGCTTTTGGGGCTTGTTCTTTCAGGAGCTTATCTATTGATTAAACGAAAAGATGGTTATGCTGTTGATTTTCCATTAACGCTTATCATTCTTCCGGTTATTGTCGCCATGATTATTATGCTTGTAGGCAATAATACCGCGCGGGCTTTTTCGCTTGCCGGAATTTTCGCTTTGACAAGATTTAGAAGCGAACCGAAAGATACAATCGATATTACGTATATTTTCATTTGTGTGGCTATTGGATTAGCAAATGGTTTAGGTTATATCGGATATGCGGTACTTTTTACCCTTATCATTATCTTAATTTTAATTGCCTTATATTTTTCAAAGTTCGGTGCCCCGTCATTACGAATTATGAATTTGAAAATCGTCATTCCCGAAGATATCAATTATGAAAATCTTTTTGATGAAACTATCAAATTATATTGTCTTGATTATCGCCTTAAAAAAGTACGCACTACCGATTTTGGAACGATGTTTGAACTTACATACATCATAAAAATGAAAAAGGACGCCGATCAAAAAAAGTTTATCGATGAACTTAGAGTTAAAAATGGTAATCTTCCAATCACTCTTACCGTTAAAAGATTTGAATAAAAGCATTTTCAAATTTTTAGAATTAAAAAGATTAACTTCCTTTTGGTAAAAGAACAAAAGATAAGAACAAATGGGTGTTTCTAAACTGCATAATAAGAACTAAAGATTTTACTATTTTTTAAGGAGATAAGGTTTTTTGGACGGCCTCATCTCTTTTAATTTCTTTAACATTTAATAAATTTAAAATGTCTTTACTTTTGGTACAATTATTGGATTACTCATCATAAAGCAAGAAACCTCATAATGAGGCTTATCTTTTAAATATTTTCTCGGGGGGGGTAGAATTGAAGATTGGTAATTATCACAATAAAAAATAGCATTCTTTAAATTAAGATCTTTATAGGCGTGATTTGTGTAATTAAAAGGCCCTTTCTTTTTAATATTTTCTTTTTAATAGTTTTCTTGTAACTTTCTCTTTTAAAGAAGATTATCAATGACAAAAAAGCGCAAAATAAAATAATATTTATAAATTTAATATCTTCAAAATTTTCTTTTCATTTTCAATGATCACTCTTCTTTACCAAATACAATATTTTCGAAAAATCTACAAATTTTTTTGACTGGTTTCATCCATGTATCAGCATATTTATTTACTAAAGACATAACCGGTCTTTCAATCAAATATTGCCGCAATAAATCGATAATTGTACATATTAAATACACACTAAATACAGCGAATATCGAATAAGGAATTAAAAGAAGCGAATTTGCAAAACTAGCGTTTTTGAATAAATCCATCCAAAGAAAACTTCTAACAAAAGGATGATCATGGATCAAGTACACTCCAAATGTGGCCGATGCGATGACATTAATCCATTTGTGATATTTCATTTTCATAGTTGCAAACATCATAAATAATGAAAGTGAAATAAGTAACGTGGATATTTTTTCTTGTCCGGCAAAATATCCTTCATGTCCAACAATAAATGACCATTTAGTACTCAAGAAAGTCAAAACAACGGTGCTGAGATAGGTTAAAAATGAAAAAATTATCCATAAAATGGCATAACTTTTTGTAGTAAGTTTAGAATTAAAGCCATATATTCTCGCATAGCCGGCGATTATATACAATGTAACAAACCATATAAAATCATTGCTGGCATAGCTAGAATGTAAAAATGTTGGAATAACAGACCACATAATGACTAAAAGTATAATTAAAGTTTGATATTTACGCTTATTAATAGAGAGCAATAATTTATTCAAAAACGGATGAATCAAATAGAGCACAAAATAAGCGCTAACAAACCACCATTTTGAAAAAGTAATTGGAAAAATAGCGTATATAATCGAAACTAAACTCCCTACTCCATCATCAAAAACATTATATCCAAACAACCAAAAAATGACAAAAATCACAATTGAATAGAATAGTACTTCTCCAATAAGTTTTATAATTTTTCTAACATTAAATAATGGTCCCTTATCGGCGATAAGGAAATAACCGGAAATTAAAATAAATACATCTACTCCTACTTTTCCTCCCATATAAATAAAATTGTACCAAAAGCGCGAAAGAGATATATCTGTCCAAACAAACTTACCATGTAATGCAAAGTGATGAAAAATAATCATAATCATCGAAATAATTCTTAACAATTCTATTGCAGAATTACGTGGTTGCTTTAATGCTTTATTATCTATCATTTTTCCTCCTCAAATATTTCTGTGATATTATAACATAATTTTAATGATAAAATAGCAAAATTAAAAATTAATAAAGTATTTAATTTGTTCCGTAAATTGAAAAAGTAAATTCCAGTGAAATAAACAATAGACAATTATTAAGATAAAAATTCATAGATTTTTTAAGATAAATAAGGTATCATATAATATAAATAAGGAGAAATCAGATTTCAATGGACGTTGACCCTAGTGACACTTGCAGTATTCAAATAGAAATCTATCATAGAGAATTAATCCGATTTTTATGTGAACTATCGAATGATAGTTTGCATCTTTTTTGATGTTTTAAGGAGAAATTATTAACATGCCTGACTATCTACAGATAATTATTATCGTGATATTATTACTCTTTTCCGCTTTTTTTAGCGGGGCTGAAACTTCCTATACTTCACTTAACAAAATAAAATTGCGAACCAGTGCCGAAAATGGTGATAAAAATGCCGAAAAGGTTTTAAAAGCCAGTGAAAATTACGATCGCTTGATTTCTACCCTTTTAATCGGAAACAACATCGTAAATATTACTTCGGCCTCTATTGCAACCGTCCTTTTTGTCAATGTATACGGACAAAACGGCACTTGGATTTCAACGATAGTGATGACTTTAATCGTTTTAGTGTTTTGTGAAGTTCTTCCTAAAGCGATAGCCAAAGAACGTCCTGAATATTTTGCCAAACTTTTTAATCCTTTCGTGGTATTTTTGACTTACGCTTTTTTACCTTTGAGTTTCATTTTGGAAAAAATTAAAAATGGCTTTTCTCATCTATTTAAAAAGAAAGCGACTGAAGAAACTTTTTCGGAAGAAGAATTGTTGACTATTTTCGATGAACTTGAAGAAGAAGGAAAAATTAAACCTTATGAAAATGAGTTGATCTCTTCCGCTATAAAATTTGATGATATCGAAGTTAAGGAAATCCTCACTCCTCGTAATGAAGTAGTGGGAGTTCCAATCGACGCTTCATTTAAAGAAGTTTACGATATCTTTCAAGAATCGCGATATACACGAGTTCCCGTTTATCATGAAACTTTGGATAATATCGTCGGTCTTTTACACGAAAAAAACTTCTTTAAATTTTTGGTTGAAAATGAAGATAATACTGAAAGTTTCGAAGTAAAAAAATTAATGACTGATGTTTTCTTTCTTTCCGAGGAAACTAAAATTTCCGTTGCTTTAAAAATTTTTCAAGAAAAGAAAACCCATATGGCCGTAGTTCTAGATCAGTTTGATGGTACCCTTGGCATTGTTACTTTAGAGGATATCATCGAAGAATTAATCGGTGAAATCTTCGATGAAACCGATGAAATTTTTGAAGAAGTCAAACAATTAGACGAAAACAATTATTTAGTGAGCGGTAAAGAAATGCTCTTTGACGCCTTTGATACGATGGAAATCGAACCTGAAGAAGGGCTTGAAAATCAGACCATTAATTCTTGGTTAGGTCGTGAATTTGGACGAATCCCAACTTCCGGCGATAACCTTATTTATCAAGATGATTGGAAAGTGATGGTTGTTTCCGCCAACAAAAAAGGTGCTATCCAAGTGCGTTTTACACATAGCAAAGATTAGAGGTGTTTGATATGGGAAAACCTTTAGCCGATTTCATTCGCCCTACTTCATTCGATGAGGTAGTCGGTCAAAAACATTTAGTCGGTTCTCATGGCATTTTACGTCGCATTATCGCTTCATCTTCTTTGCCAAATATGATTTTTTATGGACCTTCCGGAACCGGAAAAACGACGATTGCTAGAATTATTGCCAAAATGACCGAGCGCAAATTTTATATTTTAAATGCTACCAGCGCTTCAACAAGCGATATAAAAGATATCATCGCTTCATTGGGTGATCTAGAACATTCAAATGGTGTTCTTTTATATCTTGATGAAATTCAATACTTTAGCAAAAAACAGCAACAATCATTATTGGAGTTCATTGAAAACGGACAGATTGTCTTGATTGCTTCGACAACTGAAAATCCCTATTTTTATATTTATAACGCCATTCTTTCACGTTCGACGATTTTCGAATTTAAAGCAGTTCCGGAAGAAGAAATCTTGCAAGCATTAAACCGTGCAATTAAGGTTTATTGCGACAATACAAATGTACAAGTTGAAATTGATAAGGGAGTTTTAGAACAGATTGCTCGTGCCGCAAGAGGCGATGTTCGTCGAGCCATCAATTCTGTCGAGTTACTTTTTCTTTCTTCTAATAATGTTCATAATTGTTACCATTTTACTCTCGATGATGTATCCATCGTCCTCGATAATGGGGCGATCCGCTATGATCGGGATGGCGATATCCATTATGATTTGCTTTCGGCTTTTCAAAAATCGATTCGCGGTTCTGATCCCGATGCCGCAATTCATTATTTAGCTCGATTGCTATCCTCAAACGACATCATTTCACCCGCTCGTCGTTTATTAGTGATTGCTAGTGAAGATATCGGACTCAGCAATCCTCAGGCAATTTCAATCGTCAAAGCGTGCGTTGATAGTGCTTTCCAATTAGGGATGCCGGAAGCTAGAATCCCTCTTGCAGAAGCAGTATTGTTTTTGGCAACTGCACCAAAGTCTAACTCAGCCATATGTGCTATCGATAGCGCCCTAGAAGATATTAAGCAAGGAAATTACGGAGAAATTCCCTCTAATCTTCAAGACACTCACTATCAAGGAGCGGAAAAACTAGGTCATGGAACAGGCTATATTTATCCTCATGGCCACCCTCATAACTATGTTGAGCAACAATATTTGCCTGACAAATTAAAAAATGTTAAATACTACACTTATGGCGATAATAAAATCGAACAACTGGCAAAAAAATATTGGGATGAAATCAAAAAGAAATAATCATCGATATTTTATGTTTGATAATTGCCACAAAATTTGTTTAAAATTATGTAAAAAGCGAGGTGTCTAACGATGTATGGTGAAGAAGTAGTAGAAAGAATTCTTTTTACTGAAAACGACATTAAAGAAGTTTGTGCAAAACTCGGAAAACAGATTTATGAAGATTACAAAGAACGTAATCCGATTTTAATTTGTACTCTTAAAGGAAGCTTTATGTTTTTTGCCGAACTTGTCAAAAATATCGGAGCGGATTTTTCCGTAGAATACATCAAAGCTTCTTCTTACATCGGCGCTCACACTTCAGGCGAAGTAAAATTATCCGGTTTCTTTACTAATTTTGAAGTCAAAGATCGCGATATTTTAATCGTGGAAGATATCGTTGATACCGGTTTAACAATTCAGAAACTGACAAAATTCTTGATGGAAAAAGGCGCAACTTCAGTCGAAGTTGTGACCATGTTAAATAAAAAAGTAAAACGAATTGTCGATGTTACCCCTAAATATGTCGGGTTTGAAATCCCAGATCTTTTCGTTATTGGATATGGATTAGATTATAACGAAAAATATCGCAATATTCCTTTTATTGGAATTATGGATCCTAAATATATCGAAAAATAATTATTTTAAAAAATCAACGATGAGATTTACTACCTTTCGATGACCGGTGGCATTTAAAATCAAATGCGACATTCGAGGTATTATTTTAATTAAAAAATCTTGACAATATCGGCCGACATGCTCGATTGAAGAATAAGGTACTAATTGATCGCAATCGCCCCAGATTAATAGAGTTTTAGAATTGATGATATCAAGTCCTTCATTGCAACATTTGATAATTTTTTTAAACGTTTTGAAGGAATGAAAATTATAATTAGGCATCAATTGCTTTACCAATAAATGAACCGCTTTTCGATCGTTGATCAACAGTTCTTTTTGCTTCGACAATACTTCATTATGATGAGAAAAATGCGCCCACAAATAATCGAAAAAATATCTTGTTCTCGATGTCATTGATTGTAAATTAAAGTATTCGTTTGATGGAGCAAGCAAAACCAATTTATTCACTTCATGATGTGAAGCGATATATGTTGCCAAGGCACCACCAAGTGAAAAACCGATGATATCCACACTATCGTATTTTTTCTTTAATACATCAAATTCATTCATTATAAATAAAAATGTTTCTTCGACTTTAAACTTTTTTAAATGATTTTTTAATCCGTGTCCTGGAAGATTTTTATTGCTAACTTCATCATAAATTTTTTCTAAATAAGGTTTTAAATTAATGAAATCAGAGGCGTCAGTCGCAAATCCGTGAATTAATAATACCGCACGAGTCATTTTATCACCTAAGTAGTAGTTTTTCCGTTTTTAAACCATTTTTATAATCTTCACACTCTTACTATAAATAAATGATATAATACTTTTCATAAGGAGCTAACATTATGAATCTTAATATTTTTACTTCGATTTCCTCAGAACCTACTGAAGGAGAATCTTCGATTGATTTTAATCAAATTTTGTACGATATAGTTCATTGGCTGAGTACTAATGGTGTAAAACTGTTGCTTGGCTTAATCGGACTTTTTATTTGTTTTAAAATTATCAATTTTATCAGTAAACGCGTCAATAAGATTATGTTAAAGCGAAATGTCGATTTAACTGCAACTAAGATTACACAACGTTTTGTAAAAATTGGCTTAAAACTTTTGGTCTTTATGCTATTTTTATCGTTTGTCGGTATTGATACTGCCGGTATCGGAGCTGCAATTGCCTCTTTGGCGGTTACTATCGGCTTAGCCCTTCAAGGATCTTTATCAAACATCGCCGGCGGTATTGTGATTCTTATTACTCGCCCTTTTAAAGTCGGTGATTTGATTGAAACCGGCGATATCATCGGAACCGTCGATGATATTCGCGCTTTTCATACCATCGTCATTACTCCCGACAATAAAGTAGTGACTTTGCCTAACGGAGTCTTATCCAATAGCAATATCATCAATCACTTCTCTAAAAAAATACGACGTCTTGATTTAGTCTTTTCCATTAGTTATGATGATGATTTTAAAAAGGCCCAAGAAATCATTCTTGATCTCGCTAAAAATAACCCCAAAGTTTTAGTCCTTCCTGAACCAAGCGCTAGAGTTAGCGAACATGGCGCTAACGCCATTAACATTACCGCAAAACTTTGGGTAAATAGTGAGAATTATTACGATACTAAATTTGAGATGCTCGAAGAAGTGAAAACTGCGTTTGATAAGAATAATATTACGATTCCCTTTAATCAAATGGATGTTCATCTCGATCAAAAAAACAGCGACAAATAAATCGCTGTTTTTTTTTGGCAAAATTTTCTTAATTACAGAATTCCTTCAATCGTCAACCGCTCAAGAACCAATCGCGGTTTAGCACCGGTTACCACGATTGTAAGTTTTCCTGAATTGATTTTAGCGTTGTCCATCGTACAATTCAAAGTAGCGCTGTTAATTTCATCGAATTCTTGTAAAATCACATAAGAATCATCTTCGTCACTTAATAAGAAGAAAACTTTATTTGTTTCACTATATTTTTCACCTGTATTAAGTTTAATTGAATCGATTTTAGTGAAATCGTGCTGGATTGTCATATAGTGTAAAGATAGGTTATCTAAAGCATCATTAATCCCTTCAGGAACTGAAGTAGCAGCCTTCGAGCCTCCGAAACGGAACTCACTCGAAAAATTACCGCACGATGAGAAAAAGATTTCAAAATCGCTTAACTTGATAGTGACACTACTATATGAAGTCGGAACATTTTTGGCTTTGCTGAACGATTCATCAAGCAAAACTTCACTGTTGCCTTTTAATTCATTGAACCTTTTACGTGCCTCAAGCAAAACTCCATAATTAGTTATTAATGCTTTTTGTTCATTGGTTAAGGAATGATATAATTTTTCGGCATATTCGATGGCTTCTCTGGATTTCAAAGTTACTTCACCGATAGCATCGATTGCTTCAATCGTCAATCTTACCGCTTCTTTATCAAATAACGCTTGGTATTCCTCGCGAGCGGCAACTAAATTTTTATAATAATCTGCGACTTGCGATTTAAGTTCGCTTTTTAAATCGGCATACAACGCTTCGGCCTTTTCGATCAACGGAAGCGAATCAAGAGTAACTTTATCGATTGCTTCAACAGCGGCGATAAATTCATCGATCAATTCTTCATCGGTTTTTACAACTTTCTCATAAGGATTATTGTCATTCAATGCTCCCGGTCCCGAATACTCTTTGTCATAAATCATTTCGATAAATTCCGGATGATCGATAAACGGATTTCGATTATGCTGGTAATCCTTGTAAATGATGTTATTGCGATTGACTTCATAACTATCGACCGGATCTTGTCCGGAAGTTGCCCATTTATATAAATCATCAAAATTGCCGTGCTCGCCTTTAGCCCCACTTGAAAAATCACGATAGCGAGAGGAAGACGGAGAATTTAATTCAAGATCCGGTTCACCTTTATTCGTTCCTTTATCTCCTTCATAACGAACCGCCATATAAAAGATGGTTCTCGCGGTATCGCCTTTAAATTCATCACTAGGTTCAAAAGTTTGACTTGAAGTATCACGATGATTGTTGCCATGATATCCGGAGAGTAAATCTCCACCTTCGGCAAAATTCATATTACCTCGTGTCGAATTTAGATTACTATTACATGGGTGAAGATTATGTAAATCGCTTCCTGCCGGAGAAGTAGTTCCAAAATCCCCGTGGCTTTTAGCCCAAACGTGTTCTTTATTGTAAGAAGTCGACAAATTTGTAGCTCCGGTATAAAAAAGCATCAATTGGTTACTATTATTAGGATTGACATCAATTTTTTTAAAAAAATCAGTCGTACTACTATATCCAAAAGTGTCGTGATCATCGATCAACTCGTGCAACGCTTGTTTTAAATCTTCACCGACTTTACCTCTTACCGGTTCATAAAAATCACTGGGGAAATTTGGCGCAATGGTTGAATTAAACCATTTAGTGGTATCCATTCCTCCATTTGATCCTGAAGAAGAGCTAGAAGAACCGGAAGAAGAACTACTAACGCTTGATGAAGCACTAGAATCAGATGAAGATGAAGAATCAACAGAACTAGCGCTACTAGAATCAGAAGAAGGATCACTAGAAGATATTTCTCCTGAAGAAATACTTTCACTAGAAGGAGTACTTTCTTGAACAGTTGAATCTACCGATGTTTGATTTTGAGATGTATCACTTTGCGATGATTGAACGCTCGATACACTACTAGTATTATCTATTTTTGAATCAGAGGAACTTGTCTCGCTTTTTTGTAAAGTACAAGCACCGACATTAAGTAAAAGTGCTAGTAATAAAACAGTTCTATTAATTTTCATAATATACCTCACTGCGTATATTTATTATATATCCTAAAAGAGATATAGTCTAGATAGTAAGCAAAATAAAAGTGTTAAGCAAATCGCCCCTTTATGGCACTTATAAAAGCACTCTTTAATAAACTAAAGTAGGAGTGATGCTTGTGCAACATTTAATAACATTAAACAATGTCACTAAATCTTTTTTTTCAGATCATGGTCAAGTAGATGTTCTAAAAAACATCACTTTTCATGTTAATGAAGGAGAAATCGTCGCCTTAATCGGTCCTTCGGGTTGTGGCAAATCAACAATATTGAATCTTATTTCATCGTTAGAAAGTCCAAGCGTCGGTCAAATCGAAAAAAATTGTGTGCTAGGATACATGTTTCAAAAAGACAATTTAATGCCTTGGCGCAATGTTTTCGACAATATAAAAATAGGCTTAGAAATAAAGAAAAGTATCACTAAAGAAAACATCAAATATCTTAATAATCTTTTAGATAAATATGGTCTTAGCGAATTTAAAGATTACTATCCTAATGAACTTTCCGGAGGTATGAGACAACGTGTGGCTTTAATAAGAACACTAGCCTTAAATCCCGATTTACTATTATTAGATGAACCCTTTTCAGCACTCGACTCCCAAACTCGTCTCTATGTTCAAAACGATGTTCATGACATAATCCATAAAGAAAAGAAAGCAGCTTTAATCGTGACTCACGATATTTCAGAAGCTGTCGCTTTAGCGGATCGTATCATCTTGCTTTCTGCTCGTCCTTGTAGTGTCAAGCAAGAATTTGTTCTCGATTTCCCACCAAACAGCAATCCATTGACCAGACGAGAAAGTGAGAAATTTTCTCTTTATTTTAACTTAGTGTATAAGGAGTTAAACAATCATGAAAAAGATCAATAGTTTAAGCGACTATCAAAAAGCTAAAAAGAAGAGAAAAATCACCAATATTATAATTCAATTATCAATATTAGTAATCTTCTTTGGTGGCTGGGAAATGCTCGCTAATTTCAATATTATCAATGAATTTCTGATTTCAAAGCCTAGTGCGATTTACAATCTTTTTATCACCTATATCGCTTCCGGTCAATTGATGAATCATATCGGTATTTCGGTTTATGAGACATTGCTCGGTTTAATAATCGGAACTGTTCTTGGCTTTATAATTGCAACAATTCTCTATTTATCAGATCGATTGGCACAAATATTAGATCCATATTTAGTAGTGCTAAACGCTTTACCAAAAACCGCTTTAGCACCGATACTTATAATATGGGCCGGAACCGGAGTAAGAGGGATCGTAGTAGTTTCAATATCGCTTTCAATAGTAATAACGATCATCTCTTGCTATTCCTACTTTAAAAATATTGACGAAAGTCTTATCAAAATGATGAAAACTTTCAATGCCACCAAGTTGCAGATTCTCTTTAAAGTGATTTATCCTGCCAATATCGCCAATCTCCTTTCGGTGATTAAAATCAATATTGGTTTAGCGTGGATTGGGGTAATTGTCGGAGAGTTTCTGGTTTCACGAAGTGGTATCGGATATCTAGTGGTTTATGGTGGTCAAGTCTTTAGATTAGATTTAGTGATGATGGGAGTTATCATTTTATCGATTATCGCCTTGTTGATGTATGAAATAGTAAATTTAATAGAATATTATTTTCGAAGAAAAAAGACTCATAAAAAAAGATTAGATAAATAACTGTTTAAAAATAGTGAAAAAGAAGGAATTTTATCCTTCTTTTTTTATAAAAATTATATTTATCACAAATTTAAAAAATAGTGGCATTATTCAATGCCACTATCTTGACTATTTAAAGATAAAACTACCATTTACCCAATCGATGGTAACCAGCGTTTTTTCTTTAATATTACCTTTTAAAATTTCACTTGCTAACGGAGTTTCGATTTCTTTTTGAATAAATCTTCGTAATGGTCTAGCACCATATAGTCGATCGAATCCTTCTCTTGAAATCACTTCTAAGGCTTGAGGTGTCACTTTCAACGTGATACTCATCTTTTCTAGCCTCATTTGAAGTTCATCAATAAATTTTTGGGCTATTTTCTGAATTAAAGTTTGCTCCAATGGTTTAAAGTAAATGATCTCATCGATTCGATTTAAAAATTCCGGTTTAAACCGTTGTTTGAGTTCTTCTTCAACACGCTTTAAATTATCTTCATTATATCCTTCTAATAAATATGAAGAACCGAGATTACTGGTCATGATTAAAATCGTATTTTTAAAATCAACGATACGACCTTTAGAATCCGTCAAGCGACCATCATCCAATACTTGTAGCAAGACATTAAACACATCCGGATGGGCTTTTTCAATTTCATCAAGTAAGACGATTGAATATGGTTTACGTCGCACAGCCTCAGTTAGTTGTCCGCCTTCTTCATAACCCACATATCCAGGCGGCGCGCCTAAAAGTCGTGATACTGAAAATTTTTCCATGTATTCAGACATATCGATTCTTACAATTTGACTTTCAGAATCAAACAAATTAGTCGCTAAAGCCTTTGCTACTTCAGTTTTTCCAACCCCGGTCGGGCCTAAGAATAAGAAACTACCGATCGGGCGATTTTCATCGTTTATTCCGGCGCGGGATCTTAAAATCGCATCGCTTACTTTTTGAATCGCTTCATCTTGACCGATCACTCTTTTTGCCAAATTGTCTTTAAGCGACAAAAGTTTATCTGTTTCGCTCTTCTTTAATTTATTAAGCGGAATTCCGGTCCACTTTGAGACCACCTTAGCCACATCTTCTTCTTTTACAACCTCATCTAACATTCGATCTTTTTTATCATTTGAAGCATCGGCAATCAATTTTTCCAATTCCGGAATGGTTTGATATTGTAGACGCGCTGCTTTTTCATAATCCGTGGCATTTAAGGCATGTTCTAATTCCAATTTAGCTTTTTCCAATTCCTGTTTAGCATTCTTGGAATGATAAAGTTCTTCCTTTTCTTTTTCCCATTTAGCCTTTAATTCGCTTTGACTTTGAGTTAAATCTGCAATTTCTTTATCCATCTTTTTTAAACGAGTTTTGGCTACTTCGCTATCTTCTTTGCTAAGTGACACGCGTTCGATTTGCAATTGCATCAGTTTTCGATTAATCTCATCTAATTCCACCGGTAAAGAATCAATCTGCATCCTTGTCGCAGCGCAAGCTTCATCGATTAAATCGATAGCCTTATCCGGCAAAAAGCGATCGGAAATATATCGTTTAGACAAAGTCGCCGCCGCAACTAAAGCCGAATCGAGAATTCTTACGCCATGATGAGATTCATATCGTTCTTTAAGGCCACGGAGAATGGAAATCGTATCTTCAAGCGTCGATTCATCGACCAACACTTTTTGCATTCTTCTTTCAAAAGCCGGATCTTTTTCTATATATTTACGATACTCATCTAAAGTAGTTGCTCCAATACAATGAAGCTCGCCACGAGCAAGCATCGGTTTTAATAAGTTAGCGGCATCCATCGCACCATCGGTCTTTCCCGCTCCAATAAGAGTGTGAATTTCATCGATAAACATGATGATTTTACCTTCCGATTTTTTTATTTCATTTAAAGTTGCTTTTAATCTTTCTTCAAATTCTCCTCTGTATTTAGCTCCGGCAATAAGCGCACCTAAATCTAGTTCATAAATAGTTTTATCTTTTAAAGAAAACGGTACATCGCCTTTAAAAATTCGCCACGCCAAACCTTCGACTATTGCCGTTTTACCAACACCGGGTTCACCAATTAAAATCGGATTGTTTTTGGTTTTACGCGACAAGATTTCAATCACACGACGAATTTCTTCATCACGACCGATAACCGGATCGATTTTTCCTCTTGCCACATCCATCGTCAAATCACGGCCATACTTTTCAAGCACTTCATAAGTTTGTTCAGGATTAGCATTTTCGACATGTTTATCACCCCGAATTTTTTTAATAGCCTCTTCAAAAGTCCGTTTTTCAAAATTCGGAATGTTCATCAATTTACTTGCAAGAGAATGACGTGAATCAAAGATTGCTAAAATTAAGTGTTCGACACTTAAATACGAATCCTTATATTCGCTCATATAATGTCTTGCATTATTAAGTAAATTATTGAAATCAGTCGATAAATATTGCTGATCAAACGAAGACGACTTCGCTCTTTCTTCAACATATTTATTAACTAATTGCGAAATTGCGCTAGTTTTAACGCCTACTTTAGAAGCGACATTTAAAAGCATTGATTCCGGATCATCAATCATCGCTTTCAGTAAATGCGGAACATCGATCTCTTGACTTTGATGATCATGAGCGATCGTTCCCGCTTGATTAATTAAAGTTATCACTTTTTCAGTCATATTGTTTTCCATCAATATCACCCCTTTAGCACTTATTATATCCAAGTGCTAAAAATAGTATACCACGCTCTTTAGCAGTGTCAATACCTAAGTGCTAATTTTTTTTTAAAATGACCAATTAACCGGAAAAACTATTTGGGTGATAATAAGGTAAGCCACATATCCAATATATAGCGATACTAAAATTCCACCTTCGATTTTATTGACCTTGTTAGAAGTTAAAGCAAAGATAAAGATCAAGATACAAATAAATAGTCCAAAACCCAAGTCGATAATCACGCTTGGAGAAACCGAAAGTGAATTTCCTAACGAACCGGAAATCGTTGCCGAAAGGCCTAAAATCAATAAAATATTAAAGATGTTAGATCCGACCGCATTTCCTAATGCGATGTCATTTTCACCTTTTTTAGCGGCAACAATGGAAGTAACTAACTCTGGCAAAGATGTTCCAACAGCCACGATAGTAAGTGCCACCAAAGCTTCACTCATGCCGAAAAATTTTGCGATATAAGAAGCGGTTGAAGTAACGCATTCTCCCCCAAACCAAATCGCAGCAATTCCTCCGATAATAAATATGATAGCTTTCCAAAGTGGTCCTTCCTTTTTTGTATCTTTTTCTTCAATATCATCATTTTGCTTTAATTGCTTTTTTTGTTCCTTTTTGGCAAAAACAATTTGTAAAGTGATAAATCCAACAAATAATACCAAAAGAATAATTCCAACCCACAATCCTATTTGTTTTGGCGTAATTAACCAAGAAACAATAAATACCAAAGCTGTAATAACAATTAAAAGTGGCAATTCAAACTTTAACATCGATTTTTTAACAGCTATCGGTACCAATAAAGCGGACATTCCAAGAACTACCAAAGTATTAAAAATGTTAGATCCAATGACATTTCCAACCGACATATCCGCCTTATGATTTAATGCAGCAACAAAACTTACTGAAAGTTCAGGAAGTGAGGTTCCGATTGAAACAATCGTCAAGCCGATAATTAAAGCCGATATTTTCAATCTCCGTGCGACGGAAGAAGAACCATCAACAAAAATATCAGCGCCAACCACAAGCAAAATCATTCCGATAATCAAGAACAGAATATTCAAAAACAAAGTCATAAAGTTACCTCATAATATTGCCTTTTAATTATAACTTTAAGTTCAAATTTATAAAAGTGATAAAGTAGCTAATTATAATTATTATTTTTCAAAGTATTTATTTTGCCATAGAGCATAGTAAAGTGGAATTCCTAAAATTATTAATACTGCTGCTTCTCCGCCTAACACTGATAACATATTTATAAAATACATCGACAAAGCTTCGGTAATTAAGCCAAAAGTTAACGGAATAATAAAAGCATTACACAAAATCGGTGGTAAAATTCCTAAAATAATGCGATACGGTTCCTTTTTTATTTTACGACCAATCAAATAAGTTATAAATGCCGCTAGTAAAGTCGCTAAAGGTCCAACGATGATATCAACGATCCCATTGCCTTGAAGGTTAGCGATGAAACATCCTACTGTCAAACCAACAATGGCCTCCGGAAAAAACAACGGCAAGATTGTCATTGCTTCGCTGACGCGAAATTGCACAGGCCCATAACTAATCGGGGCCAAAGCAAGAGTTACGACCGCATAAAGTGCGGCGATAATCGCTGCTTTTGCTAAAGAATTTGTGTTTTTTTTCATTTTTCTCTCCAAAAAAAATTCCCCGACCATCGGGGAACTAAAAAAACTAATCCATAGTTTTGTTTAGAGACAGGATGGTTTCGAACTGTCTTTGCATGATTATTTTAAATTAAACTTTTTTGTCATACAAGGAATTATTGAGTTTTAAGCAAAAAGAAAAGAGATAGGAGAATAATCTCTCTTATCTCTTTACTATTTTTTTCTAAAATCTACTGTGCTGCGATAGTATAAGTGATTTCAAAATCCCATATAACAGCAGCAACTGTGGAAGACATTTCTAAAACATTAGTTTCATCATCAAATTCGTAAGTGACCTTTTCTGGAGTACAATCTTTAGCCATAATGACAGGTGAAGTTTTACTAACGCCATTGATTTCTAATGTACCAGCAGTTTTCCAAACGGCCATATTAACAACAACTTTTGAAATTTTGACATTATCAGCAAAATTGATAGTTAAATTACCAGCTGCCGAGGAGGTACCGATTTTAAGAACATTGCCAATTTTATAGTCTGTTCCTGAATTAGAATTACCACCATTAGCACCAAAATAAACATTCGTATTATTAGAAACTGAAGAAGGTGCAACACCTCCACTTTCTTTAGTAAAAGCATTTAAAAGTTTAGTTGTATCATCAATCGCTTTAGTTCCATGATCACATGTAAAACTATACTTTGCATTCACCAACTCACCAACGGTTGGAATAACATTAACGTTAACGACAAAAGTTTTAGATTCATCATCGTGAGCTTTGACAGTAATAGTGGTTTGACCTGCTACTAAACCTCTAACTCTTCCTTCAAATACTTCGGCATATTCCGGATTAGCAACATCATAAATCAATTCTTTATCAGTAGCATTGTCAGGTAAAACCTTGGCGCCTAAATCTTTAGATTTTCCTACTTCTACCTCTATTGAAGTTTTTGCAGTAACACTCGTAACAGCTTGGTAGTCTGCTTTATGGATTTCAACATCAGTAGATTCACCTAATGAAAATTGAAGTTTGTTAAACCACCCGACATTAATTCCTATAAAGTCAACAGTGTCGCCACTTGCAACATCATTGAGTTTGGTTTTCAATTGACTTTTAATACCACAATTTTTATCAACTCTTAAATCTACACTTTGACCATCGAAAGTATAAGTATATGTTAAATTGCCTTTACTATCCTCAGAATCAGATACATAAGTCAAACCCTTAATTGTAACTAATTTAGATTGCGATTTTTGATTCAATTCGCCTACATGTTCAATTTCAGTCGGTACAATTGGAGTTCCTTCTCTTACTTTTTCAACCGTAGCTTTGGCATCCTTATTATAAGTTTCAACTAATCCATTATAATTAGTAATTTGAGATGTTACTTTTACAACATCACCGACTTTTAAATCTAAGCTGGGAACATTCCCATTGTAGTAAACATAAGTGGCATATCCATCATCATCTTGAATATAATATGAATCTTTGATAAAACTAGTAATCGTTCCTTCAAAAGTATATTGTTCAGTAGAAGTTTTACTATTACCTAAAGCAATACCAGCATCTAAAATCTCTTCAAGCGATGAAAGATTAGTGTCATCGCCAGTACTTGAATCTTGATTTTCGCTATTTTCACTATTTTCGCTGTTTTCACTATTTTCGCTATTTTCACTATTTTCACTATTTTCACTATTTTCGCTATCGCTGACACTCTCGCTATTAGAATTTTCTTCCGAACTTACTTCACTAGACGATAATTCAGCACTTGAGTCAGAATTTTCGTTCTCGCTTTCAGAATCGACTTCTGAATTAGGATTAGAGCTAACGTTTTCGCTTGGTTGTTCGCTTGCATTTGATGATGGCGTTGAAGAACTTGTTGGATTTTGAGCACCATCACAAGCCGCAAGTGCTAACAACACTAACGGAAGTAGAATAATCTTTTTTTTCATTCAAAAAAATCCTCCTTTTAATTATTCTAGTCCCATTATAAATTATTTTTAATGTTAATTACAAGTTTTAAAATTTATTTATTAATCTTTACAATTTGAAAATTTTTAATCGCAATTCACATTTAAAAATCCTTTTTTATCAATTTTTTTCTTTATTAAGAATAAAATGGAAAGAGGTGATTTTATGTTTTTTCATTTTGTAAAAAAAGGTGATTCTCTTTATAAGCTATCCAAACATTATGGCGTCAGCATCAAACAATTAGTTGATGATAATGATCTTTCTTCTCCAAATGATCTTGTGGTCGGTCAATGTCTCATTATCAAACTGAAGAATCGCTCTTATCGTCCTTCAAAAGGCGAAACATTACAACAAGTAGCAAACAATAACTTTATTTCAGTAAAAAAACTAGTAGACGATAATCCCTATCTTAAAAATATGACAACTTTCACAGGAGAAGAGAAGGTAATGATTGACTATGACCTAGATCAAAAATACAACCTTGGTGTCAATGGTTATTGTTATACCGATATAAAGGAACGTCCATTAAGTGAATCATTAAAGTATTTAACATATCTTTCAATTTTTTCTTATCGTGTTAACTTCGATGGAAGTTTGAATTCCATTGCCGATGAAAAACTTATCGATCAAGCATTAAATTACAATGTTGCTCCGATAATGGTTATTACAAATACTAAAGAAAATGGTGGATTTGATAGTGAATTAGTTTCAAAATTACTAACATCTTCTGAATATCAAGAAAAGTTGCTAAATCAAATTTTAACTACATTAAAAAGTAAACGATACTACGGATTGAATATTGATTTTGAATATGTTAATCCCAATGACAAAGATAATTTTAGAGTGTTCGTCAATCGCGTTAAAAACCGAATAAAACCAGAAGGATTTGATTTATCAATCGCCTTGGCTCCGAAAGTCAGTAGCACTCAAAAAGGTTTATTATATGAAGCTCACGACTATGAAGAATTGGGTAAAATCGTAGACCGCGTGATCATTATGACATACGAGTGGGGTTACACTTATGGTCCTGCGATGGCGGTTGCTCCGTTAGATAAGGTACGTCAAGTAATCGATTATGCCAAACAAGTAATCAATCCCAAAAAAATATATATGGGAATTCCTAACTATGGTTATGATTTTATTTTGCCTTATGACAAAACCAAAGCTGCCAAGTCGATTGGAAATAAAGAAGCAGTCGATTTAGCCATTAAAGAAGGAGCAGAAATTAAATTTGATGAAACTAGTGAAACACCATATTTCCATTATAAAAAAGATGATGTTTTACATATCGTTCACTTTGAAGATCCTTGTTCGTTAAGTCGTAAATTTAATTATGCTATCGATAGTGGAATCGGCGGAATCAGTATTTGGACCATAAATCAATACTATCGACCTTTATCGCTTTTAATAGATTATTATTTTACCGATAAAAAAGTCATTGACCGCGATTAAGACATAATTTATTTCTAAATTAGATTACAATTACTTTTTTTGAATTAAATAATTGTATTTAATTAAACTCATCGATATAATTGTTAATGCTTGCCAGCTTAGTTCATTGGTAGAATAAATCACTCGTAATGATTAGAGACAAGTTCGATTCTTGTAGCTGGCACCATTAACGATAAGCCTTTAAAAGGCTTTTTTATTTTTTATTTAAAATTTACTTTTATATTCATTTTCTAAAATTTGTCGATTATAATTACTGATATTGAATATCAGAGTAGCTAAGAAGCGTTAAGTGCTATACGATGGGAAGTGGCGTATAGACGAACACAAAAGTGGCGGTTTCTTAGCGCGTCCGCTGGTAAAAAAGCGGACCTCTTGTATTAAGGAGGTCTTTTTATGAAATTTTCTAAAATTCGAATTCTTACCACATCGGCAACATTAACAGCACTATCGGTAATTTTGTATTTTTTAAGTGCTAGAAGCGATACAATCGCATTTACCATATACGGATTGCCTCTTCTGCTTGCCGGAATAGTATTCGGACCTGTTATCGGAGGATTAAGCGGTCTTGCAACCGGCATTATTACTCAAGCACTGCATTATGGCTTTACTATAACGACACCTTTATGGCTACTTGCTCCTTTGTCTTGGGGATTAGTAAGTGGAATAATAAGCCACATAATGAAATATCAAATTACTTACAAAACACTTATATGTAATTGTTTAATTACCAGTTTTGTTTGTTTTGCTTTTAATACTTTGGGAATTTATCTTGACGGACTTATTTTTGAATATCCTGTTGCGTTAATTTACACAACAATCATTTTACGCCTTATCAATGCCACGATACTCAGTTTTGTATTTAGCTTTATTTTAAAAGATATCGCTCCGCGAGTGGCTATCATAAGAGAAAAACAAACCCAATTATAATTTTTTATTACTTATATAAATTATTATAAGTATGCTATAATGGTTACGAGGTGATATTTTTTACATGACTCAAAAACCGATTTTGGCAATAATTTACGACTTTGATAAAACTCTATGTAGCGATGATATGCAGAACTTCTCTTTTATCCCCGCTCTTAATATGACTCCTAATGAATTTTGGGGTCGTACCGGTGAGTTTTCAAAAAAGACAAATATGGAAAGAATCCTTTCCTATATGTACATGATGATCGAATGTGCCAAAGAAAAAAACATTAAATTAACCAGAGAATATCTTGAATCTCTTGCCAAAGATATTCGCTTTTACGAAGGAGTTACCACTTGGTTTAAACGCATTAACGAATATGCAGAAGAAGCCGGCGTAATGGTTGAACACTATGTGGTATCTTCCGGAACCAAAGAAATAATCGATGGTTCGATAATTGCCAATCAATTTACGAAAATTTACGGATGTGAATTTCTTTACGATGAAAATGGTGAGGCTTGTTGGCCGCGTATCGCCATTAACTATACCGCTAAAACCCAATATTTATTTAGAATATCTAAAGGCGTTTTAGATGAAACCGAAGATACTAAAGTCAACCAACGCGTCGAAAAAAGAATTCCAATCAGCAATATCGTTTATATTGGAGACGGAATTACCGATGTTCCTTGTATGACTCTCGTAAAGGAAAAAGGCGGGCGTTCCATTGCGATTTATCCTAAAGGAAAGAAAAATCTAGTTCTTCCCCTTTTGCAAGAAGAACGCGTTAATTATATTTGCAAAGCCGACTACCGCAAGGATAGTCGCATTGAACAAATCATGAAACTAATTGTCGATTCTATCGCTATTACAAGTAAACTTTTAGCTGAAGAAGACAGCATTTAGTCGATTTAAGGTGGTAAAAATATGAAAAATTCAAAAAAACTATTTATTTTATCTTTATTTGCGGCGATGTTATTATCGTCGTGTAATCTTGACGTAAATAATAATCCGTCGAATAATAATCTTAATTCTCAATCTTCTTTGAATTCCGAAGTTATTTCGGAAGGTTTAAGCGACGATTCTGTTGCAACTAGTCCTTCACTTTCAAATGAACCAGAGTCAAACTCTAGCTCGAACTCAACACCGAGTGTCATTTACGTCACGGCAATAAACTTAAATGCCAGCACTAAAACTATGAATGTCGGAGAATCGTTTAATTTAACTTACGATGTGCTCCCTTCAAATGCCACTAATAAAAGTGTTACTTTTGATTCTTCGGTATCAAGCGTTGCAAGTGTCACAAGTAACGGAAAAGTCACTGCCTTAAAATCCGGAACGACAACGATAACCGTAAAAGCTCAAGACGGAAGCAATATATCTGCAACTTGTAATATTATCGTCAGTGCTCCGGTTACCGCTACTTGGAGTTTAATTAAAAATACTAATGATCTTCAAAGTGGCGATGAGATTGTCTTAGGTTGTTCTGAGTACGGTGTCACCGCCGGTGATATTTCTTCAGGAACTAGCTTTTTAGCATCCACCGCTTCAACTTTTGCAAGCGACAATCAATCGATTAAAACATTAAATAAAAGCACTATGTCATTTACCTTAGGGAAAAATGGTTCTTATTGGACCTTAACCGGTAGCAATGGTAAATTATTAGGAGCTACCGCCGCTAAAAAGGTCGGGTGGAATACCGGAACCACTACTTGGACGATTTCTATCACTTCTTCAGGTGCTGCCTCAATCGCTAATTCCAATCAAAAATATGGAACTTTGTATTACAACAATAGTTCCCCGCGTTTTACAACATACACCTCAACTAACCAAGATTTACCGCAAATTTATCGTGGCAAAGAAGCGGAACCGATTTTCCCTACGGCCATTGAAGTAGTTGGAAGTTCCTCTTTGGCTATTGGAGAAACTGAACAATTATCAGTTAATTTCACTCCTATTAATACTAATCAAAAATCCGTCACTTGGTCTTCTAGCAATACTGCAGTTGCTTCCATTTCTTCTAGCGGTCTAGTCACCGCTTTAAGCGCCGGAACAACGACAATTACCGCTACTGCAATTGCAGAAAACGGTGATTCTTTACAAAGTACCTTATCATTAAATGTTCACTCAGTTGCGGTAACCGGCGTGACTTTAAATACGACCTCTGCCGAATTAGGTCTTAACAAAACGATGCAACTTACCGCTAATGTGCAACCTAATAATGCCACCAATAAAAATGTCACATGGTCCTCAAGCAATAATACAGTTGCTAGTGTAACCCAACAAGGTGTGGTTGAAGGTCTAACATTAGGTTCAACAGTGATTACTGCCAAAACAGCCGATGGAAATTATGAAGCAAAATGTAATATCGAAGTCAAAGATATCGTGCTTGATCGTTACACGGTAATGATTTACATCTGCGGTGCTGACTTAGAAAGCGAAAGTGGTTTAGCGACGGCAAATATCGAAGAAATTCTTTCCGTTAACAATATGCCAGAAGACGTCAATGTTATTATCGAAACCGGTGGTGCAAAATCATGGGAAAGTAAGTATGGTATTAGTTCTAGATATCTTCAAAGATGGCACGTTGAAAATAAACAATTAATTAAAGACGATCAGCTTACTAGAGCTTCCATGGGTTTAACGAGCACATTCCAAAGTTTTATGGAATGGGGCTTAACCGACTATCCAGCCGAAAAAACCGGTGTTGTTCTTTGGAATCATGGTGGTGGTATCGATGGATGTTGCTATGATGAAAACTACAACGATGATCCATTAACCAATAGTGAAGTTTATAACGCTTTTAAAAACGCCTTTAAAACTGTAGGTCGCAACGAAAAACTATCTTGGATCGGATACGACTGTTGCTTAATGGCGGTCGCCGATACTGCCGATTTAAACGGCGATTATTTCGACTACATGATTTCTTCGCAAGAAAGTGAACCGGGCGAAGGTTGGGACTATGATCAATGGCTTAATGAAATTTATCGTAATCCAAATATTGAAACTACAACATTGTTAGAAAAAATTTCCGATACCTTTGTCGCTAAATGTGCTCAAATGTACAATAGTGATCCTTCTTGGCGTGGTTATAACGATGCGACGATGTCAGTATTGGATTTAAGTTTAATGCCTTCATTCCGCGAATCTTGGGAAAATATGTCTTCTAATTTATTAAACATTATCAATTCTACTAGTAAATGGAATACCTTTAAAACTTTAGTAAATGGATGCCAAAAATTCGGAGTTAGCTATGATGATTATGACAATGAATTTTACCCTTACGATGTTTTTGACATGAAAGATTTTATCGATAAAATGAAAGCAAATTCTACCTATTCATCCTCCGGCATCAACCAAGTTGAAACTGTTTTTAATGACTTAGTAGTCTATAATGTTTATGGTGTGAGTTCTAAAGATGCTTCCGGTCTTTGCCTTTTCCTTGCCATTTCAGGTTACTCATATCAAGCACGTTACTCTAGTTCTGATACGAGATTTACTAATTGGCGACAACTTAATATTAAATATGGTTCTTGGTACTAATTATTAATAAATTACTTTATGCGAACAAAATCGATTTAACAATCGATAAGAACAAGGACTTCATCCTTGTTTTTTTAATATGATATAATTTTACTATGA
>CANQAG010000003.1 GCA_947588815.1 uncultured Bacilli bacterium
ATTCACGAAATGATTTGCGGCAATCGACTTGTAAAATATTTTTATACTCCATTCCTTACTTGGCCTCGCTAAATCCCCGTTTATCGTTGCTTTATCCTACCACACCCAGCCACAAAAAGCAATTTCCACGCCCTGTCTGGGCGAAAAAGAAAAAGCCTTGACTGCTCAAGGTTTTTTCTTATATCTGTCAATCTAAGGGCTTCATTGTCGGGAATAAAATAACATCACGAATCGAAGGAGAATTAGTCATTAACATCACCATACGATCAATTCCGATTCCGATTCCACCAGCCGGAGGCATTCCGTATTCCAAAGCTTCGACAAAGTCAACATCCATTTCATTGGCTTCATCGTTACCTAATTCTTTTTCTTTTAATTGATTCAAGAATCTTTCTCTTTGATCGATAGGATCGTTAAGTTCGGTAAAAGCATTCGCGTATTCTCTTCCTCCGATAAATAATTCAAATCTTTCGGTGAAACGCGGATCTTTTCCTTTTTTGGCTAACGGCGATATTTCTATCGGGTGACCAAAAACCAAAGTCGGCTGCACCAATGTATCTTCGCAAAAAACTTCAAAGAAAGAATTTAAGATGTGACCGACCCCGGTATGGTGTTTTTCAACCGGGACATTATGTTGAGCCGCTAAAGCTTTAGCTTCTTCAAAAGTTAATGGTTGCGTAAAATCAACACCGGTTTTCTCTTTGACTAATTCAGCCATTGTCTTTCGTTTAAACGGACTTTGTAGATCAATCGTCAAATCACCATATGGAATAACTGTGGATCCGCAAACTTCTTGAGCGATGGTTCTAAAAATATTTTCGACAAGATTAGCCATATCCGATATATCACCATAACTCATATACGCTTCGACTGTAGTAAATTCAGGGTTATGTTTAGTATCCATACCTTCGTTTCTGAAAAGTCTTCCGATTTCATATACTCTTTCTAAACCACCGACCAATAATCGCTTTAATGGTAATTCGGTTGCGATTCTTAATGTGAAATCTTTATTGAGCGCATTGTGATGCGTTTTAAATGGACGTGCTGCGGCACCACCTAAAACCGAACAAAGAACCGAAGTTTCAACTTCCACAAATCCTTCAGAATCGAGATATCTTTGTAAGGATCTAATAATTTTCGGTCTTGTCAAAGCAACTTTTTTAGCTTCCGGATTCATTATAAGATCGACATATCGACGACGATATCGTTCCTCTATATCGGTTAACCCATGGAATTTTTCAGGTAATGGTCTTAACGCTTTAGTCAAATGTTCATAATTTGAAACTTTAACTGTCAATTCACCGGTATTTGTTTTCATTAACTTTCCTTGAATACCGACAATATCACCGATATCCGCCATTTTGAATAATTCATATTGTGCTTCTCCGACTCCGTCTTTAGAAATGAAGCATTGAAATAAACCTTCACGATCTTGAACGTGGAAAAAAGAAGCTTTTCCCATTTTGCGGATAGTCATGATTCTTCCGGCCATTTTAACTAGAATGTTTTTTTCTTCCAATTCTTCCTTTTGAAATCCATCATATTCATGGATGCTTTTTGAATTAGCGTTTCTTTCAAATTTATGACCGAACGGATCTATTCCCAATTCTTTAAGTTTATCCAATTTTTGACGTCTAATCATCTCTTGTTCTGTTAATTTATTATCCATTGTTACACTACCTCCGTGTTTCTTTTTTATTCTACTTGATAAAACCTTTTTAAACAAGTGATAAATCGTGCTTACAATTCAATATTGAGCAATAAGCGCTTAAAATCTTCATAATTATTGATTTTTGATAAAGCCAAGCGGATTTTTTTAGCATTTTTTAATCCTTTGAAATAATGTGGCGCCAATCCGCGCATTTCTTGACTAGCTCGATATTCACCTTTTAAATCAATTAAATTGCGATAATGTTCTTTGCAAAATTCTATTTGTTGTTCTAAAACGATCTCTTCGTTAAAAGGAAGTCCTTTTTCTTTTTTTACGATATTATCAAAAAGTTGCGGATTTCCAAGAGCCCCTCGACCGATCATCAATCCATCGGCGTTAGTAATATTTAATACTTCAAAAGCATCTTCGGCTTTAAAAATATCGCCATTAGCAACAAGTGGAATATTTACGGCTTCTTTAGCTTTTTTTATCCATTGATAATCAGCACGTCCCGAATAAAAATCACTTCGCGTCCGTCCGTGAATAGCGATTAAAGACACTCCGCTTTTTTCAAGAATTTGACAAGTTTCTATAACAGTGATTTCGTCGTGATCCCATCCGAGGCGAATTTTACAAGTTACCGGTTTATTTGAATTTTTGACAATCTCTTGCATTGTATCAAATAATTCTTCTTGTCGTTCTTTTTTTAACCAAGCTGCCCCGGATCCTTCTTTAACAACTTTAGGAACCGGACACCCGAGATTAATATCCAATATATCAAAATCAAATCGATTTAAGATTTTTACGGCTTTCACTAAACTTTCTTTTGAAGAACCGAATAACTGAATAGAAAGCGGTCGTTCTTCTTTTAACGTCTCGAGCATTTTAAAGGTTTCTTTATTTCCATAAATCAAGGCGTAATCCGAAACCATTTCAGAAACCACCAAACCAACATTATGCTTTTTCATCATTTTGCGATATGCCAAATTAGTAATTCCCGCCATCGGAGCTAATATTAAAGGGGGACTAATTACAATATCATTAATTACGATGTCTTTCATAGTCAAAAAAAGAAAGAGAATTTATCTCTTTCTTAATTTTTATTTTCACCCGAACTTTCTTCTTTGGGTTCTTCTTGAACCGGTTCTTTAGAAGTCTCTATCGGTTCGACTTTGGTTTCTTGTTCCGTTTCGTCGAGTGGCAGATGACGATTTTCAATAAGATAGGAAATATCTTCTGCATTTAACGTTTCTTTTTCTAAGAGAGCTTTAGCAATTAATTCCACATCTTCTTTGTATTTTCTAATAATCTCCAAAGCCTTTTCGTGAGCTTCATCGATAATCTTTCTCACTTCTTGATCGACTTCAAAAGCCACCTGATTTGAAAAATTCTTTTGTGTATTATTGTAATCACGTCCTAAGAAAACAGAACCTTGATCTCTTTCATATTGAATCGGACCCAAAGACGACATTCCATATTGCGTAACCATTAATCTTGCAATACGAGTGGCACTTTCAATATCTTGGTGAGCGCCGGTAGTAATATCGGAGAAGAAAATTTCTTCCGAAGATCTTCCGCCCAACAACCCGGCAATCTTAGCCAACAATTGCGTCTTTGTCATCAAGAAATAATCGTCTTGCGGAGTCATAAGGACATGACCTCCTGTGTTTCCACGTGGAATAATCGTGACTTTCCTTACAACATCACTTCCATCTAATTTTAAGCCGATAATCGCATGTCCCGCTTCATGATAAGCATCAATTTGTCTTTCTCTTTCAGACATTTTTTTGCTTTTCTTAGCCGGACCCGCGAATTGACGGTCGATGGCTTCATCGATTTCTTTTGTCGAGATTTCTTTCTTATTTTCTCTGACGGCGAGAATGGCGGCTTCATTGAGTACATTAGCTAAATCGGCACCGGAATATCCCACCGTTCTTTCGGCAATGGCTTTAAAGTTCACTGTCGGAGAAATGGTTTTATTTCGAGCATGAACTTTGAGAATCTCTTCACGGCCTTGTTTGTCAGGCAAATTTACAGTGATTTGACGATCGAAACGACCGGCTCTTAATAGTGCCGGATCCAAAACATCTTCACGGTTAGTCGCGGCAATCACGATAATTCCTAAATTATCGGAGAACCCATCCATTTCAACAAGCAACTGATTAAGGGTTTGTTCACGTTCATCGTTACCTCCACCCATACCAGCACCTCTTTGACGTCCAACTGCATCTATTTCATCAATAAAGATCAAACATGGTGTGTTTTGTTTAGCCTTTTTAAACATATCTCTCACACGTCCGGCTCCAACGCCGACGAACATCTCGACAAAGTCAGAACCCGAAATTGAGTAAAATGGCACACGCGCTTCACCGGCAACGGCTTTGGCTAACAATGTTTTACCGGTTCCCGGAGGGCCTACCAAAAGAACGCCTTTTGGCAACTTTGCGCCAAATTTTGAATATTTGCCTGGATTTCTCAAATAATCGACGAGCTCGATCATTTCGGCTTTTTCTTCATCGCATCCGGCGACATCATCAAAGTGAACATTGGTAACTTCTTCTCTTCTGGCGCGGGATTTATTGAAATCTAACGCTGTGTTGTTGGATCTATTAACGCTGGCATTCAATCTTGAGAAGATAAAAATGATGGCTCCGATACCCAACACAAAGAAAATGATGGTTGGTAACCAATCCATAAATCCATTTGATTCGTAAGCGTTGATAATCGCATAGTTTTGATTGGTATAATATAATGTTCCATTATCTGTCGTTCTTGTTTTGACAATCGTGTCGATATACGATAAGTTTGCTTCTGTAAGCAATCCGGAACTTGTAAAACTATAACGAATTTCACGGTTTTGAGCGTCGTTAGCTAGATAATAGCCCGCAATGGTCAATTTACCTTCGTTATATCGAGTTACTTGAAGTGATTCGATTTTTTGATTCCATAAAAACGACTTTTCATAATCGTTGACTTCATTACCATCTGCATCGCGATGAGTGACGATAATCTCGCCCCATGCGACATCAGAATGTTGCGAAGATCCATAGGAATTGTTATTAAATAGTAACGTTATCGCAACGACAATAACTAAGATTAAAAGATAAGGGGCGACATAGCCGATCCAACTTCCTTTTTTCTTTTTCATCTATACAAATTACCTCCTATAAAATAGTCTAATTTTGTGCTCTCATAAATTTTATATTTATGCATTGTTTATTTTACCACAATAATCGGATTGTTTTCTATATTATTTGACACCACTTTATTTTGCAAGGGAATATAAATAATATTTCCATTTTTATCCACGATAAGCGGCCACCTTTTTCTTTTATCAAGTGGAATCTTGCGATTAATGAAAATTCTTCTTACCGATTTATGAATCTTTCCAAATTTTATGACATCACCGGGTTGAAAAGTACGGATTATTAACGGATAAGAATAATCGAAGACATTTATCTTTGAAGTATCGGTTGTAAGATTTAAATAAAAATATTCATTGTCGATAATTTGTGGTGTTTCCACTATAAATTCATAATGAAAATCGTCGCCGAATTTGCTTAAAGATAGGTAATCATAAGATTTTAACAAATAGTATGGTGGATCTAAAAGCATTTTAGCGTGAGCTTTTTGACTTCTAATTAGTCTTTTTATTTCACGAATTCGCTTGGCACCTAATTTTACCGAAATAAACGGCAAAACTTTTGTAATATACGCAAAAAGTAAGCGCGTTTCTTCTTCTTCACTCAAACAAACAATCTCTGAAATCATCAGTTTATCTTGCTGTAGAAAAGGTTCTATCTTTTGTATGGTTTTTTTTAATTTTTGATTTTCATTATCGATTTCTTTCATCATTTCATCAATTTCATTTTCGGTCATTTTAGAAACTTGATGATGACGAATATAATTACGGGTATAATCATCGGTGTTATTACTTTCGTCAATCGAATAAGGAATTTGATTTCGTTTGCAATAATTTAAAAGTTCAATTTTTCGATATTCTAAAAGCGGGCGAATTACCCTCATTCCTTTAATTGATGTCTCGCTATTTAATCCATAATACGATACCAAATTACCACGCGATTTTTGCATTAAATAAGTTTCTAAAAGATCATCTTTATGATGTGCGACAAAAAGTCCGTCGGCATGATATTTAAGATACATTTTTTTAAAGAAATCATACCGTATTTCCCGAGCCCAAGCTTGAAAATTACCTTTTGGTTTTAAATCTATAGTATCAAGAACATGTATTTCATATCCTTTTTCTTTGGCATATAAAGCAACCATTTCTTGTTCTTGATTCGAAACCTTACGACGATGATAGTTGACATGCAAAACCACAAGTTTCAATTTTAAATCGGCTAACATTTTTAAAAGAGCCATCGAATCTGGCCCTCCGGAAACCGCGATTAAATATATTCTATTCACATCGTAAGAGAATTTTTGCATAATTTTACCTTCGATTACAATTTTGCACTATAGGCATTAATTTTTCAATTATAATACCGCGACTTTACGACTTTTAAAACACACAATGTTTTATCATCTTCTTCATCTTTATTTTTAATAAGTGCATCGTATAATAGATCTGCCATTTTACTAGTTTCCACCATTTTAATCGCTTCCATATTTTCAAGTAAAAAGTTTTCTTCTATTACTCCAAAACCATCGCTCATTAAAATAATTATATCCTCTTCTTCTAAGAAGAAGTCTTCATAGACAATATCTAAATCGGCTACGATACCCAAAGGTGGGAAAATTTTATCGAGAGTAATAATTTTTCCTTTACGATAAATATAAGACGGAAAAGAACCGCTTTTATAAATTCTCGCTTTTTTATTGGTTAAATCTATTTTTAAGAAATCCAATGTCGCATACATTTCATGCATCGATTTTGATTTTACCAAAGTATTCAAATTTTCGATAATTTTTCTTTCGTCACTTTCAAGCTTTTGATAAGCTTTAAGGCTTTTTATCACATAAGACGAAACAAGATTGGCATTTTTATCGTGTCCCATTCCATCTGAAAGCACGATAAACTCCGCACCACTTCTTTTAAAGCCATCAATTTGATCTCCGGAATCTATCGGTTTTGAAGAGAGACATAGACCTTTTTCGATTTCGATAACATTTTGAGAAGATAACACCAAAACAGTGCCACTACGTAAATCATCTTCTTGTTTAACATAAAAGTTTTTTCTTAAAATGTTGCGTGTTATATCCACTATTTTATCTACATCAAAATCTTCAACTCCTATTTCCAATATCAATTCAACTCCATCATACGCGTGGATCTTAATTTGATAATGAAGCGCATCATAGTTTTGCTTTAATCGCTCGTATTTCGACTTAAATTCTTCACCATCGTCTAATTCTTTTAACGGACGATAGATATTTTCGATTTCATTTTGATAAAGTTTTTTTCGTTCTTCTGCTTGATGGCGATAACTAAGTTCCCCTAGATAAAAATCATGTGCCACTTCACTGCGTCTAATAAGTTTATATGGATAAAGGCATTTGTCGATGATTTCTTGTCGATTTTGTTTTGTCGCATTATCTTTTATTAATGCTTCTTTCAAAGAATTAAGACTACAAGAGTTTTGCAATTCACATTCACTACAAAGCGAAGCATCAAGATTGTGTTTGGCTTTTTCAAAAGCCGGGGTTTCATGATCTAACGATGGATCTAAAACACAATCCAGATAAGATACTATTGAGCGAACTTTGCTACGAGTGGCATTAGCAAATTGAACATTCTTTAACACTTGAAGATCTTCATTTCGTTTAAAAATGTTTTCAAGATCATCGATCCATTCTTGTTTTATAAAAAGATTTAAAAGAAAAGCTAATATTCCTTGATAAAAGAAACCATTAAGATAAAAAGTCGGTGTCAAAAGAATATTCAGCAATACAAAACTAACTAAAAATATATAGGAATTATATTTGGTTTTAACTAATGACGACAGCAAAAGAGAAGCCGCTGAAATCAATAAAATGTTAAGTCCGACACCTTTAAATAGGTATAATAAGAAAGCTCCTAAAACAATCGAAGAGCCACTTACAAGAAAAGAAGTACATTTTTTAAAAACCAAATGCACTAAATTAAAAAATGCGATAAACAGCGCGTCGATTCCCAAAAACAAAATCGAAAGAGACGAAATAACTAACACTTTATAACGGTCATCAAAAACCGCATAATCATCATTTATCACTTTTTCAAGATTAATGAATGCCAGTAATAATCCATAAGAGAAAAAAACATTTATTAATCCATTAAGAAATTGAAAAAAATCGGGGTAATTAACAAGATAAATGGTAAAAACAAAAATATTCGTAAAGATAAAACTTAAGTAATTTTTAAAAATGGAATTTGCTTTTAAAAGTTTAGAGAATGTTTCTAAAAACAAAAATATAAAACAAACAACACTCAACTCTAGTCCATAATTAATATTGATAAGAAATCCTACTAATATTAACGTAAAATTAGTGACAATGGCGGTAATATACTCTTGCCGATACGCAAAATATAATAAAACCATCACAAACGGATTAAACAAATATGCTGTGTTGAATAATGCTACCAACAACGAAAGTAATCCAAAAATAAAATATATGAATATTGTACTGCGCTCTTCTTTTAACGTTTTAATATTTTCTATCATTTTCTCACCGCAACTAGCGTACACTAGGCGATTAGAAAAAAAGGTCGATATCCGTCGACCTAAGAAAAGATAATTACAACATTGCCATTATCGAAAATATAACTATTACCATTATGATAAAATACTGAATAATATGTCGCATCATTAGCTAGCTTGTCGCTTAAGTTTTTTAAATGCTCTTGTTCTAAAACCACCGCTTGTTTTTCAGATTCTAAAGCTTGATTTTTTGTATAAGCATTGTAGACATTTATCGAAACCACCAACAAAAGACCAATTGAAAAGATAAAAATACAAAGCGAGAAAATACTAATGATTCGATTGGTTTTTATCGATACTTTCTGTTTCATTGCGTTTTTCCTTTCGATTTTTCTTTTGTTTAATTATAGCAATTACTTTCTGTTTTTTCAATTTTGCTGGAACAATAATTTCTTTTTCTATGACCTTTGCGACAGATTCAAATACTTTGTTAAAATGTTGTGCATAAAATCGATAATATAGAAGAGCTCCAAGAAAAATGCCTAAGATATAAAAAATATTTAAAACTCCATCAGTGTAAAAGCAAAGAAAAGAAAAATAAACTAGAGTCGATATCAAGAAAAAAATGATTTCAGGTATCAAACGGACAAAAAAACCTTTACAATGGTAAAAAATCCGATTAAAAGCCGACCATGAAAAAAGCAGTAACGCCCCAAAAAGCATCGACCCGATAAATGCTTGAAACTGATTCAATAATGGCATTATTTAAACAGCTTTGAGAAAAATCCTTCTTTGCTTTTGTCTTTTGTTTTTCCAACATATTGAGCACTATCCACTCGATCACCTTTAATCGAAAGAATTCCTTTTTGCAAGTCCATAGTTCCTAACGCTAATTTTTGCCCGCTGATGTGAACGTGTCCCAATATCGTGTCAATCAAAAACTCATTACTATCAAAGCTATCTAATTTTGTTACACCCGTAAGTTCAACACTAGTTCTAGATGTAATCGTGATTTTACTATCTCCATGCGTATCCATCGTTTCCATAAAAAAGCCTCCACTTAGTAATGTTTATGTGAAGGTTTTTTAAATAATTACTTTATCTTCTAATATTTCAAACATCTCCGAAGCTTCATTTTTAGTTGTATGCTCTTTAATTTCACGAACTGCAATCTTCAAAATTCTTTCGCCTAAAGTCAATTCAAGAACATCTCCGACTTTTACCTCAGAACTAGGTTTACAAACTTTGCCGTTTAATTTTACAAAACCAAGATCCAACACATCTTTAGCGATTGTTCTTCTTTTAATCACACGGGCATTTTTTAAATATTTGTCAACTCTCACTTTTTATCCTTTCATCATATTGCTAATAAGAAGAGCAAATGTCTCGATCGTTTTTATTTCTCCATCATCTAAAGCTTCTCTACGGATAAAAATTATTGATCCGATCGGATTATCCAATAAATAAACCGGAAAAACCACAGATGATTCTGATTCTTCTTGATTTAATTTTATCATCATCGTCTCTTTTTGTGAATGAGTTTTTATCCTCATTAAATCAACGACTTCATTATCCAATAAGCTTCCTGGAGCATATGACATTCTTTTTTCGCCATAAGAAGCAAGAATCATTTCTAAATCAGTAATTAAAACCGTTCCCGCTAATTTTTCATATATGCTAATCGCGATTTTATGGAACATTTCTCCCGATCCCTTCAAGGTTGAATATTTGTCTAGCACGATATGATTATTTTCATCCAAAAAAATTTCAACATTGTCGTTTTCGTTAATCATCAAGCGTTTTCGCATATGAATCGGAATCACAATTCTTCCTAAACTGTCGACTCTTCTAATTACACCATTAGGCATCATAATCACCGATTCTTACTATTTCCATTATTTAACCAATTTATTAATAGCAATTAAAAGTTTCTCTAAATCATCTAAATATTGTCCGGTTTTTATTAACCTTAATTTCAACTTACGATCTTGATATGATACACGAATATTTTTGGCGATATCTTGAACTTCATTAAAAAGCAAAATACCGATTTTATTAATTCTTGAAGCTTCTGAAGATAACTCGATAATAATCTGACCTCCTTCTTCTTTTACTGATTCAATACCAGGATTGGAAGATAAAATATCGATTTTTCTTTTTCTAAGTAAAGCTTCTACTTCTTTTGGCAAACGACCATAGATATCCCTAATTTTGGCGCGATATAAAATCAGTTGCGGAAGAGTATTAATTTCTTGTATTTCTTGATATAGCTCAAGCTTATCTCCATCGTCCGCATAAGCTTTCGGAATATAACCTTCAATTGGAATATTAGTTACTCTAGTAACGACTTTTTCTTTCTTTATTCCCTTTTTTTCTTCAATCACTTCGTTTAACAAGCGAATATACATATCGATGCCGACGGTTTCTATAAACCCGGATTGTTCTGAACCTAAAATATCTCCGGCTCCTCTAATCGTCAAATCACACTGAGCAATTTTATAACCTGATCCTAATTCTGCAAATTCTTTAATCGCACTCAATCGCTTTCTCGCTTTTTCATTTAAAACCTTGTGTTCATTGTATAGTAAATAAGCGTAGGCGATACGATTGCTTCGACCTACCCTTCCTTTAATTTGATATAGCTGTGAAAGTCCAAAAGTATCAGCTTCTTCAATGATTATCGTGTTGGCGTTTGGAATATCAATTCCCGTTTCAATAATCGACGTACAAACCAAAATGTTCACTTCGCCGTTATATACCTTATTCATCGTATCTTCGACCACTTCGCGATCCATTTGACCATTGCAAACCGCAACTTTAGCGCCTTTAATTTGAGTTTGTAAACTACGTGCTACTTGAAAAATGTTACTTACATGGTTATGTAAGTAAAACACTTGCCCATTTCTAGCTAATTCTCTTTCTATTACTTCTTGCACGAGACTTTTAGAATAAGGCATCACATATGTTTGAATCGGCATTCGATTAATCGGCGCGCTATTTAAAGTCGAAACGCTCCGTATTCCTAAAAGTGACATTTGTAAGGTTCTTGGAATCGGGGTTGCCGTCAAAGTGAGAACATCTATTTGATTGGCGATTTCTTTGATTCGCTCTTTGTGTTCCACTCCAAAACGTTGTTCTTCATCAACAATCAATAATCCTAACGATGGAATTTCTATTTCTTTAGACAACAAACGATGAGTACCGATGATAAAATCAATCTTCTTTTCTTTAATCTGCTTAATGTTCTCTTTTTGAGTGCTTTCGTTAACAAAGCGCGAAAACAAAGCGATCTTAACTCCAAAAAGGGCGAATCTTTCTAATGCTCGCTCATAATGTTGGCGCGCAAGAATCGTGGTTGGACAAAGTAACGCGACCTGTTTTCCGCTTAAAATGGCTTTAAATGCCGCACGAAATGCCACTTCGGTTTTTCCAAATCCGACATCCCCACATAAAAGCCGATCCATCGGTGTGCTTTTTTCCATATCTGCCTTTATTTCCGCTATCGCCTTTTCTTGATCTTGTGTTAACGGATAAGGAAAAGCTCTTTCAAACTCCCGTTGCATATCGTCATCGTTAGCAAAAGTAAATCCTTCGACACTTTCGCGTTTTGAATATAATTCTAAGAGCCGTTCGGCCATCAGATTAACTTTTTCTTTAATCTTCTTTTTTGTTTTGCTCCATTCATTGCCACCCAAATGATTTAATTTAGGAACCGCACCTTCTTTTGAAACAAATTTACGCACTAATTTAAATTGTTCAAGAGGAACATAAAGAACTTCTTTTTTTTGATATCTGATTTTTAGAAAATCTTTTTTTATTCCTCCTATTTCGAGATTTACTATCGCCTCAAATTGGCCGATTCCGTTTTCTTCATGTACCACATAGTCGCCGATTTGAAGATCTTCATAGGAATTTAAAACTTTCGCTTCTTTGTATCGATGCATAAAGCGCGTTAAATGATTACGGTATCCAAAAATTTCACGAGCCGAAAGATAACAAACTTTTTCATCGATAAGTTCAAATCCTTCATTAAGATTCATCTTGCATATTCCTAAATTGTTTTTAGGTGAGAGGTTGGGTTCAATAATTTCATATTCTCTTTCATATTCGTCAAGATATTCTATAAAAGTGTTAAATTGTGTTTCTCCAAGAGCAACAATGACTTTGTTCCCTTCCACAATATATTTGTCGATAATTTCCAACGCTTTAAATATCGAACCTCCCAGAAAAGGAATCGGTCTCATTCTAAGACTTTGATCATCAATATTATTGAACTGACTGGAGACTAATAAATTATTCTTGTTTTGCGTGATAATTTTTTCAAAATCTAAATTAAGCTTTATTTTTTCTAATGTATATCCTTTTTGGGCTAATTCAGTATAAAAATCAAAAGCTTCGTGAACATTAAGATTGTAAGCGTCACGACATCTGGTTATGTCATATATAACCATAATATCCGGCTCAAAATATTGCAAAATGGAGTATGGATCATCGTTGAAATATGAATAATATTTATATGTGTTTTCATTAAAACCATTTTCTTTGATATCTTCTAAATCGTTTCTTGTTTTTTCGATTAAATTTGTTTTAGAGTCAAAATCGAGTTTTAGACTCTCGCTTTTAATTTCCAGTTCTAAGTTAGCTACTCCTTTTTCTAGCTGTCTATCAGTAATTAAAAGTTCGTTTGACGGAAAAATTTTTACAGAGGGCAATTCTTCGCTTGTTGAACGTTGCGTATCTATTGAAAAATATCTTAATGATTCAATCTCATCATCAAAAAAATTTATTCTTATTGGTTGCTCTAGATTTATAGGAAATATATCAAGGATTTCACCGCGTTTTGCAAATTGCATGCTTTGATCAATTTTATTGACACGATAGAATCCATTTTCAAGCAACTTTTTCTCTAAAAGATTAATATCGACGATATCCCCTATTTTAAATTCATAACAATGAGCTTCAAACAGATCCTTGTTCGGTAAAATTCTCGTTACCGCGGCAGTGTGGGTGATTAAAATTTTATGATCTTTTTTTATCGCTTCCGACATTACAAATAAGCGTTGCGCCAACAATTGCCTAGAAACAACGGCTTGATTAATTCTTAAAACTTCGTCGCAAGGAAAAAACAATACGTTTTCTTCACCAAGCAAAAGAGATAGTTTATCGTATAAATCTTGTGCACTATATAAATTAGGAACGATTATCGCGTATTTTTGTGGTTGTTTGTTATAAGCACTCGCGATGAGATACGCTAAAGAAATAATATCCGTCGCAACAAAAGTTCCTTCTTTTTTCAAAAAGTTTGTGACTATTTTATTTTTTGATATTTTATCGAAAATTAGGTTCATTTTAATTAAATTTACTCATCGCATAATGGAAATCGTGATCGATAATCGCATCGATTGCTTCCAAAGCTTTTTTTCGTGCTTCCATTAAGAGCGCTTCTTCTTCAACGCTCGGTTTAGATAATACGTAATCAATCACACTATTAATAGGATGTCCAATTCCAATTTTAATCCGTTTTATTTGATCTGTCTTTAAAATATCGATAATGTTTTTGATACCCTTTTGTCCTCCAGAAGATCCACCTTCACGTAATCTTATTTTACCGCATGGTAAATCCATATCATCATATATAACTATCAAATTTTCAATCGGAATTTTATAAAATTGCATGATGGCAAAAACCGCTTCACCAGAAAGATTCATATAAGTGTATGGTTTTAGAAGCAAAATTTCTTGATTGTGATATAATGTTTTTTGATATTTACCTTTAAAGCCGTCTTTATCTACTTTGATATCGTTTGTGCTTTCAAACGCCTCAATTACTGAAAAACCAGAATTGTGTCGTGTGTTTGCATATTCCTTACCTGGATTACCTAATCCGACAAAAAGTAACATAAAGTTCACATCCTTTAAACTATAATATTATATCATAGAAAGGTGTTCTCGTCATGAAAAAAAAGACTTCTGCATTCAGATATTCAACAGGTCTTTTTGCGTTAACGCTTCTTACGCAACTTTTTCACGGATTTTCTTATACATATTATGTCGATCAAGCGGCGCTTATAACGATTAACCTTGCAACTTTAAGTAAAATAATCTTTGTAATCGTCGATGGTGTCAATGATGTTATATTTTCGGCTCTAAGTGAAAAAACTCGTAGTCGTTGGGGGAAGCGATTGCCATGGTTAGTAACCTGCATGCCTTTTTTAGCATTATCTGTAATTTTGACTTATGCTGTAAGTCCTGAAACAGGATTTTCGACAATTCAATTTTTTATTTTCTATCTTTTGATTTCTATTACTTTTGAAAACTTTTCAACTATCATGTACACCAATTACTATGCTTTATATCCCGTTTTATTTGTCGAAGAAAAAGAGCGAAGCAAAGTCTCATCAATCCGACATATCGGAGAACTTCTTGGAATGGCGATTTGTCTCGTGGCGTCACCTTACTTGGTAGAATTGATCGGTTATATCGGTCTTGGTATCATTTATGGTGTTATTTATATGGCAATAATGATTTATTGTGTGACCGGAATTAATTATAAACAAGCCGAAGATACTGTGAACACTAAACCTTATTCTTTTCGCCAAACGATCAAAGATGCATTTACTAACAAAGCTTTTTTAATATACAATATTGCCGTAAGTTTCAATCAAGCTTGCCTTGGTGTTTTGGTGACAATTTATCCTTTATATGCTAAATATGTCTTAAAGGTAAATTCTTTAGAACAAGGTATTTTAATGGGAATATTATTTGTCGCGGTAATCATTTCTGTGCCACTTTGGTACAAAGCAATGCAAAAATGGGGTTATCGAAAATGTTGGCAAATATCGTATATAATATTTCCTTTTTTGCTTGCTGCTTTAGCAATCCCATACAATTTTATAAGTGGTATTATCGTCGTATCTGTCGTTGGACCGGGCGTTGGAGGAATAATGATTACTCCAGATTTGATGGGGGCCGAAATTATCGATATGGACAAAAAGAAAAATGGGGTTTCAAGAGAAGCTTCCTTCTTATCTATGGGTAGTGTTTTGCAAAGATTATCTGTCGCAATATCTGCGATTTTCATGAGTTTAGTAAGCTCTCTTTTTGGTTATGTCGATGGCAACAATCCCGGACCAAATCCTGATTTAACCTTCCGTGTCGTAACCGGCGCGATGTTACCGATAATCGGTTTTTTAGGATCGATCTGTGCCGTTATTTACATTTATCTATCCAAAAAAGACTTTGAAAAGATTACCAATAATCTTTACGTTGATAAAAATTAAAAAGCACAGATTTTATCTGTACTTTTCAATATAGTTTATACATTTAGCTCCGACTTCTTTTCGATCGACCCGCAAATGATGAACTGTGCATTTATTGGCATAGAAATGACGGCAAGACGAAGCATCACATAGCACGACATGTTCATCTGTCTCTAAAGAAAAAGGTTGATCAGAAGCAAATTCATATTCCCATTGTGCGAGTTTAGAATCATCATCCCGTCTTTTTTCATATGAACGGCAATAAGCTGTGTTGCTCACTTGAATTCCTTTTTTCGTACAGTGAGTACAGTAATTGTGATCACAAGTATGATCGTGGCATTTTAAATTTGGCATAATTTCACTCCTTTACTTTGTTAGTATGCCTTACATAAAACCGTTTTATTAAATTATCGGTGATGGTAAATAATAAATTTGTAGCTTTTAGAATATATTCAAACTAGTTCTTGTGGTTGTTTTTATTGTTTTTTATTTGTAAGATATAAATGCACTAATGAGGTGGATGAAATGAAATCTTTTTTCTTAGATACTGCAAAAGGAGCACTTATTGGCATCGCTTGTTTAATTCCCGGAGTAAGCGGAGGAACTTTAGCCATCATTCTTAATGTTTATGACAAATTATTAAATGCAGTAAGTAATATTACCAAAGATTTTAAAAAATCGTTGTTAACTCTTTTGCCATTTGCAATCGGCATCCTTCTAGGTATTGTCGCTTTAATTATTCCTTTACAATGGGCATTAGCCAATTTCCCATTTCCTACAGCGACTCTGTTTGTCGCTTTAATCATCGGACAATTGCCTTCTTTGTATCGCAATGTTCAAGGATATGAAAAAGCAACTAATTTTTTAATCAGCGCCATTCCATTAATTTTAGTTATCGGGCTTTGTGCCATTAATTTATTTACCAATACACCTGATGTCACTTTAATAAACATTCAATGGTATATGTATATAGTTTTGTTCTTGGTCGGATTTTTGGCCTCCGCAACTCTAGTTGTTCCCGGAGTGTCCGGTTCGATGGTTTTAATGCTTGTCGGATTTTATAAACCGATTTTGGATGTGTGTGCTCAATTATTACATTTTGAAAATATTTTTCAATCAATCTTGATTTTAATTCCTTTTGGTATTGGAATTATTATCGGCTTTTACTTTATGTCAAAATTTATTTCATTTTGCTTAGCGAAATGGAAGATACAAACGTTCTTCGCTATTATCGGTTTTATTGTCGGTTCTTTAGCGGGAATTTATATGCAGGTCGATTATAGTATTCAAATCGATTTAATCCAAATTATCGTTTCGATCGTTCTTTTTGTCGGCGGAATTGTCGGCTCATATTCCTTAGATTATTTAAATCGTAAATATAATAAAAAATTAACTGAAAAGGAATCAAAAGATGAATCTAGATAATATTGTCAGTCGTTTTTTTCTTGAAAATCTTCATGGCTCTGATTTTGTTAATCGGGTTATGATTATTTTTTCTAAACTCGGAAGCGGTGGCTTTATTTGGATTATATTTTTATTGACGATTTTAATTGTTCAACTTTGCCGCAACAAAAAATTTTCGATGACAATCGTCTTTGCCCTTGTGATTTTATTGTTAGGGTGGCTTTTTAATGATTATTTCTTAAAAATCATCATCAATCGTTCAAGACCTTATACCGAAATCGATGGTTTTTCAGAATTTATGATTTCGATGAATTATCCATTCCCTTCCGGTTCTTCTTTCCCTTCAGGGCATTCTTTTTCATCGTTTTCTGCCGCGACAATGATATTTTTATATCGCCGCAAATTAGGTTTAATCAGCTTTCCGCTAGCGTTTGTAATCGCTTTTTCAAGAATCTTTGTCGGAGCTCATTATCTTAGCGACGTTTTAACCGGCTCATTTTTAGGCGCTTCTTTCGGTTGTATTCATTTTTTAATCTGTCAACAAATTTTTTCAAAAACCCATTTAGGGGATTTAAAATATGCGTCTCGATAAGTATCTCTCTAATTCCGGATATGGCAGTCGTAAAGAGGTGAAATTCTTAATAAAACACGGGCAAGTTAAAGTTAACGAACAAATAATAAAAGAAGATTCATTTCACGTTATGCCTGAAAAAGATCTTGTTTTCGTCAATGACTCAAAAGTCGATTTTCGACAAAATCATTATATACTTCTATATAAACCGGAAGGATATATTTCTTCTACCGAAGACGAAAACTATCCTTCGGTTTTGAATCTTATTTCTGATTATCGCCACGTTGCTCTTTTTCCGGTTGGACGTTTAGATGTAGATACCACAGGTGTGCTGCTTCTTACCGATGATGGGGATTTAGCCCATCGACTTTTATCTCCCAAAAGGCACGTTAATAAAGTATATCATGTAACTGTGGATCATTCTTTAAGTGACAAGTTGATAGATTGTTTCAAAGTTGGCATTTTGATTGATGGTAAGAAAACACTTCCGGCAACTTTAACTATTCTTTCTGATTTAGAAGCCGAAGTTATTTTAACCGAGGGAAGATTCCATCAAGTCAAGCGAATGTTTTCTGCTTTTAATTACACCGTGGTGTCGCTTAAAAGAACTCAATTTGATTGCTTGACTTTAAAAGGATTAAATGTTGGTGAATATCGTCTTTTAAGCGAAAGCGAGATTGAAAAACTTAAAAACCATTAAAATAGTGTTATTAGGAACCTCTTCAATAATATTTATAATTTAACATTTCGCATTTAAACATCTACAATTTTCTATTTAAACATGCTAAAATAGCGAAGTAGCATAAAATTGTTAATAATAATATTAACAACAATAGAATGTAGGAGGAAATTTATGCAAAAAAAGTACGTATACCACTTTAAAGAAGCTTACGGCTTAGGCAAAGAGCTTTTAGGTGGTAAAGGTGCCGGCTTAGCAGAAATGACCCATATTGGAGTTCCGATTCCACAAGGATTCACGGTCACAACTGAAGCTTGTACTCTTTATTACGAAAGTGGCAAAGTTCTCCCAGACTATTTAGTCAAGGAAATTTATGAAGCTGTTCACGCAGTTGAAAAAGAAACCGGCAAAAACTTCGGCGGAGATAAAAATCCGTTATTAGTCAGCGTTCGTTCCGGAGCTCGGGTTTCTATGCCTGGTATGATGGACACCATCTTAAACTTAGGTTTAAATGATAAAACGGTCGAAGCTTTAGCAAAAGAGACCAACAACGAAAGATTTGCTTACGATTGCTATCGTCGTTTTATTTTGATGTTCACCAACATCGCTAAAGGTCATCCAAGAACCGACATGGATAAAATGCTTGATGATCTTAAAGAAGCCCGTGGCTATAAGTTAGATACTGAAGTTACTGCTTCCGAACTTAAGGAATTAGTTGCAAAATATAAAGATTATTATAAGAAGACCTTCAATGAAGACTTCCCAAGTGATCCATATGTCCAAGTAATTGAAGCAGTTACCGCTGTTTTCCGTTCATGGGATAACCCAAGAGCCAATGTCTATCGTATGATGAACAATATTCCATATAGTTGGGGTACTGCCGTCAACGTTCAATCGATGGCTTTCGGAAATAAGGGCGAAACTTCCGGTACCGGCGTGGCCTTCTCACGTGATCCGGCAACCGGAGAAAAAGTAATTTCTGCTGAATATTTACCAAATGCACAAGGTGAAGACGTTGTCGCTGGAATTCGTACTCCGCTTCACATTGATGAATTGAAGAGAAGAATGCCTGAAGTTTATGAACAATTTGTCGAAACCATTAAAAAGATGGAGAATCACTACCGCGACATGCAAGATATGGAATTCACCGTCGAAGAAGGTAAACTTTACTTCTTACAAACACGTAATGGTAAAAGAACCCCTGCTGCCGCGTTAAAAATAGCTTGCGACCTTGTCGATGAAAAATTAATTTCAGAAGATGAAGCTGTTTTAAGAATCGATGCTTTATCCTTTGATAAGTTGTTACTCCCAGGCTTTGACAAAGATGAATTGGCTAAAGCTACTCCAGTCGCCGAAGGTTTGGCTGCTGGTCCAGGAGCTGGAACCGGTAAATTAGCCTTTACTGCCGAAGAAGCCGAAAAAAGACATGCTAATGGCGAAAAAGTCGTTTTAGTTCGTGCTGAAACCTCCCCAGAAGATATCGTAGGTATGGTTGCCGCTGAAGGTATTCTCACCATGCGTGGTGGTATGACTTCACACGCTGCCGTCGTTGCTCGTGGTATGGGTAAATGCTGTGTCTGCGGTTGTAAAGAAGCTTTAATCGACGAAGAAAAGAGAACTTTAACAATCGGTGGAAAAGTTTATACTGAAAATGACGTTTTCTCCTTAGATGGTTCTACCGGAAAAGTTTACGTCGGTGCCATCAAGACCGTCAGTCCGGATTTAACCGCCGGTTATTTTGGAAGATTAATGGCTTGGGTTGATCGCGCAAGAAGATTAAAAGTTCGCACCAATGCGGATACTCCTCGTGATGCTAAACAAGCTAAAATTTTCGGTGCCCAAGGTATTGGACTTTGCCGTACTGAACATATGTTCTTCGACAAAGATCGTATCTTCTCAATGAGAAAAATGATTCTTGCCGACAATGTTGCAGATCGTAAAGCTGCTTTAGCCGAACTCGAACCAATGCAACAAAAAGACTTTGAAGAATTATATGAAATCATGGGCGAATTAAATGTTAACGTCCGTTTATTAGATCCACCTCTTCATGAATTCTTACCACAAGAAGAAGACAAGATTGAAGAATTAGCCGTCGCAACCGGAAAATCCGTTCAACAAGTCAAAGATCGTATCGCTGAGTTACATGAATTTAACCCAATGATGGGTCACCGTGGTTGCCGTCTTGCCGTTTCCTATCCGGAAATTTGCGAAATGCAAACCTCTGCGATTATCAAGGCCGCTATTAACGTCATGAAGAAGGGCGTTAAAGTCGAACCTGAAATTATGATTCCTCTTGTCCTTGATGTCCGCGAATTAAAATTTGTTAAAAATATCATCGTTGAAACCGCCGATCGTTTAATTAAAGAAGCCGGTGTCAACATGAAATACCACGTCGGTACGATGATTGAAATTCCAAGAGCCGCTCTTCTCTCTGACGAAATCGCCAAAGAAGCTGAATTCTTCTCGTTCGGTACCAACGATTTAACTCAAATGACTTTCGGTTTCAGCCGTGATGATGCCGCCAAGTTCTTACCGGATTACTATGAGCACAAGATTTTCGAAGAAGATCCATTTAAGACCTTAGATCAAGATGGTGTTGGCAAATTAGTCAATATGTCTGTTAAGGCTGGTCGTGCAACACGTAAAGATCTTCACGTCGGTGTTTGTGGCGAAACCGGTGGCGATCCAAAATCGGTTGAATTCTATCACAAGGCCGGTCTTGATTACGTCTCCTGTTCTCCGTTCCGCGTTCCAGTCGCTCGTTTAGCTGCCGCTCAAGCTGCGATTAAAGAAAAACTTGAAAAATAAGGAACGTTAACACTACTTATTAAAAAACCCTAAAGCGATAAACTTTAGGGTTTTTCTTATGGTAAAATATTTTCTATAAATTTGTTCAACGATCTTTCGCGGCTTTTACAATTTTAGTTAATATTCTTAATAAATAGATGAGCAAGAAAGCTAAGCCAAAAATTCCGCATCCCAAATATCCATTATAGAAGAAGTCATTTTTTATCATGGTGCCCATTAATTCGGAACCGCACATGACACCAAGACCTAAAAAAGCTGAAAAGATTACCCACCTTATAGGGTGAGTTTCCTCACGAACTTCTTTAACAACTTCAATTTCCGGGGATCCTAAAAAATGCTGAATGAACCTATATTTATATTCATCATAATAATGCTTTTCCCAAGATAAATCCGCAAATAAATACATAAAGTAAATGGTTGCTCCAAGCCAAATGATACCCGCGTTTTTCCACCAATCCGTACCAATAAAAGGACGCATATCTAAGTCAGGATCTATCTCGGCATTTGCAAAACCAAAATAACAGAAGATAGCGATACCGGCAATCATAAAGATTTGCCGAATAATCCCAATGGACGAAGTAAAAAAGTAGATAAATTTAAAGATAATCACAAAGATAAAGGCGACAATTGCCATTCCCCAAGGAGTGAAAAGAAAAGTTTCAAAAGCTTCCATAAATAAATCCTTTCTTAACCATGATATTTAATCAAACGATAAATAGGAGCAAACAAAATGATATCTTGTAAACGACCACAGAGGTCATTTTTACTTAGCGTGATTGTACAAATCGTATACGATTGAAACCGCTTGTCCTGTTTCAACATGTTCGATGACTTTGGCAAGCATCGGAGCCAAGGAAAGCACTTTTACTTTTTCAACGCACATTTCTTGCTTAAGAGGAATAGAATTTGTAACAACCACTTCATCAAACACGTCCGCTAAAACTCGATCATAAGCATTTTTAGAAAAAACCGGGTGAGTACAAGCAAGTTTAATCGATTTTGCACCGTGTTTTTTTAGTGCTAAAGCTCCGGCATAGCAAGAACCTCCGGTATCAACCATATCGTCAATAATAATACAATCCTTATTTTCAACATTACCGACTATGTTCATCACTTCTGCTTCATTTGGCTTAGTTCTTCTTTTATCGATAATCGCTAAAGGAACATTTAAGCGTTCCGCAACTTTTCTTGCTCGATTGACACCACCATGGTCCGGCGAAACAACTACAAGGTTTTCAAAATCCAGCTTTTGTTTCCAAAAATAATCGGCAATGAGCGGAATTGCAGTCAATTCATCAACTAGACAAGAGAAAAATCCTTGAATTTGCGGAGCATGTAAATCGACCGTAATTACTCGATCAACTCCTGTCACTTTGATTAAATCAGCGACAAGTCGCGCTGTAATCGGTTGTCGTGGTTTTGATTTTCGATCTTGCCTTGCATATCCAAAATAAGGTATGACAAGATTTATTTGTCGGGCCGAGCCTCGTTTTAACGCATCGGCAAATATTAAAATTTCAAATAAATGCTCAGTAACCGGCGAACAGGTTGATTGAATAACATAGACATCTTTATCTCTTACAGTATCAAGCGGTTCACAAATAATTTCGCCATCTGCAAAATGACTAACTGAACACTCACTTACTTTCATGCCAAGATTTTTAGCAATTTCTTCAGTAAGTTCTTTATTGGCGGTCAATGAATAAATTACTGCGTTGTCTAACATGCCGTTCCTCCTTAGTTATGTTTTGAAAACTTCATCGTCAGATTCTTTCAAATTAGCGAAAGGTCCGATAGTTTCGTTGCTTCCTACAACAACATTTAAAAGTTTTGAAAGAGTGATATTATTATAATCTTTGATTATTGAATTTTCTATAACAGAATGTGGTCCGATTATATTTTTTTGACCGATTATCGTTTTTCCATATAATATTGTTCCGGGTAATATATGATTTTGACCACCAAACACCACTAACGGAGAAATATATGTGTGTGTCGGATCATCAAAAACGACACCATATTTTATCCATTTATTTATTGTTTGATTATTCATGCGTTGCAAATACTTTGCACGATCGACATTGTCAAACATATCATAAGTTTTTATTCTATCTTTAATAATTTTATACATATTATAGTTTTGATTATAGATTGTACACACTTCTTGTTTTTTTGAATTCAATAATTGAATTTTACCTTTTTTAAGTTTTGTCAATTTGTTAAACATTTTTTCGTCATCTAATAAATAACGACCGTTATAGGCAATAATTTGTTTGTATTTATTTACGAAAGTAAATTTAGTATTATCTGAAACCAATTTTATAGAATCTTTAAAAGCTGTTTGTTTTAAAAGTTCATCTTCAGTTTCAATCATCAAATCGTATGAAGCATTAATTTTAAAATATTCATAAAGCGGTACCCCATACGGATAATAAAAAATCTTACTTTCATCCTTTTCGAGTTTTGGATATAGTAAGATAATTAATCGATCATAAACTTTCATATTACATAATATGATATTTTAAGACAATGTTTCGGTAATTTTTGTAAAATATGCAAGGGATCTAATTTCAATTTCTGCTTTTTGCAAAGCTTTTAAATCTTTAGATAGACAAACCACACAAGTACCAGAACCTGTCATTAAAACTTTATTAAACCCTAATTCCACCAATTTTTCTTTAATCTTCTGGACTGAAGGCATTCGTATAAATGCCGGTTTTTCAAGGGCGTTGATCATATTGCTCGCAATTATTTGATCGTCACCTTTTCGCAAAGCTTCTTTTAATTCTCCCATGTCAACTTTTTTATCAATTTGCATCGTATCATAATCATTAAAAATTTGTCTGGTAGATAATCCTTCTTTGGGTTTAGCTAACAAAACATAATATCGGTCATGACATTTAATTTCCTCTAATTTTTCACCAATACCGGTAACATAGGCTGGGCGATTGAATAAGCAAAAAGGAACATCCGCACCTATTTGATAAGCGATTTCAATTAATTCTTCGCGGGACAGATTTAACTTCAAGATGCGATTAAGCGCATTAATCACTGCAGCAGCATCGGCAGAACCACCACCCAAACCGGCAGAAAGAGGAATAATTTTATGTATGTGTATTCTAAATTCTTGCTTAAAATTAAATTTTTGTTTCATGAGGGCAAAAGCTTTATGTACAAGATTTGTTTCATCAGTAGGAACCGAGATATCATCGCAAGTGATAAATGTTCCACCATAATTTGAAGGAATAATTTCGACTTCCACTCGATCATGTAAATCTAAAGGTAACATAATAGATTCCAGTAAATGATATCCATCGTCTCTTTTACCAACTACACCAAGCGCCAAATTTATTTTAGCGTGGGCCTTAACCATAAGCATTAGCATTTCCTCCTAAAAAGGTTCTGCGTGCGCGTCCTCTCGTTTCCAATCCTCCCATTTCTTTGGAAATGGTGCTTTGAAGAATATCGTTAATATCCGCGTATTCAGTAACTCTAATAGAAGCTATTTGACTTGCTATAATCACCGGATCCAAAAGATGAATATTTTTTCTCGCGGGCGAAGAAGCAAAGTTAGCGCCAACATCGATCAACGCTTCATAATAGCTTTGACAGGCTCCAGCAACGATCACTAGCGAATCTTTATCAGAAACAACCTTTCGTGCTTCTAACACTGCATTGACAAAATTACTCGAATTGCGATAAGAAGTCAAGTTATACAATTCATTTTTATTATTTGTTTTTAATGAATCGTGTCCTGTAAGAACTAAAACGTCAGGATGATGTTTATTTATTAATGAAGCGACAACCGCTGACATTCGGCTTTCTTCAACATGATAACCAATGGCTTTTAAGTCATAAGTTTGATAAGCTTTCATCGCTTTTTTTAAATAATATTCATCACCATCTAGATGAAGGATTTTTCCTTCCACCAAATTTTGGGCACGATTTCTTTCAAGTGCGGGCAAGGTAACTTTGATTTTGTCTTCTAATTTATATGGGCGTAAATCTTTCTCATCGGCATCACAAATCAAGCGAACCACTTCGCCTTTTAAAAGACATTTCCCATCTTTGATTTCAACGATTCTAAAAATGACATCGTGCTGATGAGAATATCGTGTCACTAAATCTCCTATTTGCATTTTAATCACCTTTGTATATATATGAAAAAGATGATTTATTTTACCTCAATTAATTTTAAATAATCCTTTAACGTCAATTCTTCTGCTCGAATCGTACCATTCAGTTTCGCTCTTGCTAACCACGCTTCAGTATATTCTTTTCCAAAATAAACTTTTAAATTGTTAAAAAGAGTCTTCCTTCGCATTGCAAAAGATTTTTTCAATAAATCTTTAAGTTCCTCAGCAACATTCGGATCATATTCTTGATTAAATTTAAGCAATAAAACAACACTATCGACATGCGGAGAAGGAATATAGGCTTCATGATTGACTTTACTGACTAATTCCAATTTTCCGATATACTCAATAAGGATATTCAAAGGACCATAATCTTTGCCATCTTTAGCTTTCAAGCGTTCATAAACTTCTTTTTGAATCATAAATTCAAATAAAACCGGTCTAAAAGGAGCGCATGCTATTTTTTCAATAATGGGACTAGTGATATTATAAGGGACATTTGAAACAAATTTTACCTTCATGTCTTTAAAGGCCAGCAAATCTTCTTTCAAAAAATCCTGATTTTTTATAACTATTGCAGTATCTTTAAAAACTTCATTCAAATGATTTACCATATCTTTATCAATTTCATAAAGGATCACTTTGTCGGTTTTCGAGATTAACAATTCACTTAAAGCGCCTAGTCCCGGCCCAATTTCAACAATTGTATCATTTTCAGCAATTTCTAAATTATCGATAATTTTTTGTGCAACATTTGAATCAATCAAAAAGTTTTGTGAAAATACTTTTTTTGGTCGCATCGCTTTTTGTTTTAAGGTTTTTAAAACATATTCTTTAGAACAAATCATCACTATTGCTCCTTAGATATTCAATAATTTCTTGGCGTGTTATTGAACTAGTATTTAATCTCTTTAAAAAAGTTTTAGCATTTCCATATCCCAGTTTAAAATTATCCATTAAATCATCCCTTAATTTTTTGGAATTTGATGAGCCTATTAATTTGTTTTGATACAAAAACTCTAAATCAAAAACTTGTCGGTCAATTTCATGAAAACTTACCGCATTTTTAATTGCCGTCAACAATTCTTCGGTTTCACATTCTGCGACACCGAGTTTTTTTCCTTTAATGGATTTTTCTTTTCTTACGAAAGCATGCTTGGCATTTGGTAATTCCTTCGCCAACTGATCGCGAATGCGAAGTCCTGGATAATCCGGATCTGTTAAAATTAAAATATCGCAACTTTGAGGAAGATTTTTTAAATATTCAATGGTTTTTGATGGTACTTCAGAGCCATTGGTAATCACAAATTCACAATCAAAATATGACGACAATCGCGCAACGTCGCTTTTTCCTTCTACAACGATTACTTGATGAGGAAGTCTTTCTTTATTCAATGCCAAAAAACCTCCTTCCGTTTTGTTCGGTGATATCTGCGAGTTCTTGTTCATTAAGACCTCTAATATCCGCAATTGCTTTAATGATGTATTTTAAGTTCAACGAATCATTCCTTTGACCCCGTTTAGGTTCCGGCGATAAATAGGGTGAATCAGTTTCTACTAAAAGACGCGTTAAAGGAACTTTTAATGCTACTTCTTTAGGAGTTTTAGCGTTTTTAAAAGTAACCGGTCCATCTAACCCGATATATAATCCTAACAATAAAAATTTTTCCATCATTTCTAAAGAACCGGAATAACAATGTAACACCCCTCCATAAAGAGGTGGATATTGTTTAAGGATTTGATAAGTATCTTCGTGAGCGTCACGATCATGAATAATAATCGGCAATTTTATTAAATTAGCTTTTTGAATTTGCAAAATAAACGCTTCGCGTTGTCTTTTTCTTTCACTTTCATCTTTTATCCAATAATAATCTAATCCGATTTCTCCAATCGCTTTAACTTTTGAAGAAGAACATAGATTAATAATCTTTTCGATTTCTTTTTGATAATCTTCTTTTACTTCAAGAGGGTGAAGACCTACCGCACAATACACATTTTTAAAAGATTCACTTAATTCAAGAGCTTTCAAAGAATTTGAATAGTTATCTCCCGGCATCAACAATAGATTATTTTCCTCAAGACATTTTTCTATTATTTCTTGAGAGTTTTCAAACATGGCATCGTAAAGATGAGTGTGAGTATCGAACATTTTATTTTCCTACGCAGAATCGTGCAAAGATCTCTTTTTCTAAATCGACACGAATTTCTCTTCCCAATAATTCATTAAGATAATCGTACGCACTTTTTATATGAATGGACACCAAATCTAATGGTATCTGTGATCTTGATTCTTCAATCGCTTGATTTAATTCTTTTGCTGCTTTTTCAAGCAAAGCGATTTGTCTTGCAGAACAAAGCGAAGGTTTATTTGACGTAATATTATTTAAATGTAGCTCTTTTACAATCGCGTTTTTTAATGCTCCAATATCGTTATTTAATGCCGACACCTTTAATTTATCATCGTTCGTATTATATAATAAATCGCTTTTATTATATACTGTTATTACATTTTTATTAAGTAACAATTTATCCAAATAGTCATTAGATTGTTGTTCATTTTGGTCTTTCACATAAATTACCAAATCGGCATCTTCAATATTTTTTATCGATCTTTGAATGCCTAACTGTTCAATCGGATCTATGGTTTCTCTAATACCGGCTGTATCGAAAAGATGAATTAACACACCTTCTAAAACGATTTCACCTTCGACTACATCGCGCGTAGTTCCAGGTATTGCTGTAACAATAGCCTTTTCTTCGGCGATAAGGGCATTGAGTAAAGAGGATTTACCAACATTAGGTTCTCCCACCAACGCTACTTTGACTCCTTCTAAAACGATGATGTTTTTCTTTCCGTCTTTAATTAAGTCATCAATCACATTTTGACAATTGATGATTTTACTTTGAATTTGTAAGTATGTTAATTCTTCGATATCTTTATATTCTGGATAATCGATGTTCACTTCAATATTAGCCAACAAAGAGGCCAAATCTTCGACTAAAGGGAACAATAATTTAGAAGTTTCACCTTTTAAAGCATTCAAAGAGAGATTTTTAGCACCATAGCTTTTAGCGTTAATCAAATCGTTTATGGCTTCGGCTTGAACTAAATCTATTTTCTGGTTGTAAAAAGCCCGACTTGTAAATTCGCCTCGTTCTGCATAGCGAGCTCCAAGTTTAATAATCATTTCAATTATTTGATTGGCAATCAACACTGATCCGTGGCAAGAAATTTCCGCCATATCTTCACCGGTAAAAGAATGAGGTCCTTGAAAAAAAGTCGCCATAACTTCATCGATCGTCTGTTCATCATTTGGATTAATAATTTTTCCATATCGAACATAATTTGGTTCAATTTTGCGCCTGCTTTTAAATATGGCATCTAATATTTCTTCGGTCTTAGGACCACTCATTCTAATTATTGCCAAAGCACTTTTCAATGGTGGCGTTGCTAACGCGACAATTGTATCAAACATTATTTTTGTTCCTTCTTTGCTTGATAAATACGCATATAATAATCCTTCCAAAGTTTTAAAACATTTTCTTTAGAATAGTAATTAGAAATATACTGAGATTTTAAAATTTCTTCTTTCAAATATTCGGGATCTTCTTTTAATTTGCGAATAATTTTAGAAAATCCTTCATTATCGTGAGCTTTGGTATATTGATCGAAAAGAATTTTTTGATAGAGATCTAAATCACGAAGTACGATAGGTTTTCTTACATTGACCGCTTCTAATATCGACATCGGGAAAAGTTCATTATAAGAAGGCATAAAGAGGCAATCGACCATATTATAGATTTCATTCATTTCTTCTCTTTTGATAATTCCGATAAATTTTACATTTTGCGGAGGATTATCGATTATTTGTTTTAATTCTTTATAGCCATCGGTAATTTTTCCAAAGGAAAAACCTCCAGCCCAAACAAAAGTAATATCAGGATTTTTTTTAGCAACTTCCACGAAATCTAGAACTCCTTTACGATATTGAACTTGTCCAACACCAAGCACCACAAATGCCTCTTGCGGAATTTCGTATTTTTCTCTGATTTCTTTTACCTTATCTTTATCCATCTGATAAAAATCTTCATGAGAGACAAAGTTAGGGATATAGGTGATTCTTTCTTTAGCAATCCCTAATTCTACTAAAGGATCGATAAAAATCGGATTGACAACAACAATTTCGTCAGCTTTTTTATAGAAACTTTTAACATATCTTTTAAAGATATTAAAGAATAAACGGGGCAATTTAATTGAACCGTCTAAAGTATCCGGTAAAAAGTGCACGTATGCGACATGAACCGCTTTTTTATCAGTGATCATTTTTAAATAGTAGGTCGGATTTACGGTATGAATATGAATAATATCAAATTTACCATGCTTATTGATTGAAACATCAAAAAGATCATTAGCTCCTTCTTTGATTAAGTTTACTTGTTCTTTATATGCCGAAGCAACCCCTTGGCCATCTACCGTATCTGCTTTTGACAGCATATTGATTCTAATTTTATCCATAACGACACCTCAATTTTAAATTATACAATATTAATTTAAGCATTAAAATATCCCATTACATTAAAACCCCCATTCAGTTGAAAGGGGGTTGCGTTGTTATCCGATATATTTAATGTGAATCTGTCGATTTTTTCCAAAACCTTCAGATTCTGTTTTAATGTGTGGCATTCCGGTTAACGCATTATGAATCGCTCTTCTTTCATCGGCCGGCATCGGATCTAAAACAGCATCGACCTTTGTTCTTGTTACCTCATGCGCTAATTTTCTGGCGATGGCAATTAACCGCGCGTATTTTTCTTCTTTATAATCACTTACATCAAGCAAAATTCTGAATCTTTTTTTATAACGATTAGAGACGGCTAAGCGAGTCAATTCATTTAAAGATTGAAGAGAACGACCATTTTTTCCGATGATTATCGAATTACGAGGACTTTCGATTTTCAAGTTGATAATACCATCGACGAAAGTCGGAGTCACTTCGCATTCAAACCCTAAGGCTTCAATGCCTTCTTTAACGTAATTTTTTGCAAATTCAATGACATCGCTTGTTTCATATACTTCAATCGTCGCTTTTTTTGAAAATAGTCCTTTAGATTCTTCTTTGACTTCGTACATCAAATCTTCTTTGGATACATTTAGTTCGTTAGCGGCTTGTTCGAGAAGATCTTCGACGCTTTTTCCGTTGTAAATTTTCATATTTATCATTCTCCTTTATTTATTTTTTGGTTTTATATTTTAGTCCTTTTGATTTGTTGTTATTGATTTTTTGAATCACTAAAGTTTGAACAATAGAAATTAAAGCACCGATAAACCAATAAATCGCCATACCGACAGGAAGACTAAAGCCCATAATAATAATCATTACCATCATGATATTATTGACCCATTTCATCGTATTTTCATTCTTCTCGACCGCTGGATTTTTACCGCGTTTTTCAACGGCATCTAAGCGTTTCTTTTGTAGCATCATCGGTAATTTCATCGAAATTATTTGAGCAGCGCTCATCAACACGAAAATCACAATCGCGACCCAATCGAGGTTGAAGATTTCACTGCTTGTCGTTGAAGCAAGACTTAATCCTAAAATTTCACCATCGGCAAGGATCGCTGTTCCAGACATCGCACCCCACACAGCGATAAAAACCGGGAATTGAACGATCAACACGATAATCATTCCAAAAGGATTAATACCGTATTTTTTATACAAAGCCATCTGCTCTTGAGCTAATTGAGCTTTTTCATATTGATTCGTATTGGCATTTGGATATTTTTCTTGAATTCGCCTTAGTTCCGGTTGAATAAGATTGGTCTTTTGTTGTGCCATTGTTTGCTTGAAACTTACAAGAACAATCAAGGCTCTTACAATAATCGTCACCACTAAAATGGCCAAAACCTGTCCCCAACCATTGCCACCAAAAGCAATGCTAAAATTATGCAACAACCAAGCGACAGGATATACTAATAAACCTTCAATAAGTCCATGACTAAAAGCATCTCCCCAAGACTTAGCTTCCAAATGAACGCCTTGCCCATTATTAAAAGTGAAGTCTACGGGTGTGATACAAACTCTTTGAACGTTGATGGCATTGGTTATTTGTTGTTTAAAGAAATTCAAATAGTCAGCGCTTGCAACTTTTTCGTATCCAAGATCTTTTTTGGCATCTTCAACCCACATATCAAAGTTATACCAAAGTTCTTCATAGTAATTGTTATCGGGGTTATATCCCGCGAAAGCGATAAAATTACGCGATGGTTTATTTATCAAATCAGCGTTATCCAAAACTGCATCATATTGATCATTGACTTTTTTTACCATGTAATCTTCAAATTCGCTGCTTGGAAGATAAATGCCATTATCTAACGCTTGTTTATTGATTTGTTCGATATTATTTTCATAATACTCCGCCATCATCTCTGCTTGATCGCTCACCGTACAAAAACTTTGTGTACAACTCGCCAAGACTATCAAGACAAGAAAAATTCCAGCGAATTTTAAGAATTTTTTCATCTTAGGTCCTCCTTGATTTTCAAAAGTATTTTTTCTAAATTTAACTCATTTGTTTTAAAATCGTTTTCGTGATACTTTTTTCTGACAATAATCACAAAATCTACAGCCTCAAACGAATATTGTTTTAAAAGTCTTTGAATCATCGCTCTTATTTGTCTCCGCACTAAATTTCTTTGCACTGCATTGCCTATTTTTTTGGAAGAACTAATTCCAAATCGCGGATAATTTAAATCATTTTTCTTCCAATATACAACATAAATGCTATTTGCAGAAGATTGTCGGTTATTGATTACCGCTTGAAAGTCTTTTTGCGATTTTACACGATACTTTTTTTTCATTTTTGGTCTTGATTTTAAAAAAACCACCGGTAGTTAGCCCGGTGGTTTAAACTTGCTTAGGCAGAAAGGACTTTTCTTCCTTTTAACCGACGTCTAGCTAACACTTTACGACCGTTCGGTGTTGCCATTCTGGCACGGAAACCACTGACATTTTGGTGTTTCCGTTTGCTAGGTTGATATGTTCTTTTCAAGTTGTTACACCTCCGATAAAATCAATTGACGCTCTTGATTATATATATAAAAATAGAAGTAGTCAACTATAAGCACAAAAAAAAGAAAATTTAAATTATCGGCTTTTTTTGTCTTTTTTTTGGATAAATAACCTCTTTCCACAAATCTACAGCATGTGGGAAATACGATTTTAATTGTGGTATTTTTTCTGTTTTTTAAGTTATTAAGCCACTTCTTTATGTCGAAAAAAGAAAAATTGTGGTATTATTAATCCACATTTCCCACAAACAACAACCCACAAAAAGTTTTCAACACTATTTTCCACAAGCAAATTTTGTTGATAATTGTGGAAAACTTACTTTTTTCGCGTTTTTAATAGCTTACGCTGTGGGAAATTTAATTTTGCACTATTTTTTACTATTTATAGATATTTATTTCATGATATGATTTTTTTGTATTTCGGAGGTAGTTTTATGGTCGTTACATTATCCCAACAGAATCAACTTTGGAACACGGTATTGTCGATCGTAAAAGAACGTATATCTGATCGTCATGTCTTCGATTCGTTTTTAGCAGATTCAAAGGTACATAAAATTGATGGCAATAAAATAATCGTTGTTGTCAATTCTGCTTTAGCAGCAAATCTTTTAAAGACTAATGCTCGATACAACAACATTATCAAAGACGCTATTAAAATAGCTACTGAATCAGATTATGAACTTGAATTGATCACTAGTGATGAGATTAAAAATCTTGACGAAAAGCCTCAACCGCAAAAACATCAATTTTTTGCGCACAGCGTCTTAAATCCCAAATATACATTCGATAATTTTGTCGTCGGCGATTGTAATCGAGAAGCGGTTCAAGCGGCTCTTTTAGTTACTGCTGCTCCTGGAGGATCTTTTAATCCTAATCCGCTTTTTATTTATTCTAAATCCGGGTTAGGAAAGACGCATCTTCTTCACGCAATCGGAAATTACACGAAAGAAAAAAATCCTTATTCAAAAGTCCTTTATATCAATACCGACACTTTCATCGATGAATTTATCCGCTACGTAAGAGGCGATCAAGAAAGTGAATCTTTAAAGGATTTCTTTCAAACTATCGATGTCCTTCTCGTAGATGATATTCAATTTTTAAGCGATAAAAACAAAACTTCAGAAATGTTTTTTCACATCTTTAACACTTTAATCAATGCCGGTAAACAAATCGTTTTGACCTCAGATCGACATCCTAATGATTTAAAAGGATTAGAAGAACGTTTGGTCAGTCGTTTCAATATGGGTTTAAGTGTAAATATTGTTAATCCTGACACTTCAACATTGATTGCAATTTTAAAAACCAAGATAAGTTCTAACGGTTTATCGGTCGCGGATTTTGACGCAGATGGTCTTGTCTTTTTAGCGGAAAATTTCAACAAGAATATTCGTGAACTTGAAGGAGCGTTAAATCGTCTAATTTTTTACGCTATAAACATTAAAAACAACGATCGAATTACTTTAGATATTGTCAAAGCTTCGGCGCAACCGATTATCGGTTCTAAAAAATCTAATAAGGTGATAACTGAAGATCGGATTATCGAAACTGTCGCAGATTATTATCATTTAACCGAACAACAAATAAAATCAAAATTTAGAACTTCGCAAATTGCTCTTGCTAGACACATTTCGATGTACCTTTGTCGCCAATTATGCGGAACCCCATTTATAAAGTTAGGAAACATCTTTGGAGGACGCGATCATTCAACGGTGATCTCTGCTGTTGAAAAAGTGACGATAAATCTTAAAACAGATACACAATTAGCCACAGCTATTAACGAGATTCAAAAACAACTAAAATCATAAAAAACATGGTACTTTTATATCATTTATGATATAATTTTCATTAGTTGAAACAAGATATATAAATTTTATCCACAATTTCAACATCCCTTATTATTGTTATTATTAATTTTTTCTAAGAAAGGAATAAATAAAAAATGAAACTAACTGTCGATCGTGTCGAACTCTTAAAAACCTTAACTACCGTCTACATTGCTATTGGGGCTAAATCACCATCCCCGGCTTTAATGAATTTTAAATTAGAAATGGAAAATGATCGTTTAGTAGTTACCGGCAGTAACAATGAAATGACAATTCAAAGCGTACTCCCGATTTCTCGTGAAAATAAAAATATTATTTCCGATTATGAATTAGGAGCTACATTAATTTCCGCGAAATATTTAATTGAAATTATTAGAAAATTAGATTCATCTATAGTGACGATAGAAATCATTGATCAAACTATTGTCAAAATTAGAGATGATAAATCCGAATTTAAACTTAATTCGATGCGCGCTGAAGAATATCCTGATTTAGATTTAGATGTCAGTGGCGAAGCGGTAGAGTTTTCGGCGGAAGATTTTAAACGCATCGTGGCTCAAACAGCTTTTGCGGCTTCCACCAAAGAAAGCAGCCCGATTATCACGGCGATTAATGTTAAAGCTGAAAATGATGTCATCGACTTTTCGGCCACCGATCGTTTCCGTTTATCGAAAAAGAAATTCAAAGTTTCCGATAATCATCAGTTTGAAGCTAACATTCCCACCAAGACCATCGTCGAAGTTTCAAAACTTCTTGACGGAGGTGTTGTCAGAATGGTTATTTCAGATAAAAAAGTTGTGTTTATCTATGCTGAAACCACAATATTTTCTCGATTAATCGGAGGCGAATTCCCGAATACAACTCGAATGATTCCATTAAGTTTTATGTGTACTTTAAAAATAAATTCCGAAAAATTTATCGAAGCAATGCAACGTGTTTCGCTATTGGTCACTGAAACCGAAAGCATCGTTAAATTGACGTTAACGGAGGAAGAAGCCGTCGTTTCTTCTAGAAGCGAACAAATCGGATCCGCCGAAGAAAGAATTGAATTGTTTGAATATTCCGGTGGTCCCTTTACTATCTCATTTAATGTCAATTACGTAATCGAGGCGATTAAAGCCGCGATGAGCGAAGACGTTATTCTTTCATTCGTTGGAGAAACTTCACTCTTTAAAGTAACCTCTCCGAATGACGAAAGTCTGGTTCAAATCGTTACTCCAGTAAGAACCTACAATTAAAAAACCGGTTTGTGTTTAATTAAAAATCGAGTCACAACACTCGATTTTTTTATGCCATTTTTTTTATTGCTTTTTAACCGTCAAAGAATATTGTTATTTATATTCATAAATAAATGTGTTAAAATAACTTAGTAAAAGTCTTTTTACAAACATAGGTGATCGGCGATGAAATATGTAAAAATTAAAAGCGACTTCATTACGCTTGGGCAATTCTTGAAATTGGCTGATTTAATAGGAAGCGGTGGAGAAGCTAAAATGTTTCTTAGTTCATGTATCGTTGAGGTAAACGGAATACAGGAACAACGGCGTGGAAGAAAATTATTTCCGCACGACATCGTTAAAGTGGAGAGCGAAGAATTTTCGCTAGTCAAAGATGAGAGTTGAAAAACTGAGATTAACCGACTATCGAAATTATGAGCAACTTGAAGTAAGCTTTGAAAAAGGACTTAACGCATTAGTAGGAGAAAACGGAAGCGGAAAAACCAACATCGTCGAAGCGATAGCGTATTTATCTTTGATGAAATCGTTTAAAGGCGCTTTGAACGAAGATTTGATCAAACACGATAAGGAATTCGCGGTAATCGAAGCCAAAGTAACCTCAAAGAATTGCGAAAAAGAAATTCGCTTTGTTCTTACTCCGGAAACTCGTTCGATTACCCTTGATCAAAATTTGATAAAAAAAATGTCGGATTTCAGTGGCGAAGTAAAAGTGGTGTCATTCATACCGGAAGACGTATCATTGTTTCGCGATTTACCGAAAAAACGGCGCCAACTGATGGATCATGTTCTCGCTTCGTTGGATCGAAAATACTTAAACGCTCTTACGACTTACAAAAATCTTTTAAAGACCAGAAATGCTCTATTAAAAGAAAATGACATCGATGAAACGGAACTTGATGTTATTACCGGTCAAATTATTGAACCACAATACGAAATCGAAAAGAAGCGCAATCTTTTTATCAAAGAGATCAACGATTATCTTAGGCAGACTTTTTCGAAACTAGATTCCGCTGAACGTGTGGTTGAATTGGCTTTTGAAGGGTTGAAGATTGATCAAAGTTCCGAAGAAAAGTTCTTCGAAGCCTTAAAAAAACGTTATGAGCGCGAAAAAGAGACCGATAGCAATCGAAAAGCGACATCGACAGGAATTCATAAGGACGATTACTTAATGCTTCTAAACGGGCACAGAATCGATTCTTACGGATCGCAAGGACAGAATCGTTTGGCGGTGTTGGCGCTTAAATTGTCGATTGCAAAATTTATCGAAGACAAAAGCGGTGAAGCTCCAATATTGATTTTCGATGATGTGATGTCGGAACTCGATAAAAATCATCGCGATAAGCTTAACGAATTGCTGCTAAATGTAGAGCAAGTGTTCGTTACTAGTGTAAAGAAAGAAACGAGTGGTGCGATATATGAAATCGCCCATAGTCAAATAATGAGGAGGAATTGACGATGGAAAATGACGAATTGGAAAAAGAAACGCATAGCTTTATACCCGAAGAAGAAAAAGCCGATGCGAACTATACCGAGGAGAACATTCAAGTTTTAGAAGGTTTGGAGGCGGTTAGAAAAAGACCGGGTATGTATATCGGTACCACTTCAGAAGCCGGATTGCATCATTGTGTTTGGGAGATTGTCGATAACGCGATCGATGAAGCTTTGGCAGGATATTGCGATACGATTCACGTAACGATCAATGAAGGAAATACGGTTACCGTCAAGGATAATGGCCGTGGAATTCCAGTTGGAATTCACGAAAAAACCGGACGTTCGGCGGTTGAAACGGTCTATACGATCCTTCATGCCGGTGGAAAATTCGGCGAGGGTGGAGGCTATAAAGTATCGGGCGGACTTCATGGTGTCGGTGCTTCAGTTGTTAACGCCTTATCGGAATGGTTAGAAGTTAAGGTGCATAAAGATGGAGGTATTTACTTTATTCGCTTTGAAAATGGCGGACATACAGTAGAACCTTTGAAGCGAATCGGAGATTGTGATGATTCGGGAACAATCGTTACCTTTAAACCGGATGCGACGATTTTTAAAGATACGGTGGTCTTTAATTACCAAACGATACGCGATCGAATTCGTCAAATGGCCTTCCTTAACAAAGGGGTCAAAATCATCCTTTGCGACGATCGTGGAGCAGAACAAGTTAAAGAAGAATTTTGCTATGCCGGAGGAGTAAAAGAATATGTCGAATATTTAAATCGTAACAAAATTCCGATGTCTGAAGATGTGATTTATTGTGAAGGCAAAGAAGAAGGTATTACAGTTGAAATCGCGATGCAATATAACGATTCTTACGTACCATCGATTTATTCCTTCTGCAATAACATCAATACGCATGATGGAGGAATGCACGAAGACGGCTTTAAAATGGCTTTAACGCGAGTTATTAATAACTATGCGAGAAACAATAAATATTTAAAAGACAACGAGGAATCGGTGACTAGCGACGATTGCCGCGAAGGACTCACCGCGGTAATTTCAATCAAGCATCCAGATCCTCAATACGAAGGACAAACAAAAGGAAAATTAGGAAATTCCGAAGTACGGAGAATCACTTCTTCGATTTTTGGAGCGCAATTAGAAAGATTTTTAGCGGAAAATCCTAAAATCGCCAAATTGATCATGGATAAAGTGATTTTGGCGGCGAATGCTAGACAAGCCGCTAAAGCCGCTCGTGAAAATACACGAAGAAAGAGCGTTTTAGAGATTACGTCTCTCCCTGGTAAATTGGCGGATTGTGCCTCTAAAGATGCTTCTAAATGTGAATTGTTTATCGTTGAGGGAGATTCAGCTGGTGGCTCTGCCAAAAACGGAAGAGATCGCGAAACTCAAGCGATTATGCCTTTGCGAGGTAAAATTTTGAATGTAGAAAAAGCGTTGCCGAAAAGGGTGTTTGGAAACGCGGAGATCGGAAATATGATTATTGCGATCGGCGGTGGCTTTGGATCGGATTTTGACATTTCGAAAATCAGGTATCACAAAATCGTAATTATGACCGATGCCGATGTCGATGGTTCTCACATTCGTATTCTGCTTTTGACGTTCTTCTATCGTTATATGCGTCCTTTAATTGAGCAAGGATATGTTTATATTGCTCAACCACCACTCTATAAAGCCTCGCGTGGAAATAAAGATTACTATTGTTATAATGATGAGCAACTGGAAGTGTTAAAACAAAAGTTAGGACCGGCGGCTAAGACATTAAAACTACAACGTTATAAAGGTCTTGGTGAGATGGATGCGATTCAACTTTGGGAAACGACGATGGATCCGGAAAAGCGGAAGATGATTCGCGTCAGTCTTTCAGATGCGATGGAAGCTGATCAAATCTTCGATGAATTGATGGGCGATCGAGTGGAACCACGTAAAGACTTTATCAAAAATAACGCAAAGTTCGTTAAGAACCTTGATATCTAGGGAGGTAACCGGAAATGGCAGATGAAAAAAATTTAAAAGAATTCATCGACGAGACAATGGAAGAAGAAAAAGCAGAAAACGAAGAAGTTGTTGAAGATGAAAATGAAGAGATCGTCGATGATGAAGAAATAGAAGGAATCGAAGAAGGAATCGTTCCCGGAATGAGCGAACGCGATCTTGCAGAAGAAGTAAAAAATTCATTCCTTGATTACGCGATGTCGGTTATCGTTTCTAGAGCGCTTCCCGATGTTCGTGATGGTTTAAAACCGGTTCATAGAAGAATTATTTTCGGAATGAATGCTTTAGGGATGCAACCTGATAAGCCGTATCGAAAATCAGCGAGAATCGTCGGAGACGTTATGGGTAAATATCACCCTCACGGGGACTCGGCAATTTATGGTTCTCTTGTAAGATTGGCACAGCCTTTCTCGATCAGATACACATTAGTTGACGGCCATGGTAACTTTGGATCAATCGATGGCGATGGTGCAGCGGCAATGCGTTACACTGAAGCGAGAATGTCGAAAATCGCGATGGAATTAGTTCGTGATATCAACAAAGATACTGTCGATTTTATGGATAATTATGACGGCGAAGAACAAGAACCGGTCGTACTTCCGTCTCGCTTTCCAAATTTATTAGTAAACGGATCTTCGGGTATTGCAGTCGGTATGGCGACCAATATTCCCCCGCACAATTTGGTTGAAGTTATTAATGCGGTTCAAGCGGTTGCCAAAAATCCGGATTTGACACCATTAGAAATTATGAGTTCGTACCTTTACGGACCGGATTTTCCCACAGGCGGAATTATTTTAGGTCGTTCCGGTATTAGAAAAGCTTACGAAACCGGACAAGGTTCAATCGTTTTACGTTCACGAACCGAAATTCAAGAAATGGCCAATGGTAAAAAGCGCATTATCATTAGTGAAATACCATATCAAGTCAATAAATCGCTATTAGTCGATTCGATTGCCAAATTAGTGCATAACAAAATTATCGAAGGAATCACGGATATTCGCGATGAATCAAATAAACAAGGTATCAGAATCGTAATCGAACTTCGTAAAGATGTGATTGCAGAAGTGATTTTAAATCAACTTTTCAAAAACACCCAATTACAAGTCAGTTTCGGTATTATCATGCTGGCCTTGGTTAACGGAGAACCGCTTATTCTTCCAATCGACGAGATGTTGAAAAAATATCTAGAACATCAATGTGAAGTGATTGAAAGAAGAACGCGTTACGATTTAAATAAAGCGTTAGATCGTCTTCATATTTTAGAAGGATTGCTCACCGCTATCGATTCTATCGATGCTGTAATTGAGATCATCAGAGGTTCTAAAACGGCGGATTTAGCTAAATCACGCTTAATTGAAACATTCTCTTTAAGCGAAGTTCAAGCTAAGGCGATTTTAGAAATGCGTTTAGGCCGTTTAGTGGGTTTAGAAAAAGATAAAATTGTCGATGAAATAAGTTTATTGAAAAACGAAGTTGAAAAATTCCGTTACATTTTATCGAGTCACGAACATGTCGTCAATATTGTTGTTGAGGAACTTGAAGAAATTAAACAAAAATACGGTGATGAAAGAAAAACCGAAATCAACAACAATTTGATCGATATTGAAGATGAAGATTTGATTCCGGAAGAAGACGTGGTCATTACTTTAACCACTAACGGATATATCAAACGTTTGGTGAGCGATACCTTTAAAGTTCAAAATCGCGGAGGACGCGGCATTAAAGGTATGCAAACTAATGAAGATGATGTTGTCGATAAAATCGTTTACGCCAAAACACATACCGATCTTTTATTCTTTACCAATAGCGGAAAAGTCTATCGTTTGCGCGGACATCAGGTTCCGGAATATTCAAGAACTTCAAAAGGCTTGCCGGTTGTCAATCTATTGTCATTAGAAAAAGATGAGAAAGTAATGTCGATTGTTTCAGTCGATAATTATGAAGATGGACAATATCTTTTCTTTGCAACAAAGCAAGGTGTGGTAAAGAGAGTATCGTTATTGGAATTTGCCTCGATTCGTCAAAATGGTAAAAAAGCAATCGTGATGCATGAAAATGACGAACTGCTTTCAGTTAAATTAACTGACGGGCAATGCTTAGTGTCAATTTCTGCTTCAAATGGAAAGATGGTTACTTTCAAAGAGACAGATGTCAGAGTTATGGGAAGAAGTGCCGCCGGTGTACGCGGTATGGACGTTCAAGATAGCGAAGCTGTCGGCTTAACGATTTCCAATGAAGGTAAATACATATTATCGATAACCGAACATGGATATGGAAAAATGTCTCCGCTTGAAGAATATCGTTTAACTTCGAGAGGGACTAAAGGCGTTATCACGATTAATATGACTGAAAAAACCGGAAAGTTAATTACTACTAAAGCGGTTAACGGCGATGAAGATGTCGTGGTCATCACTAAAGAAGGCATCGTTATTAGAACCCAACTTAAACAGGTTTCAATTGTTGGACGTAACACTCAAGGTGTTAAGATTATTAGAGTCGACGAAAAAGATTCGGTTTCCTCTCTTGCGATTCTTAAAGCTGAAGATAACGAGATTTCCGAAACAGAAAGTGAAGAATCAGAAGTTCAAGATAACGAGAATGACTAATATGAAAATTCTTTTGTATTTAAAACCGCGAAAAGATCACGATCAAACCGAAGAAGTTACAATTCGTAACTTAAGGATTATGATCGAAAATTTCGGGTATTCCTATACGTTTAATATCGATGATAATTTTGATATTGCGCATTTTGTCTCGTATCGGGATCTCGATGCGATGAGCAAAGTTAAAGAAAGGGGAAAACCGATTGTCTTCAGTGGCTTAAATAATACAAAGGATTTAAAACTTCAAATTGAAAAAGAAAACAATCGTCTTCCGTATAGTGTCAAGTCCGCGATTTTAAAAGCGGATGTAGTAATTGCTCCTTCGGAAGAAATTAAAAAAATATTAGAAGACAACGAACTTTCTCTTCCTATAATCGTGATGAGTCCTGGAATTTCGATGAGTCGATTTGGGACGATGGACGAAATTGAAAGAACTTCGTTTTTGAAATACGCTGGGATTGATGAAAATGAACGATATTGTGTCGGGATGCTTTCCAATAAAAATCTAACCGATTTACAAGATTATAGTTATATAGCCGGAAAATGTCCACGATTAAAATTTTTTCTATTTGGTGATAAACCGAAAAGGCACTTGTTTAATCATCGATTGAATCAAATCGTCGATTCGATTCCTAAAAATTTATACATCAAAGGAAATGTCGATGAAGATCTTTTTAAATCAGCTTTGACATATGCACAAGCTTTCTTGATGATTTCGGATCATTATATCTCGGTAGAGACCATATTAGAGGCCATGGTCACTAAATGTCAGATTATTTCGCTAAACAACAAAATTTATTCAGAGATATTAATTGACAAAAAAACCTCGCTTAATGTTAGTAATCTTGATGAGATGGTTTCAAAGGTTGCAAACATCGTTGATCAAAACATAGTAGATTTATCAAAAGAGACTGAAGATTTTTTACAAACACATTTACTGGATAATATCGCACCAAAACTTAAAACTATTTATGATCAATTGGTCGATATATCTGATTCAAGGAATAAAGACAAATAATCGATTGAATTTACGAACCTTAAAGTTTAAAATAAGATTATTCGATGAACGGAACAAGTATTTGGTTAGCTTCTTAAGAGAGGTAGCATTTGGTGCAAGCTATTGAAGAAACCAGAGAAATCCATCCGGGAGAAAGAAAGAAATTTCCGTCCACAGCGTTAATGTGAAAAATCAAGTGACATTCAACAAAAGAATGTAATATGGGTGGCAACACGGTTTAATCGTCCCTTTATAAGGGACTTTTATATTATAAGGAGGATTTATGCTAGATCTAAAATTTGTACGTGAAAATCCTGAACTTGTCAAAGAAAATATCAGAAAAAAGTTTCAGGATCAAAAGTTACCGTTAGTTGACGAAGTGATTGAGTTAGATAAGAAAGTTCGGGCTTTAAAAAATGAAGGTGGCGAATTAAGAGCGGAGCGAAATTCGTCATCAAGCAAAATCGGGCTCTTAATGAGAAATAAAGAATTTGAAGAAGTAGAAAAAATCAAACAAAGAGTCGTTGAAATTAATGATCGCCTTTTAATACTCGAAAAAGAAGAAGAGGAATTGGAAAGCGAATTAAAGAAACGGATGATGGTCATTCCCAATATCATCGATCCGACGGTTCCTATCGGTAAAGACGATAGTGAAAACGTCGAAATTAAAAGATATTTGGAACCTAAGGTTCCTGATTTTGAAATTCCATATCATCTTGATATTCTTGAAAAAGTCAAAGGTATCGATTTAGATAGTGCGCGTAAAGTCGCAGGCAACGGTTTTTACTATTTAACTGGTAATATTGCGCGACTTCATTCCGCGGTCATTACCTATGCACGAGATTTTATGATCAATAAGGGATTCTTATATTGTATTCCTCCTTTTATGATTAGAAGCAACGTTGTAACCGGCGTGATGAGTTTTGCTGAGATGGAACAAATGATGTATAAGATCGAAGGTGAAGATTTATATTTGATTGGAACAAGCGAACATTCGATGATTGGAAAGTTTATCGACACGATTCTCGATAAAGAAAATCTTCCATACACCTTAACTTCTTATTCGCCATGTTTTAGAAAAGAAAAAGGTGCTCACGGTATTGAAGAGCGCGGTATTTATCGCATTCACCAATTTGAAAAGCAAGAAATGATCGTGGTTTGCGAACCTGAGCAATCAAAAGAATGGTTTGAAAAACTTTACAATTATACGGTAGAGTTGTTTGTAAGTATGAATATTCCGGTAAGAACTCTTGAGTGTTGCAGTGGGGATCTTGCCGATTTGAAAGTGAAATCGATCGATGTCGAAGCATGGTCGCCGCGACAAAAGAAATATTTTGAAGTCGGTAGTTGTTCTAATTTAGGCGACGCTCAAGCACGCCGTTTAGGTATTAGAATTAAAGGCGAAAAAGGAAATTACTTTGCCCACACCTTGAATAACACGGTTGTCGCACCGCCAAGAATGCTTATCGCTTTAGTTGAAAATCATTTGAATCCAGATGGTTCAATTAATGTGCCTGAAGTTTTACAACCATATATGGGTGGTCTTAAAGTTATTAAATAAGAAAACTTAACTTTCTAATTCAAAAACTTTAAAACAGCGTTTAGTTTAAGTATAATAATTATGCCATCGCGACTTGCGGAGACGAACCAGGTCAGGACCGGAAGGTAGCAGCCTTAAGTTGTTCGTAAGTGTGCGGTGGTTTTTTAAAAATTATGGATCAAGATAAAAAATTTATGCGCGAAGCCTTAAAAGAAGCTAAAAAAGCGCTTTTGCTTGATGAAGTTCCGATCGGTTGCGTAATTGTAAAAGACAATAAGATTATCGCCAGAGGGCATAATCTAAAAGAAACGAAAAAGCAAGCGACAAAGCACGCTGAAATAGTGGCGATTGAAAAAGCCAGTAAAAAACTCATGTCGTGGCGCTTATTAAATTGTACTTTATACGTAACTTTAGAACCTTGTCCGATGTGTGCGGGAGCGATTTTTTTATCACGCATAATGAGGGTCGTTTACGCGGCATCTGATCAAAAAGGCGGAGTGTTAAACGAAACTTTTTCACTTTACGAACAACCTTTTGTCAATCATCGCCCGTTGGTTGATGGGGGAATACTAAAAAGCGAAGCGGAAGAAATTTTAAAAACATATTTTAAAAACAAAAGAAACCGATAAATTTGGACATACTAAGTCATGGTGATAAAACATGACTTTTTTTAAGATTATTTATCGGGTAGTTTATACTTTAGGATTATATTTGATGATTACTGTAATCGCCTTTGTAATGGTCGCAGTATTAGAACCCCATCAAGAAAGAAGTCCACGACAATATGACAATTTGCCGGTTTATAAAACGGATGAAGTGGCGACCTTTAAAGGATACAAAAGTGAAGACGAAATGGTCTTAATCGTAACATTTAAAGAAGATCCCAAAGATAGTTTTTTGATTGAGTATGCTTTATATTATAACCAAGAATACGGATTACCGGTAGAACTAGAAACCGAAAGAGGGGATGAACCTCTTTTTGTAAAAGTCAATCGTGACGGAAAAGCATTCATAAAATAAGATTCGTTAGGCTTCTAATAAAGCTTTGAGAATTTTTACGACTTTTTTCATTTCGTCGACGGATACATATTCATAACGTCCGTGGCAATTATAATCTCCGGTTCCAAGATTTGGACATGGTAACCCCATAAAAGTGATGTGAGCTCCATCGGTGCCACCTCTTATAGGATTAAAGACAATCTCTTCTTTGGCTTTTTCAAAAGCGATTTTCAATTTGTCGATCGCCAAAGGATGATCTTTAAAATAATCGTACATATTGCGATAACTTTCTTTATAGGTGACGATGACTTTTACGCGCGGATATTTTTCTTGGATGATAGAAGCGTTTGTTAAAAACATTTGGACTTGTTTTTTCGCTTGGTTGAGATCATGATTTCTGACGATATATGACATGTCGCATTCTTCGACACTTCCTTGGATATCGCAAAGATGATTAAATCCTTCGTAGCCTTCTGTTTTTTCCGGAACCATATCTTTTGGAAGCAAATCGTGATATTCCATCGCGATAGTAATCGCGTTAAGCAGAAGATTTTTGGCACTTCCGGGGTGGACACTACGCCCTAAAACCTTAACTGAGACGCTATAGGCATTGAAGTTTTCGTAATTAACTTCATTATAGCGACCGCCATCGATAGTATAAGCGATATCCGCTTTCATTTTATGGATAGAAAAATGACTAGCGCCATTTCCGATTTCTTCATCCGGAGTAAAACAAAATCTTATCGGAGCGTGTTTTATCTCTGGATGCGATAAGTAGTATTCGATAATTTCGAAAATAATGGCAATTCCGGCTTTGTCGTCTCCGCCTAAAAGATGTTCGCCATCGGTAACGATTAAAGTTTGATTGAGATGATCATTTAAATTTGTAAATTCTTGAGGATCTAAACGATAAGTTTTATTTAATTCAATGATTCCTCCGTCATAATTATCGATAATTTTAGGGATAAAATTGCCACCTTGAAGTTCAGGTGAAGTATCCATATGAGCGATAAGACCGATTGTCGGTAAAGAAGAATCTCCTTCAATTCCCCCGTAAATCAAACTATATTCGTCGAGCGTTAAATCTTTAACCCCTAATTCTTTTAAGTCGTTAAAGAGAACTTTGGCAAATTCTTTTTGAGAGAGAGAAGATGGATACGAAGCAGAATTTTCATCTGAAGTGGTCTCGTATTGAACATATTTAATAAACCGATCGATAAGATTCATAAAATTTTACAATTCCTTTCTTGACACCATTATTTTAATCTTCTTTTTCAATAAAATAAATCAAATATATCAATCTTTTAAGAGACAACTTTTCAACATATTAACAATCGTCAATTGTGGACAAAATTTTTTTGCATTTAGGTTGATTTACTCAGTTCAATAATTATATAATTCATTTGCCAAGCATCAGTTTGGATACAAATAATACCAAAGATATAAACAAATGTAAGGGCATTTAGTTTTTATAGCCCTAAAAATAGCTAAAAACGCGTAAATTTAAGGCATTTTATGAAAGGAAGTATGATTTATGGTTAAGCAAGTAATCAAAAGAGATGGACGTGTTGTTAAGTTTGAAATTGATAAAATTTATCAAGCGATTTCTAAAGCCGCAGAAGCTACGGAAGAAGATTTGCCAATCGGCAAAATCGTAGACGAAGTTGTGGAAAATTTATCCACAATATATAAAGATCAAAAACCTTCAGTTGAGGATGTCCAAGATATCATCGAAAAAGTATTGATTAATCACGATTACGCTAAGACGGCGAAAGCTTATATCATTTATCGTAACGAAAGAAGCAAGGTCCGTGAAGCTAAAAGTAATTTAATGAGTACGATTAAAGACATCGCTCTTTTAGATGCCTCGAAAAACGATGTAAAACGTGAAAACGCTAATATCGATGGTGATACGGCGATGGGAACGATGCTTAAATATGGTTCTGAAACCGCCAAATATTTCTATTTGAATAATATGATTTCAAAAGATATCGCTAAAGCGCATATCGAAGGCGATATTCATATTCATGATTTGGATTTCTATAGTTTAACGATGACGTGCTGTCAAATCGATCTTTTAAAATTATTTAAAGGTGGCTTTTCAACCGGACATGGTTTTTTAAGAGAACCCAATGATATTAGAAGTTATGGGGCTTTAGCGTGTATCGCCATTCAAGCCAATCAAAACGATCAACACGGCGGTCAATCGGTACCGAACTTCGACTATTCGATGGCGCCCGGAGTTAGAAAGAGTTATAAAAAGATCTTCAGAAATAATTTCTTTAAAATCGCGAATTTTCTTGAAGATAAAGTTACTTTAGAAGAAGTTAAAGAATTATTTGCCAAAATCGAAGAAGAAACCGGATTAGTTCCTTCGTATTTACGCGACGATTTTGAAAAAGAATTGAAAAAGAGATTAGCTTCCGAATTTGAAAATATCGATAAAATTATCGCTAAAGTTAAAGTTGATTCGGAAAAAGATATCGAAGATGCGACTTTGCAATCGATGGAAGCGGTCATTCACAATCTTAACACCATGCATTCAAGAGCCGGTGCTCAAGTTCCGTTTTCAAGTTTAAATTATGGAACTGACACCTCTCCGGAAGGACGATTGGTAATCGATAAATTGTTGGATGCCACAATGGCCGGTTTAGGAGATGGCGAAACGCCGATTTTCCCGATTCAAATTTTTAAAGTTAAAGATGGTATTTCCTACAAAGAAGGAGATCCAAACTACGATTTATTTATGAAATCAATCGTTTGTTCTTCAAAACGTTTGTTCCCAAATTTCTCCTTCCTCGACGCCCCATTCAATTTACAATATTATAAAGAAGGCGATTACAACACCGAAGTTGCTTACATGGGTTGTAGAACTAGAGTTATGGGAAATGTATATGATCCGACTCGTGAAATCACGTGTGGCAGAGGAAATTTATCGTTCACCTCGATAAATTTGCCGCGCCTTGCATTATTAAGTAAAAATCTCGATGAATTTTATTCGCGACTTGATGCGATGATGGAATTGTGCATCAGGCAGTTGCTTGAACGATTCGAGATTCAAAAACATAAGAAAGTTTATAATTTTCCCTTCTTAATGGGTCAAGGAGTTTGGATTGATTCCGATAAATTGAGCATGAATGATGAAGTTGGCGAAGTTATTAAACACGGAACGCTTTCTATTGGATTTATCGGTTTGGCGGAAACGCTAAAAGTTTTAACAGGCAAACATCACGGCGAAAGCGAAGAATCGCAAAAATTAGGCCTTGAAATTATCGGAAGAATGAGAAAGAGACTCGATAAAGCTGCGCAAGATTATAAACTTAATTTCTCGCTTTTGGCGACGCCGGCGGAAGGTTTATCAGGAAGATTTGTTAAAATGGACAAAAAGAGATTTGGCATTATTGAAGGAGTTACCGATCAAGAGTTCTATACCAATTCTTTCCATGTCCCAGTTTATTATGGAATTTCGATGTTTAGAAAAATCGATATTGAAGCACCATATCACGCTTTAACCAATGCGGGACATATCTCTTATGTAGAAGTTGATGGCGATCTTACTAAAAACCCGAAAGCTTTTGAAAAGATCATTCGTCATATGAAAGAAAAAGGGATCGGTTACGGATCGGTTAATCATCCTGTAGATCGTGATCCGGTTTGCGGATACAATGGAATCATCGATAACGTTTGTCCGAAATGTGGCCGAAAAGAAACCGAAGATCAACATTTTGAAAGAATTAGAAGAATCACAGGATATTTAGTTGGAACGTTGGATCGTTTCAATAATGCTAAACGGGCTGAAGTAGAGCACCGCGTTAAACATAATCACTATGCGGATTAGTGGAATTATCGATGAATCAATCGTCGATGGCGAAGGAATTAGAACTGCGATATTTATGCAAGGTTGTTTGCATGATTGCAAAGGTTGTCATAATCCAGAGACACATCCATTAGACGGAGGCAAAGAAAAAACTCTTGAAGAAATCGAAAAGAGAATTTTAAATAATGATTCTATCGATGGCATTACTTTAACTGGGGGAGATCCATTTTATCAGTTAGATGCCGCGAATGATTTATTAAAGATGGCCAAACGACATCATTTATCAACGTGGGTTTATACCGGCTATACTTTTGAAGAATTGCAAGAATTAGCAAAAAACGATAATCGGTATCTAGAAATCTTAGAAAAGACAGATGTTTTAGTCGATGGGCGCTATATGAGTGATAAACGCGATATATCTTTGTTATTTAGAGGTTCAACAAACCAAAGAGTGATTGATGTAAAAGAAAGTTTAAAATTAAAAGAAGTTGTTTTATATCTTCAGTAAAGAGGTTAGGCAGTTTAAAAGGCTGCCTTTTTTTGTTGTTTTCGATAATTTTGCAAGATTTAGTTGCGGCACTTATGATTTTTTGATATAGTTTATACGCTTTCTTTAAACACATTTGAGGTTTAAGGCGGAAGGAGATACTTAAATGAAAAAGGACATTCATCCAGCGTATCACAGAGTTAAAGTAACTTGCGTTACTTGTGGTAATGAATTTGAAACGGGATCGACCAAGGAAGAGATTCGTGTTGATACTTGTTCAAACTGCCATCCGTTCTACACTGGAAAACAAAGATTTACGCAAGCTGATGGCCGCGTCGATCGTTTCATGAAGAAATACGGAATGAAATAATCAAACCATCGCCTTCAGGGCGGTGGTTTTTTTAACTATAGGAGACAACAACGTTATGAAAAACAAATTATATATTACCACACCGATATATTATCCTAGCGCCTCGCTTCATATTGGACATGCTTATTGTACGACAGTTGCCGATACTATCGCCCGGTATAACCGAATGATCGGACGTGAAGTATACTTTTTAACGGGAACTGATGAACATGGCGAAAAGATTCAAAAAAATGCGGCGGCTGCCGGAAAAACACCGCAACAATTCGTGGATGAAATCGTTTTAGGTATTAAAAATTTATGGAAAGAATTAAATATTTCTAACGATGATTATATTCGTACCACAGAGTTGCGGCATGAAAAAGTTGTGCAGAAAGTTTTCACTAAATTATTAGAACAAGGAGACATTTATTTAGGATCATATAAAGGATGGTATTGTACCCCTTGTGAATCCTTCTGGACTGATTCACAAGTGGGAGAAGAACACATATGTCCTGATTGCAAACGCCCTGTTCATCAAGCTGAAGAAGAAGCGTATTTTTTCAAAATGAGCAAATATGCCGATCGGTTGATCAAATTTTATGAAGAAAATTTAAACTTCATCACTCCGGAAAGTCGCAAAAATGAGATGTTGAATAATTTTATTAAACCGGGACTCGAAGATCTTTGTATTTCACGGACTTCCTTTGATTGGGGAATTAAAATTAAAGAGAATCCAAAACACGTGGTTTATGTTTGGCTTGATGCGTTACTTAATTATATTTCAGCTTTAGGATATCTAAGTGACGATGATTCATTATTTAAAAAGTTTTGGTCGGAAGATACGGAAATAATTCATCTAGTTGGGAATGATATTACGCGTTTCCATGTAATCTATTGGCCGATCTTTTTGATGGCTTTAGGTCTTCATTTACCAGATCGTGTTTTTGTGCATGGTTTACTAATGATGAAAGATGAAAAAATGTCGAAATCGAAAGGCAATGTTGTCGCTCCAGAACCCTTGATAGAAAAATATGGTCTTGATAGTCTTCGGTATTATTTAGTGCGAGAAACTGTATTTGGAAGCGATGGTAGTTTTACCCCAGAGCAATTTGTCGAAAGAATAAATGTAGATTTGGCTAATGATTTTGGCAATTTATTGAATCGTACAGTGTCGATGATTATAAAATATTTCGAAGGTGTCATTCCTCCATACAAAGGACAAGTTGGTACATTTGATGGGGATTTAGAAAAGTGTGGATTAACCGCGATTGAAAAATACGATGAAGCGATGCAAGATTTAAGAGTTACCGATGCTTTCGTTGAAGTTTTTAATTATATTTCAAGAGCTAATAAGTACATTGAAGAAACACAACCATGGGCTTTAGCTAAAGATGAAACAAAACATGACGAATTGGCCTCGGTTATGAATCATCTTGCTAACGCTTTAAGGCAAAGCGCTATTATGCTATCGCCGGTTCTTTTAAAAGCTCCGGGAGAATTATTTTCTCAATTGGGAATTGAAAAAGAAAAACAAACTTACGATACGTTAAGACAGTTTAATCTTTTAGGAAATGAGCACGTCAATAAAGGCAATCCATTATTTCCGCGTTTAGATGCTGCGATAGAAATCGAATATATAAAGAACTTAATGAAAAAATAGTCGAAAATGAAAAAGAAACCATTTAAAACTTTTACCTTTGAAGGAAAATGCATCGATCTTTCTCACGATGGAAAAGGTGTTGTTAAATATCAAGGAATTCCGGGATTCATCGAAAACATCCTTATTGATGAAGAAGCGATAATCGAGGTAACGTATCTTAAGAAAGATCGTTTTTTTGGTCGTGTTAAAGAAATTACCAAAAAATCTCCACATCGGGTTAAGCCACGTTGTGGTGTCTTTAAAGAATGTGGTGGATGCGCTTTGCAGCACTTAGATTACCAACTACAGAAAGAATATAAGCGAAAAAAAGTTAAAGAGGCAATAAAACGAATCGGGGGAATCGATTGTGTTGTCGATGAGACGATTGGAATGGACGATCCGTATTTTTATCGTAATAAAATTCAAATGCCGGTTCGTATAACCAAAAAAGGCAATATCGTCTCTGGTTTTTATAAAGAAAACACGCATGATATAGTTCCAATAGAAGAATGTGTTATCGAAAATAAAGTAGCGGATCAAATATTAAAAACGATTCGGAATTTAATGAAAAAATATCGAATTTTACCATATGATGAAGATTTGAAAAAAGGAATCATCAGGCATATTTTAATTAGAAATTCTCACTATTTTAAAGAAGTGATGGTGGTTTTAATTACAAGTGTGGATTCTTTTCCGGGACGAAGAGATTTTATCAAAGATTTGAAAAATCAAGAACCGATTATTTCTACGATTGTTCAAAATATCAATCCGAGAGATACAAATGTGATTTTAGGTGAAAAAGAAAGAATTTTATATGGAAAGGGATTTATTAAAGATCAATTATGTGGATTAACTTTTAAAATTTCCCCAAAATCATTTTACCAAGTCAATCCGATACAAACCGAAAAACTTTATCAAACAGCGATTGATTTAGCCAATATCAATAAAAACGATTTGGTGCTTGATGCTTATTGTGGAATTGGAACCATCGGATTGATTGCCGCGAAAACCGCTAAAGAAGTAATCGGTGTTGAAATTGTTTCAGATGCAATAAAAGATGCGAGGAATAACGCTAAAGAAAATGGTATTCAAAACATATCTTTTTATGAAGGTGATGCCGGTGAATTCATTTTGGAAAAACAAAAAGAAGGAATCACTTTTGATGTCGTTATTATGGATCCTCCTCGTAAGGGATCGGATGAAAAATTTTTAAATATCATTTTAAAGACAGAACCTAAAAAAGTTGTCTATGTATCTTGTGAACCATCAACGTTAGCAAGAGATTTACAATTGCTTTCACAAAAATATACCATAAAAAAAGTGGTACCAGTTGATATGTTTCCACATACGTTTCACGTTGAGACGGTAGTTCTTTTGTCTCACCTCAAAGCTGATGATTATGTAGAAGTATAAATTGATGCAAATAATTTCCCTATAACAAGCGCAGAATTAAAAGCAACCTATAGTGATATTCAAGATTATGTAATGAGTAAATATGGAATTGTGATAACAAGTTTGGAAGTTGTTCAAATGACTTTGTGGGATTTTGCTCATTTTTTAAAAATGTTTTTTAAATATGATATTAAATCAAAGATCAAAAGTAAAGTAATTGTTATAATACCTATTATATATGTATAAAATCCGAACAAAAATAAAGGTTTAATTTCAATGCCAAAAATATAAGTATTAATTTCATTTGGATCATAGAATTTTGACAAAGATAAAAAAAGTAATAATCCCAAAGTTGTGATTGTACCTGTGCCTATGTATTTTTTCATATAACTCCTCCTTTAAATTCAAAGTAAATTCATTTAAATTATATTCATAAATTTGATATTGAGCAAGCTAAAATAATGTCTATTTAATAGTAGTGTTTTCTTATTCTTTCTAAGAAATAAGTACAAAATAGAATTAAATGGAAACCAAATTTAACATATTTTTAGCTTGCTAGTTATATAATATTAAAACGAAAGACATGTTTGATTGAGACCGATTATTTTACATTTATTTTATAGAAAATAATAATTTTAATTACTATAATGTTTTTTATGAAAACAAAGTTCAGAATTTTAGGCCAAATTCTACTAGGGGTAATATATATAGCGATGTTGACTTATTTTACGATTCAATCGTTAAAAAACGGCAACGCTTCAAATGAAACATCTAGTACAGTAGCTAATGTGGCTGCAATGATTATTGAATGGACAAGCGGACAAAAAGTTACGGTGGACGAGTCGTTTTGTTATGCGGTTCGTAAATGGATTGGTCATTACGGTTATTTTGTTGCGTTAGGTGGGGTCTCTAGCTTATTTTATTATTCTTTTCAACGACAAACTTCTTGGTTGTTTTCAACTTTATTTCATTTTATCAGCGGAATTGTGTTCGCCTTTTTTACGGAATTTGTTTGTCAAGCGATTGCCTCGGGCCGATATCCATCACTTAATGATGTCGGAATGGATTATTTAGGCTTTATTTCATTAAGTATTATCATCAGTTTGGTTTTTTTCTTTTTGTGGCGAAAAAGCAAAAAGAAAGAAGCATAATTATTTAGAAATAATAATAAATTACAATTTTAACTATTTATAAGATTTTGTTTTTTAGTTTGGTTATTTATAATTTTTGATTTATTAATATGGTAAAATGAAAACATAAAAGGAGATGCGTTTATGAAAAAGAGCACTTTGGTATTGAGTATGTTATTGATGGTAGGACTAACAAGTTGTGCCGATATGCAAAATACTAGCAATCAAAACTCTTCTATATTAAGCAGTGAAGGTGAAATTCAAAGTGACAGTTATTCACTACCATCGATTGATGTATCGTCGATGCCTAGTGTTAATTTGAGTGAAAACGATCACGAAACTGACGAAAGTATAGAAGCGCCAAGTACTGAAGCGGATGATAATTACAATCCGGATTCCGAAACGATTGTTTCACTTAAAGATAATAATTCCTCGGTTTCTAACAATAATGGAGGAGTTGTGGTACAAAATAATGAAATATATGTTACTAAAGGTGGTATTTATCGCTTTTCAGGAACCTTATCCAACGGAAAAATTATCGTAAATTTAGATGAAACTGAACAAGCGGAATTAGGATTGGATGGGGTTAATATCAGCTGTGATTATGGAGCACCAATTGGTATTTTTAATGGTGATAAAGTTGAAATATCCGCGAAAAATGAAAGTGAAAACTATATTAAGGACGTGAGAACAACATTAGAAGATACTAAAGATGGTTCAAATTCTGCAATATATTCTAAAATTGACACTAAAATTAAAGGGCGGGGTTACTTAAATATTTTAGCTAATTATAATAATGGTATCGGTGTAAGCAAAGATTTAGAAATTAAAAATGCTACACTTGAAATTGTCGCACCGAATAATGCGATTAAAGGTCAAAATTCCATAACTGTTGAAAATGGTATAATCACCGCAATTTCCACTTTAGGGGATGCGATGAAAACTTCTAACTCGAATTTATCTTCTAAGGGAAACCAAAAAGGGAGTATCACAATTTTAGACGGAACGATAAACCTTTATTCTGCTTGTGATAGTGTGGACGCTGCTTATGATGTTATTATCGGAAGCGCAAGCACCGAACCAACTATTAATATCTTTACTGATAAATACTCTCAATATTCTAAAGAAGTGACTGCCACTTCCGAAACAGAAATATATTTTGCTTTATCAAGCAATTCGCGACCGGGTACAACATCTATTGATATTAATGCCTATTATTTTGCGGCGTATTTTACGTCAAATGATGGTAATTCGCAATTTGTAAAATTAAATACTGTCAATTCTAAAGCATTTGGTGGTAATCGTACCAATTATTTTTCATGTAAAAAACCAACTGAAGCAACGAGGGTGCAGTTTTTTGCTTTCTCCAACAATAAAGCAGAAATGACGGTTGATAATTATGATTTTATGACTGAAGAATTGTCGCTTCCGACAAGTCAAGATACATATAAAATTTCAAGCATTCAAAACAAGGTAATGTATGGTTCGTGGACTAATTATAGCACTAACAGTGGTATGGGGCCAGGTGGTATGGGACCTGGCGGTATGGATCAAGGCAATCCGAATGCCAGTGAATATTCGTGCAAAGGAATTAAAGCCGATAATGCAATAGAAATAAAATCAGGTATCATCGAAATTAAAGCACACGATGACGCGATTAGCGCAAAGAACGATACTCTTTTAGAAACCAATGTTTATGGATTAGGCAACCTCAATATCAAGGGAGGCCAAATTAATATTACTACTGATGATGATGGCCTTCACGCGGACAATAGTTTAACGATTAGTGGCGGTATTACTAAAGTTATGACTTCTTATGAAGGAATTGAAGCAACACGAATAAATATCACCGGAGGTACAAACCAAGTTTTTGCTTTGGATGATGGAATAAACGGATCTGGAAACAATGCTTCGATAAACATAAGTGGAGGACTTAGCTATTTTGACGCTAATGGCGATGTTATTGATTCTAATGGGACGATAGAAATGAGCGGTGGTGTTGTTTTTGCAACAGGTTCTTCGGGTGGCGGAAACGGGCTACTTGATTTTGATCGTACCTTTACAATATCTGGTGGTTTCTTCTTTGGTTTTGGTGGTTCCGATATGGCACAAGCTCCTTCATCTAGCAATAATGTGACGATAAAGAAAAATACTTCATATAGTGTTATGCAGAATAATTATATTAACGTTACTAACGGAAACAATATTGTCGCTTCTATGAAAGTTACACGTTCGAATTTAAGATATTATGTTTTAGGATATGATCAATCTTATGGCTCGTCATTAGAAGTTACTAATTCAGCATCAATTGATGTAACTTTAGTCGATGGATTATATTATATTGCCGCGTAAAATTTAATTAAATTTTAAAGAAAGGATTTATCTAAATGACAATTAATGAATATCAAGAAGCTGCCTTAAAAACATGCAATACTAGTCTTAATAAAAAAGATCTCTTACTTAATGGAGTGATGGGATTATGTGGCGAATCGGGTGAAGTTATCGATCTTGTAAAAAAACATCTTGCACAAGGTCATGAATTAAATCGCGACAAGATGATTGAAGAATTAGGAGATGTCGCTTGGTACATCGCTTTGACTGCTTATGCCTTAGATGTCGATATGGATAGTGTTTTAAAGCAGAATATCGATAAACTAAAAAAACGCTATCCTCATGGTTTTGAGAAACAGCGTTCGATTAATCGAGAACAATAATTAAAGATAAATTCTATCAGCATATTCGGGATGGTCGATAAAAGGATTCCGGTTATGCTGATATTTTTCATATATGATATTATTTCGCCTGATTTCAAATTCGTCAGGTAGGTCTTCGCGGTTCCATTTTAAAATCGTGGATAAAAAACCCCATTTACCTCCAGAACTATCTTTGCCATCAGTTAGAGTTAAAGCAAAACTTTCTTCTCCATAACGCGTTGTCATGTATAAAAGAGCTCTTGCCACATCACCTTTGTCTTCATCTAAAGGTTCGTAAACAGTTGTCCCGTTACACGAACCGGTTCTTCCGGAAACAGCGCCTGAAAAATCCAAAATGTTTTTGCCTCCGGAAGTAATTTCCCCAAAAGGATAGGAACTGCGAGAATTGTTATTTTTCATATCAGAAGCACGCAGATGATGCAAATCGCTATAAGGCATTGATCCTTTAGATGGAAATCCATTGCTTTTAGCCCATATATGCTCTTTATCCCACATTTGAGGCGAAACCGGATTATTGGATGAATGATATTTATTCCAGGTTTGCTGCATCGAAGGATCGTCATTTTTAGTGTAATAAAGTAAATCCATGACCGGATTAGGATCATTTTCATCAGGCGATACATCCCAATTTCGATCAGTATATAACATGCATTGTTCTAGATTATCATAAGACATTTTAGTGTGACCTTTGATAATGTTATACAAAGCGCTTTTTAAAGCTGTCCCTTTTAAACTTGAAGAAATCGGAGCGTAATATTTATCGATTTCACTTTGAGGGGTTGAAGTACTTTCGATAAATGATGAAGATTCTTCAAAAGAACTACTGCTTTCTGAAGAAGATTGTTCTTTAGACTCTAAACTATCACTTGAAAACGTTGATGATGCTTCCTCTAATGAAGTGGAAGAATCATTTTCTAGTGAAGAATCTATACTTATATCACTTTCAGTTGATAAAAAATAAGAATTATCTAAATGTGACGATACTGAAAGAGGGTTATTGTTATTAGCACAACCACTTAGAATAATAGGTAATAGGATCAATAAATGTTTATTTTTCATGTTATTCTCCTTAATTAAAGTATAATCTTTAATTAAAAGAAAAACAAATAGATGTATTTTTACGACAGTAAAGTTATTTTGAATTTCTGTTCGAATGTTTTTGTTGTTTTAATTTTTGAGCGTGATATTTACGCCATTTAGCCACGTTGACATGATATTCAAATAAAAACGGTTCTTCTTGCGGACCGGTTTGAGTTTCATCGTAAATGACATTTTCGTCAGCTATTTCGTTTAGAACGCGTTTATTTCGCTCTAAGTAACTATCTTTAAAATCTCTTTTCATTTTATTTACCTCAAACGTATTATTGACACTTAAAATTTTAAAATTCTAAAAAAGTTGTTAGTTATACTTATACTATATAGCAATATTTGACAATCTTTCTTTAATAACCTATAATCTAGATATTGTGAGAAGTAAATAAAGATTTTCACGATAAGATATCATTTGGTTAAAAATAATTTACATTAATTTAACAAAGTAAAAAAAACTATAATGCAAGTACGGTGATGTACTTTTTCTTTAAGAGGAGTATTTATGTCTTATTTAGAAATTATCATTATTGCGATTGGCTTAGCGATGGATGCCTTTGCGGTTTCTATTTGCAAAGGTTTGAAAATGAAAAAGATTAAATATGGACAAGCATTGGTTATCGCGTTTTTTTTTGGTGGCTTTCAAGCATTAATGCCTCTTTTAGGATGGTTATTAGGCCATCAATTTGAAAGTTTTATCACTGAAATAGATCATTATATTGCCTTTGCTTTATTAGCGATAATCGGCGGTAAGATGATTTTTGATAGTGTCAGAAAGAAAAAAGACGATAAAGAAGAAAAAGAAAGCGAAAAATTTGACATTAAAGAACTTTTTATTTTGGCGATTGCTACAAGCATCGATGCTTTGGCAGTAGGAATTACCTTTGCTTTTTTGAAAGTTGAAATTTTAGGAGCTATCTCTATAATCGGAGTTATCACATTGGTTATTTGTTTTTTAGGAGTTTTAATCGGAGGCTTTTTTGGTGATAAATTGCAAGGTAAAGCTGAAATAGTCGGAGGAATTATTTTAATTTTAATGGGATTAAAAATATTGTTGGAACATTTAGGATGGCTACCATTTTAAAATATTTATCTTAATTGTATCATTGATTTCAATTATACAATATGTACCTTCGGTTCCGTCGCGGGGTCGTGTTAAAGAACCGGGATTTACAATATATCGTGAATTTGGTAATTCTATAATCTTTGCAACATGAAGATGACCGAAAAGAATAATATCAATGTTATTATCGATCATATATCTTTCGTTAATTTTTGAAGAATCATTTCCATGTAACATCAAAATTCTTTTGTTATTGATTGTTAAGGTTCTCTCACGTGGGAAAGGATAGTAATCCACATTACCTTTTACGGAAGCAAACGGAGAAAGTTCTTCTAATGACAATTCACTGTCTCCAAGATGTAAAAAATAATCTCCGTCATAATGAAGATTTGTGAGATCTTTAATAAATGAGCGATCACGATGCGTGTCGCTAACGACTACTAATTTCATGTTGATATTTTAAAACATCTTGAAAAATTATGCATTATAAAGACAAGGATTTAAAAGAAATAAAAAAAGTTACCGTTAAGATTATCTTCCGGTTATACTTTATTTAGAGGAACAACTATGGAAAGTTTAAAAGAATTATATAAAATCGGAAGAGGGCCTTCTTCTTCACATACTATTGGCCCCGAAAGAGCCGCAAAAATTATGATGGAAAGATATCCAACAGCGGATTTTTTTGAAGTGGAATTATTAGGATCTTTAGCTTTTACGGGAAAAGGTCATAGAACAGATTTTGTATTGCAAAAAACTTTTAATGTTGATTGTAAAGTTGTCTTTAATACCGAGCTTAAAGAATTAATGCATCCAAATACATTCATTATCCGCGCATATAAAGATAATCAACTTCTTGCTTCTTTAACTTTTTATAGTATTGGTGGTGGTAGTCTTCAAATTGAAGGTGAAGAAAAAACACCTAAAGATGAAATTTATTCTGAGAAAAATATGAAAGAAATAATTTTTTGGTGTCATTTAAATAATTGTTCTTTTGTGGATTATGTTTTTGCGCATGAGAAAGTAACAATAAAAGGTTATTTAAATAAAGTTTATGAAAAAATGGAAGAATCAATTGAAAGAGGACTGCAAAAACAAGGAACCTTACCAGGGAAACTTCATATAGAACGGAAAGCAAAAAGTATTTATGATTCGCGCATTCAAGGTGAAGATAATTGCGATCTAAAAACAATAGCTAGTTATGCATTAGCTGTCGCTGAAGAAAACGCCGCTGGAGAACAAGTAGTGACTGCTCCAACGTGTGGTTCTAGTGGGGTGCTTCCTGCGATTCTTCGTTTTGCTAAAGAAAAATATCATTTCAGCCAAGAAAAAATTATAGAATCATTGGCTGTTGCCGGTATTTTTGGAAATGTTGTCAAAACGAATGCTTCGATTTCGGGTGCGGAGTGTGGATGTCAAGCAGAATTAGGAACAGCATGTGCTATGGCGTCTACGGCCCTAGCGTATCTTTTTGATTTATCGCTTGAGCAAATAGAATATGTTGCAGAGATGGCCTTAGAACATAATTTGGGTCTCACATGTGATCCGCTTGAAGGTATGGTTCAAATTCCGTGTATTGAAAGAAATGTAATTATCGCTTTAAGGGTTTTGGACTTAGTCGAACTAGCGAAACTTTTTACTAATTCTCACAAAATATCTTTTGATATGGTGGTCCAAACGATGAAAGAAACCGGAATGGATCTTAGTTATAAATATCGTGAAACCGCTGAAGGCGGATTGGCTCGATTAAAAGATAAGATTATTTAATTGATGAATGTCAAACTCGTTTAAATTTTTAAAATTAATAGTACTATTTCACAATTTTGAAAAAATAATTTATTTTGCAAAATAGATGACCATTTCTGGAGTACAAAAGAATTAACACCACACAATATTCATCGGCAATTCACTTGGATTTTTATTTAAAAAATAAGATTAATTAATCGAGTATTATTTGATAATAAGTAATGATATAATTTATTTTGTTCAAATGGGGTTAAGAAATGATTGAACTTTATCGTAAATATCTTAAGAAGTATAAAAAAGAGGTCATTTTAGGACCCTTGTTTAAGTTAATTGAAGCGATTTTTGAATTAATTGTCCCTTTAGTTGTGGCTTATATTATTGATCATGGTATAAAAAATAAAGAATTTGAAACTATCTACAAAATGGGTGGCGTTTTAATCGCTTTAGCGGTTGTCGGATTATGCTCAACTTTGGTTTGTCAGTTTTTTGCTTCAAAAGTTTCACAAAAAGTCGGAACACAAATGCGGAAAGACTTATATGTTCATATAAACAGTTTATCTAATCGAGAAATCGATAAACTGACTGTCTCAAGCCTGCAAACCAGATTGGTTAACGATACGATTCAAGTTCAAAATTCAATTGCGATGTTGATTCGTCTTGCAATACGAGCTCCATTTATTGTCGTTGGGGCCACGATTATGTCCTTTATGATTAGTCCTACTTTGGCGATTATCTTTGTGTTTGCAACTCTAGCAATCGGGTTAATAATCTTTTTGGTTTCTAAATTTTCATTACCACATAATAAAAAGATGCAACAACAATTAGATGACTTGACTGTTATTACTAAGGAGAATCTCACTGGTGCTAGAGTGGTTAGGGCATTTTCCAAACAACAATATGAGCAAAAGCGTTTTTATGATAAGGCGAATAGTTTGGAAAAAACGTCACTTAAAATCGCCAAAATTTCATCGTGCCTCAATCCATTGACGAGTGTCGTCGTCAATATGACGATAGTTTTAATAATTTATTTTGGAATGTTTCAAGTTGAAAGTGCCTCACTTACTCAAGGGCAAATTATCTCACTTGTCAATTATATGACTCAGATTTCAATTGCGATTGTTGTTGTCGCCAATTTGGTGGTGCTATTTTCTAAAGCAAGCGCTTCGTCAAAAAGAATAAATGAAGTCTTTAATACTTCTTCAAGTATTATAAATGGAACCGAAAAGTTTGAAGATTCAAAGATAAGTATTGAATTTAAAAAAGTAGATATGCGATATAGCGATTCTGCGATGAACGCTTTGAGTGATATTAATTTTAAAGTGGAAAGCGGAATGACGCTTGGAATAATCGGAGGAACCGGAGCTGGCAAATCAACATTGATCAATCTTTTAATGAGATTTTATGATGTAAATAATGGTGAGATTTTGATAAACGGTCTAAATATAAAAGAATACGATATAAAATCTTTGCGTGAAAATATAGCGGTTGTTCATCAAAAACCGACTTTATTCAGTGGCACGATTAAAGCAAATCTGAAGTATGGCAAAGAAGATGCAACAGAAGACGAAATGTATGAAGCGTTGAAAATGGCAAATGCCTATGATTTTGTATGTGAAAAAGAAGGATTAGAAACCGTGGTTCTTCAAGGTGGCAAAAACTTTTCGGGTGGACAAAAACAACGTTTAGCGATCGCTCGTGCGTTAATTCGTAATCCGAAATTATTAATCCTGGATGATGCGACTTCAGCATTAGATTATAAGACCGAGGCTGAAGTTAAAAAAGCGATTTTCAAACGTTTTAAAGGGACGATGATCGTTATTTCCCAAAGAGTAGCGACGATTAAAAATCTTGATCAAATCATCGTCTTAGAAGACGGATTAATTGTTGGTTTTGGAAATCATCGTGATTTATATGAAAATTGTGAAGTTTATCGTGAAATTTGCGATTCACAACTATCGAAAGATGAGGTGAACCGCGATGAATAAAAATATTTTAAGAAGAATATTACATTACACTAAACCTTATAGAAAGTGGATCGTCACGACGATAATTTCTGCACTAATCTATGTTTTGACCACACTTATTATCCCGATTATTACCGGAGATGCAATCAATTCGGTGGTAGGACCGCGACAAGTAGATTATAAAGCGGTGACAATAAGAATCTTGATTATAATAGTGCTTTTTGTAATAGGCGCAATCGCAGAATGGATCTTATCATATGCTTCTAACGAGTTAAGTTATAAAACAGTAAAAGATATGCGAAAAGATGCGATTGATAAAATATTAAATGTTGATTTAAAGCATTTAGATGCAATGGCAACAGGTGATATTATCACTAACGTAATTACTGATGTCGATCAAGTTAGCGATGGATTAATTCAATGTTTTAAACAATTTTTTACCGGAATCATTACCATAATCGGAACTTTAGTTTTGATGTTTGTGATTTGTTTTCCAATCGCCATCGCGGTCGTCATTTTAACTCCGTTAAGTTTATTTGTGGCTTCTTATATTGCAAAATCTTCCGCGGAAACTTTCAAATTGCAATCTAATAAAAGAGGGGAATTAGGCGCCTTTGTAAATGAGTATCTTTCAAATCAAAGTATTGTCACTTCGTATGGATTAGAGCAAAAAACGATTGATGATTTTGAAAAAATCAATCAAGAATTAGATAAATATGGTTTTAAATCTCAGATTTTCGGAGCTTTAATCAATCCGTCTACGCGTTTTGTCAACGCGATTATCTATGCCGTTTTGGCAGTTGGAGGGGCCCTAATAGTTTTAGATGGGCGTTTCGGTTTAACAATCGGGGCTTTATATTCATTTCTTACTTATGCTTCGCATTATACAAAGCCGTTTAATGAAATTTCGGGAGTAATCGCCGAATTACAGAATTCCTTCGCTTCCGCAAAAAGAATTTTTGCGTTTTTGGATATCGAAGATCAATCTAGTGATAAAAATAATTATGTATTAAGAGATCCTCAAGGAAATTTTAATTTAGATAATGTGAGTTTCTCCTATAATGATAAAAAAATAGTAATCGATAATTTAAATTTAGAAATTAAAAAAGGAACCGCGGTTGCTATTGTAGGACCGACAGGATGCGGAAAAACGACGTTGATAAATCTTTTAATGCGTTTTTACGATGTGAATCAAGGAATAATAAAGTTAGATAATCATGATATTAAAACTCTGACTAGAAATTCGTTACGAGAAGGGTTTGGAATGGTGCTTCAAGATAGTTGGATCTTTAAAGGTTCAATTAGAGATAACGTCGCATATTCCGTCGATAATGCGACTGAAGAAGAAATAATTGCCGCTTGCAAAAGTAGCAAAGTACACAATTTTGTAATGAGAATGGAGCACGGATATGATACGATAATCGATGATGCAAGTGGTCTTTCTGAAGGACAAAAACAGCTGATTTGCATCGCCAGATTAATGCTTAAAGATCCAAAAATATTGATCCTTGATGAAGCGACATCCTCACTTGATACCAGAAGTGAAATTATCATTCAAAATAACTTTAAAAAGTTAATTAAAGGTAAAACTTCATTTATTATCGCTCATCGATTGGCGACTATTAAAGAAGCCGACATAATCTTGGTAATGAAAAATGGCCAGATTGTCGAAAGAGGAACACATGAAGCCTTGCTTTCACAAAAAGGGTTCTATTTTGAACTTTATAATGCTCAGTTTAATGGTGAGTAGAAAGGAAAATTATGAAAAATCCTAAAGCAGATAAATTTTATATGCCGGGCGAATATGAGCCTCACGAAAAAACTTTGATGCTTTTTCCGTTTCGCGGAGATGTGTGGCGTTTAAAAGCAAAGCCGGCGCGCGCCGTTTTTCAACAACTCGTTAAAGCTATCAGTGAATATGAACCGGTTTTAATAGGGGTAAGAAAAAGCGATTTTGAAGTTGCTAAAGAATTATTAAACTTTAAAAATGTTTCGCTAATTGAAATGAATTACGATGATTGTTGGATGCGCGATGTAGGACCAACTTTTGTTGTCGATAATAAAGGGGACATTCGCGGCGTTGATTGGAAATTCAACGCTTGGGGCGGAAGTTACGATGGCTTATACGAACCTTATGATGCGGACGATAAAGTTGCGGCTACTATTTTAGAAAATGAAGGTATTGAAAGGTACCGTCTCGATGATTTTGTGTTAGAAGGCGGGTCGATTCACGTTGACGGAGAAGGAACGGCGTTAGTGACTGAAGCCTGTTTGCTATCGAAAGGAAGAAATCCGCATTTGACAAAAGAAGAGATAGAAAGCAAACTCAAAGATTATCTTAATGTAGAAAAAGTAATCTGGTTGCCACGTGGTATTTATCTTGATGAAACTAATGAACATGTTGATAATGTCGCGTGTTTTATAAAACCAGGAGAGGTTTTAATGGCATATTGCACTGATCCGCAAGATCCACAATATGAACTGTCTAAAGTCACATATGATGCGCTTTTAAAACAAAAAGACGCTAAAGGGAGACAAATCAAAGTTCATAAGATGGTAATGCCAAATCCTGTTTACATTAGTGATGAAGAAGCGGAAGGATTAGAAATAAAAAAAGATAGTTTAAATCGCATAAAAGGGATGCGTTTGGCAGCCTCATATGTTAATTTTTATATAATTAACGGAGCGATTGTAATGCCGGGATTTAATGATCCTAATGATAAACTAGCTAAAGAGACGTTAGAAAAACTTTTTCCAGAACGAAAAATTATTCAAATCAATACCCGAGAAATTCTTTTAGGAGGAGGCAATATTCATTGCTTGACTCAACAAATGCCAAGGAGAAAATCAAGATGAGAAAAGTTAAAGTTGCTGCAACGCAAATGGCGACAAGTTGGAATCGAGAAGATAATTTAATGAAAGCGGAACGCTTAGTGCGAAAAGCCGCTCAAGAGGGAGCAAATATTATTCTCCTTCAAGAATTATTTGAAACACCGTATTTTTGTCAAAAAGAAAAATATAAGTATTTTCAATTAGCGACTACAAGTGAAACAAATGAAGCGATTAAAAGATTTAAAAAGATAGCCAAGGAATTACATGTCGTTTTACCGATTTCGTTTTTTGAACGAGCTAATAATGTCTTTTATAATTCTTTGGCACTTATAGATACTGATGGCGAAGTTAAAGGTATCTATCGTAAAACTCATATTCCTACTGGGGAATGTTATGAAGAAAAATTTTATTTTTCTCCAGGCGATACGGGCTTTATGGTATTTGATACAGAATTTGGAAAGTTGGGTCTTGGAATTTGCTGGGATCAATGGTTCCCGGAAACGGCTCGCTCTTTAGCTTTATTAGGCGCGGAAATTTTAATGTTTCCTACGGCGATAGGGTCAGAACCAACTCCGACCATTGATTCAAAATTGCATTGGCAAAACACAATGAGAGGACACGCCGCTGCGAACATCATGCCCTTAGTGGCATCTAATCGTGTGGGAGTTGAAAAGGATGATGATTCTTCGATGACATTCTATGGTTCTTCTTTTATCGCCAATGAAGAAGGAGAAATCGTTAAAGAATTAAATCGTACCGAAGAGAATATTCTAGTAGCGGAATTTGATTTAGATGAAATAGCTAAAAAAAGATATTCTTGGGGTGTTTTCCGTGATCGACGACCGGAAATGTACAAGACCCTTTTGAAAAAATAAGGAGAATAGGTTATGAATCAAAATTTAAAAAAAGTTGATGAAGAAGTTTATGAAGCCATTGCGTTAGAGAGGCTTCGCCAAGAACAACATCTTGAATTAATTGCTTCGGAAAATTATGTTTCCAAAGCAGTTTTAGAAGCGCAAGGCTCGATCATGACCAACAAATATGCGGAAGGTTATCCGTCTAAACGCTATTATGGTGGTTGTGAATATGTAGATATTGTTGAAGAACTAGCGTGTGAACGATTAAAAAAACTTTTCGATTGCAAATTTGCTAACGTGCAACCACATTCAGGATCACAAGCCAATATGGCAGCAATTCGTTCTTTGATTAATCTTCATGATCGAATTTTGGGGATGAGCCTCGATGGTGGTGGCCATCTTACTCATGGTTATCACTTGTCTTTTTCGGGTCAAGATTATGAAAGTTATTCTTATGGTATTGATTCAAATACTGAAATGATCGATTATGACGCAATTGAAAAATATGCTTTAGAAATCAAACCTCGTTTGATTATTGCAGGAGCCTCAGCTTATCCTCGCAAAATTGACTTTAAACGTTTTAGGGAGATTGCCGATAAAGTAGGAGCTTATCTTATGGTTGATATGGCTCATATTGCCGGTTTAGTAGCGGCCGGATTGCATCAAAATCCGTGCCCTTATGCCCATGTTGTAACATCTACCACTCATAAAACATTGCGTGGTCCCCGCGGTGGAATTATTTTAACCAACGATGAAGAACTTTATAAAAAGATCAATAAAACTGTATTCCCCGGTGTTCAAGGAGGACCGCTTATGCATGTTATTGCCGCAAAAGCGGTCGCTTTTAAAGAAGCCTTAGATCCCTCTTTTATCGAATATCAAAAGCAAGTGGTTAAAAATGCGGCAGCATTGGCAAATGAATTGAAAAATTTGCAATATCATGTTGTTAGCGGTGGCACTGATAATCATCTTCTTTTATTGGATGTAAAAAGCAGTGCTCATATTACCGGTAAGGCAGCAGAAACCTTACTTCATAGTGTCAATATTACGTGCAATAAAAATACCATTCCAAATGATACCGAAAAACCTTTTTATGCTAGCGGTATTCGTCTTGGAACTCCAGCTTTAACGACTCGTGGTATGAAAGAGGCGGAAATGATATTAATTGCAAGACTTATTGATAGAGCCTTGAAAAATAGCGAAAACGAAAAAGTGCTTTGCGAAATAAAGCAAGAAGTTATCAAATTAACTGAACGTTTTCCGTTAAACTATGATTAGTTTATCGATTTTTATAATTTGTAATTAATAATTTTTGATAATTAGAATAATCATTGATCGTTATTTGTGGATTTCCGTTTTCATCGAGATTATTTTCATCGATTGAAACATTCATATTGTCTACATAGGCAGAAGTGCCTTCACTTTGACCTTGTAAATTTAAATAAACGTTGTTAAAGAAAGAACCGACATCATTTAAAAATTTGTTATGTGACCAAAAACTGTTGCTGTTTTCCCATTCTTTGGTGATAGCAGAATCGATTCTAGAAGAAAAATCAGTATAGTAATTGTAATCTGTAATTGATAATAATTCTTTAATTGATGAAAAAACTTCGAAATAAGCAGAGTATTGTAAGAAAGGATCGTCGCTGTTTAAAATAACATACGCGGCGATAAGATTGGCATCATCTTCGCGAGCGACGCCTTTGGCATGAGCAATTTCATGAGCATAGCAAAATGCAGTTTCAGCTATAGGAATATCTTTATTGATGCTTATTTCAACTGTCGGAGCAAAGAAATTGCCGGTTATGTGCATTTGAGACATAAACCAAGAGAAAAAAGCGTTTTTGACTTTAGGCTGATAATCAATAAAATAGTCACCTTCGATTTTATCAAATTCTTTGTTGATAATTTCTGAAAGTTCATCATTACTATAAGGATTTATAACAAGTCCGTTATCATCACGAGTTACTTTTTTTGAGACTTCGTTAAAAAGTTTAAGATGATATTCGGACATCTGTTTTATTTCTTGGCTTGAAACTTTCTCGGTATTGATATCGATAGGCAAGTCACTTCTACCATAAGCAACACTGCCCGTGATTGTATAATACAAGGATACAAAAACTATTAAACAGACAACGGAAAGGGCTTGATTAATGGCGCTTATCCATTTAAATTTTATTAATTTTATTATAAGCATGACAATGGTAACAATAATTAGCAAAATTGCGATAACGACTAACAATTCAAATAAAGAAAAAGAGATGTTATTTGTTATTCCGCCCATCCAATTATTATAAAAATTACCAAAAGCTTTTGTATACCAATCGCTAAGACCAGCATTGGATTTGAAGGCCGCCCAAATGACGATAAGGACAACCATAACCGCTATTGAAATACCTTTTGCAATTATCGAAATTAATTTCATGTAGATCACCAAAAATATTATATCACTTTTTATAAAAAACTAGTAGAATTTTATTAGGAGGTACTTATGAAGAAATTTTTTCAAGAATTTAAAGATTTCATTAATCGTGGCAATGTTATCGATATGGCTGTTGGTGTAATTATCGGTAGTGCTTTTGGCAAGATTGTTACGGCGATGGTTGATGGAATCATCATGCCGCTTATCACTTTAGCGACCGGTGAAAGCGACATCAGTGGATTATCAGTGGTCTTAAACGGAGTAAACAAATATATTACTGACGAAAATGGAAGTCAAGTTTTAAATCCGGAAGCGGTGTTGTTAAGATGGGGAAACCTAATTCAAGTAACCATCGATTTCCTATTAATCGCATTGGTTTTATTTACAATTGTAAAAATTGTGAATGTAATTCATCATCGGTTAAATCGCAAAAAAGAAGAAGCTGAAAAAATCAAAAAGGAAGAAGAAGCTAAAGTAGCGGCAGTTGAAGCAGCAAAACCAACTCCGACAGAAGCTTTGTTAATTGAAATCAGAGATTTGTTAAAAAAGGACGAAACTAAGTAAATTATAGATTAAAAATATAAAACAAATATCCTGTACTTAAAGCGACAATAGCAAGGATGGATAAAGCGATTAATCCATCACGCCAAGTCGCTTTTTTTCTAAACAAAAAGACGATACCTAAACCGGAATTGATTATTAAACCGGCAATAAGAGAACCAAAAGAGAGGCCTCCTTTTAAAAATAATTCGGTGGTAAGAATTGAAGAAGAGCAATTAGGAATAAGACCTATTATAGTGGCTAAAAGCGGTCCTAACGCTTGATTGGTTTCTAAGAAGGTCATGATATTGTTTTCACCAATCCAAAATATTAAAAGCCCGAAAATCAAGTTTATAATCAAAACATACAGAAAAATTTTAAAAGTGTGAATTAAAGGATGAATTAGATGTTTATGAATCGGTGTTTCGGGTTTTTCTGTGACGTTCGATTCAGTATTTACTGCCTTTTGTTTATTAATAAATTTGTTTGAGAATAAATAGTCGCACAAAAAGCCGATGACAAATCCTAAAATGAGTTTTGTAATAATTAAAGGTAAAACATATAGGGATTTTGAAGTATCACTTAATAAGATAGGAATCGATTCATCGCTACAAGCAATAAATATCGCGATTAGAGTTCCAAAAGAAATTCCTTTATCAATGTAAAGTTCTGAAGCGACGATTGAAAAACTGCATTGTGGGATAAGACCGAGTAGAGATCCTACAAACGGAGCATATTTATGATTTTGCCTTAAAAGCATGACCAGTTTTTGTTCGAAAAAAGAAACGATAACATAGATAAAAAAAGTGATGATAAACACTTTGAAACTATCGATTAAAGCATCTAATAAAATTTCAGTCATTTTCTTTCCTCTAAGCCTAGTTATTATGTGAAAATAAAAAGCTACTTACAACAAATAAAGTAAACTTAAATTATGTTTTAATCGTTTAAAGTTGTTGGTTGATAGAGCAAAAGAAGTTTTTCGGATAAAAACGAAATTAATTTTGTTAAGTTTCTTGCACAAAAATGTTTTTACTTAATTATTTCTCATTGAGGACAAATGGCATTTAATGTATAATATACATTACAGCAAATTGAAAGGAACAAAAATATGAACTTTTTAGATAAATTACTTCGAGTTGATAAAAGAGCTTTAAAGAAAATCGAAAAAAAGGCCGAGGCTGTTTTATCTTACGAAGATGAAATGAAAGCCTTAAGCGACGAAGAGTTAAAAGCTAAAACCGAAGAATTTAAAGATCGGATCAAAAACAAAGGAGAATCTTTAGATTCGATTTTACCAGAAGCCTTTGCAGTTTGCCGTGAAGCAGCGCGAAGAGTCCGAAATGAGTTTCCGTTTAAAGTTCAAGTTATGGGTGCTATTGTTCTTCACGAAGGCGATGTAGCCGAGATGAGAACCGGTGAAGGTAAAACTTTGACGGCAACGATGGCGGTTTATCTCAACGCTTTAACCGGTAAAGGAGTTCACATCGTTACCGTTAACGAATATTTAGCTGCCCGTGACTGCGAAAACATGGGAAAAATTTATAATTTCCTCGGGTTATCGTGTGATGTCAATCTTCGTGAAAAAGATGTTTTGCAAAAACAAGCGGCATATAATGCCGATATTACTTACACGACGAACTCCGAATTAGGTTTTGATTACCTTCGTGACAATATGGCACAAAGCGTTAAGCAAAGAGTGTTGCGGGGTTTAAATTTTGCGATTGTCGATGAAGCAGACTCGATTTTAATCGATGAATCAAGAACCCCGTTAATTATTTCCGGTGGTGAAAGAGCTGCCGCTTCCACTTATATCTTTGCCGATCGTTTTTGTAAATCACTCAAAAAAGATCGGGATTTTACGATCGATATTAAAACCAAAACTTGCGCTTTAACCGATTCCGGCGTCGATGCTGCCGAAAAGGCGTTTGGCGTAAAAAACATCTATAACCCAGAATACACAGAATTAGTACATCGAATTCACCAAGCTTTAAAAGCTAATTACATCATGAAGAAGAATGTTGAATATATGGTTGCAAATGATGAAATTCATCTCATCGATCAATTCACGGGACGTGTTTTAAAAGGACGTGAATATTCCGATGGATTGCAACAAGCGATTCAAGCAAAAGAAAATGTCAAAATTAAATCTGAAACGATTACGATGGCGACGATTACATATCAAAACTTCTTTAGAATATACAATAAACTTGCGGGTATGACCGGTACGGCCAAAACCGAAGAAGAAGAGTTTGAAAAAATCTACAATATGCACGTCACGTGCATTCCGACTAATATGCCGATTATTCGTTACGATGATACTGATTTGGTATATGGAAGTAAAAATGCCAAATTTAAAGCTTTAGTTGAAGAAGTTAAAAGAAGACATGCAATCGGACAACCGATTTTGATAGGTACCGCTTCCGTTGAAATGTCGGAACTTGTTCATGATTTATTGGTAAAAGAAAACTTGCCACATGAAGTCTTAAATGCTAAAAATCACGAAAGAGAAGCTCATATTATTGAAAAAGCCGGAGAAATGGGTGCGATTACGTTGGCGACAAACATGGCAGGACGTGGTACCGATATTAAATTAGGCAAAGGAGTTACGGAAATAAAATCAGATGAAATAAAATATCCGGCCGGACTTTGTGTTTTAGGTACTGAAAGACACGAATCGCGTCGTATTGACAATCAGTTACGAGGTCGTTCCGGACGTCAAGGTGATCCGGGATATTCGCGTTTCTTCGTTTCGGTGCAAGATGACTTATTGCTAAGATTTGGCTCTGATTTTTTGCAAACGCTTTTTGCTAAATTGGGTGATGAAGCTCTTGACAATAAGATGGTTACCAATGCGATTACTTCTGCTCAAAAGAAGATTGAAGGTCAAAACTTTGATACACGAAAATCTTTGCTTGACTACGATGATGTTTTAAGACAACAAAGAGAAATTATGTACAAAAAGAGAGACAAAATCTTGTTCTCGGAAGAAATTCAAGAGTTGATTAAAGAATTTTTCAATACTACCGGTGCTGCAATTGTCAAACGTTCTTTAAATGTTGAAAGCAATGGTGATGAAGTCATTAATCCGGAGCTTCTTAAATCTAATTTGGAACCTAAGTTTTTACCTAACGGAAGTTTCGATCCTTCCGGTTATGAAGATGCTCCAATCGACGAAGTAAAAGAAGAAATTGCCGAAATTCTTTTTGCTTTCTACCAAAGAAGACGTAAAGAATGGCCCGATGAGGTTGCCAATCAAGTAGAAAAACAAGTAGCGCTTCGCTTTGTCGATCGAAATTGGACGGTTCATATTGATTCCATGGCTAAATTAAGAGAAGGTATTCATTTAAGATCGTACGCTAATCAAAATCCGTTACAAGATTATGTGAACGAAGGATTTAAGATGTTTGAACAAATGTCAGATACTATCGCTGAAGAAGTAGTATTTAATCTTTTAAACGTTCAAGTTCACATTAAAACACCGGAAGAGATAGAACAAGAGCGCCTAGAAAGAGAAAAAGCGGCATTAGCAAATGAAAAAGCTAATGACGCTAGTGAAGATAACGAAAAAAAAGTTAATAATGAGACAAACTAATCGATAAAAGGATGTGATAAAATGTTAGAACTATTCGAGATTAAAAGCATTCTTAACAAATGTCAAAAAAACATTAAGGAATTAGGTGATTCACTTTGACATCGCCACACTTATAGAAGAAGCCTCAAAACAAGAAGCCTTAATGGCGTCTGATTCTTTTTGGGATGACCAAAAAGCGGCTTTGGCAATTGTCAATGATTTAAATGAAAAGCGGGATAAAATCAACGCGTATCAAAAATTAAATAACGATTATGAAGAATTAAAAGAAACGTTTGATTTATTGAAGGAAACATATGATCAAGACCTTCATGAATTTTTGGCGTCTTCTTTGATGGAACTAGAAAAAAATATCAATGCTTTTGAAACGACAATTCTATTTTCCGGACCTTTCGACAAAGAAAATGCAATTTTGGAATTGCATCCCGGCGCGGGTGGAACAGAATCGCAAGATTGGGCGGAAATGTTATATAGAATGTATATTCGTTTTGCAGAGCAAAAAAATTTCAAAGTGCAAATGCTTGATTATCAAGATGGTGATGAAGCGGGTATCAAAAGTGTTTCGTTTATTATCAAAGGTCGCAATGCCTACGGCTTACTGAAATCGGAAAAAGGCGTACATAGATTAGTGAGAATTTCGCCGTTTGATGCTTCAGGGCGTCGTCATACTTCATTTGCTTCGGTTGAAGTTACTCCGGAAATCAAAGATACCGGTAATATCATCGTCGAAGAAAAAGATTTAAAAATCGACACCTATCGTTCTTCTGGAGCCGGCGGACAAAATGTCAACAAGACTGAATCAGCGGTAAGAATAACGCATTTGCCAACGGGAATTGTAGTCAATTGCCAAAATGAACGTAGCCAAATTCAAAATCGAGAAATCGCTATGAATATTTTAAAAGCCCGACTTTTTCAAAAACAAGAACAAGAACGGCTCGCGGAATTAAATAAATTGCGGGGTGAACAAAAGAATATCGAATGGGGCTCTCAAATTCGCTCCTATGTATTTTGTCCCTATACGATGGTTAAGGATCATCGTACCGATTATGAAACCGGCGATGTACAGTCGGTATTAGATGGTAATATCGACGGATTTATCGATAGTTATTTAAAAATGGAGGTCGGGAAAAATGATCAGCAATAAAAAAGAACTGAAACTCCGAATCCTTCATACATTGTTGGTTATTTTAGGAAACGTAATTTTAGCTTTTGGTGTTGCGGTTTTTTTGGTTCCTTATAATATTGTAAGCGGTGGCATTGCGAGTATTGCTTTGATTTTTCAAGGAGCATTTGGATGGAATATCAATGTGTCCTTAATCGTGATTACGTGGGCTTTTTATATTTTAGGGGCTGTTCTTTTAGGTAAGAAATTCGCTGTTCAGACGATTATTGCCACGATTGTATATCCTTTGGCCTTTTCGCTATTTTTGTCTTTGCAACAACAAACACCGATTTTACACTTAGATGTTACGAATAGTGTCAATATTCTTTTAGCGGCGATATTCGGTGGTTCATTGACAGGCATTGGAGTTGCGATTACTTTTTTAGGTGGCGGATCGACTGGAGGAGTCGATATTATCGCCTTAATATTGCAAAAATATTTTAATTTTAAATGCTCCGTTGTCTCTTTCATAGTAGATGCAATTACAATTATTTGCGGATTTTTTACATATAACGATCTGTCGCTCGCTTTGATTGGTATTATATGCGCTGCTTTAGCGGCGATGTTTGTTGACAAGATATTTCTTGGAACAGGTAACTTTTATATTGCCTATATCATTTCGCCCAAATGGAAAGAAATCAATGAGTTTATTTTAGCTAAGTTAGAACGAGGAACAACGTTAGTTGATTCAATAGGCGGATATTCCGGAGAAGACAAAAAAATGATTCAAGTTTCTTTTTCGGCCAATGAATATGTAGTATTACAAGAAGCGATTTCAAGTATTGATTCCAAAGCGTTTATGAGTATCATCAAAGCGCATGAAGTTAAAGGCGAAGGTTTTAATCCATATATAAAACACAAAAAAAGTCGTTTGTTAAAAAAGCAAGAAGAGGGTGAGGATTATGGAAACAAAGAAAGAGAAAATTAGTAATGGTAAAAGAGTCTATATTGCTCTTACAAGTTTGATGGCGATAACCTTTTTAGGTGTTGGAATTCTCGTTGGCTACAATATCGATCGACCGGTAGATCAAGATTCTTCTATTAACGAATCATCGTATGAAGATTTTGTGCAAAAATTTCTTGATATGTATGAATTGATTTATGATCAATCGCTTTATACTGTCGATAAAGAGGATTTAATAAATGGAGCCATTGATGGAATGTTGAATGTTTACAATGATCCATACACTTTTTATACTCTTAATTCCAGTGATCAGCATTTAGGCACAAGCGGAGTTGGTCTTGGTATTGTCCGTTCTCCGTATAACGGTAATTGTCTCATTACGCAAGTGATTGAAGGATCTCCGGCCGCGAAAGGCGGCCTAAAGGATAAAGATATTATTTATAAAATTGCCAAATTAGACGAAAATAAGAATATTATAGAAAACTCTGAGAAAAAATTAAATGAATTTTCTTATTTAGATTGGACCTCGGAAATTTTCAATTTCGAAGATAAAGATTGCGTAAGAATTTATTATCTTCGAGATAACGAAGAACGAGTAACGGATGTTACTGTTGGAACTTATATGACAACTAACGTTTCTTTTTCGGCCAAAACAATCGACGGAAAAGTGGAAGCATACGTTAAGATTTCCTCTTTTTTAGGAATGGGAGCAGGCGAAATTTCGCCAGTTGATGAATTGAACGGAGTATTAAATACTATCGTTAAAAATTACGGAGAAATCGATCATTTAATATTTGATGTACGTGAAAACGGCGGTGGATATGTTTCAAATTTTGTAAATTCGATGGCATACTTCGTCTATGATGGAACGACCGTCATGCGATATCGATATCGCGATGGAAGCATTCAAGAAGTAAAAACTAAAGATTGGAAAGATATGAAAAAATATAGTGCGAATCATTATACGGTAATCATCAACGAAAATACGGCTTCTGCGGCCGAAAGTTTTGCACTAGCAATGAAAGATCTTTTAAATGCCACGATCGTCGGACAACAAAGTTATGGAAAAGGCATCGCTCAAAACCTTAAATATTATGACGATGAAAGTGTTTTAAGATATACTTTCGCAGAAACTTTGCCTCCTTTTAGCGAAGGTATTAACTTAAAAGGAATTACCCCGGATGTAACAGTCGGTTACTCTAAGGAAGATAAATACATATATCGAGGATATGTTGAAGGTAAGGCTTCCAATGATCTCCTTTCGCTTGAAAGCAAAGAATTGATTGTTAAACAGATCAATTTAGTGATGAATCAAAAGTTCGATTCCTTTAATACAGCCGTTGTGGCCTTTCAAGAAGCATATGATCTTGAAATAAATGGTGAATTTAATAAAGTTACCGCGGATTATTTGCAAATGAAGATATATGATATTTATCTTCAAATATCTGAAGAAATTTTAGAGGTTGCACGAGGAAATTAATATGGTAGAGCGAAAGTTTGAGGTAGTTTCGCCGTATCAGCCAACTGGTGATCAACCACAGGCAATTGAGGAACTTTGTAAAGGTCTTCAAGAGGGTAAAAAATTTCAAGTATTATTAGGGGCAACCGGTACCGGAAAAACTTTTACGGTTTCTAAAGTGATAGAAAAAGTCAATCGCCCGACTTTAGTGTTGGTTCACAACAAAACTTTAGCCGGTCAACTTTATGCAGAATTCAAAGAACTTTTTCCAAATAATCGAGTAGAGTATTTTGTTTCGAATTTCGATTTTTATCAACCTGAAGCGTATCTTCCAAGTAGCGATACTTATATTGAAAAAAACGCTTTAATGAACGAGGAAATCGAAATAATGAGAAGTTCGGCGATTAATTCGATTTTAGAACGACGAGATACGATTATCGTGGCTTCGGTCGCTTCGATTTATGGCCTTACTGATCCGGCTGAATATCGCTCGTTGGTTTTTTTCTTACATAAAGGAGAAGAAATCGACCGCAAGGAGTTGATTGAGCGACTTGTAAACGCTCAATACATCAGAAACAATTTAGATTTAGGGCCGGGAAGTTTTAGAGTAAACGGCGATGTAATTGAAATCGCTCCACCTTCCACTACGGAATCTACAATTAAAATACTTCTCGATGAAGATAGTAAAATCGATGAAATTTTAGAAGTTGAACCATTGACGGGTGTTGTCAAACATACTTTTAATGAATTTCCGATTTTTCCGGCTCACGAACACGCGTCGACTCAAGAACGCATTAATAAGGCGGTAGAAACCATTAGAGAAGAATTAGTTGAGCGCTTAGGGTACTTTCATAAAGAAAATAAGTTTTTGGAAGAAGAACGATTAGATCAACGAACCAGACGCGATATGGAAGCCCTTTTGGAGTTTGGCATATGTCCCGGAATTGAAAACTATGCGCGCCATATCGATCAAAGAAAGCCGGGAGATACTCCATATACTCTTTTTGATTATTTGCCTAAAGATTACCTTCTGATCGTCGATGAATCGCATGTGACTTTTTCGCAGGTTCGCGGAATGTATAATGGTGATCGGTCGCGAAAGGAAACTTTGGTCGAATACGGATTTAGATTGCCGTCGGCTTTAGATAATCGACCATTGAATTTTGAGGAATTCGAAAATAAAATAAATCAAGTTATTTGTACTTCGGCTACTCCCGGAGATTATGAATTAGGAAAAACCGGAGGTGAAGTTACCCAGCAGATTATTCGTCCGACCGGCTTACTTGATCCCATAGTAGAAGTTAAAGATGTCGATAATCCGGTATATGATTTAATCGGAGAAATCGATAAGGTTATTGAAAGAAACGAAAGAGCAATGGTCGTAACCTTAACCATTCGTGATGCCGAGAATTTAACTTCTTATTTAAAACAACAAGGCTATAAAGTTTCCTATCTTCATAATGAAACAAAAACTCTAGAAAGAACTGAGATCATTTATCAGTTGCGGAAAGGTAAATATGATGTTTTGATCGGAATCAATCTTTTAAGAGAAGGTTTGGATATTCCCGAAGTCAGTCTTATAGCGATTTTAGATGCGGATAAAGAAGGATTTTTGCGTTCGGAAAGATCTTTGATTCAAATTATCGGAAGAGCGGCAAGAAACGAACACGGACGAGTGATTATGTACGCTAAAAACATCACTGATTCAATGAGTGGAGCTATCAAAGAGACGAATCGTCGCCGAGCTATTCAAGAAGCATATAATATCGAACATCATATTGTACCTCATACCATTGTTAAAGAAATAAGAGCGCCGTTACATGTGGTAGATAATATGCTCGATAAACCGAGTAAATTTAAAAACGCGAAAATGACTAAAACCGAAAAAGAGAAAACTATTCGATCAGTTGAAAAAGAAATGCGAGAAGCAGCACGAAATTTAGATTTTGAAAAAGCAGCAACGCTTCGCGATATTTTGTTTGAATTAAAGGGTGAATAAAAAAAGGAATCGTAGAGATTCCTTTTTTAATTTAGTTGATTACGAATATAATCATCGACAGCTTCCGGTTGAATTCCTAATGCATTAGCAAATTCATCATTAACATTACTTACTAATGAAGAGAAATACTCTTTCTCTTGTGACGAAAGATGTTTCTTTTCATTTTGCAATTCTTTAGAGATTAAATATAAAGATTTTATTAATCGTATTTGCATTTTTAAGTCACCGGATTGATATAATTCCGCAAAACTTTGCTTTCTTAAGCGAGCGTCAAAAATTAAAAGAGGTTCAATTGAAGGTAGACTTGAAATCAGTTCGATAGTCTGCTTTTTGGTTAAAACATGGCGCATTAATTCTACGGCACGATCTTTTGGTATTCTAATTACTAATGATTTTTTATTTCTTTCTTTAAATAAAGGTTCTAAAGTAAAGTAACTTATTTCTCCTTTGCCAAAATCAAAAGTTTCTTCTTTGATAATTTTGCAAACGCCGGAATTTTTAGTAGCTACAATGTCTGATATTTTGAACATAAAAACCTCCTTCTACTAATATTTTAGCCTTTTTTTAAAAGTTATTTCTAATTGAATTTTTGAAAAAACACAAAAATTTTAGAATTCATTAGCATAAAAAAGAGATTTTAAAAAAAATTGACGAAATTTGTATATTTTACGAAAATTGTATCAATAATGAGAAAAAAACTTTGTAACTTGACAGTTTATGATAAGTTTGATATAAAGTTGATATGCAAAACTTGAAGGTCTAACTATATATAGTTAGATAAAAAGGAGTAGCTTTAATGAAAATGTTTTTAGAAAAGAATAAACACATTATATCTTTAAGCGCGATTACAATAACGTTGTTTTTGTTTTGGCTTTTTTCTTTTTTATCAACTAAAAGCATTATTGATTCAAGAATAAGCGAACCTTTAGAAGGGGTAGCATATATTTTATGCGGTATTGCTATCGGTGCTTTATTAATTTTTGTTGAAGATATGTTTTATACCATTTCAATTGCTGCTTTTTTTTCTTTCTTGACGGCACAAATTTATGGACTTAAATCGATTCCGATTCCGTTAATTGTTTCTTTAGCGATTATTGTTGTCGGAATTATTGTTTCAAGCATTAAAAATCGATTTATCATCAAACAAGGACCATTTTTCTCGGGAATTGTTGTTTTGGCTGTTGCATGTGTTTTAGGGGGATTGCTTAATTTTACAGATTCATATTGGATTCAATTGTTTGGAGTTCTTGCAATAGCTTTCGGAATAGCTTTTGTTTACATTTTCTTAACGTCGCATAAAAAAGTCGAATTTAAAGAACTTGCTTATATTTTTACGTTTTTAGCGGTATATATAAGCTTACAATGCTTTGTGTGCATTTTAACACAGCCCGATCCGCGTATGGGGTTGCTTAAAAAATGTATCAATCTTGGATGGGGTGTCGCTAATAATGTCGGGATGATATTATTGTTGATTTTACCATTTATTTTTTATTTATCGCATATTGAAAAGGGATCCAAAAAAATAGTTCTCACTTTCGTCTCATATTTGATTATATTGACAATTTATTTTACTTATTCACGAGGCGCTATTGTAAGTTTGATTTTAGAACTTATCGGTTTATTGGTATATCGCTATTTTATCAGTGAAAATAAGCAAAAATATCTTGTTTTAAACGGTAGCATTATCGCTGGAATAATAATTTGTTTTACAATGTTTGCTATTATAAGACCAAGCGATCTTCAAATTATGATTGAAAACTTCTCTAATGGAATACACCTTGATAATTTAAATGGCCGATCTCCGATTTATGAGCAATTTTTTAATCAGTCTTTTGATCGCTTTGTTTTTGGCCATGGAATGTTTGCACCATTAGATTTTAGAGTCGATGTGGCGGAGGGACAGTATCAATGGGGACATGGAACTTTTATTCATACGTTTTATACGATGGGATTTGTCGGTCTTCTTGCTTTGATTTTCCATTTATTTCAAAAGTATTATTATCTTTTCAAAGAGCATTCAGCGGTGACAATTTTTGTGGCAATCGGATTTTTAGGGTCAGGATTCTATGGATTGTTTGATGTTAGCTATTACTTTATCAGTTATATGATTTTATTGATGCTTATTTTAGCTTACGTTCCTATCGATAATGCGTTTAAAGAGGGCGAAGATCCAATAAAGAGTAAATTAAAAAAATTATTCCTTAAACTAAGAAAGCACGATTAAATTTGCAAGAAAATACTATATAAATAAAATTTTTACTAACTTTTGGTAATATGTTATATATTAATTCATTCTTTACTAAGTTTGCATTACTATATTAAAAAAATTCGATATTTAAAGGTAGGGTTTTTGAAAACTAAAAAACATACCATAAACAAGCAAAAACCATCAAAGTATACCTCAATGTTACTTTAAAGTATACTTTATAGTTACTTTTTTTGTAAACTTTAAAGCGAACTTTAAAATTAATAATTCATAAAATTTATTATTGATTTACTCCCAAAAAAAGAAAACCATGTCAAACTTTCCTATTTTTTAATCAACGAGTTTTTATTGTAATTAAAATTTAATCGAAAAAATCGTAAAAGAGTTGATTAGTATTTCCTTTTTATTTCAACAATATCGTTAAAATAAATCTTTGTTTTATCGTTAAAATAAATAATTCTTATGAATTACTTTCAGAATAATAAATTCTTTTTTTACAAGAATTATATATCTAATCTTTAATAAACATTGTCAAATATAATGGAAAACATTTATATTTTGGATTAGAACAATTAACATTGTTCATGGATAATTTGATTCCATATTCTAAGTTTTGCTTTTCTATAACATTAAGTAAACTTTTTGATTTAGTATTTGTTCCAGCTTTTACTTCAATCGGTACAATTTTATCATCTAGTGAAACTACAAAATCAATTTCTAAACGATCATCACGACGATAATAATAAGGAATTAAGCCATTACAAACAAGAATTTGAGCAATAACATTTTCAAACAAAGCCCCTTTAAAGATTCCTATTTCACCAGCTAATATCTTTCCTTGTAGATTTTTACCACCATACATAGCTAGTAATAAACCAGTATCCATGAAATATAATTTGAAACAAGATTTATCTTGATATGCTCTTAAAGGAATATCAAATGTTTTCAAACGATATATTTTATTAATTAGCCCAGCATCTTCAATCCATTGGATACTAGAATAATAACGGCTTGATTTACCTCCAGTTTTAAGCAAGTTATATTGAAATTTTTTATTATCCATTGCTAATTGATCAGGAATCGAATTATAACATTCTCTAACTCTTTCTTTGACTAAACTTGTCGAATATTTAGCAATATCTTTGCTATAGTTATCAATAATTGCTTGTTGTTTTTTAACTACTAGTCCAATATTATTAGTTTCTATAAAGGTTTGTACTACTTCTGGCATACCGCCAACAACAATATACTGTAAAAATAAATTATTATAAACATTATGTAATCCTTCTGGTACCATTTGTTCGTTTTTATAATATTCTTCAAGATCTTTAATATGACTATCCTTATATTTATTGGCCCATAAGAATTCTTTAAATGACAAGGGTTTTAAATATATTGTTTCAACATAACCTACCGGATATGATGATACACTATTTAAAGTAACACCAAGCATCGAACCTGTAGCAATTACATCATAATTACCATCTTGAGCAAATGATTTTAAGGCTGTTATGGCTCTTAGGCATTTTTGAACTTCATCTAAAAATATAAGAGTTCTCTTAGGAATTATTATATTATCAACATCGTAAGCCGATAATCGCTTTAGAAGTTGTTTAATAGTTAAATTGTCTTCAAATATTTTATTACCATTATCATCAATTTCAAAATTTACTTCAAAAATATTGTCATAAAATTTTTTAGCAAATTCTCTAACTAAATAAGTCTTTCCCACTTGCCTAGGGCCATAAATAATTAATGGTTTTGAGATAGTATCACAACTTCAAAAAAGTGGCAATTAGATATTAAAAATTCTTCAAAAAAAAGGAAAATCTTGTATTAAAGTACTTCAAAAAAAGGAAATCATACCAAACATTTCTATTTTTTCTTTTAACCAATGAGCTATGTCAACAATTTTTACTCCTTAATATAAATAATCATTTTTAGATGTTTTTCACAACCCGCTATAAAAAGAAAAAAATCGTTCTATTATTTTTTATAATAGAACGAGATTCTCTTTCCTGGTGGAGGTGACGGGAATTGAACCCGCGTCCGAAGATCGCCACATGTATAGTCCTACAACTTAGTTTACTGCTAATGTTCATCTAAGCTAAGAACAGTAAACGAATCTAACTTAGACTAACCTATAATGTTTTCGTAATGATCTTATAGATATCGAACATTCTTATTCTCTCTTTTTACGCCATCCTTTCACTTAGAGACCCAGCAAAAGGTGACGGCTTGCTTCCCGAATTATGGGACTCAATTTGAGGCTAATTAAGCAGCGAAAGCAAATGATTGTGTTCTGTTGCCGTTTATAGGCTTGTGGTCTTTGACGCGACCAACCGGTTGCACTGTACATTCTGCGTATCCCCGTCGAAACCGGAACACCCCCATGTAAATAGTATACCTTCTTTAAAAAGGCTATATAAGTATAACAAGCACTAATTTACTTAGCAAGATATAATTTTATACGTTTTTGCTAAAGAACCTTAAATCTTTAATATTTTACTACCTTTTACTTTGCAGTTTAACTATTTGACAAACAGGAAGATTAAATAGTAAACTTGGTATGAAAGGTAGGAATACAAAATGTTGGAATATAAATTTGACACGCAACTATTGATTGAAGGAAAAGGATTAGACGAAGATAAGATTAACGATTACATTACCGAAAATTTTAAAGGCGATTGCCTTTTGGCTGTTGGTGATGATGAACTTATTAAGATTCATTTTCATACAAATGAACCTTGGAAAGTGCTTGAATATTGTGCGTCTTTAGGCGAAATTTACGATATCGTAGTCGAAAATATGGAACGTCAATCAAACGGATTAAAAGGCTAATTGGGATGTTATATAAAAATGTTACCCATGGATTTCCACCGGTAATAGATAAAGATTCTAAAATATTAATATTAGGAAGTTTTCCCTCGGTTAAATCGAGAGCGGAAAACTTCTTTTATATGCACCCTAATAATCGTTTTTATGCGATGTTGGAAAAAGTTTATGGCGATAACTTTACAGAGCGACAAATTGCGACAAAAGTAAAGTTACTAAAAAATAATCATATCGCTTTATATGATATGGTGGAACAATGTGACATTGTTGATTCAAAAGATCAAGAAATTACTAATGTGAAAGTGACGGATATTCCCTTGATGATAAAAGGAACCAATATCGAAAAAATTATTTTAAACGGAAAAAAAGCTTATGAACTTTTTTTAGAGTATTATTCTTCGCTAGGGAAAAAATTTTATTATCTTCCTTCGACATCTTCAAGTAACGCGAGATATAGCCTTGATATGTTGGTTGGTATTTATCGAAAGATTCTCGATGATTAAATTGAGCTCTTTTAAATATCCATGAAACAAGATAAAATAATATTGTCTAAAAAGAGAGGTAAGTTATGGCAATTGTCGGAATCGATATTGGTGGTATGTCCATTAAACTAGGCATTGTATCCATCGAAGGAAAAATTTTAGAGAAAATCAATTTTAAAGTCGACTATAAAAAATTATCTAGCGACCAAGTAATTGAAATGATTAAAGATCATATTTTGATGCTTTTAGATAAAAGCAAGTTCAGTAAAAATGATCTTGAAGGGATCGGAATCGGATGTCCGGGAGCAATAAATGCCCCTAAAGGAGTTGTCGACTATGCGAATAACCTCGGATGGGTTAAAGTGCCGCTCGTTGCAAAACTCAAAGAACATTTCAATGTTCCGATTTATATCTCAAATGATGCAAATGTCGCTGCTTTAGGCGAAGCGATTTACGGATCTGGCAAGCAATATAATAATTCGGTGATGATTACTCTTGGAACCGGGGTCGGAGGCGGAATTGTCATTGATCATCGTTTGTTTGAAGGAAATGAAGGCAAAGGTGCTGAACTCGGTCATATGGTAATTGAAGTCGATGGCAAAGAATGTTCTTGTGGACGCAGGGGTTGCTTTGAAGCTTACTCTTCGGCAACTGCGCTTATTGAAAGCACGAAAAAAGCAATGATAGAAAATCCAACTTCTCAAATGTGGCAAGAAGTTGCCGGAGATTTAAATAAAGTGGATGGTAAATTGGCGTTTGAATATTATAAAAAAGGCGATTTGGTAGCTAAAGAAGTTATCGACAATTATATTCATTATTTAGGAGAAGGATTATTAAATATTTGTAATATTTTTAGACCGGAAGCGATTCTTTTAGGCGGCGGTATTTCCGCCCAAAAAGATTGTCTTTTAAATCTATTAGAACCATATTTGGAAGCGCGATTCTATGGTTATCGGCAAAGTCCGAAAGTCGCTCTTAAAATTGCAACTTTAGGAAATGATGCCGGAATTATCGGCGCGGCGGCGTTAGTTCTTCAAAATGCCATCGTCAAATAAAAAGTAATTAAATCATAAATGAAGTACAATAAAACAAAAAAGAGGGTTTTTAACCCTCTTTATACTACCTTTAAATATAGATTATTGGTAGAAGATTTAAGCGGAGTGAAAATTAATTTTTTGCTTGCCGCTTGACTGTATTGGGTCTATTATTTGACCTCAATGGCCTGAACCGGGCAAGATTCAGCAGCTTCATTAACGCTAGCTTCTAATTCTTCTGGGAGTTCGGTTTCATTGCCTAAAATGTTTTCTGCTAAACCATCATCGCCGAATCCAAAGACCGCTGGTGCAATTGAAGTGCAAAGACCACAACCGACACAAACAGCTTTGTTAACTGCACATTTCTTTGCCATATATGTATCCTCCTTGAATAATACGCCATTATTATATAGCCGTTGATCTTTTTTTTCAATCATTAAATGTGGATATATCAAAGCTACAATTATTAAAAATTTTTATTAGATATCAAAATTGAAGAAATAAAAAGTTTTTATTCAATGTTAACTTTAGTATGGAAAAAAGACTTTTTATTTAACACAATTATTCTATGATTTTACAACTAGTTTGGATACAATATAAAAGGAGGTTTGGAGCAAATATGGAAGAAGAAACACGAGTTGTTAAATTTCAAAAACTGCGTGAAGATATTTCGCGAATGGATAAAACTCCAAACAGCAATTTTCCTTTTCAAGAACAACACGATGAGAATTTAGAAGACATTCCAATGAGTGGTGAAGATTTACAAAAAGCGCACATAAAAAGAAACACTTTATCAATCTCACTTAATCAAATTATTAATGCATATGATGAATATACAACGATGACCGAGAAAAAAACTCTTAGTGAACTTGAAAAAGAAAGACGCAAAACCGCTCATAAAGCGTTATTAAAAAAAATTTTAATAATATTACCGATTGTAATCCTTGTGATTGCTTTGGTGGTGTTGTTGATGATTAGTTGGAGGTAGTTATGTTAGTAACAGTCGCAATCGATGGACCGGCTGCAGCCGGGAAATCGACAATCGCTAAAAAAGTCGCCGAAAAACTTGGCTATGTTTATATTGACACGGGCGCCATGTATCGCTGTGTAACTCTTTTGGCTCTTCAAAAAGGCGTCGACCCACAAGATGAAAAAGCGGTTGAACAACTGCTTCCTGAAATCAATATCGATATGAAACCTAATCATGTCGTGTTACTTAATGGTCATGATGTGAGTAAAGATATCCGCTCTCGTAATGTGGCAGATAATGTTTCCTATGTTGCTTCTTATAAAAACATTCGACTCTTTTTAGTAGACTTACAAAGAAAGTTAGCTAAAAATGTTTCCGTTGTGATGGATGGAAGGGATATTGGAACATATGTTTTACCGGATGCGAATGTTAAAATTTTTCAAGTCGCTTCTGTCGCTACGCGGGCTCAAAGAAGATATAAAGAAAATCTAGAAAAAGGCATTAAGTGTACTTTAGAAGAGGTTGAAGAAGAATTAAAAAAAAGAGATTATATCGATTCTCATCGTTCTTTTGCACCGCTTAAACAAGCTGATGACGCCTATATGTTAGATACATCTTATATGTCTATAGATGAAGTTGTTACTAAAGTGATAGATATCATTCACATGAAGATTGGAGAGCAAAATGGCTAGTGGAATCGTTGCTATTGTCGGATCCCCTAATGTTGGAAAATCGACGCTTTTCAATCGTATTGTCGGAGAAAGGCAGGCTATTGTTCATGATGAAGCCGGCGTTACAAGAGATCGTCTTTACGCTAAGGCTGAATGGCTAACTAGAGAATTTCAAATTATCGATACAGGAGGAGTTGAAGTCGCTTCGGCACCTTTTCAAGTGCAAATAAGAGCCCAAGTGGAAATTGCTATTGAAGAAGCTGATGTGATTGTCTTTGTAACGGATGGTAAAGTTGGAGTTACTCCTGATGATCGCTTGGTCACTAAAATGCTTCATAAATCTAGTAAACCGGTGATTTTGGTTGTCAATAAAATTGATGATATTTCTAAGGTAGATGACGTTCATGAGTTTTACGCGTTAGGAATCGGTGATCCGCTTGCAATTTCAACTGCGCACGGAATCGGGATTGGTGATCTTCTTGATCGGATTGTAAAACTATTGCCGGATCGTAAAGTTAAAACTTATGAAGATGCGATTTGTTTCTCAATTATCGGGCGTCCTAATGTCGGAAAATCCAGTTTAACCAATGCAATTCTTAATCAAGAAAGAGTTATTGTTTCTTCAATCGAAGGTACCACTCGCGATTCGATCGATACTCCATTTAAAAGAGATGATAAGGAGTATGTTGTCATCGATACCGCAGGGTTGAAAAAACGCGGAAAAATTTATGAATCGGTCGATAAATATGCGGCGATAAGAGCTTTAAGCGCGATTGAAAGAAGCGATGTTGTGTTGTTGGTAATCGATGCAAAAGAAGGAATCAACCAACAAGATAAACATGTTGTCGGTTACGCCTTTGAAGCTTCAAAGGCCATTATTATCGTTGTCAATAAATGGGATTTAGTCGCCAAGGATGAACATGCAATGGCGGATTTTACAAAAAAGATTCGCGAGGAGTTTAAGTTTTTAGATTACGCTCCAATTGTTTTTGTCTCCGCGAAAAATCGTTCGCGAATTGGAAACATTTTTCCGGAAATCGATGTTGCGTATAATTCATACACGTCTCGACTATCAACTTCGATCTTGAATGAAATTATTCAAGATGCGCAGATTATGAATCCGACACCGGAATTTAACGGCGGAAGATTGAAGATTTATTATGCTAATCAAGCGACGATTAAACCTCCGACATTTGTTCTTTTTGTTAACAATCAAAATTATATGCATTTTTCTTATTTACGATATCTTGAAAATAGATTGCGCGAAACTTTCGAATTAAAAGGTTCACCGATTAAATTGATTTTACGGGAGAGAAAATAATGAAGATTACGATTTTAGGTTCAGGCACTTGGGGTACTGCATTAGGTCAACTTTTATGTGACAATAGTCATGAAGTGACCATTTACGGAATCGTCAAAGAACAGGTTGATGATATCAATCTCAATCATCAGAATTTAGCTTATTTTAATGATGATGTCGTTTTGCCTTCATCGTTAAAAGCTACCATGGATTTAAAAGAAGCGATGAAAGATCCTGAAATTATCGTATTAGCGGTTCCAACTATTGCAATACGTTCAATTTTAGAGCAAATTAAACCATTGATCAAAAATCGCCCCTATTTAGTGAGTGTTGCCAAAGGGTTTGATACGAATTCAACAAAACGAATGTCAGAATTAATTCGCGAAATAATTCCCGAACAAATGCGACAAGAAGTGGTTTCTTTAATCGGACCGGGGCATGCTGAAGAAGTCATTTATCGTTATTTAACCTTAGTCACGTCTACTTCGTTGGATTTTGAAGCCGCGAAAAAGATACAAGAGATTTTTTCGAATCGCTACTTTAGAGTTTACACTCAAACCGATGAAATCGGAGCAGAGTATGGAGTGGCTTTGAAAAACGTCATCGCGATTGCCGCTGGATGTATCGTCGGATTAGGACAAGGCGATAATGCTAGAGCTGCCCTTTTAACGCGAGGATTGGCAGAAATTGTTCGTTTTGGCGTGGCTTTCGGCGGTAAATTTCAAACTTTTTTAGGTCTTACCGGTTTAGGGGATCTTGAAGTTACTTGTAATTCGCGTCATTCTCGAAATTTTCAAGCGGGATATGCTATTGGAAAAGCAAATTCTGCCAAAGAATTTTTAGCTACAAATACCAAAACCGTAGAAGGAATAAGAACAGCAAAAATTGTCTATCAATTAGCTAAAGAAAACAATATCGAAATGCCGATTACAGAAGCGGTTTATAATGTTTTATACAACGATAAAAAACCTTCCGATGTTATCACGCAATTAATGGCACGACAATTAAAAGACGAAACTGAATAAACACCTTTTTATCATCTTTGCATATATTAGCCTAGGTGATAAAGATGAATGACTCAATTTTTGATAAAGTCGAAAAAAAGACTAATGTGAAAAGAGATGACATTATTAGGTTAGCTAAATCGTTATCAGGGAAAGATTTAAATGATGACGATAATTTGCGAAAACTGATTAAAGATGTTGCCCGACTCGCGGGCAAAGAAGTCTCGAAAGAGAAAGAAGAAAAAATTATTAATGCGGTTAAAAAGGACAAAGTTCCAAAAGATATCAATAAAGTGATTTAGCATCGTCGAAGCGATGCTTTTTTTCATTTATAAAAAATCTTTTTTGGGGAAATACTAAATTACGAAGATATCTTCTTCAAGAAAGGAAAACATATGAAAAATTCAAAAGTTATTTGCAGACCTTGCAAAGAGCAAAACAACTGGGAAATTCAAGGACCGGACGGCAAGGTATTAGACAAACATTTTGCCACACGCTTCGAGTGCGTTAAGGAAGGCGAAAGACTTGCTATGGAATGCGGTTGTGAACTTTGTGTTCTCGATCACTACGAATAATAATTTGTAAACGGCCATTTGAAAGGCCGTTTTAAAATAGAAAGGATATAGAATGCCATATATTGCTAAGGTTCATGCAAGAGAAGTATTAGATTCTAGAGGCAATCCTACTGTTGAAGTCGAAGTTTTGACAACTGGTGGTATTAAGACCAGTGCTATTGTGCCTTCTGGTGCATCGACTGGACAACGGGAAGCCTTAGAATTACGTGATAATGATAAAAGTCGTTATAATGGTAAGGGAGTATTAAAAGCGGTAGCTAACGTCAACAATATCATCGCGCCAAAACTATTAGGTTATCGTGTTGACGATCAAGCGAAAATCGATCGATTGATGATAAAATTAGATGGCAGCAAAGAGAAGAAAAACCTCGGTGCCAACGCGATTCTCGGCGTCTCGTTAGCGGTTTTAAAGGCCGGGGCTTGTTACCATCAATTGCCGCTTTATCAATATTTAGGTGGCATAGGAGCAAGGACTTTGCCTGTTCCGATGATGAATGTTATAAATGGTGGTGCTCACGCTGATTCTTCAGTTGATTTTCAAGAATACATGATCGTCCCATATAAAGCTAATTCTTTTAAAGAAGGGTTACAAATCGGAAGTGAAATTTTTCACACTCTGAAAGAAATCTTGAAAGAACGAAAAGAAGTGACCGCGGTTGGTGATGAAGGCGGTTTTGCTCCTAATTTTAGAAGTAATGAAGAACCATTGGATCTTTTAATGGAAGCTACCAAAAAAGCCGGGTATAAACCATACGATGACATTGCGTTTGCTTTAGATGTCGCCAGTAGTGAATTTTATGATCCATCTATAAAAATGTACAATTTGAAAAAAAGTCATCAAGGAAAAAAGACATCGTTAGAAATGATCGCGTGGTATCAAGATTTATTGAATCGTTACCCGTTAGTTTCAATTGAAGATCCACTTGATCAAAACGATTGGGAAGGGTGGAAAAAGCTAACGGAGGTAATTGGGGGACGTGTTCAATTGGTCGGAGATGATCTGTTTGTTACTAATCCCATACTTCTAAAAAAAGGCATCGACAACCAAGTTGCCAATGCGATTCTTATAAAACTTAATCAAATCGGGACAGTAACCGAGACGTTAGAAGCGATAGAATTAGCAAAAAAGGCCGGATATAATGCGATTATATCTCATCGATCAGGAGAAAGCGAAGATACTACGATTAGCGATTTGGCGGTAGCGTTAAACACCGGACAAATTAAAACCGGTTCCTTATGCCGTAGTGAAAGAATCGCAAAATACAATCGACTTTTACGCATTGAGGAAGAGTTGGAAAATAGTAGTCTTTATGGAGAACAAACTTTTAATAAATATTTATAACTTTAATTGCAATAATGAAAATTAAAAAAAACAAATAAGCGGTTTACTGAATGGGTAGACTGCTTATTTTTTTACTTTGATTTTGCGTCAAAAAAATATAAAACCGGTTTTACAAATTTAAATACAGTAAAACAATTTTTATTAATATTTTAAGTTTTTTTAACTTGTTATAATCTATTTTATAAGTTTTATTATTAATATTTTTTATATAAATTTTAAATTTTTTAAAGAAGGTTTAAAAATTTTTCAATTTACGCTATATTTTATTTAGCTCTATATAAACAAACATTAAGCAGTAGGTATGATGTATGGATGAACGCGAATTGACATTACTTTATCTTTTAGATAATTTTTCAGCAAACTTTGCTTACTATAGAAAACAAAAAGGATTCTCACAAACGGAATTTGCTAAAACGCTCAATATTTCTAAACAAGCGGTATCTAAATGGGAAAAGGGTAGTTGTTTTCCTGATTTGCCACGACTTTTATATTTATGCAATTATTTTGAAATTTCACTTGACGATTTCTTTGAAGAAAAGCCATCTCATTTAAAATATCAAAATCCCTATGCCTTTGAAAAAGAAAAAATTAAAGAGATGCTTATAGTGTTAAGGAAAAACACCGGATTAACACAAAATGATTTTTCACGTTACGTCAATATGACACCGCAGATCGTTTGTTTTTGGGAAAAAGGAGAAGCGATTCCTTCTATTGATGTTATTAAAGAATTATGCGATAAACTTGACATATCGTTAGATGATTTTTTTCATTATCGACTTTTAAAAAAAGAAAAACCTTATCGTGATTATTTGAAATTAGGTTTTAAAATATTTATCGGTATTTGGATATTATTATTTACTTCGTTAATAATCTTGTCATTTTTCATTTAGATTAGAAAATAATTATCGGTTTTATTGCTAGCTTTATTTAAATAAAACAGAAATTTGATATATTTAATTATTAGAGGGTGGAGGAAACTTTAATATGACAAAAAAGAAAGATAACAATGTTACAATTCGAAGCTCTGCTGCCGAATATCTTACTTATGTGGCCTCAATAGGCGAAGAAACTCAAAATATCGAAGTTAGATATGAAGATGAAAATATTTGGCTTACGCAAAAAATGATGGGATTACTTTTTAATGTTGAAACGCATACGATTAACTATCATATTAAGAAAATTTTTGCTGATAGGGAATTGTTAGAAGAAGCAACTATTCGAAATTTTCGAATAGCTCAAAATGAAGGCGATAGAACTATAACTAGAAAGACGATTCATTATAATCTTCAAATGATTATCGCGGTTGGTTTTAAAGTTAATTCTGAAAGAGCGGTTCAATTTCGTAAATGGGTTAATCAAATAGCATCCGAATATACAATCAAGGGTTGGGTTATGGATGATGAAAGATTAATCAGAGGAACTTATTTAACTGATAAGTATTTTGAAGAACAATTGGAAAGAGTTCGCGAAATACGTGCTTCTGAAAGAAAGTTTTACCAAAAAATAACCGATTTATATGCTACAGCGATTGATTACGACAAGGAATCTTTAGCAACAAAAAGATTTTATGCCACGGTCCAAAACAAAATGCATTATGCTATTCATGGCCATACAGCCGCCGAATTAATTGTTGAAAGAGCTGATTCAAGCAAAGAACATATGGGACTTACCACTTGGAAAGATAGTCCGGATGGTAAAATTCAAAAATCAGATGTTGTGATCGCTAAAAACTACTTAAACGAATTTGAACTTAGTCAACTTAATAGAATGGTAAATGCGTATTTGGATTTTGCCGAAAATATGGCCCAAAGAAAAATTCCGCTTACAATGGAAGATTGGGAAAATCGGCTTAATTCATTTATTGAAATGTTTGAATATGGGCTATTAAAAGATGCAGGAAAGGTTTCGAATGAAATCGCAAGACTTCACGCTGAAACAGAGTTTGAAAAATACAGAGTAATCCAAGATAAATTGTTTATGTCTGATTTTGATAAGTATTTGCTCGAATTAGAAGAACATATAAAAAATGCAAAAAAAGATTAATTTGATCGAAACCTCAAAGGATTTCTAGTATTGAAATTCATTCATAACCATTAATATTTTAATTGTTTTGCTTCATAATAATTTGCGATAACGATCTATTTGTTCATTAAAAGTTGCTACTATACTATAATATGGCAATTAATTAAAAAAGTCTTACGTTTCCATAATATAAATAACCTATGATTTATTACTTGAAGGAAACGTTTTTTGATACTGCAAAAAGTCGAATAAATATTGAAAACGAAATACATATAACACGTATAACGCGGATCATTTTTTGATGATCGTCAATATCTTTCAAAGAATATTAAAACATCGATTTGCGTTTGAGGTATAAAGGTCTAGGGTATAACTTAAAAATTTTTTTAAAACCAAAGCATTTTATTATTAATAAATATTGCTTACAAACAGATAATTAGTTGACAGTAAAATAATTTTGTGGTATTTTGCTTTCAGCAAGTTTAAAATAAGAAGGTGATATAGATGAGAGAAAAAGTTATTTTGATATGCACTCAATGTCTTTCTAGAAACTATACAACCACTAAAAAAAAGACTGATGTCAGTAAACGGATGGAACTTGTTAAATATTGCCCTAAGTGCAATGCCCATACGTTACACAAAGAATCACGATAGGGAGGATTCGTTATGTATAAGATTAAGCGTTATTTCCAAGGTGTCTTGAAACAAGCGAAAATGGTCAGATGGCCTTCTCGTAAAGATTTGCTTGTTTCAGTGAGCGTAGTATTAGTCATCGTCGCTTTTTCAGCTTTAATGTTGGCTTTAGATGATTTTATCGTTTCACAATTGCTTCAAGAGCTAGATCGCAATTTTGCCACTAGTAGTGATTCCGCCACCAGCGAAGCCGTTGCGATGTTATTTAATGTCTTGCGCTAGAAAGGATTAAATATGGATACTAATATCGAAAAACAATGGTATGTTGTAAATACCTATGCTTCTCATGAAAATAAAGTTAAAGAAAATCTTGAACGTCGTGTCGAATCGATGGCATTGCAAGATTATATTTTTAGAATTATTGTTGCGGAGCATGAAGTTCCGGTAATGAAAGACGGGGTTGCAACCGGAAAGACGAAAATGAAAAATCTTTATCCCGGCTATGTCTTTATCGAAATGATTATGACGGATGAAGCGTGGTACATGGTTCGTAATACACCAGGGGTTACAGGATTCGTCGGATCATCCGGTGGCGGAGCTAAACCTTTCCCGGTAACTAGAGAGCAAATCGAACCGGTCTTAAAAAGAATGGGTATGGTTGATTTTGAAATGTACTCAAATTATGAAGTCGGAGATTTAGTAAGAGTTATCGCGGGTACGTTTGAAAGCACCGAAGGAACCATTGAATCAATTAACACCGAATTGGGAGAAGTGACTATTTCAGCGTTATTCTTCGGAAGACCGACTTCTATTACCGTAAAGTTTTCTGAAGTTGAAAAGATTTAAATTAAAAAATACTTCCAAAATAAAATCGGAAGTATTTTTTTATACAATAAAATCGAAAAATCAATTATTACTTACATTAATATATTCATCAATACTCTGTTAGAAGAAAGGCAAGATATAATGGAAGTGTAAGGATCCGATCAGTAAGTTCTTAACTGATCATTTTAAACTTTTGTAAAGGACTTTTATGGGTGCACACAAACTTTTTCAAGGGACTTTTATAACAATACGCAAACTTTTTCAAGGAACTTTTGCAATAATATGTAAATTTTTTCAAGCGAGATTTGCTGTAAAAGTAGTTTTTTAATAAGTAAATGTATTAGCAATTTATTAATTTAGTTATATATCTATTAGTCGATTTTATTATCTTAATTATCGACGGATGATTTTAATTTTATTATTACGATATGATAACCAAGTAAAACACAATATCCGATGACATAAAAAAGAAACAATAAAATGATCACGTTTGATATTGGACCATATAAGGTGTCGTAAGAAGCGATATATCTTAAATAGAAGTCATATAGAAGCACACCGCTTGAAAGACCGAAAGAAGCGATTGATGAGCCGATAAAAGCGTCTTTCCACTTTATAGCGAACGTTGACGAGAGACGATATAAAAAAGCTAAAGAGAAGGAAAGAATAGCCGTTAAGAAAAGAAAGCGAAAGATTGCAAAAGTAAAAAAGAGATTTAAAACCATCGAGTAATAAGTGATGACGATAAAAAATAGAAAAAGACCGGTGGTGACAATTAAAAATAAAATTGTAATGATAATGGATTGGGCTTTGGCTCTAAAGAATGGTAATTTAGGAAGATGATTTTTAAATCGAGTGTAAGCAAAGAAATTATTAATACCATGTGAAGCGACGTAAAAGGCTACAAGAGCGCTAAAACCCAAAGAAATAAAAGAACTCATTTTGTTGCGGTAAAGGAAGTCGATAAGATCGTTTATTTGTTGTTGATTAAGATAATATGATAAAAACGTTTCTACTATTTGAGAGGAAGCAAAGGTTGAAAGTAAAGCAGCACTAATCAATAAAGTGGGCATTAAAGAAAAAAGAAGATAATAGGCTAAAGAAGCGGGAGCAAAAAATAAATCGCCTTCTAATGTGAATAATTGATGTAATTTTATATATATCGGATGATTAAAAATTTTATCTTTGATTTTCTTCATGTATTTATTATTGACGTATTAAGAAAGATTAAAAAAATTTGCATAATAAAAAAAATCAAATTATTGGTCGATTTTGCTAATATTTATAAATTACAAGGTCTCCTTATTCTTAAATGCGAAGGTAATTTCATTTGAATTATTTTATAATTTATTCAATATTTTTTAATTAAAAAAGGACTATATCGATTTATAGTCCTTTTCACTTATTAAAGCAAAATTAATTATTTGGTTTATTTTTACTTTAAGGCAAACTTGGTGTAATTTATCAAAACTTTTATTCTTCTTCTAAATGACACACTTGCTAATAAATATTTCTATTTATATCTTAACCAAGGCAATTCTACTGAATGATGATTGTCTTTTGTTGAACTAGGTTCTTCTTCATTACTGGTTGATTCGGATATTGAAGAGGAATCGCTATCACCATAACTACTGGTATTTAATGTATCTATATTACTTGTTGAAGAAGTATTGACGCTAGATCTATTATTATTGTTATTTACACATGATATTAAAAAGATTGATAAAATGCAAAGTAAGACTTTTTTAGTTAAGCCACCACTCTGTAGTTTCATTTGTTTCTCCGAAAGGATCAAATGCTTTTTGGGAAACTTGCGATTCAAGCATTATTTCTTTAAGATTCAAAATTTCAATATTTAATTCTGGCTTAATATATGTTTTCATTTTCCGTTTCCTCCTAATTACCATTCAAGGCCTAATTCTGTTGCTGCTGCGTCTACTAAGACACCGAGTTTTACAGAATCGCCATCACCAAGATCAATATCATCATCCTCGTGTAATGCATAATATTCTTCTAAAATGTCCGCAAAACTATATTGTTTTGCAATATTAAAGTAATAAGTATCGCCTACTTTAACATATGCGAATGCAAGTAAAGAAGTGTTTAAATTGTTTTTCTGAATGTTTGTAATAGAAACAATATATTCATTTAGTTTATTATAATTTTCAAAGCATCTTGTACTTGGATCGCTAATTAATGCTGTGAATTCTTCTTCATTAAACGATTTATTCTCACCATTAAATACGTCTTGCGGATTTTTACCGGTCACGATTAATCCTGTTTTATCAACATCTTCAACAGCGGAGAAATCAAATGAATATTTGATTTTTATAGATAAATTTTTAAAATCAAAATAAGAAACTTCTTTTTTAGAATTAGAATATTCAACATTTACTTGTTTAACAGCAATATTGTATCCAATTTTGGTGAATTTAATTTTTATGTTGTTGAAACTTTTGTCAATTTTTTTTGTATTGCTTAATTCAATTAATTTAAAGTTGTTAGTTGGAGCGTCAACTTCTAATATTTCACTTAATGCTTCTTCATCATTCGTCGAATTATAACCAAATAATTGAAGAGTGCTATAGCCTTTGCTAGGAGTACCTGAGTAATTTTTAACACTCAATGAAACACTAATAGAATCATTTAATGAATTGAGAGCTTTACCTTCAATAAATGTATACGAAATATAATGATCACCACTTAATTTTAATTCACCATCTTTATAGGTACTCTCACTATTAGAATCAAATTTTCCTTGACCTTCAGTTTCGATAGAATCGGAGTATGTAATTTTTCCCGTAATAGTTTCTTTTTGACCTTCTGTTTGTTTTTCTTTGAAATCGAAGGCTAATGCCATATTTGTTTCAGAAGTTTTAAAAATAATATCGGTTGTTTTTTTGGAATGTGCATTCCACTTTGCATATAAATTAATTGTTGTTGCTTCTGAATATGTTTTACCAAATTCAAAAGATTCGTCACTTAAATGTAAACCATTATCTTCCGATGTATACCAATCTTCGAATTCGTAGGTATAATATTCATCTTCTTGTCTTGTAGGTATTTCTGCTTTTTTTGTAATTGGTGTATTTAATTCAAATTCATCAGGATCACCAAACATATTTTCAGTACCATCATTTAAATAATAATTCACTGTAACTTTACTCGCTTCTTTTAATTTAAAAAGAGCAATTGTTGCGCTTGTTCCCCCATTAGTAGTACCAGTTTTACCAGAATTTTGTAGATTGGTATAGCAACCAAAAAAACTAGAACTAATATTATATGTTATATGGTTTCCATCATTATTAGAAAAATCGAAAGTGTAATATTCTGGATATTGATATTTATTGTTGTTGCCAGTTTCATACTTCCAAGTATATTTCGCACTGTCAAAACTAAATCCTTTATTATTATAAGCCAAATAATCTCCTACATGATTATTAAGATTTATAATTTTAAAAGACATTTCTTTGGATGTGGATGAAAATGTGTCTACTGTCATTTGCAAAGCAGTTGTGGGTAAATTTGAAATTATTTTATTATTTATTGTTATATCAACAGAAGTTAAACGATTATTAGATCCAGTGTTTGTACTCATAACATAATTATTAGTAGTTTTTGCTGCCACCATTATTACTTTATCATTTAATTTAAGGTTAAGAGCACCATCATCTCCTGGCTCCACGAGTTCCCATGTAGATTCTTCAGCCGCTTCAACTTCTTTAACATTTTCTCCAGTGACGGTACGAACTAAAGAAAAGCCAGTTAAAATTAAACATGATGAGAGTAAGATTAGTTTCTTTTTAATAGTCATATTTCTCCTTTCTATTACGAATTAAAAAATGCCAAGAGTTATTAAAAAGTCCCCTTGACATTTAAATTCATAATATCGCTTATTTTAGAGTGGTTAAAAAGAGTAGTCTCCTTTATCCAAGAAGAAGAAATCCAGTTTCTTTTAATGTTATTAAAATAAATCTTTAACATTATATCTAACCTCTCCACTTCTAATTTACTAAATAAAAGTGAATAGTGCAATATGTTTTATATAATTTTGTTTATTTATTGTGACTATTTTAGCGGTAAAAAAAATCTATGAAAAATATTTTAAATATAGGAAAGAAAATATAATAAAAATTATTCTCGAATTTTAAATATAAAAAATTAAAATTAAAAACAAAACTAATGGTAAAAGTTTTCGAGGTACAAAAAATTTTTAACATTACATGTGAATTTAATTTTGATTAATCGCACAATTCTATAACATAATAAAAATAATCTTTTCTTTTAGATTATTACTTATGGTAATATTAAATAAAGGAATATTTTTATATGTCAAAATATACGAAAAAAGCAAAAAATGATGATTCGGTGAATGAAGTAAAAGATCAGGTTGATTTAAAGAATCAAAATCTTGATCTTAGCGATTTAGAAGATATCAATTCGACTAGAGAAATCAAAAAAATCAATAAGAAATCAGATAAATACTCTGTTCCCATTGAAGTGATCCGATACGATGATGTTGAAATCACCAAAGGTTTAAATGTCGAACAGGTGGAAAGTCGTCATAAAGCCGGATTGACTAATCAGATTAAGAAAAAATATTCAAAGACATATTTAGAAATTTTCATTACCAATATTTTTACTTTTTTCAATATTTTATTAATTACTATCGGAGTGGCTTTGGCGATTGTAGGACAATGGGCCAATTTGTTTTTCTTGGTAATTCTTTTGGCTAATACGGTGATTGGTATCGGTCAAGAAATCAGAGCCAAACATATTATCGATCGATTAAGATTAGTGACTTCGCCGACTGCATTGCTTGTCAGAAATTCTCAAGAAATTGAAGTGTCGGTTGACGAAGTTGTTTTAGATGACATTATCATTTTAAAAAGCGGAAAGCAAATATGTACGGATTCGATTGTACAAGAGGGATTAATCGAAGTTAATGAATCGCTTTTAACGGGTGAATCGGCGGCGATTAAAAAAAGAAAAGGCGATACCGTTTTAGCGGGTTCTTTTGTGGTATCGGGATCTTGTTATGCTCGCGTGAATCATGTCGGGGAAGACAATTATGTCAGTCGTATCCAACAAAAAGCCAAAGAAGTCAAAGGGCGAAATTCGGAACTTTTAAATTCATTGAATCGGGTGATTAAAGTGATTTCTTTTATCATTATCCCGTTTGCCATTATCACGATTTTCAATGTTTTGGCAACGACAAATCTTAAAGAACCTTGGGAGATTGCTAAAGAGGTAATAACCACTACCGCGGGATCTTCGGTGGCGATGATTCCTTCGGGATTGTTCTTATTGACTTCGACGACTTTGACGGTATCTTTCATCGTTTTGGCTAATCGTAAAGCTTCGGTGCAAGAATTGTATAGTATTGAAATGCTCGCAAGAACCGACACTTTATGTCTCGATAAAACGGGAACCATCACCGATGGAACGATGGAAGTGACAGAAGAAATCATCATCGACAATACTATTGAAACCGGCAAGTTAAAGAATATCATGGGGGCGGTTTTAGGATCTTTTGAAGAAAAAAATCAAACTTCAATCGCTTTGGAGAAGTATTATCCGGTTAATAAAATCTTTAAAAAGCAAAGCGTGATTCCGTTTTCTTCGGAACGCAAACTTTCGGCGGTTACTTTTAAAAATCAGGGTACTTATCTTTTAGGGGCTCCCGAATTTATTTTAGATGCCGGTTATAATGAATTGTTGCAATCTTTTTATCAATATACTTCCAAAGGCTATCGTGTCATTTTGTTGGCGCATTCTTTAGAAGTAATCGAAGATGATAAAATTCCTCTAGTAACTAAACCTTTAGCGGCCTTTATTTTAAAGGATCATATTCGTGAAGAAGCGATACCGACGATTAAATGGTTTAACGACAATAACGTGACCATTAAAATTATCTCCGGGGATAATCCGGTGACGGTTGCCGAAATCGCTAAACAAGTCGGAGTTCAAAATGCCGAAAAATGTGTTTCTTTAGAGGGGTTATCGTTACAAGAAGTGGCAAGTATTGCTAATGAATATACGGTATTTGGTCGTGTTTCTCCGGAACAAAAGGCCACGCTTATTAAAGCGATGAAAAGCGATAAGCATACCGTTGCTATGACCGGAGACGGAGTTAACGATATTTTGGCGATGAAACAGGCGGATTGTTCGATTGGAATGGCTTCCGGTTCAGAAGCGGTAAGAAACGTCGCCCATATCGTTTTAATGGATTCGAATTTTGCTTCGATGCCTAAAGTGGTCGAAGAGGGTAGAAAAGTAATAAACAACATTCAAAATTCGGCGTGCTTATTTTTGATGAAGACGATTTTCGCAGTGATTATGACGATTGTACCGGTCATCGTTTCATTATGCGGCACACCTTTAACGTATCCGTTTGAACCCCGCAATTTGTACATTATGGAAATGGCGGTTATCGGTATTCCTTCTTTCTTCTTAGCTTTACAACCCAATAAGAATTTAATTACGGGTAATTTCTTGAAAAACGTTTTGCTTAAAGCTATCCCGGGGGGTATCGCTTTATTGACTTCGGTTTTTATGATCATGATTTTGAAAAATTATGGTAACTTTGAAATTGCTCCTGAAAAGATGGTGACGATGGCGGGTTACGCCTTGTCATTTACCGGAATTGCGATTTTATTTAATGTGTGTACTCCGTTTAATATTTATCGGTTGATACTTTATATGGTGATGGTTCTTTTGGCGCTTTTTATCGCTTTTGTCATTCCAAGTTCAATCACCGGTTTAGACTTCGCTTTATTGAATACCACGAACTGGTTAACGGTGCTTACCACTATTTTTGTCTCAGTGGTTTTATACAATATTTTAGAACAAATGCGTTTAGCCCTAGTGAAAAAATAATATCGGCATAAAATACTTAAGAAGAGGAAAACAAATGAACAAACAGGTTATCCAACTTAACTTGCTATATTTTTTACGCTTTTTCGGCGATTCGATGTTTTTCCCGTTTTTGGTATTATTTTTCAATGCTTCATCTATTCAAGGCATGCAACTCGGAATCTTAATGGGGGTTATTCCGTTATTTCAAGTTTTGGGCAATCTTTTTTGGGGCAGGATCTCAGGTGGCTTAAAAAAGACGTTGGTGATTTTAAGAGTGATGATTTTTTTGGAACTTCTTTCAATGATCGTCTTTGGTTTTGTGACTGATTTTTATTGGTTATTAGCGTTAACGATCATCATCGCTTTTATCAATAATCCGTTTTTTAACTTGCAAGACGGAATTGCCATTAAAATATCCGAGGAAGCTAAAAACAAGTATGCGAAAACCCGAATGTGCGGTTCTTTTGCTTATTTGATCGGGGTGATAAGCGGTGGGTATCTGGCTGATCGATTTGGCTTTCGCTTTGTTTTTATAGTCGGAGCGGTCTCTTATATTTTATGTCTCATTTTATTGTGCTTTTTGGCGCGTCATCCTCATGAAAATCACGATGAGAAAAAAGAGTCGATATCGTTTAGCGCTGTGTTTAAAACTAAAGGATTTTTTCTGTATGCGGTGTTCTTTTTGTTGATGTTAGGTTCTTATAATGTCGGAGAATCTTACATGTCGGCATATTTAAAATCGTTAGGTCTTCAGGTTGATCAATGGGGTATGGTCTATGGGTTAATGATGATTTTTGAAATTGTGACGATGATTATTGTGGCTAAAAAATTTAAGGAATCATCTTTTCGAGGATTACTAATTTTAGGTGTTGGACTTTTAACGTTGCGACTTGGATTATCGGCTTTGCCATTACCATTATATGTCCTTGTGGCGATTGCACCATTAAGGGGTATCGGATGGGGTTTGTTTTTGGCGACGAATCTCAATATCATCAAAAAAATGCTTGGCACTTCTTTAGCGGTCAAAGCTGTATCGATTTTAGGAACGGCCCAAGGCTTGATGATTGGAATTATGAATTATTTAGCACCTTTGATTTATGAAACTTTTTCATATAATATTTTATATTTAATTTTATTTATCAGCGCATGTACAGGTATCGTGGTCTTGCTTTTTATCAAAATGGACTTTTTAAAATCATCTTCAAGTAATCAATAAAAATGCGATACAATAGAAAAGGGAGGACAAATTCATGATAAGAATAAACAAACAAGTTGAAGAAGCTTTAAAAAATAATTTACCGGTTGTGGCTTTAGAATCGACGATTATCGCCCATGGTATGCCGTATCCTAAAAACGTCGAGACCGCTTTGGCGGTCGAACGCGTCGTAAGGGAACATGGCGCGATTCCGGCGACCATTGGAATCATCGAAGGAGAACCGGTAATCGGAATGAGTGAACAAGAAATCGAGGAATTTGGCAAACGACAAGATATTATTAAAGTATCTAGATGTGACTTACCCTATGTGCTCAGTCAAAAAAAGTGGGGAGCGACGACGGTGGCAACAACGATGTTGTTTGCGTCTATGGCCCATATTGATGTCTTTGTAACCGGGGGAGTCGGTGGGGTGCATCGTCACGTTGAAGAAACCCTTGATATTTCCGCCGATTTAGAAGAATTGGCGATGACGCCCGTCACCGTCGTGTGCGCGGGCATAAAAGCGATTTTGGATTTACCTAAAACATTAGAGTATCTTGAAACTAAAGGAGTCTTGGTTATCGGTTATCAATCGGATCATCTCGCGGATTTTTATACTCCGGATTCGGGTTTAAAATTAAATTGTCGAATGGATACCCCACTTGAGATTGCAAAAGCGATGAAAGCAAAAAAAGAATATGGGTTAAAAGGTGGAATGTTGATTTCTAATCCAATTCCGGATGAACTATCGATTTCCAAAGCTAAAATCGACGAAGCGATTGAAAAGGCCTTAAAGGAAGAACGTGCTTTAGGAATCAAAGGAAAAGAGTCAACACCATTCTTACTAAAGAAGATTGTCGAGTTGACTGAAGGAAAATCATTGGAAGCTAATATTAAATTGATTTTGAATAACGCCGCTTTAGGCAGTGAAATTGCCAAAGCGTATCGTCAATTATAAAAAGATATAAAGATATATAGATTAAAAACTTTTGCTAATCGATTGCTTCGATCATGTCGCAATTTAAGATGCGAAAGTTTTTTTCTGTTAATAAAATCGCATTCTTAAGATTAAAAGTAGTACCGACTTTTAAGGTTTGAATGAAGGAAATCATTTCATTGCCATCGATAAGATTACCATTGCAATCAATGCGATATTCGATATTGTTGAGAGTCGCGGTAAAATAGGCTTTAGAAAAATTGCCATTTTCGGAAAGGCCTTCTAAAGAAGCGACTTTTAAATTGCGACAATTGATCGTGGCTAAATAGTAAGACGAAGGAACATCTGGAAGTTCATCGGTGATATCGATAATCGAAGGTTCTTCATAATATATTTCGCCACCATCATAATCTAAAGAAAAAACAGAGTCTTCGGAAGAGTAATCGTTACAATTGATGCGGTGAACCCCATTGGAAGCGATATCGTATTCACCTAAAATCATATAGGGTTTACCGACTTCAAAATCGATATTTTCGATATGAATATTGTAAGCATAATAACCATATTTACCATCCATAAAAAAGGCGTTGGCGATACTTGGATAACGATAATTATATCCTTCGATCGACATTAAAGTGCCACAAAACCACGCACCCAAATCACCATCATTAAAACTCATAAAGGTTTCATATCTTTCTTTAGCGGATTCATTGTACTCTTCACTATCGTCGTTCGAGGACACTTCTTGAGTAGATTCATCTTGAGAAGAATTTTCTTCGTGGCTCGAGTCTTCGCTAGAAGAAAGTTCCACACTGCTATATGTGCTTTCTAGACTGGCAGTATCTGGCAAATTCGAACTTTCATTTGAAGTTGTTTCGATAGATAAAATCGAGGAATTGCCTTGAACACTGGAGTTTGGCAATGAAAGACTTGAAGCGTCATTAGAGCCGCAAGAGCATAAAATTAGTACCATTAAAGGCCAAATTAAACGAATTTTTCTCTGTTTCATTTTAATCACCGCTTAAATTATATCTTAATTTAAAAGAAGAAACTACCATATATATAATAAAAGCAATCGTTTTGCCTTAGCTTACCATTAAACAAAATTTAATTTTTATAATTCAATTAATTGACAAACCGAAAATCGATGATTATTATATTAAAAAATAAATAGGAGGTGTATGCAAGCAAACGTTATCCCTTAAATTTACCTTAAATATTCAAATTAATTGTTACCGAGAGGCTTAAAGTTCACTACTACGTCGGATTTAGTGCTAAGCCAATGGTGTTTAAGCGATAAGTGCATTAATAAATATGGATTTTAATATAAGGATACTATGTCAGTATCTCGTGCAAGCAATCGATAAGGAGCTTGCCAAATAAAAGATTGATATGTTAATTTTGCTAAGATGTACATTACATTTCTAGCGTAAATAAAAAAGAAAGGAGATTAATATATGAAAAAGACTCTTGCGTTGCCTTTACTTGTTACTTCCGTTTTTGCGGTTGGAGTATTGGCAGGTTGTTCTTCCAATGAAAATTCGGATTCTTTGAGCGATGCATCCTCTTTGGTCAATTCTACTGGAAGACAAGAAACTTCAAGTGAAGGTGTTCCAAGTGACGATTTTGGTGAAGACGGCGATTATTACGTTGACACTGTAACTGGAGATGAATACGAAAAACAAAATGGCAGATGGGTTAAAGTAAAAGAAGGTGACAACGTTTATTATACTGTCCACTTTGATTTAAATGGTGGTCATATCCCAGGTACAAACGCTACTACACTTCCTGATCAAAAAGTTACTCCGGGACATTGGGCTAAAGCACCAGAAGTTAATCCGGTTAAAGATAATTTCGAATTTAAAGGATGGCTTAGTGAAAGGGACAATTCGAATTCGACTTGGTCATTTACTTTCCCGGTTTATGGTAATTTAATTTTAACCGCAGATTATCGTGTTTCAAGCAGTGTTGCCAATAAGTTCTCGATTACCATCGATCCGAAAAACGGCGATGATACTTACACTATCGAGACCTTTGCGGGTGATAATCCGGCATTTAAAATTCCATCTAAGGGTGATAACTTTGCTTTCGTCGGTTGGTATTGGAAAGAAAACGGGCAAAAATATTCAGGATATATTGAAGACTATGTTGAAGGCGGATGGACTTTAGAGGCCCATTACGAAGTTGCAAAATTTAACTTCCAATATTATGTTGAAACCAATGAAGAAGTAACTATCACGGGACTTCTTGACATTGAAAGCGTCTCGGTATCCGTTCCTGCATCTATCAACGGACGAACTGTTACCAAGATTGGACAAACTGCATTCCAGTCACGCATTTATTTGGAAAGCGTCACCCTTCCAAGCACTATTAAAGAAATTGATTCGCGTGCTTTCAATGGTGCCGGACGATTATTAGAAATCAAAGTCGACCCCACCAACGCTTATTATGAAGATGTCGACGGAATTCTCTTTAATAAAGGTAGAACGGAATTATTGCGTTATCCATGTAAAAAGGGCAGCAGTTACACCGTTCCGAATACCGTACAAAAAATCGGCGATTACGCTTTCTATGGATATGCCGACAATTGTATTTCTTCAATTTCCTTAAATGAAGGATTACAAGAAATCGGAGCATATGCTTTCTATCGAAACGAATTAATGACTAATATCGTTTTCCCAAGTTCGCTTAGAAAAATCGGCGACAGTGCCTTTAGTTTCGTTACGGCTCAAGGTGTTATGACTCAAATTACCTTCAATGATGGTCTTGAATATATTGGTGATAGTGCCTTCGTTGGACAATACTTCAAAGATACCTTTACCTTACCATCAACCGTCAAACATATCGGTGCTTACGCCTTTGCAAATTGTACTGCGATAAAGAAGTTTGTCTTCCCACGCGACCTTGAAGAATTAGGCGAAAATGCCTTTAGCGCCGCTTGGGGACTTCTTGAAATCGATGTTGAAAGTGGCAATACCCATTTCAAAGTTCAAGACAACATGTTATTCGATTACAATATGTCGAAAGTTCTCTTATGTCCTTCCGGACAACGTGATCCGGTTACGATTCCAAGTACCGTTACTGAAATCGGAGACTTCGCTTTCTTCTATTGTGATGATCTTGTCGATTACACTTTGCCGACAAATCTTCAAAGAATCGGTAAACGGGCCTTCGCATTCTCGGGAATAAAGGAAATTGCAATTCCTAATTCGGTTACAGAACTCGGCGAAGAAGCTTTCGGTTATTGCTACGATTTAGAAAGTGTTACTTTCGGTTCCGGTTTAAATACCATTCCGGTCTATGCTTTTGACGAATGCTATAGTTTGACTACTGTCGATATTCCGGGGAATGTCCAAACTATTGAAGAAAATGCTTTCTGGGGTTGCTCTGGTTTAACTTCAGTTACCTTCCACGAAGGATTAAAAGAAATTAAAGATAGTGCCTTTTATTTCTCAAATAGCGCCGGTGGTGACGATGACGATTATGGATATAGTTATGATTCGGGGAACAAACCCGGACTTAAAACAGTCACATTCCCGAATTCGCTTGAAACTCTTGGAAGAAATGTCTTTGCCAATCAAACCGCGTTGACTTCGGTTAACTTTGGTACCGGCTTACAGAATGTGAGCACTGAAGCGTTCTCTTCTACCGGATTAGTAGTAATTAATGTTCCAGCGGGAAACAATTACTTCTCATATGCTGACAATATTTTATACAATAAAAATAAAACTGAAATTTACTTCGGCTTAGATGCCTTAACCGGTACCTTGACTATACCTAATTCAGTTACCAAGATCGGTGATTATGCGTTCTATCACTTAGATAACATCACCGGTATTGAGTTGTCGAATCAACTTCAAGAAATCGGGTCAGGAGCCTTTGCTTACACTAAGGCTCAAGCAATTTCCTTCCCGGCTTCATTGAGACTTATTAAAGATGGCGCTTTCTATATGGGTTCATTGAAGAGCGTTACCTTCGCAAATGGCGTTGAAGAAATTCAAGACAGTGCCTTTGTAATGAACGAGATGACCACTCTTGCTTTACCGAATAGTTTACAAACTATCGGTCCTGACGCTTTCAATTGGTGCTCAAGTTTAGTAACCGTTACTTTCGGTACCGGCTTAAAGACCATTGGAGAACGTGCTTTCTCTGAATGTAGACGATTGCTCGGTTCTAGCGTCAACGATGAATCACAAGCTGAAGCTTTAGTCTTACCAAGTGGATTAGAAAACCTTGGCGATGGTGCTTTCGCAGCGACACAAGTTGTAGACTTTGCCTTTACAGCAAATAATGATAAATTCAAAGTTGATAAGGGTATGATTTTAGATCAACAAGGAAAAGTCGTTTACGCTTACGCAAGCGGCAACGCTCAAACTTCCTTGGAACTTCCAAGTACCGTTACTGAAATTAGACCATATGCTTTTGCAGCCGGTCTTGTTACCAATCTTACTTCGTTAAAGCTTTCTGAAAATCTCGAAAAAATCGGACAACAAGCGTTCGCTAACTGCACTAAGATCGGTTCAATCGTGATTCCAAAGAGCGTTACTACCATCGAAAGAAGAATTTTCGCTAACTGGGGTGCCAATCAATTGGTTTACTTTGAATGTAGTGAAGATTACGCTTTGGCAAACTTTGATTCCGATTACCTCGGTAGCTTGCATAATTCTGCACGGGACAAAGTTACCTACGACTATCAAGCAGCGGAGTAATTATGAAAAAAAGGATTTTATCGGTATTAGTTCTCAGTTTGTTATTATGTACCGGTTGCCAAGATGAAGGGACGAGAACAGTAACTTTCTATTTGAATTACGATGAAAATGATACTGAAGTTTACCTTACTAAAACGCTTTCCGCGACCGATGCTTTAAAAACTCCAGTACGTCCAATCCGCAAAGATTACGTCTTTGCGGGCTGGAGTACTGATCGAAGCGAGACTACGGATTTCTATGATGGATTTGATTCGCCTATTACCGGTGATTTATCATTATACGCGGTTTGGATTGATTATGACTCTATAGATGATCTTACGAAAGTTACAAGATTTTTAGAAAAAATCAAATCTTTAGAAGGTACAGTCGGCGAGACATTTCAAGCGGAAAGCGGTACCTTGATGTATCATATGCCACTTGAATATGGAGGCCAATATCGTGATGAAATGGAGTATCATCGTTACGACGACATCATGGTTCAAAACTATTATTACTACAACCAAGATGTAAGACAACAATATGGTGAACGCCAATTCTTCGTTCAAGATAACAAAGCTTACGATCTTTATAAAGATTTGGAAAACTCGGCCGATAATAAAGCGTCGTATCAAAATTTATCGCAAAACTTTTCGTTAGATAACTGGCTCGACATCGGTTTTTCAAGCATACATTTATATTATTTGTATGCTCTTCAAAAACAGTTAGTGCAACAAACTTACGATACAATCGACTATGAATTGAACTTCAATTATGATGAAGTAGATGAATATTCTAATTCTTATTCTTTCTCATATTCGTATTATACTCTTAGCAACTCAAGTGGAATTATCTCGGAAGAAGAACATATTTATAAAATTACGATGGCCTTCTTAAATCGTAAAATTGTACGTTCCGTTGCCGAAGGTTATAGTTGGACCGCTATCGGCGGAGATCTTGCAACTGAAGATGAATTCCTTTGGGAATGTGAATACACTCAAGTAGACTCGATTGGTGAGTTTGAAGGAGAACGTTTCAATCCTAGTGATTTCAATTTCAATAATCTATAAAATATTTTAAAAGAAAAAAATCATAACGAAGTTAAAAAGGGATGTTGAAAAACTCTTTGAAAATAGAGTGATATTCAACATCCTTTTTAAATGAAACATTTATAATTTTTATTAATCAATGTTACGATTATTTTAACTGTGAGTCTAATAGCAAATTTAAATATTCAGATTTTGATGTCATACTTGTAGATGATTGTTAAGCTTAAGAAAGAATCTATAATAGAAAACGATAGGAGGTGCAAAAATGTGGATTTTAATGGCTGTCGGCTCAGCGTTTTTTGCGGGTCTTACCGCAATACTTTCAAAATGCGGCGTGAGAAAATGTAATTCTGATGTGGCAACCGCAATCCGCACTTCTGTCGTCCTCGTCTTCGCTTGGATCATAGTTTTCATCACGGGAGTACAAAGCGAAATCGCAAAAATTAATACGAAATCCCTCGTTTTTTTAATCCTATCTGGAGGTGCAACAGGCGCATCGTGGATTTGTTATTTTAAAGCATTATCTCTAGGGGAAGTGTCAAAAGTTGCTGCTGTCGATAAATCAAGTGTCGTTTTCTCTGTTTTACTTGCCATTGCTTTGTTTCCTGACGAAAGAAATTTATGGTGGATAAAATTATTGTGTATTTTAGGAATCGGTAGTGGAACATTTTTGATGACGGACATTAAGCGTGGAGAGTCAAAGAGTAAATTCTTATGGCTGTTTTTTGCCGCGCTCTCTGCTTTGTTTGCAGCGGCTACTTCTATTCTTGTAAAAATCGGTATAGAAAACGTCGATTCCAATCTTGCGACTGCGATTCGTACTATCGTCGTATTTTTGATGGCGTGGATTATCGTCTTTTGCAGAAAAGAGAGCAAATTTGTAAAAAAAGTGGACGGTAAAGAAGCGATATTTTTAATTCTTTCGGGATTAGCGACGGGTGGATCTTGGCTTTGCTATTATTATGCAATTCGCTTCGGACAAGTGAGCATCGTTGTTCCCATTGATAAGCTAAGCGTTTTGATTACGGTTTGTTTTTCACTTGTCGTTTTCAAAGAAAAGTTATCTATCAAAGCATGGATCGGTTTAGTGCTTATCACTAGCGGAGCAATTATAATGGCGATTTTGAAATAAGGAATAGACATAAGAGGATAAATTTATTTGTAGAATTAAAAAGAGCGTTTATTAATAGCTCTTTTTTAATAACAATAAATTCTATTAATAAGAATTAAAATCTTACCGTTTGTGATACTTTAGAAGTGTCATATCTTACATTACTATTCAAATAAGAAGAACCGTTTATCGTTTCATTAAATGAACGGATATAATCGGCGGTAATATCGCGGTAATTGTAAACTTCTCCGTTTTTGGTAAGTTTGCCGACAATTTTAGCGCTGGGGAAGTAATTATAATTACGATTGACGTCGCGATGTAAAGCTAGATAATCGATCACAGCGACGCGATAAGTTTTAGAACTTTCAATCGCTTGACTATCAATACGATACATATGGGTTGAGTCGAAATTAAATTCTTTAATCAAATCTTCGCCTTTGGTATCCAAAATATAGATTTCATTGTCAAAAGGCAGTGATTTGTATAAATTGGCATAAGTGATCGTGCCACTTTGAAGGTTGCTACGTCCGGTATTGGTAATAGCATAGGAAATATCGTAACCGGCTTTAAGGGTTTGCTCGGCGATTGCTGTTGCGACAAAATTAGGTAATGATTGAGCATAACTTAAATAACTTTTTAATGTTCCTAAGGTTTCTTCCCCAATTTGATCGGAGATAGCTTTGTAAGAAGAAACTAAGGCACTGAGGTTTGGATCTTCTGCAACTTGAATAGAACTCGTGTCATAGTAAGAGTAATCTAAACAAGTTACTTCTCCTTGTGGAGAAACTTCAATAGATACATAAGAGTAAGCTTCACCATTACTACCACCTTGGACAAAAGGAACGCCGTTAACCATTCCTAATTCGGTTTGATGGGTGTGAGCGCAAAAAACCGCATCGACATAACGCGATTGGGATTGTGGGCTTATTTTGGTAATTCCGGCATAGTCAGTAAGTGTGTCAGCGGATGAAGAATCTTCTAAGATGCTTTTTTGATCGGTGTGGACATCGAGAATTACGACATCGACATCGTGTTGGATTCTAAGTTCGTCAGAGAGTTGTTTAATTATCGGAGTTGGCGATTTAAAAGTATAAGGGTCCGCGAATTGTGAACAAATCGAGGTGATTTGTCCATTGCCGATCACGCCGATAATTCCGACTTTTAAACCATTCTCCAAGGTTCTTATCACATATTTATCACCAAGATTAGCATAATCGCCGGTCGATTTTGTATCGATGTCATAATTATAAATATTCGCGGCTAAAAAGGGAGTTTGATATCCTGTGCTACTAGCTCGTTTACGATTTTCTAAAATACGTTTGGCACCCCAATCGAATTCGTGATTTCCAAGGGTGAAACAATCAAATTCAATTTCATTCATGCAATCGGTTAAAAGGTTTCCGTAATTGTAATTCGATTCGATGGCGCCTTGCCACATATCTCCGGAATTAAGCAAAAGAGTGTTTCCGTCTTTCTTTTGTTCTTTAAGAAAACTTCCGAGCTTAACGATTCCGACTTCATCACCATTAGGAATTACCGATCCGTGAAAATCGTTGATGGCATAAAGATTTAAAGTACGAGGCTCATTATAGTAAGAACTTTCAACACTGCTTGAAGAAAGGGAATCTTCAATTATCGAGGAATTCGATTCTTCCTCACTACTAGAAAGGTAAGTGTATTCTTCGCTTGAAGTATCCGTTGAAGAAGTGGCATCACTTAAAGTTGAAGTTGATTCGATTTGAGATGGGGAGGATGAATTATTAAGACTACTTGTTTGATTTGTTGCTATTTTACAACCACTTAAGAGTAGTAAAATAAATAAAAGGGTTATTTTTTGTTTCATAGTTTTTCCTCAAAAAAAAATATAACATAATTTGCAATTTATCTCAAGATGCCTATTTTATAGACAAAAATAGATAAAAAAGTAATAAAACTTAAAGAAAAACACAAGTTATTTTTAAATAAAAGTTTATGTAAAAATTATTTTTTAATTTGAACATTCAATGGGGTTTATTTTTTCAATTTGCGAAATATTGAAAAAACAAAAAAAAGATTGCAAAACCACTTGAACTTTTGTAAACTATCAAAGAATGGCATTTTATGCGCTTTTTGCGTCGCCGTTCTTTGCGCAGTGGAAGAATCTAACAGATGATTCGCGAACCACAGCACGGACAAAAAAACTTATAGGAGGTGTGTCACGTGAGTAAGAAAATCGCAAAAGTTGTAAAATTGGAAATCCCAGGAGGTCAAGCTAAGCCGGGACCTAAACTCGCTTCTGCAGGTATTTTAATGCCGAAGTTCTGTACGGATTTCAACGCTAAAACCGCTGATCGTAACGGAGATATCGTTCCCGTTATTATTACGGCTTATGAAGACAAATCGTTTGATTTTGTCATCAAAACGACCCCGGTTGCGGTTCTTTTGTTAAAAGAAGCCGGAATTAGCAAGGGATCAGCTAATGCTAAAACCACGAAAGTCGGTCACATTAGCAAAGAACAACTTAGAAAAATCGCCGAGTACAAATTGCCAGATTTAAACTGCAATGATGTCGAAGCAGCGATGAAAGTAGTCGCCGGTTCTGCCCGTAATATGGGTATTACCATCGATGAATAAGTGGAAGGTTAAAACCGTTAATACCACTAGGAGGAAAAAATGAAAAGAGGTAAAAAATATCAAGAAGCTTTAGCCAAGATTGAACCTAACAAAGTTTATAGTCTTGAAGAAGCTTGTGCACTTGTAAAAGAAACTTCAACAGTCAAATTTGACGCGACGGTTGAGGTCTCGTTCCGCCTTAACGTTGATCCCAAACAAGCCGATCAACAATTGAGAGGAACTTTAACTTTACCATATGGAAATGGTAAGACTAAAAAGATTTTGGCGATTACGCAAAAAGTCGATGAAGCACTTGCAGCCGGTGCCGATTATGCCGGTGGCAAAGAGATGCTTGAAAAAATTCAAAAAGAAAACTGGTTTGATTTCGATGTTATCGTCGCTACTCCGGATATGATGGGGGAACTCGGTAAATTGGGTCGTGTTTTAGGACCTAAAGGTTTGATGCCAAACCCCAAGACAGGTACGGTTTCTCCGGATATCGCCAAAGCCGTCAAAGAAATTAAAGCCGGTAAAATCGAGTATCGTGTCGATAAAGAAGGAAACATTCATCTTTCCATTGCACGCGTTTCATTCGATACCGAGAAGATTGTTGCAAACCTCACCATGGTTTGCGATACGATTTTAAAAGTTCGTCCTGCCGCGGTTAAAGGACAATACATTAAAAACGTTGTTCTTCACACTACGATGGGTCCGGCCATTAAATTCACGTTTAATGGACGTTAATAAATTTTAAAGCTCCAATATACCTAAGACAGCAACGGCTTTAAGCTTAATTATGTTGCCGAGGTACCTATTCATGAATATGATTAGTCACCTGTATATTGTTGCCTATATAAAAACTTTATAAGGAGGTGCAATATGAACCAAAACGTGTTAGAAGCCAAAAAGGCGATCGTCGGCGAACTTACCGATCTATTAAAAACTTCTAATTCTGTAGTAGTTGCTGAATACCGTGGTTTAAATGTCGCGGAACTCACCGAACTCAGAAAAGAGCTTTTAAAGAAAAACGCAAAAATGGGCGTCTACAAAAATTCACTTTTCACTCGTGCGGTTGATGAATTAGGACACGAAGACTTAAATCAATATTTAGTCGGACCTAACGCATATATCACTTGTGAAGATCCTCTTGAAGGACCAAAAGTGGTTACCAAATTTGCTAAAAAACACGAAAATCTAATTATTAAAGGTGGATTGATTGAAGGTAAGGTCATGTCAGCAGACGAAATTAAGGACCTTGCAAAGCTTCCAAACAGAGAGGGCGTTCTTTCGATGTTACTATCTGTTTTACAAGCTCCAGTTCGTTCATTCGCATGTGCGGTAAAAGCTATCGCAGACAAACAACAATAATACCATTGATAGGAGGAAATTTAAAATGGCAAAATTATCTAAAGAGGAAATCATTTCATCCTTAAAAGAAATGACCATCGTTGAATTAAACGATTTAGTTAAAGGCATTGAAGAAGAATTCGGCGTTACCGCTGCTGCTCCAGTTGCAGCCGCTGCCGCTCCGGTTGAAGAAGAAGCCGCTGCTAAAGGACCAAGCGAAGTTACCTTAGTTTTAAAGAGCTTCGGTACTAACAAGGTCCCAGTTATCAAAGCAGTTGTGGCCATCACCGGTTTAAGCCTTGGCGAAGCGAAGAAGTTAGTTGACAATGCTCCTTCCAACATCAAGGAAAAGATTTCACCGGTCGAAGCCGAAGAACACAAGAAGACTCTTGTCGCTGCCGGTGCTGAAGTCGAAATTAAATAATTCGCGCCTTGAATTGAAAAATAAACCTGCCTTACTTTAGGTGGGTTTTTGTCGCTTAAAGGAGGGTGAAGAATGCCACAATATTTTGATAATGTCGAAGGTCTAAAATCTAAACCACGCTATCTTAATATTACGTTAAATGAACATTCATTCTCCTTTAAAACCGACTCAGGAATATTTTCAAAAGATGAAATTGATAGGGGAAGTATCGCCTTATTAAATGTTTTATCTAAGCAAGAATTGGCGGGAGAAATTCTCGATTTAGGTTGTGGGTATGGCACTTTAGGAATCGTTCTTTCACGCTATTTTCCAGACACGAGAATTTATCTGGCTGATATTAATAAGCGCGCGTGCGCGCTCGCACGCGAGAACGCTTTATTAAACCACACTGCTATAACCGTGATTGAAAGCGATTGTTTCAGCAATATCGAACGACAGTTCGATACAATCGTAATTAACCCTCCGATTAGAGCGGGTAAAAAAATAATCTACAAGATGTTTTTAGAAAGCTACAAACATCTTAATCCAAATGGTTCACTTTACTTTGTGATTAGAAAAAGCCATGGGGCGGAATCGGCTCAAAAATATACAACGAGTGTTTTTCAAAATTGCACTCTAGTAAAACGTGATAAAGGCTACTACATCTATCGAGCAGTAAAGTTGAACAATCAACAATGAAAGAAGGGAGACTTGCACATGAGCAAACAAATAGAATCAACAAATTATAAGTACCTTCATAATGGTCGGATTGACTATTCTAAGATCAGCGGATCTTTACCACTGCCTTATTTAGTCGAAATTCAAACTGAATCTTTCAAATGGTTCCTTGAAAAAGGAATCGATGATGTATTCAAAGATGTATATCCGATTTCAAATCACAGTGATACTTTGTCAATCGAATACTGCGGGGCTAGATTAGATAAACCTAAATATGACCCGTTGGAATGTAAAACCCGTGATTTAACCTATAGTGCTCCCTTGAAGGTCACTTTGAGATTGATATTTAAAAACACCGGTGAAATTAAAGAAAATGAAGTCTTTATGGGTGATTTTCCGTTGATGACCGAATCCGGAACATTTATCATCAACGGAGCGGAAAGAGCGATCGTTTCGCAACTTGTTCGTTCTCCAGGAGCTTATCTATCTAAAGAGATGGACAAATCCGGAAAATACCTTTTTGGTGCCGATTTAATTCCGACAAGAGGCACTTGGTTGGAATTTGAATCTGATACCAAAGATATGATTTCAGTGAGAATCGATCGTCAAAGAAAAATGCCGGTTACCATACTTTTAAGAGCATTAGGTCTCAACAGCTACGATTTAATGTATGAATTGTTCGGAGATTCGATTCAATTACAAACCACGATTGAAAAAGAACGCGAAGGTCGTGAAAATAGCGATGAACTTCAAGCCTCTGATGCTTTGCAAGAAATCTACGCTAAGTTAAGACCGGGCGAGCCGTTTACACCTGAAGGTGCGGCGACTTTCTTCCGTCAGAAATTTTTCGATCATAAACGTTATGATTTAGGTCGGGCCGGTCGTTTTAAATTTTCGAAAAAACTCGGCATTTACAATCGTTTAGCGGGACGTTATTTAGCAGAACCTTTAGTATCAGCTGACGGCGAAGTTGTTTACAATGTCGGTGATTACATGTCCAAAGAGATCGTAGAACAACTCCAAGAGGAAGGTTTCTTTGAAAAAGGCGCTCACGAAAGACATCTTGCCATCAATGAAAATCTTGATAATCATGGTATAGTCAATATCGTAAAAGTCTACACCGATGAAAAGAAAGAAAAAGTCGTTCCTATCGTTGGAACCGATCTTAATCTTGAAGTCGCTTATGTGACGATTTCAGATATGATTGCGACTTTCTCATACTTTACGAATGTCATTGACGGAATCGGAGATACCGATGATATTGACCATTTAGGCAATCGTCGTATCAGATGTGTCGGAGAATTGATTCAAAATCAATTTAGAATCGGTCTTTCGCGTATGGAACGAAGCGTCAAAGAAAAGATGTCGATTTCTACCGAGGGAACGATCACTCCTCAATCGTTAACGAACATTCGTCCATTGACAGCGGCGATTAAAGAATTCTTCGCTTCAAGTCAGCTTTCACAATTTATGGATCAAACTAACCCGTTAGCGGAGTTAGCCAATAAAAGACGTCTATCGGCTTTAGGTCCTGGTGGTCTTACTCGTGATAGAGCATCTTTTGAAGTTCGTGACGTTCACTATTCGCACTATGGTAGAATTTGCCCAATCGAAACTCCAGAAGGTCAAAATATCGGCCTTATCAATAATTTGGCGTGCTATGCCAAAATCAATCAATATGGCTTTATCGAAACTCCATATCGTAAAGTTGATAAGAAGACTTGCCGAGTTACCGATGAGACAGAATACTTATCGGCCGATCGTGAAAGAGATCACGTCATCGCTCAAGCCAACGTTCATTTAGGCGAAGACGGAACGATTTTAGATCAACAAGTTATCGCTCGTCATAATGGCGAAAACATTTTAGCGGATCGTAAAGAAGTCGATTATATCGACGTTTCACCAAAACAGATCGTTTCAATCGCTTCGGCGTGTATTCCATTCCTTGAAAACGACGATACGACGAGAGCCTTGATGGGCGCTAACATGCAACGTCAAGCGTTGCCGTTATTGAATCCTCACGCTCCTTTTGTCGGTACCGGTCTTGAACACAACATCGCAAAAGACTCCGGTTCGGCAGTAATATGTAAAGAGGATGGTGTCGTCACTTATGTCGATGCCAAAAAGATCGTCGTCGAAGGCGAAAGCGGTCCACGCGTTTACTTATTGCAAAAATTCGGACGTTCAAACTCCGGTACTTGCATCAATCAAAAACCGATCGTCAAGAAAGATCAAAAAGTGAAAAAAGACGATATTATCGCCGATGGTCCGGCAATGGACAATGGCGATTTAGCCTTAGGTCAAAACGTGACGATCGCCTTTATGACATGGAATGGTTATAACTATGAAGATGCCGTCATCATGTCTGAAAGACTTGTTAAAGATGACGTTTACACTTCGATTCACATCGAAGAATATGTGGTTGAATGTCGTTCGACCAAATTAGGTGACGAAGAAATCACTTGCGATATTCCAAATGTTTCAGCCGAAGCTAAAGCATTCTTGGATGAAAACGGCGTGATTGTTCCCGGCGCCGAAGTTAAAGAAGGCGATATTTTAGTCGGTAAAGTAACTCCGAAAGGACAAACAGAACCGACGCCGGAAGAAAAATTGTTAATGGCGATTTTTGCTGATAAAACTAAAGATGGTAAGGATACTTCCCTTCGTGTTCCTCATGGTGGTGCCGGTATCGTACTCGATGTCAAGCGTTTCTCCCGTAAAGACGGCGCAGAATTACCGCCAGGAGTCAACGAAGTCATCAAAGTGTTCATCGTCCAAAAAAGAAAGATTTCTGAAGGCGATAAAATGTCGGGCCGTCATGGTAATAAAGGTGTTATTTCAAGAATTCTTCCAGAGGAAGATATGCCGTTTTTACCGGATGGAACCCCGGTTGATATCATGCTTAATCCGTTAGGTGTTCCGTCTCGTATGAATATCGGGCAGATTCTTGAAATTCACTTAGGCATGGCTTGTAAAAAGCTCGGTCTTAAAATTGCTACTCCGGTCTTTGATGGAATGACCAACGAAGAAATTTATGAATTGATGGATCGTGCCGGAATGGACAAAGACGGGAAAACGATTCTTTACGATGGAAGAACCGGAGAAAGATTCGATGAAAGAATTTCCGTCGGTGTGATGTATATGATTAAACTCGTCCACATGGTCGATGATAAATTGCATGCTAGGTCCATTGGACCATACTCACTTGTGACGCAACAACCATTAGGCGGTAAAGCTCAAAATGGTGGTCAACGTTTCGGTGAAATGGAAGTTTGGGCTCTTGAAGCTTATGGCGCTGCGCATATCTTACAAGAAATCTTGACGATTAAATCGGATGATATGGTTGGAAGAGCCAAGACATATGAAGCAATCATCAAAGGTCGTGAAATTCCAAAACCGGGTATGCCGGAATCTTTCAGAGTCTTGCAAAAAGAATTACAATCGCTCGCGATCGACGTGAAATTGTTCGATAAAGACGGCGATGAAATCGATCTAAAGATGATGTCGAAAGAAAATGAAGTTGAATCAAGAAAAATTTCGAATTCAGTACGTGAAATCACTTCTGAATATCGAGTTGATGAAGAGGAGGATCGATAGAATATGTTTGATGTCAATCGTTTAGCGGCTATTCAAGTCGGATTAGCCTCTCCTGAAAAAATTAGAGAATGGTCCTATGGTGAAGTAAAAAAACCAGAGACGATCAACTATCGTTCGCAAAAGCCGGAAAAAGGTGGCTTATATTGTGAAAAAATCTTTGGACCAGCCAAAGACTATGAGTGTAATTGTGGTAAATATAAAAAGATCAGATTCCAAGGCGTCATCTGTGAAAAATGTGGCGTCGAGGTGACGACAAAAGCGGTTAGAAGAGAGAGAATGGGTCACATTGAACTCTCTTCGCCATGCGCTCATATTTGGTATTTAAAAGGAATTCCTTCAAGAATGGGATTAGTGTTAGACATTCTTCCTAAACAACTTGAAGAAGTTATTTATTTCGTATCTCACATTTGTTTAAATCCGGGCACTTCTTCATGCTTACATTATCGCGAAGTGCTTGATGAAAGAAGTGCGAGAATCGTTTTCGTGAGTACTATTCGCGAAATTAAAGAACAATTGATTAAAGATGGACTTGAGAACAATTATGATTATGCTCGGGCTGATGAATTGATTGCCAAGCTTGAAAATCCTCAAGAACCATTTAGTTTTTCGGTTTGTGCTTCGTATATCTCTAAATATACCGGAGCGGAATTCGGAATCGGGGCCGAAGCGGTCAAAAGATTGTTGGCGGAAGTTAACCTCGATGAAGAGTTTGCTAAAATTCAAGCTGAATTAAAAGAAACTCAAGGTCAAAAAAATCAAAAAAGATTAAAATTGATTAAACGCCTTGAAGCTATCGAAGCTTTCCGTAACTCCAATAACAAACCGGAGTGGATGATTCTCGATGTGTTACCGGTCATTCCACCTGATTTACGTCCGATGTTACAATTGGATGGTGGTCGTTTCGCTACCAGTGATTTAAATGATCTTTATCGTCGAGTAATTACAAGAAATACGCGTCTTAAAAAATTGATTGATATGAACGCGCCGGATGTCATTTTGATGAATGAAAAACGGATGCTTCAAGAAGCTGTCGACGCGTTGATCGACAATGGCAGAAGATCTAAAGCTGTTGTTGGTGCTGGTGGTAGAGCTTTAAAATCATTATCGAGCACTTTGAAAGGTAAGCAAGGACGTTTCCGTCAAAACTTACTTGGTAAGCGTGTCGATTATTCCGGTCGTTCGGTTATTGCCGTCGGTCCGGATCTTAAGATGTATGAATGCGGAATTCCTCGTGAAATGGCAATTCAATTGTTCCGTCCGTTTATCGCTTCGATCATGATTAAAAATGGTAATGCTAATTCGCATAAACAAGCCAATAAAATGATTGATCGCTATGATCCTATCGTGTGGGATATCGTTGAAAAAGTGATTAAAGAACATCCGGTTCTTTTAAATCGTGCACCGACCTTACACCGTTTAGGCATTCAAGCGTTCCGTCCAAAACTTGTCGAAGGAAGAGCTATTCGTCTTCACCCATTGGTTTGTACGGCTTTTAACGCTGACTTTGATGGTGACCAAATGGCGGTTCACGTACCACTTAGTTACGAAGCTCAAAAAGAAGCTTATGATTTGATGTTGGCTTCTCACAATATTTTGGGTCCTAAAGACGGAAAACCGATCGTTACTCCTTCTCAAGATATGATTTTGGGAAACTATTACTTAACTTTGGAATCTTCCAAAGAAGATTTCTTAAAGAAAGCTGATGCTTGTCGTGAACACGGTGATCTTGAAGAAGCAGAAAGATATGAACTTTACGCGGCAAGTGAAGGAAAAGTATTCAAATCCGTCGATGAAGTTTTAATGGCGTATGAAACTAAACAAATTCATCTTCATAACCGCATTGCGATTAAAGGCGAATCGATGAAAAAACTCGGCTTTGATTACGAGATGAATAATTCTTATTTAATCACCACGGTCGGTAAGATAATTTTCAATCAAATCTTCCCTCAAGATTTCCCATATCTCAACGATAATTCTAAAGAAAACTTGAGTGCGGATCAAAAGTCGTTCTTTGTTCCAAAAGGAACCAACATTAAAGAGTACATTGCGAATTTACCGCTTAAAAAACCATTTGTCAAAAAGAATGTCGGTAATATCATCAATGAAATCTTCAACCGCTATCAAGCGGAAACGACTTCAAAAGTCCTCGATAATTTAAAAGATCAAGGCTTTAAATTTGCGACAGTTTCCGGACTTACCGTGTCCTTATTCGATATCGCGGTCATTGAAGGAAAGCAAGAATTATTACAAAACGGCGACAAACAAGTCGAACATATTCAACATCTATTTGATAAAGGTTTATTGACTGATGCTGAACGTCATAAACAAGTTGTCGATGTTTGGACCAAAGTCAGAGAAGAAGTCGAAACGATCCTTAAAAAACAATTTGAGGATAATCCACGTAACCCGATCTTTATGATGTCTGATTCTGGTGCTCGTGGTAGTTTGTCAAACTTCGTTCAATTAGCCGGTATGCGTGGCTTAATGGCTAATCCTTCCGGCGAAACCATTGAACTTCCGATTAAATCTTGCTTTAGAGAAGGTTTGACGGTTTCTGAGTTCTTTATTGCGACACACGGCGCCCGTAAGGGTGGTGCCGATACCGCGCTTAAAACGGCAGACTCCGGTTACTTAACCAGAAGACTTGTCGACGTTTCTCACGATGTGATCGTGCGGGAAGAGGATTGTGGTACTGACCATGGATTCGTGGTTTCAGAAATCCGCGATTCGAAAAACGATTCTGCGATTGTCTCCCTTTATGATCGCTTAGTAGGACGTTACACCGTTCACGATGTTACTAATCCTGAAACCGGAGAAGTAATCGTTAAAGGCAATACTTTGATGGATGAAGAAATGGCTAAGGCCATCGTCGATGCCGGCATCAAGAAAGTTGAAATTCGTTCGTTGTTCGGTTGTGAGACTAAAGATGGTGTTTGCAAACATTGCTATGGTCGTAACTTAGCCACCGGACGCGAAGTCGAAGTTGGCGAAGCTGTAGGTATTATGGCGGCTCAATCAATCGGTGAACCGGGTACTCAATTGACGATGAGAACCTTCCACACCGGTGGTGTTGCCGGTAGCGATATTACTCAAGGTTTACCGCGTGTTCAAGAATTGTTTGAAGCGCGTAATCCAAAAGGCGAAGCGATCATTTCGGAAATCAGCGGCGTTGTTACTTCTATTAAAACCGAAGCCGGTCGTTCGACTGTCGTCGTTAAAAACGATCTTGAAGAGAAGACTTACCTCACTAACTATAACGCTCGTTTGAGAGTTAAAGAAGGTGACAAAGTCACAAATGGACAAAAGATCACCGAAGGAGCTATTAATCCAAAGACTTTACTTGAAGTTTCAGATGTGACTCAAGTTCAAAAATACATTGTGAAAGAAGTTCAAAAAGTTTATCGTCTCCAAGGTATCGATATCTCCGATAAGCATATCGAAGTTATCGTACGTCAGATGTTAAGGAAGATGTTGATTGTCGAAGGTGGTGACACCGATATGCTTCCGGGTACTAGAGTTGACCTTGTTGAATTCACTCAAAAGAATGAAAAGGCGATCTTATCTGGTAAACATCCGGCAGTCGGTCGTCCAATCGTCCTTGGAATCACCAAGGCGGCGTTAAATACCGATTCGTTCTTATCATCGGCTTCCTTCCAAGAAACCACAAAAGTTTTAACCGATGCGGCTATCAAAGGTAAAATCGACTATCTACACGGACTTAAAGAGAACGTGATGATTGGTAAATTGATTCCGGCAGGCACCGGCTTAAGAGCTGATGAAGATGAGGATAACGATGAAGATACCGAAGCGTCCGAAGACACATCTAAAGATGAAAATACCCCGGATGTTATTGATTTTACCAGTCAATTAGATGACTAATTTAAAAAAGCTTAACACATATTAAACGTTAAGCTTTTTTTATTATATAGGAAATTGTATTTAATAACGAAATAAAAAAAATAAGGGAAAAAGAAGAAAAGGAAATAATT
>CANQAG010000004.1 GCA_947588815.1 uncultured Bacilli bacterium
TTTTACAAGTCGATTGCCGCAAATCATTTCGTGAATGGCTCAGCGTTTATTCAGAACAAGAGACAGAATGCTGGGTTGATGTAAAGCGTGGGAAGCCTGTTGATGACACCCACTTTTGGTATATTGATGCTGTGGAAGAAGCGCTTTGCTATGGTTGGATAGACAGCACCCACCGAATCATTGACGGAAAGAGGTTGCAGCGCTTTACACCCCGTAAAAAGGGGAGCAAGTGGACAGAACTAAACAAGGAGCGTGTTCGCAGACTGGACGCTTTAGGTCTGATGACTGATGCGGGAAGATCTGTCCTCCCTGCTATGGGGATTCGCAGTTTTCATATTGACCCTGATATTGAGGCGGCGCTGAAGGCTGCACGGGCGTGGTCAAAGTTCAAATCATTTCCTCCTTTATACCAAAGGGTGCGAGCGGGAAATATCGCCTTCTATAAGAAACGAAACCCAGAGATGTACGACCAAATGTTGGCGCACTTAATCGAGGAGACCAGACAAGGTAAAATGTTTGGCGAATGGAATGACTATGGCAGACTATTAGATTATTAAATTCCCATTTGTCTGGCTGATAATAGTTAAGCGTCGGTTCTGAAATGCCTTTTCTGGGCTCATAAAACAGCAGATAACTAACAGGAAAAACTGACCAAAATTTGTATAATGTCAAGACGGAGACAACAAAAAACGACGGAATACAAGGGGAAAGTGACATTTATAAAGTTGCCCACAATGAAACCGTTAAACTGAAAAAACTTACATATTATAAAAACGTTCGATTTTTAGTCGGACGTTTTTTTTAGCGATGTTACAAGTAGTTGAAAATTATTATTTTTAGATAAGTACTTTATTTTTTTATCATTTTAAATCTTAAAGTATATTTTTGTTTGACAAGGCAATAATTAAATTGTTCAAACATAAATTGAAAAGTGAAAGAGGATCGTTATGATAGATAAATTTTCATTGGAAGCTCAAAAAGTTATTTCGTGTGCCGAGGCGATCGCTTTTGAATTTGCACACACTAGCATTGGCAGTGAACATATTCTTCTTGCTTTTCTTAGAGTAGATGAGAATATTTTAGGTCGTGAATTAGGTAAATATGGAGTTACGTATAGTTCTCTTTCGAAAAAAGTAAAAAATCTTTATCCGTATTCTGATGAAGATCCATTATATATGGAATATACATTAGAACTTAAAGTTCTTTTGGATAACGCGGTTGCGATTTCAAGAAAAGCCGGAGAAGAATTTGTATCTTTAGTTTCTCTTGGACAAGCCTTGCTTAAAGAAGATCAAGGAGCAGCATTTGATTTATTGAACAAATATAAAGTAAATCGCGATAATTTAATCAAAGTATTGATGACAAATCAAAAAAGAAAGTCTGATTTAGATAATATATCTGATTTGCATAATCTTTGTAATTTAAAAAAAGATCCTCTTATCGGAAGAGAAGATGAGATTCATCAACTTATAAATGCTTTGTCACGAAGAAATAAACCAAACGCAATATTGGTTGGAGAACCAGGCGTCGGGAAAACGGCCATTGTCGAAGAAGTGGCTAAAATGATTTATGAAGGTCGTGTTCCTTCGTTAAGAAACAAAAATATTTATGAACTAGATATTGCTTCAACTGTAAGCGGAACTAAATATCGAGGAGAGTTTGAAGAAAAATTAAAGAAAATAATCAAAAAAGTCAAAGAAGACGGAAATGCCATTCTTTTTATCGATGAAATTCATAATATCGTCAAGGCCGGAGGAGCGGAAGGCGCAATAGACGCTTCAAATATCTTAAAACCATATCTTTCTCGTGGCGATATTCAAATAATCGGTGCGACTACGGAAGATGAGTTTCATGAAGCGTTTGATAAAGATAAAGCTTTAAGACGCCGTTTTCAAATCATTAAAGTGGAACCATCGACTTCTGAAGAAACTATTACTATATTAAAAGCCTTGAAAGGCATTTATGAAAAACATTATAAATTGACGATTGACGATGCGATTTTAAATAAAATAGTCGACTTATCTAAAGCAATTCCGAATGCGTATTTTCCTGATAAAGCAATCGATATTTTAGATAACGCATGTGTGATTGCTAAGGATAATTTAAAAGAACAAGATATTGTAAAGACGATAGAATCGTTCTTTAAAATTAAAATAAATCACGATGAATTAAGCGAAGTTGTTTCTAATGAGTTAAAGGCTAAAATTCACGGACAAGATCGAGCTTTGCAACAAATTCTATTAAATTTAAAGATGCTTGAACACAAAATTTATGAAAGAGACAGACCATTGTTGATATTGATGTTTGTAGGACCTTCCGGCGTTGGTAAAAGTGCATGTGCGCAAATAGTCGGGGAAAATTTTTTCGGTAAGAACGGCCATACTTTTAAAATTGATATGTCATCGTATCAAGAATATGGTTCTTTAACCAAACTTTTAGGAAATAATGGTTATAATTTCTCTCAAGCTCCTTTTGTTAAAAATATAAAAGCTTTTCCACATTCTTTAATAATTCTCGAAGAAATTGAAAAGGCCAATAATGAGATTTTGGACTTTTTCTTAAATGTATTTGATGAAGGATATTTTATTGACGGCAAAGGAAATAAAATCGATTGTACAAATGCGATGTTTATTTTAACATCAAACTATGGGTATGATGATAAAACCTTGTTTAAAAAACATTTAGATCGCGATTTTTCATATCGTGATTCGATAATGAAAAAATTAAACGAAAGATTTCGGTATGAATTTATTTCAAGAATCGATGATATTATCACTTTTGATCATCTTAACTCTTCATCGAGAAAAGTCATTGCAGAAGACTATTTGAATACGATTGCAGATGGCCTTCAATTCGAACTAGGAGAACTAGATTTAGATTTGGATAATGAAGAAATTTATAATCAATACGGAGCAAGATTGATTAAACGCGATGTTCGAAAAAAAGTAATAAGCAAACTTATGAAATAATGTAATTTATCATAAATGTGAAAAAACCCCTATTGATAAATAGGGGTATTTTTGGATAAAGAGTCTTTTGTCTTTACAAATTAATCTCGGTTAGGTATGATTGATACGCATAGAAGTGAAGGTCTATGCTATTTCTCTCTGCTGACTTTAAAGTCAGCCAGAAGACCAAAGGGAGGTGTACACATGAAAAAGTACGAGATTATGTATATCCTAAAAGCCAATCTTGAAGATGCCGCTCGCAATGAGTTAATTGGTAAACTTCACGAAATTCTCTCGCTTGACGGAAGCACTGTCGATGATGTGAATGAATGGGGATTAAAAGATTTGGCATACGAAATTAAAAAAGAAAGAAAAGGATATTACGTGGTCGTTAAAGTTAGTGCTTCTTCTTCAAAAGTTATCAATGAATTCGATCGCTTAGCGAAGATCAATCCTAATGTATTACGTCACTTAATTATCGCTTTATAATCCTAAAAAAGGAGGATGCGAAATGATTAATCAAGTAGTTTTAGTCGGTCGTCTTACAAGAGATCCGGAATTAAGAAGAACCCAAAGCGGTTTGACTGTATGTTCCTTCACCATAGCAGTCGATAATCGTAGCAAAGGCCAAAATGGTGAAAGAACGGCATCTTTTATTCCTTGTACTGCATGGAATAAGAGCGCGGAATTCATTTCAAAGTTTGGTTCTAAAGGCATTCTAGTCGGGGTTGAAGGAAGATTAAATCAACGTAGTTACGAGAGCAAAGATAATCGACAAGTCAATGTTGTCGAAGTTATCTGTGACAATGTTCAAGTATTGGAAAGAAGATCTGATGAATCAAGAAGAGAGGATTCGTCGATTCGCGATGACGATCAAGGATATCAAGCTGATCCTGTTCGCAACGAAGAACCAGCGGACAAGAATGTTGATGCGTTTGATGTAACTGATGATGATCTCCCGTTCTAAGAGATCAAGAAAGGAGTATTATGGCTTACAAAAAAATGAGACCTAGAAAAAAGGTTTGTATTTTCTGCAATAAAGGTAAAGACGCTAAGGAAAAAGTAGCGGTTATTGATTATAAAGATGTCGAAATGTTAAAACGTTTCATTTCTCCAAACGGAAAAATCTCTCCGCGTCGTGTTACCGGAACTTGTGCAAAGCACCAAAGAGAAGTCGCTATCGCTATCAAACGTGCGCGATTTATGGCTTTGCTACCATTTGTTATCGATTAATGATAATAAATTTGTAAATTAAAATAAATAAATAAAAAAAGGTTTTGCAAAATGGCAAAGCCTTTTTTCTATTTAAAGATAAACAAATAAAGTTATAAAAATATATTTACATATTTAATTAAATGTTAAATACAAATTTTATATATTTTTAATAAATTGTTTGTATAAGACAGAAAAGGCGGTTAAAAAAAGGATAAATTCAGAGACTTAGTGTTTTAGAAACGCGATAACAATTACTATATTTATTTTTCTTAATTATGTATAATAATTAAGAATGAGGTGAAATTATGCAAAAAGTAATTAAAAGACAAATGATAAAAGCCCTCTTAATCTTTTTTCTACAATTATTAATTGCTTCTGCAGTTTATGTAGCTATAGCATTAGATTTATTTGATTATCATCTTGAATTACTTATCGGCGTGATGGCAAGTTTTATAGTAATAGATGTTCTTTTGTTTTGGAGCATGTTGACAAACATTTCAAAATCAAAGTATAAAACTGATTTGAGAGCTCTTGATATTGTTGGAGAAGATATTCAAGAAGCTTATATATTCGGCAAAATCGGATTGATAGTGACTGATGAAAATAGCAATATTATTTGGGTTAATGACCAATTTGCTTCTTTAGAATCAACAATTATGGACATTAATATTTTCGAATGGAGAGAAGAATTAAAAGAATTAAAAGATTTGGATGATGGACATTTATCCGAAAGCCATACAATACGTGTTGAAATCGAAGGCAAACTTTATGAAGTTAAGTTGTTGAAAGAGGCTAATCTTTTTATTTTCAAAGATATTACCGAATACAATGCGGTTGTGCAGTATTCTAAAGAACACGCTCCGGTTATCGGTATTATTAGCATTGATAATTTTAGTGACCTTGAATCGATGGCTGTTGATCGTGATGGGAACGATATTGTATTTAATATTAATCAAATGATTATTGATTATGCTAGAAAATTTAATTTACTCGTTAAAAAAATTAAAAATGATAGTTATTTTGTGGTTTGTGATCAAAAAGCTTATGAACAATTAATAAAAGATCGTTTTTCGATTATGAACAAAGTTAAAAAACAATCTTTCGCCGATACTATTGTCACACTATCAATCGGTTTTTCCAATGGTTTTGATGATGTTGTCAAATTATCGGAGATGGCATCAGATGCCTTAGATGTAGCATTATCAAGAGGAGGAGATCAAGCGGTACTTTCGCCATATGGTGGAAACTTTGTATTTATCGGTGGCAGTAGCGAAGCTAAGACTAATAAAAGCAGAGTTAAAACTAGAGCTCTATCTTCTTCGTTAGCCTCTTTGATACAAAACGCTAAAAATATTGTAATTATGGGGCATTTAGACGCTGATTTGGATGCGATAGGAAGTGCTTTGGGGTTATATTCTTTTGCAAAGATGTTTAAAAACGATGTTCACATTGTTTATGATGAAAAATTAGTCGAAACCAAAACAAAGAAAGCTTTTAAAGATCTTTTTACTAAAGAAGAAATTCAAGAAATGACATATTCTATTAAGCAAGCTAATTATCATATTGGAAACAATAGTTTGTTAATTCTTACAGACGTTCATCGTCCCTCGATTGTTATGGCTTCAAGCGTTCTAGATAAAGCTGATCGCGTTGCGATTATTGACCACCATCGCCGTGGTGAAGAATATGTTGATAGTCCGGTATTTGTTCAAATTGAACCCTCGGCTTCTTCGGCTTCGGAATTGGTTACTGAAATCATCAAATATTCTCCTAAACATGTCGATTTAGATGAACGAAAAGCAACTTTTATGTTAGCGGGTATTTTGTTGGATACTAATTACTATCGCCAGAAAACAGGAGCCACTACTTACGATGCATCTTTAGTCTTAAAGGACTATGGTGCGGATAATTCGAAAGCTGATTATTTCTTGAAAGAAGAATATGAAGAATATGCATTAAAAAATAAAATTCTTTCTAATTCAATAACTCCATATTATGGTGTTATTGTGGCAATGGCAGAACAAAATGATATTATTAGTAAAACAATGTTAGCGGTTGTCGCAAGTGAAGCAATTCAAATTAAAGGTGTTAATGCTTGCTTTGTAATCGGTCGAACTTCTATTAAAGAAACCGCTATTTCCGCCCGAAGTGATGGAACGGTAAATGTTCAGATGTTGATGGAAAAACTTAATGGTGGTGGCCATTTTACCGCAGCCGCATCGCAATTTTCCGATCAAAGTATCAATGAAGTTTGCAATTTACTTAAAGGTGTTTTAGAGCTTTATTTAAATGATGCTCGCACGCAACAGCAACAATAAAAGGAGGTTTCTATGAAAGTAATCTTATTAGCAGATGTAAAAGGAGTCGGAAAGAAAAATCAAGTAGTGGAAGTATCTGCGGGATATGGTTCCAATTATTTGATTCCTAAACATTTAGCAGTATTATCGACAAAGACCGGCTTAGAAGTAAGAGATCGTCAAATTCTTGAAGAACAAAAGGCGGTGGAACAAAAAAAACTTCGCGCTCAAGAAGAAGCAGAAAAATTAAAAGATATCGTTCTTGAATTTAGTGCATCGGCTTCAAAAGACGGAAGAATGATGGGGACGATTTCACCGAAACAAATTGAATTAGAATTAAAAAATAAATATGGCATTATTATCGATAAAAGAAAATTTATCGATAAAATTGCCGTTAATGCTTTTGGATATACGAATTTAAAAGTGGAATTGTTTAAAGATGTAATTGCGACAATACGAGTTCATGTTACAGAAAAAAAGTAGGTGTCTTATATGGAGTATCAAGCTTTTAATGAAAATGCCGAAAAGGCTGTGTTAGGTTCTATGCTCGAAAATGATTCTTGTCGAGCAGAAGCATTGTCACAGTTAGATAGTGACGATTTTTATGTGCGTAAAAATCGTCAAATTTTTGAAGCGATTAAAGTGATAACTGACAAAGGAATTACTTTAGATAATGCTTCTTTGACAGAAGAATTGTTGACAAATATGAAAGTATTCAGCGAAATTGGTGGTTTAGAATATATTGTTGAATTGCGCGAAAATTACATCGGAGAAAAGAATGCTTTAAACCATCTTCATATTATTAAAGATTTGGCTCTTGTGCGAAAAATGCTTAATGAAATGAATTTAATCGAAAAGGATTTTAAAGAAAATAAAATTACCGATGTTCCTACTTTTGTCGCGGAAAGCGAACGCAAAATTCTCGATATAACAAAAACCAGAAGAGTCGGAACGTTTAAATCATCCAAAGAGATTGTCGATAAAATTACCGAAAGTTTAAAAATTCAAGAAGGAAATAAAAACTTAACTTTAAGTGGCTTAGATACCGGTTATCGGCAACTTAATAAATTAATGCAGGGTTTGCAAAAAGGCAATCTTATCATTTTAGCGGCGCGTCCTTCGGTTGGTAAGACAGCTCTAGCGATTAACTTAGCTTATAATGCTGCAACTAGCAATAACGCACGTGTGGCATTTTTCTCGTTAGAAATGTCCGCTGAGTCGATTATGATGCGACTTTTGGCTAATCGTGCTTTTGTCGCATTGACGAAATTGGCGACAAATAATTTAAGTTCCGATGATTGGTTGGCAATCAATGAAGCGACAGAACTTTTAAAGCGTACAAAATTGATGATTGATGACACATCAGCCGCGAAGATTGCAGACATTAGAACTAAAGCACAAAAATTAAAAGCTCAATATCCGGATTTAGGGTTGATAGTTATCGATTATTTAGGCCTTATTAGAACTAATAATACCAATCTTGACAACCATCAAGTTGAAGTCGGAGAAATTTCACGACAATTAAAAGCTCTTGCTCGGGAGCTAGATTTACCGATTATATGCTTATGTCAGTTATCGAGAGCTTCAGAAAAAAGAACGAACCGAACACCGATTCTTTCTGATTTACGTGATTCGGGTTCGATTGAACAAGATGCTGATCAAGTACTTTTTATTTATCGTAAAAATTATCAAATGCAGAACGCCGAAAAAGAAGAGACTGTGGTTAAAGATGAAAAAGAGGATGAAAATCCGATGGGAAATGCAGAAGAGACCCAGATTATTGTCGCTAAAAATCGTAATGGGCAAACAGGCATTGCAAATATGGTATTTTTAATGAATATCGGACGTTTTATCGAGCAAGAAACTAGTGAAAATAAACAAGAAGGTTAGATATGCGCTATTATGTTTTTAACTCTGGCTCGAAAGGTAATTGCACACTTTTAATCGCCGACAATCATTATCTTTTAATTGATATGGGGATTACCAAAAAAAAGCTTATAGAAAAATTAGCTGAAACCGGAGTTCCTTTTGAAAAACTTGAATATGTGTTATTCACACATAGACATACCGATCATTTATCGGGCTTAGATTATTTTGATAAAGAAAAAATATATGCTAATTCCGCAACTTGTGAAGTTTTAAAAGATCATGAATTAATCCCATATAATACCTATAAAATCAATGATTTTAGAATTACGGTTATTCCGACTTCTCATGATGTTGAAGGTTCGATTGGATTCATTATTGAATACGGCGAAGAAAAACTCGTGTATATTACCGATACCGGGTATTTGTATCAAAAAGTATTACCGCTTATAAAAAATGCGGACTATTACATTTTTGAATCCAATCACAATGTGAAAATGCTTATGAAAACCGATCGCCCGCAACGATTAAAACAACGAATATTAGGCGATTATGGGCATTTGTCTAACGAGGATTCTGCGCTTTATTTAACCAGAGCTTTAGGTGAAAAAACCAAAGAGATTGTCTTAGCTCATTTATCTGAAGAAGCTAATTCTCCGGATGTGGCTTTAGAAACATTTACACGAATTGCTAAGGAATTTGGAATATCGCTTGACAATATTTCTATTCGATGTGCCTCACAACACGATACAATTTCCGGGGGAAGTTTTGTTGAGGTATCTTTAAAATGATTAAAATAAAGATTCTTGCCGTAGGTAAAATCAAAGAACGATTTCATTTAGAAGCGATTAATGAGCTTTTAAAAAGACTATCTCGCTTTGCACAAGTAAAAATCGAAGAAGTTGAAGAGTGTAAAACATCTTCACATTTGAATCAAAGCGAAATTATCAAAATTAATGATGAAGAAGCGGAATTTTTATTAAAAAGAGTCAAAGATAGTGATTATGTGATAGTGTTAGATTTATGGGGGAATCAAGTAAGTTCCGAAGAATTTGCCAAAAACATGCAACAACTTATCGATAGTGGTCATAGCCAAATTGTCTTTATAATCGGTGGTTCTTATGGATTAGGGGATAAAATCAGAAAAAGAGCGACACAATTGTTGTCGCTTTCCAAAATGACATTTACTCATCAGATGACAAGAATCATCATTTTAGAGCAAATTTACCGATCCTTCAAAATTAATAACAATGAAGGATATCATAAATAGAAAGGAGCACTTATGGAAACCTTTAAAATTCGTATTCAAGATTATTTAAAAAAATTTCTTTTAGGAATGATAAAATTTTTCAGCCGTGCTTTTAAGAATCGCTATGTAAGATTTGCAGGTTTATTATATTTAGTTGCTTTATTATTATTTGGAATTACCTTATTTCGAAACAATATGACAATTCCGATGTCCGGCGACTTTGTTCTTCAAGAAATTCCATTTTATTTTAATGGTTATGATGATATTTGGACGGCCTTAAAAACCGGTCATTTTCCGCTTTGGGATGAATCCGCATTTTTAGGCGCCAACAACATCGGAGCGAATACTTTCTATTATTTATTAAATCCGTTTTTCTTGCCGATTCTTTTGTTCCCGAGAAATTTAATTCCGCAAGCGCAAGCTTTTATGATGATTACAAAGATGGTTCTTGCCGGTTTAGCGATGATGAAACTGTTAGAATTGTTCGAATTAAAATCCGGAACAATCAAAATCGTCGCTTTGGCGTATGCTTTTAACGGATGGAATTTACATTATTTATGGTTCAATCACTTTTTGGAAGTGAACGTTTTAATGCCGGTGTTATTATATGGCATTGAACGGGTACTGCGTGATAAAAATCCGTTTTATTTAGTATTTGGTGTTTTCTTAATTGGTATCACAAACTATTTCTTTTTAGTAAGCTTTTGCTTTTTAGGAGTTTTATACGCTGGATTTAGATATTTCCAATTTATCAAAAAATATAGTTTTAAAGAAGGACTTGAAGTATTTATAAAAGGTTTTTGCGGATTTGCTTTTGGTTTAATGTTAGCTTCGTTTGTGATTATCCCGGCATTTTCGTCGGTACTATCTTCAAGTAGAGTAACAAACGCAACTTATTTACCGCGATTAGTGGAAAGCTTTGACATGATTAAAGCGGCGTTAAAAGGCGAAGGTGATTTTAACGAAGCCTTACATGGTTTTTCAGATGTGTTGTTCGTGTGGGATGATGAAGGAAAAAGATTAAAGTATCTTCTATATCCGCTTACAACGTTCTTCTTTGGCCCAGCGGCTAATTATGACGGATTGTTGTTTAAGAATAATTATTACGATAATACTCTTTCTTCGCTATATTTATACGCACCTTTGGTTCTCTTCTTTTTCCCGTCGGTATTTGATTTGGTAAAGAGAAAAAAATTCGGGCAGATTTTTGGAGTATTATTTATAATTCTTTTGCTTTTCACCCCATTTGCCTATTATTGCTTTAGCGGCTTTACCGGTGTTGCGTATGGAAGATGGCATATTTTTGTTGTGGCAGTTACGGCGATATTTATTGCAATAAACATCGATAGACGAAAACAGATAAACAAGATTTTCTTCGATATCGGGTTTGTATTAACGATCATTATTCAAATATGGCTTATAAATTATACCCAGACATTAATTGATGTTCCTAATTCGGGAACTGTCGCTGCGACTGATAAGCGTATTTATTTAGCATATTTCGAAATCGGAATGGTGGTTGTTAGTTATTACTTTATTAGACGCGATTTACGACGAACAAAATTCTACGAAAATATTTTATATTTAGTAATTTTAGAAGCAGTAGTGGTCGGAAATACGGTCGTAAATATTCAAGGAACGTCAAGCTATCAAAATTTATATGGTGGAATCGCTAACGTCGATGAAGAGACACGTTTGGTAAGCGAAATTCAAGATGAAGATGATAGTTATTATCGAATATTTACTACTTCGGCTTCTAGAAACGCTAACAACTTAGCGATGATATTAGGATCACGTGGTTTAGGTACATTTCACTCGGTCTATAATTATGAATTGCAGGAATTTATCGATTGGTCACGGATTGCATATCAAGGTTCATGGTCGATGGGAATTCACGAAAAACGTGCTAATTTAGATGAGTTTTTAAATGTAAAATATTATATCCTTTCTCGAGGAGATACCAATGTTCCATATGGCTTTTCCTTATACAAAGAAACAGATAATCATCGCGTTTACCGCAACGACAATTATATGGAACTAGGTTTTGCTTTCGACAATCTTATCGATAAAGTTAATTTAAACCGAGGGTACGATTACACTAACGTTAACGAATTATTCTATTTGAGTGGCGCTATTGTTTCTGAAGAAGATGCAACGGAAATCCTAGAACAGTATCCGTCTTTTGTCTATAATCAACATTTGAATTATCCGCGAACTTTAAATGCGGCGCAAGAAACGGTCCAAGTTCAAAAGGCAATTTGGACGGGTAGTACTCATGGTGGACGAGATGATGAATATGAAGCTCCGGTTTCTTTTACTACCGAAGCGACAAGAGCTCTAACGTGGAATTCAAGAGTTGACATAAGATTTAATCAAATGAATGTCTGTTCGGAAGCAAAAGAACGCGGAGGATGTTTTGTAAGCGTAAGAGCAAGAATGGGTGAAAATCTTAATATTCTTTTATATGGTGAAGATGAAGAAGGCAACGAAGTGCTTTTGACTTCTGATCGACATATGACCCATGGTTATGGTAACAAAGAAAGCGATCGCAAATATCAAAGAGGTTTTTACGTCAATGATGAGGTAGTGCATATTAGAATTATGGTTCTTGAAACGATGAGTAACAGACAGACTTTGGTATTTCCTGAAGTACAATATGAATATTATGATGACTATAAAGCACGTATTGATAAATTAAAACCTTACGCTTTAAAAGAGGTAAAATTCGGACAAGATTGGTTCTCATTCATGACCGATTATAGTGATTTGCGTTTTGTGGTTTTAACCATACCATATGATGCTGGGTGGTCGTTAAATAAAAAAGACACAAAAGGGAACACGGAAGAAGTGAAAATTTATAAAGCACAAGGTGGATTTATCGGATTTGTCGCTGATGAAGGCGAATTTACTTACGAACTATCGTATCAAACACCAGGACTTGCAACCGGATTAAAAGTAGTATTAATCGGAATGGTGTTAACTGTTGCGATGTATATCGTCGATAAAATTATTTTTGACGATAAGGGTAAATTAAAAAAAGCGATGAAACTTAATTAGAGTTTCATCGCCAATTGATAGACGTGATTTTTATTGAGGCTTAGTTTTTGGGATACCAAACGAACAGCCTCTTTTTTCGTTATGCCTTGGTTTAAATATTCTTTTAGTTCGTCAATAATCTTTTCATCATTAAAACTTTCTTCGCATGAATTACCGGCAACGACTAAAACCATTTCTCCTTTTAAGGTGTTAGGATCTAAATTAAGAACTTCATCTAAAGTTCCTCTTATATATTCTTCATGAATTTTGGTTAACTCTCTAGCAAGGGAGAAATTACGTGGACCAAATACCGAATATAAATCATCTAAGGTTTCTTTAATGCGATGAGGCGATTCATAAAAAATCAAAGTATCTTTTATATTTTTTAGCGCTTCTAGTTCTTTAAGGCGCCTACTATGTCTTGCATCTAAAAAACCATAAAAATAGAAATGTTGAGTAGGTAGACCAGAAGCAATTAAAGCCGGAACAAAAGCGGAAGATCCATTGATTACCGAAACTGCGAATCCATTTGCAATGGCTTTTTGGGTAATGGTTTTACCGGGATCGGAAATCAAGGGGTAACCGGCATCGGAACATATCGCAATTGAATGACCGTTTTTAAGCTCTTCTAAAAGTTTAAGTGAAACGGTACTTTCGTTATGCTCATGATAGGAGATGAGTTTATTTTTAATATTAAAATAATTGAGCAAGTTTAAAGTGTTGCGAGTATCTTCTGAAGCGATTAAAGAAACAGAAGATAATACTTCAATGGCTCGCGGTGAGAATTCTTTTAAATTTCCGATAGGAGTGGCGACTAAATATAAAATTGGTCCTAAATCGAAGCTTTTGATACGTTGCATATTTATTTGTTATCTTCTTTATTATTGTTGATAATTTTGTCTTTTATTTCATCGACAGGAACTGTGAGAATATTTTCACTACTTTCTAGACGCGCCATTTTGGTGATGATGTTTATCGAAGTCAATTTATAGATCGCATTATCGTAATCAACCCGAACGCCAATACGTGGCAAACTCTTTTTTTCTTCACTATACACCGCATCTTCGTATTTTAAGCAACAGATAAGTTTACCGCAATGACCGGAAAGTTTTGGAATATTCAAAGCTAACATTTGATTTTTAGCCATTGTAATTGAAATACCATCAAATTCATTTAAAAAAGAAGAACAACAAAGCTTTAATCCACAAATTCCAATTCCGCCAATCATCTTGGCGCGATCGCGAGTCCCGATTTGACGTAATTCAATTCGACAGCGCAATTTGTTGGCAAGGATTTTAAGCAGATCACGAAAATCAACTCGATCATCAGCGAGATAAGAAAGAGTTACTTTAGTTCCGTCTAAGGTGTAAAAACCCGAAACAATATTCATGTTAAGACCTAATTCATCAGAGGTTTTTTGAGTGAGTTCTTTAGCTTTTTCACTTAAAAGCAAATTGTTATTATAAGCGATTAAATCACTTTCATCGGCACGTTTTAAAACATGAGGGAAGGCATCTTCTAAAATTGTTTCTTCCTTTTCTTTAGGCAATACAGTTACATAACCGAGTTCTACCCCGTGTTGCGTGTTACAAACTACGGCTTCGTTTAATTTTAAATCATCTAACGTTGTCAAAAAGAAATATGATTTACCGGTGGAGTTGATCGATACTCCGACAAGATATAATTTTTCTTCATTCATATATTTTCACTCCTTTGCGGATCGTTAAGATAATATGGTCAATCAGTAAAGAGGGGTTGACGTTTAACTCAATTTTAGAACGACTGATTGATAGATCGAGGTAAAGATTTTTTAAATCCTTAAATTGTGCTGATAGATTTTCGATTAATTGTTTTGACGATTCCATGACAATCGGTAAATTTAAGGATATGTTCATCATATCTTTTACAAACAATAAAATCAAGTCAGCAAATAAGCGAAGGTTTTCTTTTCCTTTTATAAGAGGGATTATTTTAGTTTCGGCAAAAAAGTGTGCTGTAAGCGAAGATTTATCGAAGGCTTCGAAAAAATCATAAACCAAATCTTTAATCGTTATGTAATTGGTTGTTTCATAACATTCCATTAACGATTCGATATCGTTATGAAATGAACTTAATATTTCAGCGTCATCGCGAGAAAGTCCGCGATTTTCCGCTTCTTGTATCAAATCTTTTTTGTCGATCGTCCGAACTTTCAATACTTGGCATCTGGAGATGATTGTCGGCAGCAATCTTTCTCCGTTAGTCGTGGTTAAAAAAGCGATAACGTCAGGATTAGGTTCTTCCAAGAATTTTAAAATAGCATTGAGAGATTCCTTATTGGCATTTTCAATTTGATTAATAATATAAATCAAATAATGTTTTTTTTCGGTCGCGGTCTTTTGAAAATTACTTTTCAACGAAGTTATATCGCTGATTTTAATATTTCCTTTACCGCCGTCTATAATCACAAAATCGGCGTAATTTCCTTCGTCAAAGCGTCGACAAACTTCACAATCATCGCACGCTAAAGGAGTAGGATTATCACAAATTAAACTTTTAGCCAAATATTTAGCAATCGTTAAAAGAGAACCACCTTCTCCACATAAAAGATACGCATGCGCTAAAGAAGATTCTTTAATCGCGTGAGTGAAAGTGTGGTAAATTATGGGTTGATGTTCTTTGAGATAATCCGAATAATTCATGCTACTTATCTTTAAGCCTTTCTTTAATGACGTTATAGGTAACTTCAACCACATTTTCAAGAGGCATTGAAGCATCGATAATTACGTAACGAGAAGGATATTTTTTAGCGAGTGTCAAATAGCCATCGCGAACTCGATGATGAAAGGGCAAACTTTCAAGATCCAAACGATTTACTTCCCGTCCTTTGTTGCTAGCAATTCTTTTTAATCCAAGTTCGGGATCGATATCAAAAAGAAGTGTCAAATCCGGAAAATTTCCGCCGGTAGCAAATTTGTTGATTGCTAAAATTTCTTCGACATCGTTGCCACGAGCGTATCCTTGATAAGCTAAAGAAGAATCTAAATATCGATCGCAAAATACAAGCTTGCCTTCTTTTAATGCTGGATAAATTTTTTCGACAAGATGTTGTCTTCGTGAAGCAGCATATAACATTGCTTCAGTAATAGAATCCATCGCGGTGTTTTCTTTACGCAAAATTACATCGCGAATTTGTTCGGAAATTGGAGTTCCTCCGGGTTCTCTTGTCATTACTATTTTATAGCCTTCAGCTTCAAGTTTAGCCACGACCATTTTGGCTACTGTGCTTTTTCCACTTCCTTCAGGACCTTCTAAAGTGATAAATAACGACATGTTTATAACTCCTTTTTTATAAAATTGCGCCCTTCGATCGATTTGGCTAAGGTCAATTCATCGGCATATTCTAATTGACCGCCCATGGGAAGCCCATAAGCCAATCGTGAGACTGATATTGGATACGAACTTAACAATTTAGCAATATAAAGTGCGGTTGTTTCTCCGTCTAAAGTTAAATCTGTAGCTAATATAACTTCCTTTAAATTACCTTCTTTTACTCTGCTAAACAACCCTTCGATGTTGATGTCCTTTGTTCCGATTCCTTTAGTGGGCGATAAATTACCGCCTAATACATGATAAAGTCCGTGATAACTATTTATTTTTTCAATCGCTAAAAGATCTTTAAATGAAGTGACCACGATAAGAGTATCTTGATCGCGAGACAAATCAGAACAAATCGGACAATTTTTATTTTCTCGGAAAGAACCACAAATCGGACAGATGTCGATATTGTCACGAGCATTTTGTAAAGCAGTTACCATTTGATCGATTTTTTCAGGCTTCATTTGCAAAATTTGATAAGCCATTCTTTCGGCGGATTTGCGACCGATTCCGGGTAATTTTTTCAGTGATTCGATTAAAGCGGAAACGCTTTGAAATTCTTCCATTAAAAACCGAATCCTTTCATGCCACCGGTCATTTTGGCGTTGATTTTTTCGAATTCTTTTTCGACAAGTTCAATCGCTTCGTTAACCGCAATTTTCAACATTTCTTCAAGCATTTCTTTTTCTGAAGGATCAATCGCCGCTTCGTCGATTTTAATAGATTCGATTCTTTTGGTCCCTTTAATCACAATTTCAATGGCACCGCCCGCTGAAGTGATTGTGAATGATTTTTTTTCAAGTTCTTCAGTGAGTTTGTTCATTTCTTTTTGCATTTTTTGGGCTTGTTGCATCAAGGCATTAATGTTCATATATAGTTCTCCTTAAATTTCTTTCTCTTTTATTTTGATTTCCCGAGAAATTGGAAGTTTGTTGGCTTGAGATAAATTGGTGAATTTTTGAACGTAATTAAGAAAATCCGTCTTGCTTAAAGAGACAATCGCTTTAAAATCGAGGTTAGGCACGATAAGTTTCATTAACTGAGTCAAACCTTCTTGATTTTTTATCAAATTGATTTTAAGGGAATTGACTTTAAAATCATTTTCGACAATGAGGTATCCTTTGCTATAAATTCGTGGCGCCGAGAGACGTAAAATCGAAGCGTAAGGACCCAATTTTTTATTTGAAAGATAATTTGAAATCGAATTCCAGTTATTGATACATAAAGCTTTTTGTTCTTTAGAAGCTTGAATCATAATATTGATAATTTCTTCTTCATCAAGAACATAGCATTTGCCATGTTCTTCAAGTGGGGAAACTTCGATTAAATCATTTTCCGGAAGAGGATTATTAATAATCTCCTTTTTTATAGGTTCTTCTTTTTGAATCTTTGGAGTCTCCATAATAGGTTTTTCAATTTGTTTATTAGTTAATGAACTATCGTTGAGTGAAGCTAATTTTAAAAGAGTGATTTCCAATAACGATTTAATATTTGCCACGATTTTAAATTGTGCGGAAGCTTCTAGTAATATATCGATCATTTTCATTGTCATCTCTTTTGAAAAATTAAGTTCCTTTAGTTCCGTTTCTTTTGTTTTTCGTAATAGCGAAGGTTCTTTAGTGGCTAAATAGATTAACTGTTCTTTAAGTATTTCAATTAAGTCATTATTTAATCTTTTAAAATCAATACCGCGTTTTTCCAATTCTTGAAGTTCGTTTGTGATGGCTAAAATATTTTGATCGCTAACATACTTCAAAAGTTTGATTTTTTCTCTATTGGAAAGAAGACCATATATTTCTTCAATGTCGGAGACCTTCAAATTGCCGTTTGAATATGATGAAGCTTGATCCAACATCGAAAGGGCATCCCGAACACCGCCATCCGCTAAAGAGATGATGAGATTTAAAGCATCGGGTTCATAATTAATATTTTCCTTTTCGCAAACAACCATTAATCTTTTTAAAAGATCCGCGTCGCTAACTTTGGAAAAATCGTAACGCTGGCAACGAGATAAAATGGTTGGCATTAACTTATAAGGTTCGGTAGTCGCCAAAATAAAAACGACATTTACCGGCGGTTCTTCTAAAGTTTTCAAAAGGGCATTAAAAGCTTCCTGAGTCATCATGTGAACTTCATCGATAATGTAAACTTTATATTTTCCTCTAATTGGCGCGTACTTTACTTTAGTGATTAAATCCCGGACTTCGTCGATTCCGCGATTGCTCGCAGCATCAATTTCGATAACATCGGGGTGAGAACCTTCATTTATCGAAGTACAGTTTAAACAATTGTTACATTGATGGCCCTGTCCTTCTTCACAGTTCAAGGCTTTAGCAAATAGTCTGGCCATTGTAGTTTTGCCGGTACCACGCGGTCCTGCAAAAAGATAAGCGTGTGCAATTTTATTTTCTTTAAGCGCATTTTGCAACGTTTTAATAATGGTACTTTGTCCTGCGACATCGGCAAACGTCAAAGGACGATAAGTACGATATAAAGCTTTATATGCCATTTTAATCACCTAAAATTAATTATACACTTTTCAAGTGTATAGTGAAAGTCAAAGAACGTAAACTTATTGATTGATAACTGAAAGATAGATCAAAGATTCCTCGCTTGTACCACCTGCATGCGTTGCTTTAAAAACGATTGGATAATCAAAAAGTTTTAAAGGATATGCAAACGATTTTGAATTTTTGGCGATAGCAATATAATCACCTAGAGAATCTTTGATTAATGGGTGGGGTTCTCCTTTACCGAACAAATTTGTTGATAGAGCTAAATCTTTAGATAACAATAAAAAGTTGTCACTATAATATTTATCAAATAAATACAAAAATTCATCATCTTTACCAGGTTTGATTCTAAACGAAGCGCAACGAGACTCAATCGAATAATTGTCTTCTAAACAAGAATAAAAATCAGGATGTTCGTCGATATAGCAATTTTCAATATCGATTAATGAATGATCTGCCAAAACGAGAATAAGATTATCTTTACATTCTTTAGATAATTTGATAATTTTACGATTGATTTTCTTTAAAAGAGAACGAACTTTGTAAGAAGTAGTTCCATTCAGATGAATAGTGGTATCGGGATCAGCCCAGTATCCATAAATAAAATGAGAACGATCTTTTTGCATTTCTTCTTGAAGAATATTGAAAAAATCGTTTAAATCGACGGCTTTCCCATTTTCGATTCCATAAGGATAAATTGATAAGGCTTCAGCTTTTTTCGAGTTGTTTATTAAATTGATAATCGATTCATACGGATAATAGGTTTTACCGAGATGAGGACCTTTTATCGGTTGTTTTGTAGTGCTGTCGGCATTAGAAAACATATCGACTCTTTTATCGATAGAAGGAAAATATTGCGACCAACCGATCCAACCGGTTTCAATAGGATAACGTCCACTTAAAAAAGCGGTTGTTGCCGCAACGGTTGTTGGAGGAAAAACCGAAGTAATTTCATCGAAATGATGTTTAACTAAAAAATCATGATTATTTAAATGATAGTCTTGAATTGAACTACCCATACCATCAAATAAAAGGACTGTAATTTTTTGATAATGTTTTTGTTTGAAAAGAGCATCTAAACTTGGTAAGCCTTCATGAAAAGGGTTAATTCCAAAGTTTTTTAAAATTGAGTTTGAAACATTAACGAGACATCGTTTGTCATTGTACTTAAACACTTTATACCACCTGTATTTATTTTACAAAAAATGTAGTTAGAGTTGAATTAATTATTTACATCATTCACTATTGAATTTTTAAAATATTGATTTCTATGTGATTTTCATTAATATAGTGTAGCAAATTTCGTTTTCCACTATTTCTTCTTCTCAAACTATTTCTTTCAAAAACAAATCATGATCTTAGATAGAACGATTCTTCATGTCTTGCTTAAAAGAAATATTTATCGTTCCTTTGATACTGCTCAAAGATAGAATTTATACAACTCCCATGATGCGATCTGCTTTGGGTTTCAAGCCACATTGCTCCATTTTTACATGGCGCAGGAGGGACGCTCGTTTATAAAAAGATATTTGTCTTCGCGTGAATTACCCGCGCTCCCTCTATCATTATAGATTCGGTACCGCTACAATTTCCGTTCCAATAGCTTGCTATATATTTTGCGTTTAAATATCATTAAGGGCACTTCCAAGTAGTAGTATAACACAAAAAAAATACAAAAAACGCAAATATAAATCGTAAGGTTTTTTACAAAAAGCGCATTTGTAAATTTACTCATTACCTCGGAGTTTAAAATTTAATTATGCTTTATTTTAATAAACATTTATAAAGTATTTAGAAAAAATCATCGCACTGATGATAATTTATAAATTATTTGATATATTTATAAGTGACTTATTTAAGGAGCTTAATTATGGAAGATAAGATGATTGAACGGTTAGAAGCGATGAAAAAGCGCAGTGAAGAAATCGATCAATTATTATGTGAAGACGAAGTGATGTCGAATATTACGAAATTAACGGCATTGAATAAAGAAAAAGCTAATATGAAAGAGGCGGTCGAAGGCTATATTGCCTATAAAAAAGTATTAACTGATTTAGAAGATGCTATGGTCTTACAAAATGATCAAGATGAAGAAGTCGCTTTATTTGCAAAAGAAACGATTAAAGAACTTGAAGTAACAAAAGAAGAAATGTATCAGAATTTGAAGATTTTGCTTTTACCCAAAGATGCCAACGATGAAAAAAATGTTGTGGTTGAAATAAGAGGGGCCGCGGGAGGCGATGAAGCGAATATTTTTGCCGGCGATCTTTTTAGAATGTATCAAAGGTACGCTGAAAAACAAGGTTGGAGAATTCAAATTATCGATGAATCTGCGTCTGAAATGGGTGGTTTTTCTTCAATATCCTTTATGGTAAAAGGTGAAAAAGTTTATTCTCGTTTGAAATTTGAAAGTGGCGCTCATCGTGTTCAAAGAGTTCCAAAAACCGAAGCGGCTGGTAGAATTCATACTTCAACGGCGACGGTTTTGGTGATGCCGGAAGCGGAAGAAGTTGATGTTACTATCGAACAGAAAGATTTAAAAATCGATACTTATCGTTCTTCGGGTGCCGGTGGTCAAAACGTAAATAAAACGGAATCGGCAGTTCGTATCACTCATATACCTACCGGCATTGTCGTTGCTTGCCAAGTTGAAAGAAGTCAAATACAAAACCGAGAGATTGCCATGAATCTCTTAAGAGCTAGAATACTCGCGGCGAAAGAAGCAGAAAATAATGAAAAAATCGGAAATGAACGAAGATTAAAGGTCGGAACCGGAGAACGTTCGGAAAAAATTAGAACTTACAATTATCCGCAAAATAGAGTTACCGATCATCGAATCAATTTTACATTGCAAAAACTTGATCGCATTATGGAAGGCGATTTGGATGAAATTTTAGATGCTTTGATTAATGCCGATCAACAAGATAAAATGGAACAAGAAGCTAAAAAATATGAATGATGCTTATCGGACATATTTACGATTAAAAAAAGAGTATTACAATTTAATCACGGATTCGGATCTTAGATGGATAATCGAGGAGTGCGCCAATTGTACTTATAGTAAACTATTAACTGAAGAAACTTTAAGTTTAAATGAAACTAAATTAAAGTTTCTTTTAAATGAAACAAAAAGCGGAAAACCGCTTGCCTATACTTTAGGTTATTGTAAATTTTTAGGAATGGCCTTAAAGGTTAATGAACACACGTTAATTCCAAGAAACGAAACGGAAGAGTTGGTTGTATTAACACTACAAAAACTTAAAGGTTTTTCCGAAATTAAATTTGTCGATGTTGGAACCGGAAGTGGCAATATAGCGTTGGCCCTTGAAAAAAAATTACCAAAATCAATCGAAGGATACGCGATTGATATTTCCTCTAAGGCTTTAGCGGTCGCTAAAATGAATGCAGAAAAATATCAAAGTCACATTCAATTTATATTAGGAGATGCTTTGACACCTATATTGAATTTAAATAAAAAATTTAACCTTATCATTTCAAATCCACCATATATTGCCAAAGGATCATTCGTTGAACCAAGCGTCGATTTATTTGAACCGCATGAGGCACTTTACGCTAAAGATAATGGACTAGCAATTTTGAATAAAATTATAAAAATGGCTCCGAAAGTGGTTGATGAGCATTTTGTAATAGCTCTTGAAATTTCCCCGGAACAAACCGAGGCTTTAAGAAACATCATCTTTCAAACTTTTATGGATGTGGAATATGAATTTGTCAAAGATATGAATGGTTTTATTCGTTTTTTATTTATTCAAAAATAAGTTTATAAAATCGCTTTCTTCACATATTAAACGTGAAGGGACAATCAACATATGAAATTAAAATTTATTCCGGTAATTCTTACTAGCACAACTTTAATTACTGCAACTTTAACTAACGATACGGTGCCATTTCAATATCGATATGAAATACGTGCCGATTCTTTTCATCCGATAGAAGAATTGAATTTGTATTATTATAAAGAAGAATTGATCGAAACCTACGAAAAGCTTTGTTTAAATTTAGACGCTATTTATAAAGAGAAAGCAATTCGCGCAAATCTTCATTTGTTTGAGTTTAATAGTCGCATTAAGGCTTCGTATCAAGAGGGCATCATACATCTTACTGTCGGAAGTGGTCGTGGATTTATGATTAGCGGTGAATTGAGGAAAGATCAATGCGATTCTGAAACGATTAGAGAAAAATATTACTTTTTAGATCTCTTTAAGTGATATTATGTAATTGAGGTGAAGTTTGTGATTTCTAAGTTATGTCAATTTCAAGATTCTAAAGTTGTCGAGACATTGAAAAAGGAAGAAGTTGTTGCTTTCCCGACGGAAACAGTATTTGGTTTAGGCGCAATATACGATAGTAAAAAAGCTTTTGATCGTTTAGTTGCTATAAAAAAGAGAACGCCAGATAAACCTTTTACGGTGATGGTTGCAGATATTGACGATATTGAAAAACTAGCTAAAGTCGGCGAAGCCGAAAAGAGAATTATCAAGCGCTTTATGCCAGGAGAGATTACTATTTTATTACCACCTCAAGATAATTTATATGATTGGGTAACTTTGAATCAAAAGACAATCGGAATTAGAATCAGCGCTTCAAAGGATGTTTGTGATTTGATTCGTCGTGTAGAAAAACCGCTTCTTGTAACTTCTTGCAATATTAGTGGCGAACCGCCGATTTTAAACTCGCTTGAGGCATATCAAAAATTTGAAGGAGTGATTGAAGTGATCGTTGAAGGACAGAGCGAGACAAACATTCCTTCAACGATTGTCGAATGCATTGATGGAACAATAAAACTTATAAGACTCGGAAATATTCCTTTTGAAATGATCGAGAAAGTATGGAAAGGAAATGAATAATGAAAATTGCAGTTGCGTCTGACCATGGTGGTTTTGAATTAAAAGAAAAAATAAAAGAATTTTTGCAAAAAGAAAATTATGATGTAGTCGATTACGGCACTGATTCTTTAGAATCGTGCGATTATCCAGTATTTGCGTATAAAGCAGCGAAAGCCGTTCAATGTAAACAGGCGGATTTAGGCATTGTTTGCTGTACAACCGGAGAAGGTGTTGCCATTACATGCAATAAATTAAAAAACATTCGTTGTGGTCTAGTTTATAATCTGGACACAGCAAGATTGATTAAAGAACACAATGATTGCAACATGATGGCTTTAGGGGCTAAATATACTTCTAACGAAGATGCTTTAAAATATGTCGATTGTTTTATAAAAACGCCTTTTAGCGGCGGTCGTCATCAACGAAGAGTTGATTTAATTAAGAAATACGAAGAAGAATAAAAACACAAATTAAAGCGTTGAAATTTACGATTTGCTTAAATTTCAGCGCTTTTATAATGCACTAATGGAACTAAACAAGGAACTTTAAGGAGATTATATTAAGGCATTTTACATAAATAAAAAAGGTCATTATGAGAAGAAACAGAAACTTCCAAATAAAAAAAATTTGAAAGAGAGAGTATATATTTTTATCATTTGGGCAACCTTATACTAGAGGTGAAAAAAATGAAAAAATTTTGGAAAAAGATATCTTCATGGAGTCCTGAAGCAAAAACAGGTTTAGTGCTTTCTTTAGCCGCAACGACAGTATTAGGAGGAGTATTATTATTTGAAAGTTTTTCAGATAATGGCGTTAGTAATGATCCTAACTCACATGGTCCATCTGTTAGCGTTGATGTCGGTAATAACCCAAATTCAACCGATGACCCCGTTGTGGAGCAAGAAGAAACTTTCGTTAAGCCGTTTACAGTTAATGCCACCGCAAGCAGATATTATTTTGATATGGCTGATGATGAAGAAACAAGACTTAATGCAGTAGTTGAAGTACCGGGTAGCACCAATAAATATATGAAAAGTGTCGGTGTTGATTATACTTATACCGGTGGTCAATTCAATGTTGTTGCTTCATTAAGCGGTTTGGTTAAAGATATCATTTCAGATCCAACTTATGGTGAGATGGTATATATTGAACACGCAAACAATATAACTACGGTTTATTCCTCGCTTAAAGACGTAAAAGTGAAGAAGGGCGAAAATATCGCTCAAGGCTCGATTATTGCGATGTCCGGTGAAAGTCTTTATACTTCAGAATTAGGAAATTCGTTACATTTTGAAGTTTTAAAAGGTAATTCACATCTTAATCCTGAAAAGGTATATTCTTCTTTAGTTTCTAACATTTAAAAAAAGTTCTATTGAAGTTAATAGAGAATTAAAAAAGGTGTTACAGAATTAATTTGTAACGCCTTGTTTTATTTATTTTTTAAAAAATAGGAATATTTGTATATAAAAAATTTTTAAATATAAAAAAAATTCACTATTGATTAATAGAGGATAAATTATGTTTGTGTGTAAAAATTGTGGTAATAAAGACCCAATATATGTCGGATACATAAAAGGTAAGCCATATTGTCGAAAATGCATTTTAATGTTGAATGAAAACGAAGAAGAAATGCCGATTGATAACGATGTGAAAGGTTTTGATTATGTTATGCCTTTTACTTTATCAGAAGAACAGAAAGACATCTCGAAAAAATTAGTAAAACATTATTTTGAAAAAAAGAATTCTTTTATAGAAGCGGTTTGTGGTGCTGGAAAAACCGAGATAGTTTTTGAAGTTATTAAACAGTGTTTAAAAGAAAAAGGAAAAGTCGGTTTTGCCATTCCAAGAAAAGATGTCGTTATCGAATTAGAAACGAGATTTAAAGAATCTTTTAAAAATTCGACGATCGTTTCGGTTTATGGATCACATCACGATATTTTAAGCGCAGATATCATTTTATTGACTACTCATCAACTTTTCCGATATAAAAATTATTTTGATTTGTTGATTGTTGACGAGATCGATGCTTTTCCGTTTAAAAACAACGATCTCTTGGAAAAGATGTTAAATAAGGCGGTTAAAGGAGTCACAATTAAAATGTCGGCAACTCCTAATGAAGCGGAGCTTGAAAAATACAAAAAAGCAGGTACATATCTATCGTTACATCATCGTTTTCACGGACATCCTTTAATCGTACCGCAGACTAAATGTGTTCCTTTCGGGAAACAATGGGTGGTTCTTTATTATCTTCTCCATTTTAAACAACAGCATAAACCGGTTTTCGTTTTTGCTCCGACAATCATAAAAGCGGAAAAGTTATTCAAGTTTCTTAAACTCTTCGTGCCTAATGGCGCTCTCGTTCATTCTAAAGAAGTACAAAGGGAGCAAATTATTGAATTGTTTCGTAAAGGAAGGTATCAATATTTAGTAACAACTTCGATTTTAGAAAGAGGAGTTACAGTCAAAAATCTTCAAGTAATAATTTTTGAAGCTGAACATGAAAATTACAATAAAGGAACTTTAATACAAATGGCCGGAAGAGTAGGACGTAAAATAGATGCTCCAAACGGCGAAGTTATTTTTATTGCTTCTTACAATACTTCATCAATTAAAGAATCGATTGAAAAAATCAAGTATGAAAACTCGATGTAAAATTTGCTTTGCTGAATATTATAAAACAACATTAGGCGAATTAATGTCGGGCAGTGAAATTTGTTCTAGCTGTCTCACAAAAATGAAACCATGTTTTTTAAGATTTAAATTAAAAGAATTTTTGGGATTAGCAATTTATCCCTATGATGAAATGCTCAAAACTTTGATTTTTCAATTTAAAGGAGGAAAGGATTATGAATTAAAAGATATTTTTTTAAAACCATATTCGAAATATCTAAGAAGTAAGTATCGAAATCATATTATGGTTCCTATTCCGTCTGTAAAAGAAAGTGATGAAGCACGTGGATTCAATCACGTGAAAGCGATTTTTGAAATTTTGAATTTACCAATTTGTGATGCATTATATAAAGTGGGAAATATAAAACAAGCAAATCAGCCATTATATAAACGCAAAAAAATAACAGAACATTTATTCGTCAAAAACGATGTAAATTTGACAAATCTAGACATTTTGATTGTCGATGATGTATTAACGACAGGAAATTCTGTTTTTCGAGCTATTCAATTAGTGCAGAAAATGCACCCAAAATCGATAAAAATACTAGTTTTATCGATAAATTGTCGATTTTTGAAGAACTTTGACACACGAAAACTTTTGGATTTAAAAGTAAAGTAGTCAATAATCCAATTGTAGTAACAAGTAGGAAAGGTGGTAAAAAAGATGACAGGAAAAGTTAAATGGTTTAACGCCGAAAAAGGGTTCGGATTCATCAACCGCGGGGAAGGAGAAGACATTTTTGTTCACTATTCTCAAATTTTGGAAGATGGATATCGTTCTCTTGAAGAAGGTCAAGAAGTTAGATTTGATCTCGCGGAAACCGAACGTGGATTACAAGCGAAAAATGTTGTAAAAATTTCATTGTAAGACTATTGAGCCTCGTCGTAGACGGGGCTTTTAAATTGCCCAAGTACCATTTTTAAAGATAGTTACTTCGCGATGATCTTCTGTTGTCGCGATAATTTCTAGATCACCAGTTCCGATCATAAAATCAACGTGAACTAAAGAATCATTACCACCATGTGCCAATAATTCCTCTTTGCTCATGGAAGTTCCGCCTTCTAAATTCATCGAGTAGCATTGACCTAAAGCCAAATGACATGAGGCATTTTCATCAAAAAGAGTATTGTAAAATAGAACCCCACTTTGATAAATCGGAGAATCGCAAGGTACTAGAGCGACTTCACCTAGTCGCGAAGAACCTTCATCGGTGTTAATTAAGGATTTTAAAACGTCGATATTTTTTTCGGCGTCACAGGAAACAACTTTTCCGTCTTTAAATATAAATGAAAAATTCTCAATCAGCTTTCCTTCATAACTTAAGGGCTTAGTTGAAACAACTTTACCATTGATGGAATTTCTTTCGGGCATCGTAAAAACTTCTTCAGTGGGCATGTTAGGATTAAAAAGGATATCAGTATTTTCGCGATATTCAGCACCCCCTGCCCAAATATGACCTTTAGGAAGTTTGATTACAAAGTCAGTACCATTTAAAGAGCGATAATGAAGTGAAACTATCTTTAAAGCGTTAAGTATCTCACATTTATCGTGAAGGCGTTTATCGTGGACATTCCACGCTTCGATACAATCGTTATTTTCATCGATTCTGACACATTTTAAAATTTCTTCCCAAAGAGCTTGCTTCGCGGCACGTTTAGAAAGATTCGGGAAAACTTTTTTAGCCCAAGCAACATTTGGAACGGCTGCCACACACCATTGCAATTGACTTGCCATATAAGGATCGCTGTATTTTGATAAAGCTTTTGATGAAGCGATAGATGCGGCTTGAATTTTCTTTTGATTTAACCCTTTTAATAAATCCGGATCATTTGAACTTAAAGAGATTCTTGCAAATTGATGTTCGAGATAATATTTTTCTGATTCGATTGTCGGTTGCGGGATGGTTTTTAGTGTTTTTATGCTTTTATAGCGATAATTGGCTCTAGTGATTTTATCTGACGACCAATTGATAACAACATCTGCTGCTCCGTGTTTATAAAGTGAAGAAACAAGGATTTCGACAAATTTATATTCTTCAATTGGAGCTTTGATTCGTACCGGTTGTCCTTTTTGAACATTAACTCCTTTTACCGCGATTAAATCAGCATATTTTTTTAAAAGTTTATTTGTAATTTTCATATCTAGTACCTCTTATTGCTAGTATAAACAAAATAGAAACTCTTTTCAAAACAAAGAAAAGAATAACTTCGACAGACCTAAGAAATTGTAACTAAAGATTTAAAAATTGAATTTATGATGATATGATAGACATAGAAACTATTTACTAATGTCGATAGGAGGAAAGCGATGGAACCAAATGCTGAAAAAAATATAAAAAAAGCGCCATATAAAAATTGGGCTTTAGCGGTTTTTGTTGCATTACTAGTCGTTCTTTTTGTATTGGGAAGAGAATTATTTTCACGTTTCACAGCGGAAAATATTTATGTCTTTATTATTGTTACAGTTTTAGTCGGTTATGGGTTTAATGCGATTATTTATGAATTGGGTCGTTTGATTATGGGAAAGATTTGCGGCTATCGCTTAGTGTCTTTGAATCTGTTTGGTATAACTATAAGAAGAAAAGATGGCAAATTAAAACTAGGTCTAGAAGCTTTCGAAAATTTGGGTGGAAAGACCGTGATGGCGCCTAAAAGTGATAAAGCTAAACCGATTCCATATCTTTTAGGTGGAGGAATATTATATCTTATTATTTCCTCGATTCTTTTCACAATAGCTATGGTTTACAAAAATTTGGAAGATTTCAGTTGGGGAATTGTCGTTGTTATTGCTATTGGAATGGTTTTGAATGTGTATTATCTTCTTCCTTTAAGAATGGATGTTTATACCGATGGTTTTTTAATTAGAATACTTTTGTCACAAAAAGGCGCTAAAAAAGCCTTTCATGAAAATCTTCTTCAAGAAGAAGCCTTATATGAAGATATCGAAAAATTGCAATTATATGAATACGATGATTATTACAATACTTTCGAAGCACAAAGTTTAATTTATCGATTATATTATTTTGTTCATCGCGAACAATATGATCATGCAAAAGAGGTTGCAGATCAAATTATCGAAGTCGAATCTTATCTTCTTGACGATTCGATAATCGAAGCGTACGCTATTAAACTTTTCTTTCTTTTTCTCTCTAAAAGCGGAGAGGAAGTCGGAACATATTATTGGGATTTAAAAAAATCGATTAGAAACTCCTTGGCTTCTTCTAATAACCTCACTACGTTAAAATCAGCTTTAGGAATTGCCGGATTAGTTGATAGTAACTACGATGAATATGAATATATTTTACATCGTTATGATAAGTTACAAAAAAAATATCCGCTTCAAACCCGTAAAGACGATGAAGTCAAAATGATCGATACTTTGATTGCAAAAATAAAAAAGGTTAACCCAAATTGGTAAAGTTATTTTTATCTTAGTTTAAGCATATTTTCTAAATAGATTAGGAGCGACATTTTCTCATAATCTATTTTTTATTATTGCCGATTTACGGAGGTAAAAATGTACGAAACTAAGACCAGTGAGGAAGTTTTAAAAGAACTTAATTCGTCTTTACAAGGATTAGACGAAGCGGAGGCACAACAGCGACTACAAAAATATGGATATAATCAATTAAAAGACAAAAAGCAAAAAAAATTTATTACCCTATTTTTTGAACAATTTCTTGATCCGATGATTTTTATTTTATTGCTTGCGGCTGCGATAAGCATCGTTTTAAATGAAGTTTACGATGCGATTATCATCATGGTAGTTGTGATAACAAATGCTCTAATAGGTTCACTACAAGAATTTAAGGCCGAAAAAGATTTGGAAGCTTTAAAAAAATTATCATCTTCAATATCGGTGGTACGTCGCGAAGATAAGCTTTTAGAGATCGATTCCAAATTATTGGTTCCCGGGGATATCGTGATACTTGAAGAAGGAAAAATTTCTAGCGCCGATATGCGCTTAATTAAAAGCGTTTCATTATTAGTTGACGAATCAAATTTAACCGGTGAATCCCATGCGATAGAAAAAGACGCGGGATTAATTTACGAATCACCGCAAGCGATAAGTGAATGCGGCAATATGATTTTTGCTGCGACCCCGATTGTCAAAGGACGAGCAGAAGCGATCGTTTGTAAGACGGGGATGAATACTGAAATTGGTAAAATAGCGACTTTAATAAGTGATGACCAAGAAGAAACGCCTTTACAAAAAAAATTAGCATCTCTTGGAAAATTACTCGGACTTTTTATCGTTATTATTTGTTCGGCGCTATTTTTGGTGGCTCTTTTAAAAAATAATGATCCGGGTGAAATGCTATTGACTTCGATTTCGCTTGCTGTTGCGGCGATTCCAGAAGGCCTACCGGCTGTTGTTACCATCGTGCTTGCAATCGGTGTGCAACGAATGGTAAAGGTGAATACGATTGTAAGAAAATTACCTTCAGTTGAAACGTTAGGCTCAGTTTCCATTGTTTGTTCTGATAAAACCGGAACCATTACTTTAAATCAAATGACAGTCAAAAATGGTTATTTTTCTTTTCGCGATCAAGAAGCAAAAAATATAGAAGAAATATTAATCGAAGGTTTGACTTTGTGCAGTAATGCAACACTTGAAACCGGAGATCCTACGGAAAAAGCTCTTGTGGTACTTGCTAAAAGCCATGAAATTGATGCGGAACATTTACGAAAAATGCATCCACGCATATTTGAAATACCATTCTCCAGTGAAAGAAAAATGATGAGTGTCGGAGTGCTCTATAAAGGTCAAAAAATGACATTTATCAAAGGAGCCTTTGATGTCTTGTTAAATAGATGTGCCTTTATATATAAAGACAATCAAGTTATTAAAATGACTGATGCATTGAAAAACAAGTTACAGAAAAAGAATGATGAATATTCTTCGAATGCTATGCGAGTATTAGCGTTAGCAATGGATTTCAAAGAAAATAAAGAAGAACAAAACTTGATTTTTGTCGGTTTAGTAGCCATGATTGATCCACCACGCGAAAGCGTCAAAGAAGCGGTAGCACAATTTAAAAGGTCAGGGATAAAAACAGTAATGATAACAGGAGATCATATTGAAACAGCTTATGCGATAGCAAAAGAAGTTGGTATTTGTAAATCGCGAAACGAATGTGCCTTGGGTCATGAATTGGAGAACAAGACAAAAGAGGAATTAAACCAAATTTTAAATCGTTGCAGTGTTTTTGCAAGAGTTTCTCCGACAAATAAAGTGCAGATAGTTAAGGGTTATAAAAACATGAACAATGTCGTGGCGATGACCGGAGACGGAGTCAATGATGCGCCAAGTTTAAAAGCTGCTGACATCGGTATTTCGATGGGAATCAATGGTAGTGATGTGGCAAAAAATTCCTCAGATATGATATTGCTTGATGATAATTTTGCTTCAATTGAAAAAGCCTGTGAAGAAGGGCGAAATATTTATCGTAATATAAAAAATTCGGTAATGTTTTTATTGTCCAGCAATTTTGGAGAAGTGCTGGTGATGTTTATTGCAATTGTAATCGGATTACCAAGTCCCCTTGTTGCTATTCACATTTTATGGGTTAATCTTATTTCAGATGCTTTACCGGCCTTGGCTTTAGGCGCAGATCAAAAAGACGACGACATTATGGATGATAAACCAAGAAAGTTTGGAGAATCTCTATTTGCTAATGGTGGCATTAAATTAAATATAATTTATTCGTTGGCGATTTTTGCGTTAAGTATGATTGCCTTTTTGATAGTCCCTTTAACCGTAATAGGGACTGAAAAAAATTTATGGGAACTTTTGTTCAATGGTTCTTTGCTTAGTGAAATAAACATTGCATTAAATCAAGAACCGATATTACTAAAATCGCGAACTTACGCTTTTACGGCTTTAGGAATGTCACAACTTTTCCATATGGTTGGAATGTCTAATGTCAAAAAGACTTTCTTTGCTGTCTTTAAAAAGAAAAATTTCTTAATGCTTTTGGCTTTTTTAGTCGGTTTACTTTTACAGATTGTCGTCACTGAAATTCCTTTTCTTATCAATTTTTTTAAAACTACTAGTTTAGATATTTATGAATGGGTGTGGCTTATTCTGTTATCATCATTTCCTTTAGTTGTTCATGAAGTATTGGTTCCGGGATTTAAAAAAAGCAATTTTTAATTATTTCTTAGGATTTAATTGATTTTGAATAACGACGTTTTGTGAGTTAAGCGAAAGTAATACTTGGCCGAGTAATTCAAAAAAATTCCCTAAAGATCCTTGTTCATCGATATCTATTTCTTGCCCGATTACAAATCCAAGTGAAAAAGCTAGAATCGTTAATTCGTTTGCGGAAAGACCAAATAAAAAAGAACTGAAACTTTTTAATGAATGGTCATTTAAGTTATTTTGATTCATCGTAGCGGACACTCCTTTATTTATGAGAGAAAAGTCGATAATTTTTATAAAAACATCGTACAAATTACGTAAATATGAGGTATTGATTATTTTTATAAAAGCATGTTATAATTTGCATAAATATGAGGTATTATTATGGGCAAGATAGCTATCGTTACCGACAGTAATAGCGGAATCACAATTGATGAAGGACGACAACACGGCATCACGATTATTCCTATGCCTTTTATGATCGATGGCGAAGAATACTTTGAAGAACTGTCGATCTCACAAGACGAATTCTACAGACGACTCCAAAATGACGCTAATATTATTACTTCACAACCGGCGATCGGTAAAATTTTAGAATGCTGGGATGATTTGTTGCGCGAATATGATCAAATCGTTCATATTCCGATGTCTAGTGGCTTATCGGCTTCTTGCGAAACAGCTTTGCAATTGGCTAAAGAATATCCCAATAAAGTTTATGTTGTTGATAATCAAAGAATATCCGTTACTATGAAACAATCGGTTTATGAAGCTCGAAGTATGGCGGATAAAGGTTACGATGCTAGAGAAATACACGACGCTTTAATGCGTGAAAAATTGGACGCTAGCATTTACATTACGGTTAATACCATGAAATATTTGAAAAAAGGCGGAAGAGTAACTGCCGCCGGGGCAGCATTAGGCTCTTTATTGAAAATTAAACCTTGTTTAGAAATTCAAGGAGGCAAACTTGATGCTTTTGCAAAACCGGTTGGAATGAAACAAGCCAAAAGAATCATGATTCAAGCGATGAAAAATGATTTTGAAACTAGATTTAAGCCAGATGAAACTCATCAATATAAGCTTCATATTGCTTACACCTATGATTTAGCTCAAGCAGAGTTATTTAAAAAAGAAGTTGAACTAGCATTTCCGGGTTATGACGTCGATATTGATCCATTATCCTTGAGCGTGGCTTGCCATATCGGTCCGGGTGCCCTTGCTTTGGCTTGTGCCAAAGTATTAAACTTTTAAAAGAGGTATAACATGGAAAAAATTAAAATTATTGCTGATTCTACTTGTGATTTAACGGAAGAATATTTAAAAGACAATGACATCTCGATTATTCCGCTTCATGTGATATTCGGCGAAGAAAGTTATGATGACGGCATTAATCTTGATGTTAAAGGTCTATACGATAAAGTAGATGAAACCAAGACTTTACCGAAAACGGCCGCTTGTTCCATCGGTGAATTTAAAGATTGCTTTGAAAAGTATCTTCAAGAGGGATATGACAAAATTTTGTTCATCGGAATTTCAAGTAAATTTTCTTCCACGGTGCAAAATGCAAAAATTGCCGCGGAAGACTATGATGGTAAGATATTCGTGCACGATTCATATAATCTCTCTAGCGGTATCGGCCTTCAAGTGTTGAAAGCCGTCAAAATGAAAAATGAAGGTTTGAGCGCCACGGAAATTTTAGCTAATCTTCAAAAAATTGCACCTAATGTACGTTCGCAATTTGAAATTGAAACATTGGACTATCTTTATAAAGGAGGACGTTGTTCTTCTTTAACGTATTTTTTTGGTCGCGGATTAAAGATAAAGCCGATTATTAGAGTGATTGATGGCGGAATGAAGGTTTTTAAAAAACCTCGAGGAAAAACGATCAATGCTTTGAATACGTTATTGGATATTTTTAAATCCGACATTACAAATTTCCAATTAGATTTAGATTGTGTGATGATTACTCATTCAATGGCGGATGAAAGTGCTAAATATCTATATGAAGAACTTTCAAAAATTATCGATCCTAAAATAATTATGATTACTAAGGCCGGATGCGTAATATCGTCTCATTGTGGAAGAGGGACTATCGGAATTCTGTATATTTTAAAATAATTGAATCAAAATTAAAAAGCGATGCTTGATACATCGCTTTTTTAATGGCTGATTTTACTTAATTAAGCTTTAAGAAGCATATTATCGCGTTTTAAAATTATTTGTTTTTCTGCCAATTCATCAATAATGCCGTTAAGTCGAGTTATAGAAGACATCCTAGCTTTCTGGTAACCAAGAGAAAGCAACATCATTTTAACGACCACATCAGCTTCGATTTCTTTTAAATTATTGACGATTTTGATAATTCCGGTTTTTAATTCGATATCGGTAATGCTATCGATATCACGGAATTCTTTGGTGTTCCTTGCTACAATTCTAAATTCAATATTGTGATCGATTAAATATATAAAATCATCTTTAATCGCAATTTTTTGTTCTTTTACCATCTCTTCAAGCAAATCATTGATTTTATCTTGATTTTCGAAAAGATTTAAAAGTTCGTCTTTTTTAAGTGGTGCAGAAAGTTCAATGATTTTTTCAACGAGGTTTTCTAATGTCTTATGAGCTTTATCGTCAATCATATAGAAAACTTCGCGAGGAGAAAGATAATGCTTAAATAACACTTCCATCGCAAGTTTACTCGTGGTTTTTTTAGATGGAACGTCACCTAGCTCATCGGAGTTGATGACAATAAAGTGTTTTAATGCCATATATTCCTCTTCATTCATATAGAAGGAAAGAGGAATTACACGATAAGGAACGTAACCTAAATCTCTGATTTCGTTATCGGTTTTTTCAATTGATTGCAAGGCGGCCTCTAAGGAGTTAGATGATAATTTATCGATAATGATACCGGTCGCCATTTTCGATTTAGCCGGGCGTACTAAAATATCGATATAACCGCTTTTGGTTTTTGCGTCTTTTACAATTTCAAAGCCATCTTGCTCTAATCGATTGTAAAGATAAGATTTAAATTCACTTGAACGACGCTCGTTGTTCAACCCTTTAGCGTCATATGAAGTAGAAATATATTCTACTTTTTCATAACATTTCGAAGTGGCAAACAAGAAAGAGTTTTTATCAAGTAAAGGTTTTCGCGCGTCTTCAAAGTTTCCTTTTAAATAATCGTCGTCAAACACAACGAATTGGTCGCCAAGAGCAAGAATGCCAATAGCATCTTTCATTAAAGTCTCTTTACTTGGTAAAACAAAGACGCAATCGAAATGATAAATCTCATTTGTTAACAAGGAAGGAACTTCTTCAATCGGACACAAAAGTAATGATTTAAGGTTATAGATGCTTTCTCTTGCTTCATATGCGATTGTTTTTAATGGTACGCTTGAAGGATTTTCATAAGCGGAAGTTATAAATGGCAACTCATAATTTTTGAGGTTTAAACCATTGTTGTGCAAATATTTTTGAATATTGTTTACAAAGAGATTTTGCATTGCCTCAATCCGTTTGCAACTAAGTTCTTCGTTTTGCTTCATCTCTTCTAAGAAATTTGCAAACGAGAAGTCAGTTAGCATTGAATTTTGGCTAATCGTGTAGTCGATTAATTGACGATAAAAAGCTTTTAAAAATATTTGTTCACTTTCTTTGACCAAATCCAATTCGAATAATTCATCGCCTAATTTATCGATAAGTTTGTTGAGCTTAATTCTGGCTAAATAGAAATCAAGATATTCATTGATAGAGGCAAAATGCAAAGAAGCATCGACCATTTTGTTATAGAATTCTTTTAAGTCCATTTCACCGAAGTTACAAAGCTTTTTGTCGAAATAACTTTGCAAAATTTCGACACTATCTAAAGTAGTATTAAACTCACGTTGCAAGAAATATCTAAAATCTAACAAAGCCTTCATAAGGACAGTATCATCAAATTTTGTGACATCAAACTTTGAAATATCGACATTGTGCTTAGTAAGGTATTTGACATTACGGCGGTATTCTTTGACTTGAGTCAATAATTGATCGATTTTAGTAATATCAAAATTGCGATCTGAATAATATGCTTTAAATGATAATGGCAAGTTTTGAATCTTATCTTCAATTTGTCTTTCTCTAGTGCGATAAAGATCTAAAGAAATCATCATATCGACCATTTTGTTTTCGGCTAAACGAGAAGATTTTTTGAATTTGGTATTCACTAATGTGACATCTTTAGGAGTGTATGATGATGTGACAAACAATTGAATCATCTCATTTGGAATTTTAAAAACATCGGAAGTGTATGTATCTTCTAATTCACGAGCAAGATTAGCGTTTTCATCAATCGCTTTTTGAATCTCTAACACTAAATTATACGATTGTTGAAGATTTTCGTCTTTAAACCAACTTAAAGGTGGAAGATTTTCATTGTCGCTTAAAATAGCAACCATATTAAATTCGGCTTTTAATTGTTTCAATGTTTTTGGCATTGGGAATCCAAAGCGGTGATGTAAATTGTTGATATGAGATTTTAAAATCTTCAATTGTTCGGAAAGAAAAATAATGTTTTCTTGCAAAGGTTTATAATCCTCTTTGACCATTCTTTTTCTTGAAAAGCCATAGAATGGGTGATCTTTAATTGAATTCTTAATGCTTTGAGCTGAATTTTTAAAATCACCGATGGCATTTATATATTCATCGATTTTTTGATTGTCAATATGAGCGATATTGGGAATTGTTATTGAAAGATCGGGGTATTTATTAAAACGATAATATTGCTCTAGCATTTTATTTAATGACAAATTCATCGGAGGATTGCTAACTCGAAGGCTATTAATTATCTGTTTATATTTGTTTTTAAGATCGTAATATTCTTTGATTGATTCTCCGAGATCTTCAGTAGATAAGCCTTGGCGACTACGATAACTATCGTAATCGGCGAGTGTTTTTAAAAGAACTTTCTTATCTGTGGAAACTGAGTTGAAATCTAAATAATAAGGAGCCATCGATGAATTTTCAATCGTTTCCTTCAAACGTTGATATTGCGCTTGATTTTCATAAACGACAAGAGTTTTGCTTCCGTTTAAAAGGAAAGCTTCTAAAGAGTTCTTCAATAAGTGAAGTTCGTTAATTTTAGACGAAGTTCGGATATACAAATTGTCGCGATCAGCAATTTTTTTAACGATTCGATATTCATCGAAATCTGTATCTAGCAACGATAAGTAACGGGAATTAATTCTTGTTTTTTGATTTTTTCTAAAATTAAAAAATTCACTATTGAAATAAGTGATGTTTTTAACGAGATTATTGGAAGCGATTTTTTCATTATTGTTTAAAATGAACATTCTTTTATCGTGAAAAGTTAAATCAAAGTTTGCTAAAAAACATCCATTGTTGACAGACCAACTTTGAGCTTTGATTTTAACTGCGACAAAATAGAGATATTCGCCTAATGAGAAATTTTTATCAAGAGGATAGTTTAACGAAATTTTAAATTCTTTAAGTAATTTATGGATTAGGGCATCGTTAAGTCTGACTTCTTTATTGATACTCGAGATGTAGTAACTACCATTTTCTTTTGTGATTTTTACTGGAACAAAAACTAAAGGAGCGGTTAAAACCTTTTCTCTAGCATAGTCGCTATAGTAATCTAAAAGTCCAAAAGTAGCATATAAAGTATGAACTGAATGTGCATTGTACCACTTTTCTGATTTATCAGCTAATTTTAATAAAACCGAATCGAGATCTTTGCCTTCAAAGTAGCTGGCGGAAATCTTAATTTTTTCTTCTTTCAAAAGACTTTCGAAAATTTTTTCATAGTCTTCATTTGTTATTCTAACGGAATTTTGACTTGTCAATTTATAGTCGACAACCATGCTATCGATGACATCTTTTTCTAATTGGTCAACCCAAGGGTTTACATTTTTGTTATCCATAATAATCACCTATCTTTTTTATTAGTTTACCATAGGTAAAAAAAAAATAAAACCGCTCTAAGCAAAAAAGTTTGTCTTATTGCCAAAAGTTTTATTCAATCGATTCATTTTTTAGGAAACCAGTCATTAAAAATGATGATGCTAGTGGTATTTTTTAAGGAGTATGGTATAATGTAAAAAACGAGGAAGTTACTATGAAGCCCTTTAAAAGAAGAAGAAAAAAAGGTCTAAATCTTTCATCCCTGCAAGGGGAATTAATAAAAATTAGAAATTATAGCGTAAGAGACGCTGTTATGCTATCGGAACTTTTATCGAGCGAAAAAGTAAAACAAAGATTTTTTGCCGCTGAAAAAATCGCTGTAGATGAAATCGCAGTAAAATTAGTTGAAATGGTACCGCTATATGACAATGAAAATCTTTTGGTTTGGGCAATTGCGGATGTTAAGGACAGCAAAAAAATATTCGGTCAAATTTCTATAAAAAATTTCTATCCGGAAGATCGTATTTGTAGCATTGATTTTTGGATAGGTGAAGAATATTGGGATAGTGACATTTTGGAAGAAACATTAAAAATTGTAACAAAATATCTGCTTGAAGATCAAAAGCTTCATCGTGTTCAAATTAAACTAAAAACTGAAGATGAAACCTCTAAAAATATTTTAATTAAATGTGGCTTTCAGTTTGAAGGAGTTCAACGCGGTAGAAGATATTTTAACGGAAAGTATTATGATTTAAATACTTATGCCATATTAGAAACTGATAGGAGATAAAAAATGAAATTAATATCCATTGTTGTACCGATGTACAATGAAGAAGAGATGGCACCTATATTTTTCGAGGCTATCAATAAAGTTATCGGTGAGATTAAAAATTACCGCTTTGAATTGATGATAGTAAACGATGGGAGTCGCGATAAAACTTTAGATATATTGAAAGCTCAAAGAGAAAAACAAAACAATATTCATATTGTATCGTTTTCTAGAAATTTTGGACATGAAGCTGCGGTTGCGGCCGGAATGAAACATGCTAGAGGCGATGCCTTAATAGTTATGGATGCCGATTTACAAGATCCTCCTGAATTAATTATCGAACTTTTAAAGAAATATGAAGAAGGTTATGAAGTTGTAAATGCAAAACGTGTTGATCGTAAATCCGATGGATTACTTAAACGTAAAACTGCCGAGTGGTTTTATAAGATTATTTCAAAGCTTTCAGGTAAAATTAAAATTCCTGAAAATATTGGTAATTATCGATTGGTGTCTCGAAGAGTCGCTGACAAAGTCAACGAATTGAGAGAAAAAAATCACGTATTTAGAGTAGTAGTTCCATTTGCCGGATATAAAACGACCGAAGTGGAATTTGTACGCAAAAAAAGACCGGCCGGACAAACGCATTATAACTATAAAGCGATGTTTCGCTTAGCCGGAGATTCCATTACTTCTTCTTCGATTATGCCACTTAGATATGCCTTTAAATTTGGTTTTGCTTTTATGGCAATATTCGGTTTGATCTCGATTTTGTTTTTGATTTTTGAGATATTGACGTGTTGTGGAGCAACAACGGCATTCTTAAAAATGCCAAATGGTACCATCGCAATTATCGGAGCAATTGGATTTTTTGTCGGAGTGCTACTAATTTTTATCGGTATTATTGGAGAATATCTTGGAAGAGTGATGATTGAGGTTCAAGATCGCCCGTTGTATGAAGTTGACGAAGAAATTTATAGCGATCTAGAAAAAGAGTAATTAAAAAAGCAGATTTTGTGAATGATGACTAATTAATAGAAATTATTCAATAATCTGCTTTTTATATTCTATAATCCTGAAATTGCTAGTTTTTTAATTAAGATTGAAGGGGTAGAAATCGAATTGGGTTGCAATTCAAGATTAGATGCTACATCTTTCACTTCTTTGAAAAGAGTAAATAAATTGCCCGCGATAGTAATTAAAGAAACCGCGTCTGCTTTTTTGCCGTTTTTGATTAAGTATCCGGCCGCTTGTAAAGAAAAGTTCCCGGATTTAGGGTTCATACCGGCGTGCAACCCTTGGACATCAGTGATATATATGCCATCGATTACTTTAGCGAATAATTCTTCTTCGGTTTTGCGACCTGGTTTTAAAACTATATTTACTGTGCCGATTCCCACTTTTCCGATAGCGGAAGATTTATAACCATTACCGGTCGAAGAGACATTGTCTTTGGCGGCGGTAGTTAAATTATATAAATAAGTTTTCAACACTCCTTTTTCTACAATTTTTTTGTTGTAAGTGGCGACACCTTCATCGTCAAAATATCTGAAAAAAGCGTTTTTAGTTAAAGGATTTTCTTGAATTGTAACTTTTTTCGAACAAATCAATTGATTAAGCTTATCTTTAAGAAGCGAAGTGTTTTTTTGAATCTGTTCGGCTTCAACATTGGTGAGAAAGAAACCTAATAACGAAGCGGTGACTTTTGGCGATAATACGGCTTTATATTTTCCGGAAGCACAAGGCTTACCTCCAAATTGAGATAAGGTGTTTTGAACAGCTTTTTTAATGATGGCGTCCGGATCAATATCATTGAAATTTGTAAAGATTCTGAAATCGTAACTATTTCTAATTTCGCCATTATCGTTAGCGACTGCGTCTGCGTAAATAACGACATAGTTAGATTTATTTTTGAGCTTCAAGCCATAGGAATTTAAAAGTTCAATTTCTTCAATGCTTTCTTCATAAGATACTGTCGATTCGGTAATACGCGAATCGCTATTTTTAATTCCATTTTCAATTTCTTTTAAAAGAGCGATTTTCGTTTCAGTTGGAATTTTTACTATCGTAGGATTATAGACATTTTTCTTAAAATATTTTTCAGAACCTTTAAAAATATTTGGCACTTCATCATTATCGATTACCTTCGCGTTTTCTTTTACTTGATCGATAAGATATTGTGGGGTTGTTCGGTCATTTTTTTCAGAATATGCATAACCCATTTTTCCATGATAAATTCCACGAATAGCGATTGTATAAGTATCTGCATTTGTAAACGAATCTATTTGACCTTGAAACAAAGAAATCGATAAATTATATCTTTTTACGATATATAACTCTAAAGATTCAATACCTTCTTCTTCGGCTAATTCAAAATATTTATTGTAGTTCATTGCTTAATAACGCCTCCTCTACCTCCGACAGTCATTTCACTTAAACGAATAGTCGGTTGTCCGACATCAACGGGAATCGAGCCGGAACTTGCTCCGCACATTCCTTGTGCGCGTTTTAAATCATTGCCGACCATATCGACACGTGTCAAAACATCTTTACCGGAACCGATTAAAGTTGCTCCTTTGACGGGATAAGCAATTTTACCGTCTTTTACGATATAAGCTTCGGTACACGCAAAGTTAAAATCACCGGTGGTGGGATTAACTGAACCGCCGCCTAATGACTTGGCATAAAGACCAAATTTGGTTGCTTTAATTATTTCTTCAGGGGTTGATTTTCCAGGAAGAATGAAAGTATTAGACATTCTTGAAGTCGGTTCATAACGATAACTTTGTCGTCTAGCACAGCCATTACCGGATCTTCCCATTCTTCTTCCTGAGAAATTGTCGACCATATAATCGTTTAATATACCATTTTTTATTAATAAAGTTCGTTGAGTTTTATTTCCTTCATCGTCGATGTTTCCGGATCCCCAAGCGCCTTCAATCGTTCCATCGTCAACTGCCGAGACGAGGTCAGAAGCGATTTTTTGACCTTGTTTACCTGAAAATATCGAAAGTCCACGACCGACACTGCTAGCTTCAAGAGGGTGACCGCAAGCTTCGTGGAAAATGACGCCACCAAACCCATTCCCAATAATTACTGGCATTTTACCTGAAGGACATTCTTTAGCGTCAAGCATGATTAAGGCGGTTTTTGCGACTTCTGTAGCTAGTTCTTTTAAATCCAATTCTTGATCGAAAAACTCCATCCCTTTTTGCGCTCCAGGACCGACACCGCTTGTTTCGATAGCGCCTTCTTTGCTTGCTATCGCAGTCATATAGATGCGGCCTCTGGTTCTAATATCGCTAAATTGTTTGCCTTCTGAATTGAAGATAACCACTTTTTTGGTATTGTCGGCAAAACTGACCATAGTTCTTGCAATGCGTGGATCATAGTTTTGCATGATATTTGAAGCGGATTTCATGCGCTCGATTTTTTCTTGAACAGAAATATCACTATATTTAATTTGAGGTTTATGTTTATGAGGGACACGGACTTTATTAATGTTTGTAACTTTAAAAAGCGGTTGTCCTTCATAAGAAGCTGAAAGAGTCTTGGCCAATTTTTCTAGACCTTTTCTTGAAATATCATTAGTGTATCCATAGACACTTTGAAGTTTGTTTAAAATTCTTATTCCCGCACCATATGTGATACCAGAATTTACCATTTCAACTTTTCCATTATCAAGCGAAATTGAGTTGGAAATATTTTCTTCAAGGTAAATTTCAGCAAAATCGCCACCTGTTTGGAGGGCGATATTCAAAACATCACGTGCTAAATTTTTGCTGATCATATCTTTTCCTCCTAATTTATGAAACTATATCATATTTTCTCTTATTATTAAATGATTTTGCCTTTTTTGTTATAATAAAAAAAGAGGATATTTTGATGATTTCTTACGAAGATGCAAGAGTACTTTATGAAAAACTAAAGGAAGAGAAATATTTTGAAAAATTTTCCAATAACAAAGACCAACTTTTATTTTCACAAAAGGGTCTTTTAAGATTTCGCTATCGAAAAAAATTTAAAGTTTTATATAATGGATTTTTGGCACTAGCCAAAATACTTGACTTAAATTACAGTTTTGATGACAACAGAATTAATAGTTGTTTATATACAGTACTTTTTTGCGCTGAAAATCGTTTTATAAATGATTCTGAATTTCTGGACTCTGTTGCTGATAATATGAGATTGCACGATGGTGATTGCGAAGAAAAAAAGTTTTGGAAAAAATTAAAAAGAACAAAGGAAAACATTACACTACTTCAAGTACCACTTAAATATTGCAATAATCACTTAGTCTATTTGGCAAGAATTGAAGGCGAAGATGATTGGGTCATTAATGAAGGTGAAAAATTTCTTTACGTTATTTTTAATTTTTCAGTTGAAAAACAAGTTTATATTTTGCCATTAACAAAATAAACTGCAAGTTTTTAGAAAAGGCAATATTGTAATAAAGAATATTTCTAACTCATAAAATTTACCGAATAGGTGATTTTATGAAAAGTTTTCGTATTGATGGAGGGTATTCTTTAAGTGGTAAAGTGACAGTAGGCGGTTCTAAAAATGCTGCTTTAGCCCTTATTCCATGCGCATTACTGACCAAGCAAAAAGTCGTTTTGCATGATGTTCCACAAATAAAAGATATCTTCCAGCAAATTGAAATTTTAAAAAAACTTAATGTGAAAGTAAAATATAAAAATCATACTTTGATCCTCGATAGCAACAATTTACATAAATGTGATTTGACTTTTGATGAAATGAAAACTTTTCGGGCTTCATATTATTTTTACGGAGCCTTATTGCCGATATTTAAAAGTATGAAAGTAATTGCTCCTGGAGGTTGCAAATTAGGAGTAAGACCAATTGATCTTCATCTTTTTGCTTTTGAAAAAATGGGAGTTTCAACGCGTTTAGAAGGGAAAGTTTATGATTTAGTTGCTAGTGAACCAAAGCAAGCTTATATTTGTTTCCCCAAGGTATCGATGGGAGCAACTATTAATGCTTTGTTATATGCTAATAGTATCAATGGTACAGTCGTTATTGAAAATTATTCCCATGAGCCGGAGGTATTCGAAGTTATCAATATGCTGTCTTTGATGGGGGAAGAAATCCATTATGATGAGAAGATGATAGTTGTTGTCGGTGGCAAAAAATTACACGGTTGCACCTATAATGTAATCGGTGATCGTATTGAAGCTGGAACTTTTATACTTTTAGGTGCAGCCTTAGGTCAAAATTTAAGAATTCATAATGTCAATAAAGCTCATTTGGAAAGTCTTTTTAAAGTATTGGACGAACTTGAAATATCCTATTTTTATAAGGAACATTGTATAGAAATTTCTAAAGGATCTAGCAAACATTCTCTTACAATCGAGACAGGACCATATCCGGCATTTCCTAGTGATTTACAGCCATTATTGACTTCCTATCTTTTAACGATTCCTCATATTCACCTTATTAAAGAAACGATATATGCTGATCGGTTTTCTCATATAAAAGAACTATCAAAATGTAACGCAAAAATCGAATTGATTGGTCAAAGCATCGTCATCAATGGTAATAATACATTGATACCTGCAAAGCTAGTAGGAAACGATTTAAGAGCTACTGCAGCATTAGTATTAATCGCCTTATTCATTAAAGGACGAAGTTATGTTAAAGGAGTTGAGTTTATGGAACGAGGATATGAAGATTTTGTCAATAAAATAAACTCAATCGGTGGTCATATATCTCTTGTTGAGGAGGAATTCGAATGAAAAAAATCATCGCATCATTTGGTGTTTTTTCCATTTTGCTTGTAGGATGTTCTAGTAAGCCAAGTGGAATTATTTATTTGGGGACACCTTTAAACACTGATGAAGTTACACTTGAAAGACTCTTTAAAGAAGAGCTGAATCAAGATGTAAATATGGATTTTGCTCAAAAAAGAATGACAAGCAGTTTGTTGTTTAGAACGATTGAACAAGATGCAATGGATATGGAAAGTAAGAAACATATTCTTTCTGCAATTAAAAGTTGTGAGTCTTTGATTATTAATATCGGAGTTTATGATATCGTTAACGCTGTCAAAATCACTCAAAACGAAGTTTTGTTCGAAAAGGAAATAATAGATGATCAAATGGAATTAATGGGCTATTATGTTTATCGCACTTTAGATCAAATTCGTGAAGTAAACGAAACTTGTACAATAGCCTTTATTCTTCCTTATAATCCGTTGAAGTTAGAAGGGGAGGCAAGTAGAACTTTTACGGCTTTATTAAACGATTCCTCAAAGATACTAGAATCTTATAAAGATGAGTTTAATTTAACTTTTGTAAACCTTGATAAAATTAACTCTTATTTGCTTTCGTCGCATCGTCTTTCAAATGATGGTGTTAAATATTGCTACGAAAATTTAAAAGAGGCTTTAAATGGATGAATCTACTAAACTAATAAATCATATTGGATGGTTGTTTCAAGCAATTCATGATCAAATAAGATTCATTAATGCAGATGTAAAAGTAGCTAATAATAATCCTGTTTTTCACCTTAATCCATATTTTGCAAGTTTTAGCAAGCATCTATCAATGACGATGACTTTATTTTCACAAGCACAAAAAAGTTATTTTTCATTAATTAGAAGTCAACGAATTACCAAATTTTCTTTAAATAGAGTTTACACGATTTATGTGCAAAGAGCGATTTATAATGAACAAATTGCAGTTCATAATTTAAATCAGTACAATTTCAAAAATGATTTAAATGCCACAACGATTTATAGTGTAATCTATGATAAAACTTACAAATTGGAGCACATGATCAATCAATTGACAGCGGCTTATAAGAAATTATTAACGTTATATCAATAAAAAAATCTCAGATTGAAATTTCTGAGATTTTAATTTTAAATAAATGATTTTATTATTTTAATTTGGCACAAACGATATCGGCGACACAAGCACAAAATCCAAAACAAGCGGTAAATCCGCCAATCCAACTACCGATGCCTAAATGAAGGTTATTTTCATACATACCGATACTTGTAAAATGTTCGTTGCAAGTAGCTAGCAAACAGCCGACATTGGAGAAAAGTAGAATTGCGGATAAAATAAATAAAAATGCTGATAAGCCAACGAAGAATTTGCTTTTGTTAGTTAATAAGAATGCCAAAACTCCAGCGATAACAGGAAGTAAATATCCTAAGAAAGATCCCCAATTAAAGTAGAAAGTCGGAGTGCTATATGGAAGTTGCGCGGAACCTCCGAAAGCAACTAAAATTCCCCACATATCTGCTCGAGTAGCGCCGAGTCCGGTTTTTATATAACTTACCGAAGGTAAAAAAATCATTAAAGTTGTTATTAATCCTAAAATTAACGTGGCAAATGAAAATATAGAAAGGCCAGTTCTCTTGGTTTTTTGCATACACAAAAATCTCCTTATCGTTTAAATATTATAATAGATAAAAAAGTATTAGACAATAACTTAGTTTAAAATATTCGCAAAAGCATATCATATTTTAGAGTAGCTTTTATGTGCATGAATAAATCGGAGGAAATTATCAAGAAACTATTATGCCTTTAAAAATCGGATTAGTGTTAAGTGGTGGTGGAGCACGTGGCGCCTATCAGTTAGGTGTGATGTTTGCGATTTATAAACACGGCTTTTATCGTCATGTCCAAGCTTTAAGCGGTGCCTCAATCGGGTCTTTAATGTGCCTTGCTTTCTTAGATGGTGATTTAATTAAAACTTATAATCTTTGGAAAAAAATCTCGCCTGAATTAGTATTGGCGGCAAAAGACAATTATCGTTCTAGAGTGCCTTTTAAAGGTCGTGGTATTTTTTCTAATTATGCCATAAAGCAATTAATAACAGACAATTATGATTTAGAACGCTTAGTGAGCACTAAAAAACCGCTTTATTTTGCTACTAGTCAAATAAAAAGAAAAATCCTAAAAAAAGAATACGAAGCAAAATATTTTTTGGTCAACTATAAGTCTGAAATTGAAATCATCCAATATCTTTTGGCCTCAAGTGCGATTCCTTATATTTTTGATAGGGTGAATATTGAATATGAATCATATACCGACGCTCTTAAATCAGATAGTGAACCGATAAGCCCACTTTTACAATATAATATAGATTGTATCTTTGTCATACCGCTTACATCAGCGCATATAGTTGAAAGATTTAAAGCACTGAAAATACCGATAATCGATTTTATGAGTGAAAAACTTATCGCTTCACCGATTATTAATATGATCGATTTTGATTCACGGAAGATTGACGAATATATTTCTTTAGGATATTGTATTGGTGATACGCTTCTTAAGGAAGCTATTAACAGAAATTTTTTTTCAAGAAAAAAAACGATACAATATTTATCTTTGCAAAGTTCCGGAATTACAATCGATGTGGATCGAAAGTTATCGTTAGAAGAAATAATTAGAGATTCTAATTACAAAAGGAGACGCTTATGAAATTTAATGACATGACCATCAGTGAGTATTGTTTAGCTTTGAAATCAAAGACTAGCGTTCCAGGAGGTGGTTCGGCCTTGGCACTGACTTTGGAAATGGCTTGCTCTTTAGCGTTAATGACCGCTCGGTTTACAATTGATAAAAAAGGATATGAAAATTATCAAACTGAAATTAAATCGTCAATAGATAAGTTGGAAAATTTTGCGATTAAAGCTCATGAGTTAATCGATTTGGATGGTCTTGCATTTCAAGCATTGATGAAGGCATATAGTAATAAAAATCAAAATGAAATCGCTGAAAAATCGGAAGAAGCAAGCGAAATTCCGTATCTTTTATATAAATATACCAAAGATGTCGAAGATTTAGCTTCAAGATTGATGGTTATCGGAAATAAAAATGTCGCTTCGGACGCAAGTATCGCGGTCGATCTTTGCAAGGCGATTTATCCCGGTTGTATATTAAATATCAAAGCTAATATTTCCAATATTAAAAATGAGGGATTAAGAAAGAAATATTTGGATTTATTGTAAGTTTTTAAAAAAATTTTTTAGAAATTTGACTACTCCGTGATGATTATAATCGTGAGTTGTAATATAAGAAGTAATTTCTTTAGTCTTTTCTTTGGCATTTACCATAGCAACTCCGATTCCGGCGGCTTCAATCATATCGTTATCATTTAAATTATCTCCAAAGGCAATAGTGTGACTATGAGGAATTTGATAATAATCTGCTAAATAAAGCATAGCTTTACCTTTACTAGAATCTAAGCTTTGAAATTGAAAGGAATATACGTCGTTAAATTTGCCCCAAAAGATCATAAAAAATTGATCTTTGTAAAGAGGTGAATTTAACAATTCGTTAAATTGATCAATGTAATCTTCTTTTACATAAAATTCTAAGGCTAATATGTCTTCTTTAATAATAGAATCAAGATCGCCTTCGAAAATTTGGACTTGCTTTGTATCGTGTACAATAAAAAACGGAACAAACTTGCGGTTATAAAGATAGATATGGTTTAATGAGCTTGCAAAAGCACATTTTAAATATGGTTTGGCATCATTAAAAAAACTTTTAACAAGTGCGTTTGATAATGGAAAAGTAATAGCATTTTTTATGGAGTCATCTTTATTTAAAAATACGATTGCCGCTCCGTTATTACAAATGATGGGTTCATCATAGAGTTTTAGTTGGTGAAATTGATATAACGTTCCTTGATACGGACGACCGGTATTAAATGAGAAATGGTGTCCTTTTTTGATTAAGCGTCGCAAAAAAATTCGTGTTTGAAACGAGATTGATTTATTTTCTTTTAATAGAGTATTGTCCATGTCAGAAGTGATTAAGTATCTATTCATAAGCGACTCCGTACTGCTTTTATTTTAAACTTTATTAAAAAGTTTATCAATTAGTGATTATGAAACTGTTTAATTGTTAAATAGAGTAAAAAATATTAAAATATAGATGAGGTAAATTTATGAAAATTTGTGACTATTTTAATGACACGGAAATAATTAAGGATCCAAGTAATCCTTTTTCTTATTGCCTTAAAGGGGCAAACAATCATCTTATATATATTGAACCGATGTTTGAAAATCAAGTCAATTTAATTTTACTTCACCACCCGGATTGTTTAGACAAAATTGTAGCGGAAATGAAACGTATTTCACTTTTAAATGAAATTGTCATCTTTGCCGGAGATGAAGAAAATATCATCACTAAAAAAGATGGTGCTATCGAACTCACCATCTATGATCTTTTAGATAAATTACAAATTTTTGTTGAAGATAAATCACGTGGATCTGACTATGGTGATTAAGCGGTAAGATGTTGAATAAGTAAAACGATAAGACCGACAATTCCTACAAGGTAGCAATAAAAGGCAAAGTAATGCAATTTGCCTTTTTTAATAATCGCAAAGATATATTTTAAAGCAATAAAAGTGGTTAAGCCACTTATGATAATTGCGACGATATAAGCGACAATGTCATTTTGGCTGATGGAAATTGAGTCAGCTTTAAATATTTTTATAACTTCGAGAAGAAATGATCCAAAAGAAACCGGAATAAACATCAAAAAAGCGAATTTTGCCGAATCTTCATTTTTAAAGCCCCGCACTTTATTGCCGAAAATTGTGATGCCGCTACGGGAAATACCGGGCAATATACCAATTCCTTGGAAGCAGCCGATAACCAAGGCATCGACGGGCTTCATTTCTTTTAAAGTTCTTTCTTTGTTTAGCTTCTTGTTTATTAAAAGCAACGTACCTGTGATAAGAAGGAAAATAAAAACGAAAAGTAAAGACGAGAGAGTAGATTCAATAAAATCATCAAACAATAAACCGATTATTGCCGCGGGTAAGGAAGCGATGACTAGATATAAAAACAACTTAGCATTATAAATAGTCTCTTCTTCGCGATTTTTCTTAAAGACATAAAGACATACGCCTTTTACAATATTGACAAGATCTTTAAAATAATAGGCAAGAACTGCGATCAAAGAACCAAAATGAACAAAAATTGCTAAAGTTAAATCGGTTTTCATATTCAATAAATTTTCGACTATCAAGATATGCCCTGATGACGAAATCGGTAAAATTTCACTTAGACCTTGTACTAAAGCCACGACAATATATTTCCAAATATCCACAACACTCCTCCTTGTTATTGATAGGAATTTATAATAAAATAAATATACTCAATTATATGTGATAAAGGAGAATTTAACAATGTCTTTCAAAGAGTTTAGCTTAATTAACAATCGCGGTGAGACACTATATGGTAATTCGTGGTTAGTGGATAAAAATACAAAAGGCAATGTAGTTATTTCCCATGGTATGTGCGAGCATACCATGCGTTATGAACCATTAGCTAAAAAACTTAATGAAGCGGGATATAATGTTTATGGATTGGATCATATCGGGCATAAGTTGAATTGTAGTGAAGGCTATTTGGTATGGCCGATTGATGGATTTGAAAGATGTGTCGATAACCTTTATTGCCTTTTGGATAGTTTAAAAGGGGAACCGCTTTATTTAATTTCTCATTCGATGGGATCTTTTATTGCTCAAGCTTTAATTGAAAGAAAAGATACTTCGATTCTTTCTGGCGTAATTCTCATTGGCACAAATGGTCCAACCCCACTTTATAAATTTGGAAAGTTTATCACGAGAACTCACGCGTTATTTGTCGACGGAAAAAAACCATCTAAATTTCTTAATAGCATCGTTTTTAGCGGATATAATAAACGCTTTAAAGACGGGAATACAAAATTAGAATGGCTTTCAGCTTCGAAAACCAATATTGAAAATTATCAAAATGACGAATATTGCGGGGGCATTCCTTCGACTAATTTCTTCCGTTCTTTTTTAAATAACTTAGCGAAAATTCACCGCAAAAAAGAACTTCTAAAAATTGACAAAAATATAAAATTATTGATATTAGGCGGTGAAGATGATCCGGTTGGAAATTATGGAAAAGGAATTTTTAAATTACAAACGCTATATTCCAAATATGGTATTTCTTCAGTCGCTAAAGTGTTTCCTAAAATGAGACATGAAATATTAAATGAAGAAAATAACGAAGACGTTTATATGATAATTTTGGATTTTATTGCTGATAAAATTTAATAAAACTTCTTTTTTGGCTGATGTTTAAAAAATAGCCATCTTGAAAAGTTTTTTTAAATATGTCACAATTATAATGATATAAGATTGGATGTGAGTTAATGAAATTAACAGTTGTAGGAATGGGCTTTGTCGGCCTTGTGACCGCGGTTGGATTTGCTTCAAAGGGCAATCAAGTTTTTGCACTAGATTCTGATAAGAAAAAAATCGTTGCGCTACGTAAAAACGAAATCGAAACGATTGAACCTAAATTATATGATACTTTACTTGCTTCTGAAGCGAACATTAGGTTTACTGCGGAGACGCGAGATGCGATTTATGGCGCAGATTTAATTTTTATATGCGTTGAAACTATTGAAAAGGACAATAATCCGTGTGATACGACTGCATTATATCAAACACTTAAAGAAATCTGTCGTTTTATTCAAAATGACGTTACGGTTGTCATTCGTTCGGCGGTTCCGGTTGGCACTTGCCAAGAAGTTCATGATTTCATGATGACCATTACAAATAAAAAATATCGTATTGATGTTGTGAGTAATCCTGAATTCATTGCTCAAGGAACGGCGATGCGCGATATGTTAACTCCGGCGCGTGTAGTTATCGGTGTTTCTACCAAAGATTCACGCGAAAAAATGAAAGAACTTTATTCTAACTTTAAAGCACCATTACTGTTTGTTTCACCGAAAAGCGCGGAACTTATCAAATATGCATCAAATGGATATTTAGCAGTTAAACTTTCCTACGTTAATGAACTTGCCGACTTGTGCGATGCCATTGGGGCCGATATTCAAGAAGTAAGTGTTGGTATTGGCTTAGATCCGCGTATCGGGAGTAAGTATATGTCTTCTGGTATTGGATACGGTGGACCTGCTTTGCCCCTTGATACTCAAGTTCTTTCAAATATGGCGAAGAATAACGACGTTGAACTTTCAATTCTCGATGCTGCTGTTGCAGCTAATGAAAGAAGACCGCATGCAATGATCGATAAGATGAAAAAGGAATTAGGAAGTATTGCGGGTATGCGTTTTGCGGTTCTCGGTTTGTCATATAAAGGAAATACCAATGACATTCGTCGTTCGCCGGCTTTTAGAGTTATCGAAGAATTGATTAAAGAGGATTGTCGAATTATCGCTTATGATAGTGTGGCAACGACTACCTTCCGAAAGAAAATGAAAAGTGATCAAAGAATCGCGTATGCTAATACTTTAGATGAAGCTTTAAAAACTTGCGATGCTGCCATTTTCTTAAATGATTGTGAAGAATTTAAAAATTTAACAAATGATCAAATTGTCGAATATATGAAAAAACCGATTGTGTTCGATGGTAAAGGAGTATTGAATCCTTATGAATTAAAGGATGTTAAATACTATGCAATCGGTAAAAAAAGGCCATAAAAAATTTAAATTTCGAACTTTATAAGAATTTTATTAATAAGCGGTTTGTCTAAATGTCAAACCGCTTATTTTGTTATCTTTACTAATAATATTTAAGCTTTTTTATTTTGACATGGATAGAATATTAGGATTTATTACTTATTTCTGTTTTTTTGGTTGCAAAATGAAATTTTTTTTTGACGAATTGATGCTCTGGTTGAATAATTAAAAATTATTATGTATATTAAAAATGATTAATTATAAAGGTTGATATTGTTAAACGGAGGAAAGTCAATGCTTATCTCATACAACAAATTGTGGAAATTGATGATTGATAAAAACATTAATAAAACAAAGCTTCGCAAACAAGCAGGTATTTCATCGAACGCTATGGCAAAACTTGGAAAAAATGAATCTGTTCAAGTAGAGGTATTAGCGAAAATATGCAATTGCCTTGATTGTACGATGGATGAAATTATGGAAGTTTTTTCTAAAGATAAAGAATAATCCCAAGGTTTAGCATAAGGCGTTATAGAATTGTTAGAAAATATGGGAGATCGTATGGAACTAATAGATAATACATTAAAAACATTACGAGATGATATGGCAGGTGAAATAAAGAAAGGCAGTAAATTATCCATTGCGGCCGCTTGTTTTTCTATTTATGCATTTCAAGAGTTGAAAGAAAAATTACAAGATATAGATGAACTTCGTTTTATCTTTACATCACCTGCGTTTGTTACGGAAAAAGCAAAAAAGGAAAAACGAGAGTTTTATATTCCGAGACTTAATCGAGAACGTAGTCTCTATGGTACAGAATTTGAAGTGAAACTGAAAAATGAACTTAATCAAAAAGCGATAGCAAAAGAATGCGCTGACTGGATAAGAAAAAAGGTCACTTTTAAATCGAATGTCACCAATGAAAATATGATGGGTTTTATCAACCTTGACGACAAAAACTATATGCCTATCAATGGATTTACTACTATTGATTTGGGATGTGAAAAAGGAAATAATGCTTATTGCATGATTCAAAAAACAGGTATGCCTTATGCAAAAGCGTACATGGATATTTTTGAAAAACTTTGGAACGATCAAAATAAACTTCAAGAAGTTACAGATGAAGTTATTAATAGTATTACAGCAGCATATAACGAAAATTCTCCCGATTTCATTTATTTTGTTACCCTTTACAATATCTTTAATGAATTTCTTGAAGATATATCTGAGGACTTGTTGCCAAATGAAGCATCTGGTTTTAAGGATAGTAAGATTTGGAATATGCTTTACAATTTTCAAAGAGATGCAGCTCTTGCTATTATCAATAAGTTGGAAAAGTTTAACGGCTGTATTCTTGCTGATAGTGTAGGGTTAGGTAAAACTTTTACGGCTCTCGCCGTTATCAAGTATTATGAAAATAGAAATAAATCTGTTCTTGTCCTTTGCCCGAAAAAATTAGCCAACAACTGGAATACATATAAAGACAATTATGTAAATAATCCTATTGCGGAAGATAGGCTTCGCTATGACGTCCTCTATCATACGGACTTAAACCGTACACAAGGAACTTCTAATGGCCTTGATTTAAGTAGGCTGAATTGGGGAAATTATGATCTAGTTGTAATAGACGAATCTCATAATTTTCGTAACGGAGGAAAAGTAATAGAAAATCCTGATGATGACGATAAGGAAAATAGATATGTAAAACTTTTAAAAAAAGTTATCCGTGCCGGTGTGAAAACAAAGGTTCTTATGTTATCTGCAACACCGGTTAATAATAAATTTCTTGATTTGAAAAATCAACTTGCACTTGCCTATGAAGGCGATACTAATTTAATTGACGAAAAATTGAATACTTCTCGAACCATTGATGAGATATTTAAAAACGCTCAAAGAGCTTTTACTACTTGGAGCAAATGGAAACCGGAAGAAAGAACTACCGAAAATTTGCTTCGGATGTTAGACTTTGATTTCTTTGAAGTTCTTGATAGCGTGACGATTGCTCGCTCCCGCAAGCACATTCAAAAATATTATGACACTACAGACATTGGTAAATTTCCTACAAGATTAAAACCAATTTCTCTTCGCCCACAACTTACTGATTTGAAATCGGCCATCAACTATAATGAGATATTTGAACAGTTAATGCTTCTAACTCTTACAATTTATACGCCATCTCATTTTATCTTACCTAGTAGGATGGAAAAATATGCTGAAATTTTCAAAGATAACCGAGTAAATATTGGGTTTACACAAGCAAATCGTGAACAAGGTATTCAACGTTTAACAGCGATTAATTTAATGAAGCGCATGGAAAGTTCGGTATATTCGTTTAAACTTACGCTTAATAGAATAAAAGATTTAATTAGCAGCACACTTCAATCAATAGATAATTATGACCATTCACAATCATTAACTTTTGAATTAACCGATATTTCAAACATCGATGAATTTGATGATGAGGATCAAAATAACGATGAAATCTTTTCTATTGGAAAAAAGATTAAGATTGACATTGGTGATATGGATTATAAATCGTGGCGCGATAGTCTTGCAAAAGACGCTGAAATTTTAGAACTTCTTTCATTAATGATTGAGGATATTACGCCTAAACATGACGCTAAACTTCAAGAACTTTTTAGGGTGATTAAAGATAAATTTGCACAGCCTATAAACGATAACAATAAAAAAATTATTATTTTTACGGCTTTTACGGATACTGCAAAGTATTTATACGATAATGTGAGTGAATATGTTCTTTCTAATTATGGATTAAATACGGCGATGATTACCGGATCGATCGAGGGTCGTACTACGGTTCCTAAGTTGCGTTGTGATTTAAATACAGTGTTGACGTGTTTTTCCCCGATTTCAAAGAACAAACAACTTCTTATGCCAAATGACAATACCGAAATAGATATTCTGATTGCAACGGATTGTATCTCTGAAGGACAAAATTTACAAGACTGCGACTATCTTATTAATTACGATATTCACTGGAATCCGGTACGAATTATTCAAAGATTTGGCCGTATTGATCGTATTGGGAGTCACAATCAATATATTCAACTTGTAAATTTTTGGCCGGATGTTTCACTTGATGATTATATCAATTTAAAAGCAAGAGTTGAAACTCGTATGAAAATCGTTAATTTGACAGCAACAGGTGATGACAACATTCTTAGTGATGAAGAAAAAACAGATTTGGAATATCGTAAAGCCCAGCTTAAGCGTTTGCAAGACGAAGTTGTGGACATCGAGGATATGACAAGTGGAATATCAATAATGGATTTGGGATTAAATGAGTTTCGGTTGGATCTTTTAGAATATATGAAATATAACGATAATCTTGATAAGACTCCATTTGGGCTTCACGCCGTTGTGCCGGCAAATGATGAAATGCCGGCGGGAGTTATTTATGTCTTGAAGAATCGATCAAACAATGTAAATATCAATAATCAAAATCGGTTACATCCGTTTTATATGGTGTATATCTCTAATGAAGGTAAAGTGATATGCGATCATCTTTCACCTAAAACAATGCTAGATAAGATGCGCTATCTATGCAAAGGTAAAAATGAACCTTATAAGGATCTTTGTAATAAGTTTAATCAAGAGACAAAAGACGGGAAGGATATGCATAAATTTTCAATTCTACTCGGTAATGCAATATCCTCTATTATAGAGATAAAAGAAGAAAGCGATATCGATTCGTTCCTTAGTGGTGGACATGTTAGTTTTATCGACGCTACTATCAAAGGTTTGGATGACTTTGAACTTATTTGCTTTTTGGTTGTGAAGGAAAGATAACTTATGCTGGGATTACCAAAAGCGACGGAAGTAAATAAACAGCTTCCAAAAAGTGCGATTTATTCAAAGTTCAAAATGAATATGACAGCCAAAGACCGAATTGATCGAGATATTTCACGAATTTACATCACTAATGAAGTAACTGCATCAAAAATCAACTTGAAAGATGGAGCGGAAATAAAATCCTTTTTCGTAATGTCAGTACTACTTAAACGTAAAGACTTTAATGAAAAAAATATGATTGCCCTTTCTAAGTTGATAATGCAAAATATAGTGTTAGTTCTTGAATATAAAAGTGAAGGCAAAATAATGGTGTGTCGAAATGGGAAACTTTTACAGACCGAATGGCAACCAAAGGAAAAACTTTTGCTTGAAATCAAAGGTTTGAACCTTGATATGGTATGGGATAATATCATCATTCAAATAGGTGGATTGACTATTACATCTGGCAATACCATAGATGAACAAATAGATATTGAAGAGCAAAAAAACAAACTTCAAAAAGAGATTGATAAACTTGAAAAACTCGCACGAGTTGAAAAACAACCTAGAAAGAAGTTTGAGATGCACCGACAAATTTTGAAATTAAAGCAGGAGGAATCGGAATGAATGAAAAATTTTATGAACTCTGTTATAAAATCTTGCATCGGTATTTAAATCTTCCCGATGTGGCAGATACATTTCGAAGCATACTAAAAGGAATAGATTACATAAAAAAATTTCCATGGGATATAAATGATTTTTTATGTAAAAAAAATGAAATTATCTCTTATATTCAAGATGTGCGCTGTAAAAATATAATTGATGGATATAACGAAAATCCATATTTATTAACTCCTACACCATTTAGCAAAAAGCTTTCTGACACAAATCAAAATGAATTATATTCGAATCTAATCGGAGAAATTCCAAGACTTATTCTTAAAGGAATGCATCAAGTTATTAAAAATTTATATAACATTAAAGATGATAATGAACTTACAGAAGAATTAGTACAAGAAAACATTACTGTTTTAATGAAATACAAACTAGTAAAATAGGGAGGATAAAGGCGATGAATAAACTTAAAATGCAAACTATAAACAAAGCAGATGAGAATTTCAAGAGATTGACGGAAATGTTTCCGAATGCTATTACAGAAACGATAGATGAAAACGGCGAAGTTGTTCGTGCTATTGACAAAGATGTTCTTATGCAAGAAATCTCTTGCAAAGTAGTTGAAGGGCGCGAAGAACGTTATCAATTTACTTGGCCGGACAAGAGAAAATCTGTTCTGCTTGCAAATGCGCCTATTAACAAAACACTCCGTCCTTGTCGTGAAGAAAGCGTGAATTTTGACAACACCGAAAACCTTTATATTGAGGGTGATAATCTTGAAGTGTTAAAGCTTTTGCAGGAAACTTATCTAGGCAAAATTAAAATGATATATATTGATCCACCTTATAATACGGGTAATGACTTTGTGTATGAGGATAATTTTACTCAAAGCACTGATGAATATCTTGCAAATAGCGGACAATATGACGATCAAGGCAATCGGTTATATCAAAATACAGAAAGTAATGGTAGATTTCATACTGATTGGCTGAACATGATATATCCAAGGTTGAAACTAGCAAAAGATTTGCTCCGAGAAGACGGTATGGTCTTTATTAGCATTGACGATAACGAACAAGAAAACCTAAAGAAAATTTGTGATGAAATATTTGGAAGTGCTAATTTTGTTGCTAATTTTATATGGAAAAAAACAAGCAACCCAAATTCAACAGGAAACAATATTGGTGTTGAACACGAATACATTATTTCATATTCGAAAAGTAATAAGTATATTTTAAATTCTTTACCATTGGATAAAGAAGATTTTGATAAATATATAGGTAAAGATGAATTCTTAGAAGAAAGAGGACCATATAAACTTGTTGGTTTAAATAAGACGGGAACTGTAAATGATTTAAGAGCTAATTTAATGTATGATATTGAAGCACCAGATGGTAGTATAATTAAACCAAATCCAAGATGGAGATGGTCATTAGAAAAATTTAACAAATGCAAAACAGAAAATAGAATAGTATTTATTAAATATAATGAAAAATGGAGCGTCTCGTATAAACAATATTTAAATGAAGATACTGAAGGCAATATTGTAGCTCGAGGAAAGTTAATTAAAACAATTTTTAGTGATAATGGTAGAACAACTGATGGTACATTGGAAATAAATAGTTTATTAGGAAAGGGTTATTTTGATTTTCCAAAACCAAAAGATTTAATAAAAAAACTACTTTTCATATCTTCGAAAAAAAATGATATTATCCTCGATTTCTTTTCCGGCTCTGCTACAACCGCTCATGCTGTTATGCAACTCAATGCCGAAGATGGAGGCAACCGAAAGTTTATTATGGTACAGCTTCCCGAAGTATGCGATGAAAAAAGTGAAGCCTATAAAGCAGGTTATAAGAATATTTGCGAAATCGGAAAAGAACGTATCCGTCGAGCAGGTAAAAAAATCAAGGATGAAAATCCACTTACAACGCAAGATCTTGATATTGGATTCCGTGTTTTGAAGTGTGATACATCAAATATGAAAGATGTTTACTATAATCCCAAAGATATCGAAATTTCATTGTTTGAAAACGATGATAACAATATCAAAGAAGATCGCACACCGGAAGATTTGTTGTTCCAAGTAATGCTCGATTTAGGAGTGTTGCTTTCTTCTAAAATTGAAGAAAAAGAAATTGCCGGAAAGAAAGTATTTAATGTTGCTGATGGTTTCCTCATTGCTTGCTTTGATGAAAATGTAACAGAAGAAACGATAAAAGAAGTTGCTAAGCAAAAACCATATTATTTTGTCATGCGAGATAGTTCTATGGCAAACGACAGCGTAGCTACCAACTTTGAGCAAATTTTTGCTACATATAGTCCGGATACGGTAAGGAAGGTGCTGTAATGGAAAATAAGATACAAAGTGAGATTCTTATTTATCAAACTGAAAAAGGAAATACAAAACTTGATGTACGTCTAGAAGATGAAACTGTTTGGCTAACGCAGGCACAACTAGTAGAACTTTATCAAACTACAAAATCGAATGTAAGTGAACATATTAAGCATATCTTTGAAGATGGTGAATTGGATGAAACATTAGTTGTTCGGAATTTCCGAACAACTGCTTCTGACGGAAAAAAATATAACACAAAATATTATAACTTAGACATGATAATTTCACTAGGATATCGTATTCGTAGTATAACGGCAACGCATTTTAGAAAATGGGCGACAGAACGTTTAAAAGAATATATTATCAAAGGTTTCACAATGGATGATGAGCGTTTAAAAGGGAATGGCGGCGGACAATATTGGAAAGAGCTGCTTGCAAGAATTCGTGATATTCGCTCATCTGAAAAAGTACTTTATCGTCAAGTACTTGATCTTTACGCTACAAGCGTTGATTACGATCCAAATAGTGAAATATCGATTGAATTTTTCAAAATTGTGCAGAACAAATTACATTATGCAGCTCATGGTCATACTGCTGCGGAAGTGATCTATGAACGAGCTGACGCTAATAAGCCATTTATGGGGATGAAAAGTTTTAAAGGAGATTTTCCGACTCTTGCCGATGCGAAGATTGCTAAAAATTATCTTAATGAGGATGAACTAAAAGTGTTAGGTAATCTTGTTTCGGGATATTTTGATTTTGCAGAAATTCAAGCAATCCGAAAGCACCCGATGTATATGAAAGATTACATAGAGAATCTTGATTCTATTCTTTCCGCGACTGGCGAAAAACTTTTACTTAATGCTGGAAAAATCAGTCACCAAGAAGCTATAGATAAAGCAATAGCGGAATATAGAAAATATCAAGTGCAAACCCTTTCTCCTGTCGAAGAAGTGTATCTAGAAATGGTAAAAAATACAGAAAAGACAATTAAAAAACTTACGAAAAATAGTGAAAAAGGAGAGCAAAAGTGAAATTCAATTTTAAAATACAACAGTATCAAACTGACGCTGTGAATGCAGTTGTTAAAGTTTTTGCCGGTCAGGGTTTTAGGGAAAAAATAAACTATATTCGCGATACTGGAAAACAGATTGCTAATGATCATCAGCAAACACAACTTATTTTCGATAATAATGAAAAATACGATTGGTATGATCCGTTAAACGATACTGGCTATAAAAATGCACCTTTGGAACTTTCCGATGAAGAACTTTTAAGTAATATTAAAAACCTGCAAATCGAAAATAATATTAAACAATCGGTTTCACTGAATAAAGAATTGGGGCAATGTTCTCTTGATATAGAGATGGAAACCGGTACTGGCAAAACATATGTGTATATTAAGACGATGTTTGAACTAAACAAGCTGTACGGATGGAGCAAGTTTATTGTCGTTGTACCCTCCATCGCTATCCGTGAAGGAGTGAAAAAGTCCTTTGAAATCACGATAGATCATTTTATGGAATATTATGGTAAAAAAGCTCGTTTTTTCGTTTACAATAGTAGTAACTTATCACAGCTAGATAACTTTTCTCAAAGTTCCGGTATCAATGTGATGATTATTAACACGCAAGCTTTTGCTTCCTCTTTAAAGGAAGACGGAAAAAGTAAAGAAGCCCGTATTATTTATTCTAAACGAGATGAATTTGGTTCCCGTCGTCCAATTGATGTAATCAAAGCAAATAGACCTATTATCATTTTGGATGAACCGCAAAAAATGGGTGGTGATGTCACACAAAAGGCACTTAAAAACTTTAATCCACTTTTTTCTCTTAATTACTCTGCTACTCACGCTAAACAACATAATCTCATATATGTGCTTGACGCTCTCGACGCTTTCAACGAGCGCCTCGTGAAGAAAATTGAAGTAAAAGGTTTTGAAGTTAAAAATTTTCGAGGAACGGATGGCTACCTCTATTTAGAGAAAATTGTCCTTTCTTCAAAAAATCCGCCGATGGCAAAAATCGAACTTGAAATCGGATATAATAAGTCCATAAAACGTGAGACGAGACTATTAGGTGTCGGGGATGATCTATATTATGTCTCGCAAAAGATGGAACAATACAAAGGGTTTACGATTTCCGAAGTAGATCAGTTGCGTGGAACTGTTACATTTACTAATGGTAATGTCATAGCTGTTGGGGAAATAGTAAACGATGTGTCTGAGAAAGATATGCGTCGTATTCAAATAAGAGAAACGATACTTTCTCATTTCGAAAAAGAAGAAAAGCTTTTTAATATGGGAATTAAATCTTTGTCGTTATTTTTTATAGATGAAGTAGCTAAATATCGCCAATATGATGAAGATGGTAACGAGATATTAGGCGAATATGGAAAAATATTTGAACAAGAATATATTAATGTTCTCAATGAGTACATCACCATATTTGATACACCTTATCAAAAATATCTCCGCTCTACTTGTAGCGATGTTTCATCTGTACATAAAGGTTATTTCAGTATTGATAAAAAGACCGGCAGAAGTATTGATAGTCAATTAAAAAGAGGCAGTGAGTTTTCAGATGATATTTCTGCTTATGATTTGATACTCAAAAACAAAGAACGTTTGCTGTCATTTGACGAACCTACAAGGTTTATCTTTTCTCACTCAGCGCTCCGTGAAGGTTGGGATAATCCCAATGTGTTCCAAATTTGCACTTTGAAACATTCTGATAGTAATACCACAAAGCGTCAGGAAGTTGGTAGAGGACTGAGACTTTGTGTCAATCAATTCGGCAACCGAATGGATGTTGAAACTCTTGGAGACAATGTTCACGACGTGAACCTCCTTACCGTAATTGCTAGTGAAAGTTATAAGACCTTTGTGTCTGATTTACAAAGTGACATCAAGGCGGTTCTTTATGATAGACCGACAGTAGCAACGAGTGAATATTTTGCTGGGAAATGTGTAAAAGTTGGTGATTGTTTCACTACTATTGACGATAAAATTGCTAATAAACTTGAATATTATCTCATACAAAACAAGTATGTTAATATAGAACGCAAGGTGACAGATAAATATCGCGAAGATGTGGCAAACGGAACATTAGTACCACTTCCAGATGATCTTGCTCCAATGGCAGAGGGTATTCATAAGCTTATTCAATCCGTCTATGACGACAGTATGTTGGAAAGTATGTTTACTGATGGTCACGAGTCTAAAATTATGGACAATCCGCTGAATGAAAATTTTGCTAAAAAAGAATTTCAGGCACTTTGGAATGAAATCAATCGTAAGTATGCCTATACAGTTAGCTTTGATAGTGAGGAACTGATAAAAAAAGCGATCGACTACATCGATCAGAAACTATTTGTTTCTGAATTACAATACACAACGACTATCGGAAGGCAGAAAGACAAGATGAACGAAAATGAAATTGAAAACCTAACTTCGTTCAGCAACGAAAAAACGAGAACCCAAACGTTGAAACATACTGAAGCAAGCAACGTAAAATATGATCTTATTGGAAAAGTAGCGGAAGGTACTATTCTTACAAGAAAAACTGTAGCAAGGATATTGAAAGGAATTAGGAAAGATAAGCTTAAGATGTTTAGCTATAATCCTGAAGAATTTATATCAAAAATAATAAAACTCATTAAAGAGCAGAAAGCTACAATGATTGTTGAACACATTTCCTACAATCAAATTGATGGAAAGTATGATAGCACGATTTTTACTGCTGAAAAAACTACAGTTAGATTTGATAAGGCATATCTTGCCAAAAAAGCGATTCAAGATTATGTATTTATAGATGGAACGGCAGAAAATAGTATTGAAAGAAGATTCGCTAAAAGTTTAGATGAAGCTGATGAAGTTTGTGTCTATGCTAAGCTACCGAGAACTTTCCAAATACCGACACCAGTGGGTAACTATTCCCCTGATTGGGCGATAGCTTTTTATGAAGGTAAAGTAAAACATATTTTCTTTATTGCTGAAACGAAAGGTACAATGGAAAGCTTGAATCTGCGACCAATTGAACAGGCTAAGATTTCATGTGCAAAAAAGTTGTTTAACGAAATGTCTACAAGCAAGGTAAAGTATCATGAAGTTGATAGTTATACAAAATTGCTTAATGTAATAGAGATGCTTTAATTATTAAAAATTTCATTTTATCTAAATATTTTCATAATAATATAATAAAAAGCTCGATAAAGGTATGAGATTGATTAGGGAGTAAAATTTAACTTTTATCAAAATATAAATAAGTATTTTCTGTATGTAATGTGAGTGTAATTTTTTGTTCTTTGCATTGCAAAGTATAGATAATATTTATGTTTTTCATTTTGAAAAAAGGGAAAGCAGCACTTGAAAAAAATACGGAATAGAATTATAATTAAAATACGAATTAGGATTTAAAATTCGGATTATGAATGAACTAAACTTTTAACAGAATCGCAATAGAAGCACACAAAAAATTAGATGGGAGGTATAAATATATGAAAATTGTTGTTTTAACGGGTAGTCCGCAAAAGCATGGCTCTTCAAATTTACTTGTAGAGCAATTTGCTAAAGGAGCAAGTGAATCTGGAAATATTATTTCTATCATCGATACAGCACGAATAAATGTCAATCCGTGCATTGGGTGTGTTAAATGTGGATATGGTGGTCCTTGTGTGCAAGATGACGATATGGGTTCTACAAAATCTGAAAAAGGTAAGATTAAATCTAAAATTCTCGATGCGGATATGATTGTTTTTGCAACACCACTTTATTACTATGGAACGACTTCCCAGCTCAAGACGGTCATAGATCGTTTTTGTGCATTTAATGGCGAAATTCAACGAAAACACATGAAGTCTGCACTTATTTCTGTCGCGTGGAACGCTGACGATTGGACTTTTGATGCATTAGTAGCGCACTATAAAACCCTTGTGAAATATCTTAATTTTGTAGATATGGGAATTATTCTCGGTAAGGGCTGTGGAACGGTTGATATGACGATACGTTCTCAGTATCCAAAAAAAGCTTATGAATTTGGTAAAAGCCTAAAAAGGTAATAAATAATACTTTTAACATTAAGGAGATAAAACATGGCAATTACAATCAATATCTACTATACAGGAATGAATGGCAATGCACGTAAATTTGCGGAAGAAATGAAATCAAGTGGAGTTGTCGAACAGATTCGTACGGAAAAAGGCAATCTCCGTTATGAATATTTTTTTCCTATGGACGATCAAGAAATGGTTTTACTAATCGATGCTTGGGAAAGTGAAGAAGCACTTGATTTTCATCATAAAAGTCCAATGATGAAACAGATTGCCGCTCTTCGCAATAAATATAAACTCAAAATGAGAGTTCAAAAATTTAGGGAAATTATTAAGGAGTAATAAAATGGAAAGAAAAAACAGGATGTCGTTTCTATTCGTAATTATAAGTTTCTTAACCTTTAGTCTTTCTGCTTGTAGTGAAGTAAGTAATGACAAAGAAAAATATGATACCTCTAATTCGTCAAAAATTCTTGTTGCTTATTTTTCTTGCACAAATCATACCGAAAATGTTGCACAAAAAATTGCCGACATTACTGGTGGGACACTTTATGAAATTATACCGGCAGAGCCTTATACGGATGCTGATTTGAATTATAACGATAATAGCAGTCGTTCGTCCGAAGAACAAAACGATGATTTGGCACGTCCTGCAATTAGTGATATGAATATAAATATGGCGAATTATGAAGTCGTTTATCTTGGTTATCCCATTTGGTGGGGAAAAGCACCGAAAATAATTTATACTTTTCTTGAAAGTTACGACTTTTCTAATAAAGTGATTGCTCCATTTTGCACTTCTGGAGGCAGTGGAATTTCTCAAAGCGTAGAAGATTTAAAAAAGCTCAATAGTGGAGCAACTTGGTTAAGTGGAAACAGATTTTCTTCTTCAGCTTCACAAGTAGAAGTGGAGAACTGGATAAACGAATTAAAAGATGAGGTATATTAGAATGATAGATTTTCATGGACATATTATAACCGCTGAATACAAACGGGGAATTAAATCTTTAGGTATCGATCTTATTGATGTCGATGGATTTCCTTTACCTAAATGGAGCGCAAAAGCACATCTTGATTTTATGCAAGAAGCAGGTATAGATCATACCATACTATCATCTCCTACTCTGCGTCTTTGGGGTAACGATGTATTGCTTACTGCACAAGTTCATAGATAAGTAAATTCTTCTATATCGGAATTTTGTAAAGAACATTCCGATAAATTTTCATTTGTTGCTTCTGTTCCGCTTCCGTATGTAGATGCGGCAATCGAAGAATATTATTATGCAAAAAATAATCTTGGCGCTATCGGTGTGAAACTTACGACAAATGTAAACGGAATTTATTTAGGGGATCCTTTGCTCGATAATTTTATGGTAGAGCTTAATAAAAATCATGCGCTTGTAATCATACATCCGCAAAGAGCAATAAACTATCCTAAAAATCCGATTACGGGAACAGTTGCCGCAATTTTTAAATACAAAAACCTTCTCCGTAAAATTTATGGAGAAAACGGGAAAAACTGCTTCGTGAATAGAGAGTAATTTGAATATAAAAAACAGCAAGAAAATTTTCTTGCTGTTTTTTTTAAATTTTAATACCTTAAAGAAAATGTTTAATTTTTAATTATTTGCTATTTGCTGGTTGTGAAGATATCTTCATACCAAGCCAAGTAGTTCTAAGACCGATAAATAATACAAATCCGATAGATTGCAACATGGTTAATAAGAAACCGCTTATTAGAGTTAATAAAGCAGGAGACAAGGCTGCTAATAAAACCATTCTTAGAGATTCTGAATACTTTAAGCGAATACCGTTAACATTACTCTTAGTTCTTGAAAGAGCGAAGAGAGTCAACGATAAAATCAATGCAATTACCGCATTCAATCCTGTCATCCACAAAGTTGTGATTAATACGGTGCTGACTTTGATGCTATTATAAGCATCATTCATAAAAGTCGACCACTTTAAGATTGAGAAGTTAAAATCTTTAGTACTATCGTAGAAAGCATTGATTGAAATTCCGTCTAATTCACTAAAAGTTCCTACATAAGTGTTAACCGGTGTTGCCATCGTCTCTTGCGATACATCGTTTACAGCACCGATTTCATACATTTTTAAATACATATAAGATGGTGTAAATAAGACATAAGAATTGACGATGTTATTAGTGCCTTGTTCGATTTCTTTTTGTTTAGCATTGATTTGTTCGTTATCATCGCTATTTAAAAAATATACGGAAAAGACTTTTTTGCTTTCTTCACTTTCAATGCCATTTGCGTTTATCTCTTTAAAAGTTTTAAAATAATCAAATGTAGTGCTCGATGAAACATCCATTTTTCCGTTTTTAATTACTAAATTTGGTTGCGATTTGCTGAAAGCATATAATCCTTCATCGACACAATAAGTGAGATTAGAAGCGGTGGGATATAAAATGTTTCCTGGGGTAACGGAAGAATAAGTAACAACCATAGGAATGATCGCTATAATTAGAGATAGGATGCCGATTAATATACAAAGCCACCATTTTGACTTGCGGTTATCGATAATTACTTGGTTTGAAAAAAGGCCTCTTAATAAAGTTTTTATGGTATTCATTTTCAAACTCCTTTCTTTAGTATAATAATGTTTTTATCGTTTAATTTCAACAATTTATCAAATGATAGAGACTATTTAAAAAGCGACTTGAAGTGGCACTTAGAGATTAAATGGAATTATGGTGCTTTTTGTCTTAACAAATCAAAATAGATAATATATAATGAGTGTAGTCATAACTAGGAGGAAAATTATCAATGGAAGAGAAAATGCCACGTTATGTGAAGATTGCCCACGATATTTGTGGACGTATTTTAACTGGTGAATTCCCAGAAGGAACTATCCTAAAAGGAAGATCGATGTTAGCTTCGGTATACAATGTTTCGCCGGAAACCATCCGTAAAGCTGTGAACATCTTGGCGGAAGAAAAGATCATTGAGGTAAAACATGGAGTAGGAATTTTTGTCGACTCAGCTTTAAGAGCTCAACAATATGCTGAAAAATGGAAATCCAAAAATACGGTTAAAGAAAATTATTTAGCTGTTTCAGCTTTGATGGAAGAAGCAAAAAATATCAATCAAAAAATTGAAAAAGCCGTCGCCGAAATGCTCGATAACTTTAAATATCAAACTAATGAATCGATTATTTTCTCAGAGGTTGAAATTCCAACTGATTCATGGGTTAACGGAAAAACCATCGGTGAAGTTTACTTTTGGAACTACACTGAAGCGACGATCGTTGCCGTTGTTTCGAAAGATGATCATACAGCCCAAGCTTCTCCAGGACCGGATTTCCCATTACGCGGAGGCGACAGATTAATTCTTGTTGGTAAGGATGATTTGTCATTCGAAAGAGTCTTAAGTTTCTTAACTTACGGCGTAGTTGAAGAATAAATTATGAAACAAAATCGCAACTTATTGAAAGTTGCGATTTTTTTGTTTGGCAAATTCGTAAAGGGCAATACTTACAGCATTTGGAAGGTTGAGAGAATCGATTGCTTGACTATGAGATATCAATAGACTGTGTTCATCGAGAAGTTCTTCAGGTAATCCGGTGGCTTCGTTTCCAAAAATAAGAGCGGTTTTAACATTTTCGAAACGTTTGTTTTGTAAAGTTTCTTTTGCTTTAAGCATAAAAGTTATTTTTTGATGGTCGGGAAATTTTGTTAGATATTGTTCATAACTATCAAAGTATTCAATATTTAAAGAAAAGAAAGCTCCCATGGCACTTCTTAGAACTTTAGGATCGAAAATATCGACTCCCGGTTTTATAATAGCGACATCTTTGATGTTGAACCCTAAAGCGCTTCTTAAAATAGTTCCTACGTTGCCCATATTTGATGGATTGTATAAAACGATGTGGTCATTATTAATATCTAAGTGCGAACTATATTTTTTAAATATTCCAACAATATAACAATTATCCTTTTGACATAATTTATTGATTAATTTATCGTTGATTATCATTTCTTTATTGCCTTTAAGGTCAGCGATTAAATTTAAAATCTCTTGATTTTTAAAAGAAGAATGAACGATGATTTTCAAAACATCTTGAGGATGATGTTTTAAAAGTTCGATAGTTGGAAAAGCTCCAAGAGTATAAGAATAATAAGCATCTTTACGATATATTTTCAAATCCATATTATCACCTTTCTAATTATAATATAAAAAAGTGGTTTAAGAAAAGTTAAGCCACTTTTTGTTTATTAGGGAATCGGAGAGAGAGCATTGTAGAGTTTTGATAAGTAAAGGGAATTAATTTAAATCTCTTTCTCCGAGTAGATTTAAATCTCTACGAATACATTAAAGCACAATTTAACATTTTTTCAAATATTTAATTTATATTTAAAATATTTTCGTAAGAAATGATGATATTATCTACTTGAACCGCATTTAGATTTTTAAGCAAATGACAATAACCTTTAACCGTTTCAATAAAACCATCTTGGTAGTAAGTTATCGTTTTAAAGGTATTTTCGCAATTATTAAGTTGATAATTAATTTCTGAAATTTGTTCGTCACTTAAAAGAGGCTTACTAATTTTCTGCTTATTTTTGATTGCTTTACGATATGTAGCATTCATATTATCGAGAGCAAAAAAAGGATTCCATTTTTTCATTCCGCGTTCATCATTCATTTTCGATTGTGACCTCCTAATTTTTCATGTCTGCTTTTAGCAGTCGATGCTTTAGTTAAATCTTTTAGTCGTAAGACGCTTGAAGGACCATATTTCTTTTTAATAGAGTAAATCGCTCTTTGCAGAGCATATTTTTTTTCTAATTCTTCATATGTATGAAAAAGATCTAGTTGATAATGTGTTAATGGAATGAGACTTCCGATTGCTATCGATATTTTTCTAATTGGAGAACCATCGTAATATTTTAAAAATAACTGTTTAAAACCTTCAAAAATAATTTCGTAATCAAAAGTCGGTTTATCAAGTTTTTGTTGTCGAGAAAAGCCACCGCCACAATCTTTTGAGTAATGAATATTAAGATGCAATGTTTGACCCATTAAATGTGAGAGTATCATCTTTAAAATTAAATCATCAGTCATTTCTTGAATTACCACCAAAATATCTTCTTGAAAATAATCTTCTAATAAAACCTGTCCTATTGAAATAGAGCGGTCACAGGGAGAGTATTTTTCACGAATATCGCTATAGTCTAATCCATTCGCGTGATTGTAAATTTCTAAACCGATAATGCCAAGATGTTCTTTTAAAAATTGCTTGTTCGCTTTTTGAATATCACCCAATGAGAAAAAACCTAGGGCATTCAATCGCTTTTCCAAACGTTTTCCGATTCCCCATGTATTACTAAGCGGAGTGATTTTTGCCAATTTTTCTTTAACGATGGCACTTGGCCAATAAGCGATTCCGTCGGTGTTTTGTTTTGCTTCAGTGTCTAATGCAACTTTAGATGAAAATAATGAGTTGCTAATACCAATAGTAGCATATAATCCAGTATTTTTATTAAGCGATTTTAAAAGAGCTTTAGCGATTTCCAAGGGACTTTGTCGATAATATGAAAGATAATGCGTGAAATCTAAAAACGATTCATCGATTGAGTAAATATGAATGTCGTCATCGCCGACAAAATCCAAAAAAACCTCAATTATTTTGCTAGAAATATTTAAATATCTTTCCATACGCGGTTTGGCATAGATGATATCATTTCTTTTAGGAAGTTCATATAAACGTAAACGTGAAAGAATACCTTGTTCTTTAAGAAAAGGGGTTACTGAAAGAATTATTGTGCCACTACCGCGAGTTTTATCGCAGACAACTAAAGGAGTGTTTAATGGGTCAAAGCCACGATCTACACATTCCACAGAAGCGTAAAAAGCTTTGATATCGACACAAAAAATCACTTTTTCTTTCATAAACCTAGTGTTTGAAGTTTTATTGATAATATTCTTTGCAAAATATTTAAAAAAAAATATAATTTAGTAAGTGTTAATAAACTAAAAGGAGAAGTAAATCATGGGTAAAATGCTTTTAAAAAATATATGTCGAACATTGCTAAATGCTTTTTTGGCAGGAATGATGATCTCCTTAGGAGGAATTGTTTATTTAGCGACTGACAACAAACTTTTAGGCGCGTTTTTATTTTCAATCGGATTATTGACAATACTTCTTTATGGATATGATCTTTTTACCGGAAAAGTCGGTTACTTGTTAGAAAATAAAGCAGATTTTTTGTTTGAAACGATCATCACTTGGTTTGGTAACTTACTAGGAGCTTATGCGATGGGTGGGTTAGTAAGACTTACACGTCTTAACGAATTAGAAACATTCAAATCTACTTTAGTAACTATCGAAGCGACGAAATTTCATGATAATTATTTGTCGTTGTTGGTGATGGGATTTTTTTGTGGAATTTGCATTTATTTTGCTGTCAATTCTTATAAAAAAGCCGAACAACCGATAGCCCGTTTTCTTTTAGTGATCATGGGAGTAATGGTGTTTGTGGTTTGTGGTTTTGAACACTGCGTGGCCGACATGTTTTATTTTTCGTTGATTAATCCATTTTCAGGAGATACTATCGGTCGTCTTCTAACGATAACTTTAGGTAATACTTTAGGTGGTTTAATTATTCCGACATTAAGATTATTGCGAGGTAAATTAAGATGAAAATATACATGGAAAACGAATTGAAACTTCGTTCCTCTGATTACGATACTTATGATGAATTAACACCCTATGCGATCCTCGATATTTTTCAAGATATTGCCGGAGAGCACGCGACTAAATTAGGATTAGGATTTCACGATATGATTTCTAAAAATCTTCTATGGGTTTTGCTTCGTACCAAATATGAAGTCGTGAAAATGCCACAGATGTATGAAAACGTCATCGTGAGCACTTGGCCGGAGGTTAAAGGTCGAGCAGATATGAATCGTGATTACTTGATTAAAAATGATAAAGGTGAAGTACTTATAAAAGGAAAATCAAAATGGGTAGTTATCGATTTAAATAGCCGTCGTTTAGTAAGAGCCAGTAATGTTAATTATCCGGACGGTGAATATATTTTGGAGAATACTTTTGATGAACTTTATAAATTAGATGATTTTGATATTGAAAATTTAACTCCCCATCTAGTTCGCACTTCTTTTTCCGATCTTGATCATAACGGACATGTTAATAATGCCAGTTATGCTAATTACATAGTTGATGTTTTAAATTTGAAAAGGGAAGAAAAAATTAAAACTTTTGAAATAAATTACGAAAAAGAATTAATGCAAAATCAATGTTTCGAAGTATATGTTAAAAGAGACGACAAAGTAATTTTATTAAAAGGTTTAAAAGAAGACACTTTAATTTTTAAGGCAAAACTAGAATTAGTCTAATTTTTTAAAAAGTGAATCAAGTATCCTTGAATTATTTGGGCTAATCAATTAATATAGATTAGCCAATGGGGCTGTAGCTCACCTGGGAGAGCGCCTGATTTGCATTCAGGAGGTAGCGAGTTCGATCCTCGTCAGCTCCACCAATTGCGATAAAAATAACCTCCGAATACGAACTGATGATAGTACCATATTTCGGAGGTTTTTTAATATAGTAAATTCACTAGAAGACAAACATAGTTATGTGAATTTTTCAAAAAGTATAAAAGTATTCTTATAACTAAGAATTTTTATTTTTTTCGGCAATCTGATCTAGTTCATATAAATAATCGATGCTCCAATCATAGCTTTTACAAAACTCACCATGATAAGAACCGGTACCGGTTTTTAAATAATCCCAATAGTCGCATTGGATATGTGTTTTATCCAAAGTCAGCAAGGCTCTTTTAAATCCCACGCAGTTTACACCGATATCGGTCAAGGTTTTTCGAAGTCTAAACACTGCGTTTCGATATAATATTTTAGCTTTTTCGATATCGGAATCTGCCCATAAACAAGTAATAGCGTCAGACATCGTTAAACTTTTTCCATTATAGGTTATTAGTAAGGCAAAAAGTTCTTTTGATTTTGAAGATGAAAATAAAACGAGGTTACCATCAACAAAACAATCGAAACTATCGAACATTTTTACTGTAAGCAAGGGAACTCGTTTTTTGATAATATTTAAAAATTCCATAAGTTGTAGATTATCATATGGTTTGTATAAAAAGCCAATCGTATTGGCTCGAATTCTTTCGCTTAAATCCTCGATAGTCACGGCCATTCCGGTAATAAAAACAATAGCAATATCTGGAATTATATCCAAAACTTTATTAGCTAAATCGATGCCGTTAATATTTGGCATACCAATGTCAGTAAAAATGGCATCTATTGGATTCTTGGAAATATATTCTAAGGCTAATTGAGAATCTTTAAAGAATTGGCATTCGATATCACAATCGATGACGTCATTTAAAAAGTATTGCAAAGATATAATTTCATCATCAATTACTACTATTTTCATCTTCTACCTCCGTCTTATCGGTACTTAATATAATTTGTATACTTGTTCCTTTTCCTATGACACTTTTTATTGTTGGATCTACTCCAAGAAGTAGCGAAAACCTTTCGCAGGCATTTTTAATTCCGTGTGAATTGGAGAAAACTTTGTTTACGTCAAATCCTTTTCCGTTATCGTTAATTTCGATAAAGACTTTTCCGTTTCGTTTGTAAGTAGAAATGATGATATATCCATTATCTTTTTTTTCGATGCCACTGTATTTTAGGGCATTTTCCACAAAGGGTTGAATAGAAAAAGGAGGAACTTTGAAGTCTGTATAATCGATATCATAGATAATTTCAATAGGATCTTTCTTTCCTAGATTTCTCAATTCCGCATAGGAGAAGACATTATTCAATTCGGTTTCAAAAGGAATCAAATTATCATCAAAAGAATTAAGATTTCCGCGTAAAAAATTAGCAAAAAGATTGATACCTTTATCACCTAAAGCAAGGCTTTCGTGATAAAGTTCCCTAATTGATTCTAAAGAATTAAAAATAAAGTGAGGTTTAATTTGTTCTGATAAAAACTTTTTTTCATATAATTCTGCTTGTAATTTATAGACATTTGATTGTACAGCTTTTTTGTCAGTACGAATAGAAAATAATAGATAAACAATAATAAACATTAAATCAGATAAACTTGCATAGGTAAGAGAAAAACCGATAACTGATTCAAACGGCCCATTATATGAAAGAGTGTTGATATTTTGTACACCAAGGCCAAGACAAAATACCACGGTGGTAAAATAAGCGGTTAAAGTAAGATCTCCTTTTTTTCTACTGTTATAAAAAACGGCACAAAAATCAAGTACTAGCATAACAGCAATTATAAAATGAACAATATAACCATAGTTAAAATAACTGGAGATGGTGTAAATAGGTACAAAAAGAAAAGAGATTAAAAAAGAAAGTCGTAACCAATTTTTAAAATTGGAAAGACGATTTAAATACATTATATACTCGATACAACAAAAAGAGACAAGCACAAAGAAGGTCTCACTCAGTAAGCCAAAGACAATCTCTGGGATATAAATATCAAAGTTCCTAAGGAATAATTGCATGTCGGTAGAAAATAAATAAAGGCCGAGAAGACATACAGCTAAAAAAACCGTGTGAATGGTTGAATCGTCAATTTTAAAGACCGAAACAATTTCCACAATCAAAATAATTAATAGCAATAATAAAGAAGCAAAATAGAGACAACCTTCGGCAAAATTCGGAGAAGTACCGATATTTGCCGAAAAAAGTAGGTATTGAATCAAAATACTAATTAATCCAGGTAATATGATTGCTGAAATTAAAAGTGGTAATGTTCTCTTTTTCATAGAAGTATTATAACATAATTTTTTGCATTATTGATTTTTAATGTGTTTAAGATATTAAAAGTATGAAATATTATTTGCCAATTCTTAGGTATCATAATTTTTTACGATTAAACAAAATGAATTAATGTTAAAAAAAGAAGCTGTTATCTGCTTGTTTTAACATAATTTTATTGATTTTTTGTCTTAATAACCGCAGGTAAATAGTGATTTTTATTGAGTCATAAATTACTTTTTGATAAACTACACTTAGTTAGTATTAGATGTAGAAAGGTTTTATAATATGGAGACTGACAAACAAAAATTTGATGAATTATCAGCTTACATCGATGAGATTGGGGCTACATCTCACGAATTGATCGCGGTTTTACACCGAGCGCAGCACATCTTTGGATACCTTCCTCGTGAAGTTCAAGAATTTGTCGCTGACAAGTTGCACATTCCGGTTTCTAAAGTTTACGGTGTAGTTACCTTCTATTCTTTCTTTACGATGGAAAAGAAAGGGAAATATGTTATTAATGTTTGCTTAGGAACTGCATGTTTTGTTCGTGGCGCCGATAAAATTATGAAGGAGTTTGAAACGCGTTTAGGAATCAAAAACGGTGAAACTACCGAAGATGGAAAGTTCACTTTATCTTCCTTACGCTGTGTTGGAGCTTGTGGATTAGCGCCGGTAGTTCAAGTGAATGGTAAAACTTACGGTAATGCGACAGTAGAAACCGTAAGTGAAATATTGAAAGAATACGGAGGAGAATAGAATGTGCCTTCATAAAGTAAATACAATTAAAGAATTATATGATTTATATGATAATATAAAAGGATTATTAGATATAAAAAAAGGCATGGCTGATGTTTCACGAAAAATTGAAATTTCAGTTTGTGGTGGAACCGGCTGCCATGCATCGCAAAGCGAAAAATTAAAAGATGAATTGATTCGCTACGCTAAAGAATATGGCGTTGAGGATAAAGTTAAAATCTCTATCACGGGATGCTTTGGATTTTGTGAAAAGGGTCCGATTGTAAAGATCTCTCCAGATCATACCTTTTATATTAAAATTCATCCAGAAGATGCAGAACGAATCATTAAAGAGCATGTGGTTGAAGGAAAATTAATTGAAGATTTCCTTTATGTTAATCCGGCAACTTCCGAAAAAATACGTTCGCAAGATAATATTCCCTTTTATAAGAAACAACATCGTGTTGCCTTACGAAATTGTGGCTTAATAAATCCTGAAGTGATTCAAGAATATATTGCCAATCGTGGCTTTTTAGCATTAGCCAAAGTATTAGAAACGATGACGCCACAACAAGTGATTGACGAAATGAAAAAATCAGGACTTCGTGGCCGTGGCGGTGGCGGATTCTTAACTGGCATGAAGTGGGAATTTGCTTCTAAATACCAAAATGAAAAAAAATATGTGATATGTAACGCTGATGAAGGAGATCCCGGAGCTTTTATGGATCGTTCGATTCTTGAAGGAGATCCATATAGTGTCGTTGAAGCGATGATTATTGCCGGTTACGCTATCGGCGCTAATGAGGGAAATGTCTACATTAGAGCAGAATATCCATTGGCGATTGAAAGATTATCGATTGCTATCGCTCAAGCAAGAAAGATGGGATTCTTAGGAAAAAATATTTTAGGAACTAATCATAGTTTTGATATTTTCATTAAATATGGCGCTGGAGCGTTTGTTTGCGGTGAAGAAACAGCATTGATTTCTTCGATTGAAGGCAATCGTGGTGAACCGAATGTAAAACCGCCTTTTCCGGCAGAAGCAGGTCTTTATAAAAAACCGACGATTGTCAACAATGTTGAAACTTTAGCCAATGTTCCGGTAATTTTTCTTGATGGCGCAGAAGAGTTTGCAAAGATTGGAACCGAAAAATCAAAAGGAACAAAAGTTTTCGCTTTAGCTGGTAAAATCAATAATGTCGGTCTTGTTGAAGTACCGATGGGAATTACTTTAAGAGAAATCATATATGATGTCGGTGGCGGTATTAAAGACGGACACGAATTTAAAGCCGCTCAAACCGGAGGCCCTTCGGGTGGTTGTATCACTAAAGAACATCTTGATATTCCAATCGACTTTGATAACTTATCTGCGATTGGATCGATGATGGGATCAGGCGGACTTATTATTATGGATGACCGCAACTGTATGGTTGATATCGCTAAATTCTATTTGGAATTTACGGTCGAAGAATCTTGTGGTAAATGTACTCCATGTCGTATCGGTAATAAGCGTTTGTTAGAAATTTTAACAAAAATTACTAAAGGTGAAGCCGACTTATCTGATTTGGATCGCCTAGAGGAACTTTCCAATATCATTAAGGATACTTCCTTATGTGGTTTAGGACAAAGTGCTCCTAATCCGGTATTATCAACCCTTAACTATTTCCGCGATGAATATATTGCTCACGTAAAGAACAAATATTGTCCTGCTAAAGTTTGTCGTGCTTTAACTAAATATGAAATCGATGAATCAAAGTGTATCGGATGTGGCAACTGTGCGCGTAATTGTCCGGTAAGTGCGATTGAAAAAACTGATAAGCCGGCAAAAAATCCGCGATTATTCGTATATAAAATCAAGGGCAACGATTGTATTAAGTGTGGCACTTGCGAATCTAAGTGTCCGGTTAAGGCAATTTCGCTTTAAGGAGGTAGTAAAAAATGGTTAAAATTCGAATTAACGATATTCCACTTGAAGTAGATGAGGATATGAGCATCCTTCAAGCCGCTCGATTAGTAAATATCTATATTCCTACTTTATGCTATTTGTCGCTTCATATCGTTCATGAACATAAGATTAATGCTTCATGCCGTGTTTGCGTGGTTGAAGTAAAAGGGAGAAGAAATTTAGCACCTGCTTGTTCAACTAAGTGCACCGAAGGTATGGAAATTTATACAAATACCAAAAGAGTGATTCGTGCTCGACGTACTGTTGTGGAGTTGCTTCTATCAGATCACCCACAAGAATGCGCCATGTGTGAAAAGAATACGAAATGTCAATTACAACGAATCGCCGCTAAAATGAACATTCGCGATATCCCCTATCGAGGCGAAATTTCACGGCCGAATATTTATATTGAATCGGCGGCGATCAAAAGAGACAAAGCAAAATGTATTTTATGCGGTAATTGCATCGAAGCTTGCAGTAAGGTTCAAGATGTCAATGTCTTAACATACACTCACCGTGGTTTTAAAACTTTTGTCGGTCCGGCCTTTGATGTCAATCTCGATACGACTAAATGTGTATCGTGTGGTCAATGTGTGATGGTTTGTCCAACGGGTTCACTTTCACAAACAGTAGTGACCAATGAAGTTTGGAATATGATCCATGATCCTACAAAACATGTTGTAGTTCAAATTGCGCCTGCTGTTCGCGTGGCTTTAGGCGAAGAATTTGGATATGAAATCGGTGTCGCTACTACCGGTAAAATTGTAACTGCCTTAAGAAAATTGGGATTTGATCGTGTTTTTGATACTAATTTTGGTGCAGATTTAACGATTATGGAAGAAAGCAATGAGCTTATTGAAAGACTTTCAAGCGGAGAGAATTTACCGCTTATTACTTCTTGTTGCCCGGGGTGGGTTAAGTTCATTGAAAATGAGTATCCTGAATATTTAAATCTTCCGTCAAGTTGTAAATCGCCACATGAAATGTTTGGTGCCATCGCCAAAAGTTTTTATGCTCAAAAAGTTGGAATCGATCCCAAAGACATCGTTGTAGTTTCAGTGATGCCTTGCTTAGCTAAAAAGAAAGAGGCAAATCGTGAAGAATTGCAAAATGGCGGCTTTAAAAACGTTGACTATGTTTTAACTACTCGAGAATTAGCGGATATGATTCAAGAAATAGGCTTGAATTTTGATTCGTTGGAAAATGGAGTATTCGATAATCCGTTAGGTGAATCTACCGGTGCTGCTGACATTTTTGGAGTTTCGGGTGGTGTTTTGGAAGCTGCTTTAAGAAATGCGATTTTAACATTAGAAGGTAAGTGTCCGACATTGGAATTTAAAAATGTTCGTGGATATGAAGGATTTAAAGAAGCTGAAGTATCTATTAACGGCACTAAGTTAAAAGTTGCAGCGGTAAATGGCCTTAAAAATGCGCGTAAAATTATGGAAGCAATAAAAAACGGAACTTGTGAATATCAAGCGATTGAAGTTATGGCTTGCCCTGGTGGTTGTATTAATGGCGGAGGGCAACCTTTCCATAAAAGAAAGATGTCTAGAACGGTCATCGGTAAACGTATCGAAGGTTTGTATATGCAAGATCGATCTAAAAAACAAAGAGTTTCATCACAAAATACCTCGATTATCCAATTATACGATCAATTCCTTGAAAGACCGGGTAGTGAAAAAGCACATGAACTTTTGCATACCACTTTTAAAAGCAGTAAGTAAATCTTTGAATTGAAACAAAAAGGGCATGGTATTTATAGATTACCATGTCTTTTTATTATGATTTAATTTTTAAATGAAAAATTTTTATATCTTTAAATATTTAAGTTTTTGGTGGCGAAAAATAATAATACTAATTCAGCAAATATAGATAGAGTAATCAATATGCCGATAAGCGAAAAATAATCGAGACCATAAAGTAAAGGGCATAAAGATAGTATCAAAGCGATTAAAAGTAATGTTTTTACTATCGATATTATTCGATCTTTATCTATAAATAAATAGATTATAAGTAAGATAATAACACCACAACTTATTATCGCTGTGAGTAATGGTGCAAAATTAGCGTATCCAAAGGGAGTTAAATCAAAGTAAGAATATGTCACGCGATGAATTTTATTATAGCCATCAGCAAAATTGCATACTGCTCCATAGGGTAATATCTCTAAAACAAGAGTAATAAGCGGAAGTATTAAATATAATAACTTTCTTTTCATATCTTTACCTTAAACATATTATAGTTAAATTTGAAAGCCATTGAAAGTGGGTAAATATCAATATGCCCATTATCTAGTGAAGTTGTGATAAAGTTTTGTTTTTATATAACAAAAAAGGTGTAGCGATAAAGCCACACCTAATTTTTTGAGTAAATTAATTAATCTTAATTAAGCTCTTTTGTTGGTCATGCCTTCTTGGATAGCCGCAACAAAATCTCCGACCGACATGGTACAACCGGTGATGTTGTCAACCCATTCTTCCGTATGAGTATTACCATCTGGTTCAGCAACATTAAAGCCATTTAATTCTTCAGAAGTCTTGCCCTTGGTCCATTCTTGGAATTTTTCAGCTTGGACATACCATTCTGTAGTATGAGCAAATTGAGCCATACCATAGTTTTCTTTAAGTTCAAACTTAGAAGCAAATTCGGTACCTGTTAATTTGTTTTTAACAGCCTTGTTATCGGCATCTAAAACCCCGGCTTTTAAAGGAATTTGATAAACATCAACAACACTTGCGGCTGCTTTGTTACCAACGTTAGCAACTGAAGCAAAGTTGACATCGATTTGACTACCAGCAGCACCGACAAGAACACCGACCCCGGCCTTTGGAGCTTCATCAGAGCTGAAATCAACACTGTGTTTTTTGGCGTTTTTCATCGCGGTGACGAAATCGTCAACTAAAATAGTACAACCGGTGACGTTATTAGTCCATTCTTCAGTATGACCATCATCGCCTGCTTCGCCTTTGGTAACGGTTAATTCGTCAAATGTTTTACCGGTAGCCCATTCTTCAAATTTATCGGCTTGGACATACCATTCTGTAGTGTTAGCAAATTGAGCCATACCATAACGTTCTTTAAGTTCTTTCTTTGTTTCAACATTTTTAGTTCCGGCGTTTTTGACTTGATTTGCATCAGGTTTGTAAGCATAGCTTTCTTCAGTATCACCGTCAGCGGCAGTGTAGACGATTGGGAGTTGTACTACATCGATGTAGGTACTAACAACTTTTTCATCTTGGTAAACCACAGAAGCAAAGGTAATATCAATTTGAGTTATGATATCATTGTCTCCTTTTGTAAGACTAATCGCTTGTCCTAAGCCTAATTTGTAATCAGCAGTAGTAGTGTTTCCACCACATGAAGCAAGAGTTCCGACGACTCCTAAGAGTGCTAAAGCACATAATACATTCTTCTTCATTAAAATATTTCCTCCTTAATGAATGCGTCTATATTTTATATAGATAATCTTAGTTTGTAAACAAATTTAAAATTAAAATCAAAAATTTCTAATTAATAAATAATTTTGTTTTTTCTAATTGCTTTATCAAAAGTGAGGATAAAAAAGCAACTAAAATTCCGGTTATTAGTCCGCTTAAGACGATAATAGGTGTGTAAGCCATCATGTAAATTGAAGAATATAAAATTGCCGAACAAGCAACTTGACCTATCCCATGTAAAATTGCCGAACAAGCGGATAAGCTATAAATAGAGAAAACTTTAAAATTAGAAAGTATTAACACTATTAATGTCGATAAAAGCCATCCCGAAAACGAAATAAAAAAACCACTTGTAAAAATTCCGGTAGTTAAAAGACCGACAAGCATTACTCTTAGAAAACCGATGGCAACAAAATCTCTTCGATTAAAAAAGTATAAGACAATTAATCCCATGGTATTGGCTAAACCAAGTTTAACACCCGGAATAGGTACGATGACTGGCAATAATGATTCTAAATAATGGAGAAGAACGGATAAAGCCAGAAACATTGCCAATGTAGTGATTCTTCTAATTTGTTTTGAACTACCCATTAAATCTCACTCCAATCGGCACGATAAAATCATTATCTTCTCGACTTTCAATGATTACCAATACAGAATTAGGTTCACATAAGACCGGAAGATTAGGAGTTGTAAACCATCCGCGTTGTGAACAAATATGACGTGGAGATTGTTCTTTTTCAACGCGCACTGAACGTCCGTCAATTTCAATCGTCATATCCGCTTGCAAACAGTCAAACCATTTTGTTTCTCCATGTTGTTTTGCGGATTCTTCAGTTTTATACAGATAAATCTTTTTAGAGACGGGAAGTTTTTCACTATACTCTAATTTACCTTGAACATAAACACAAACAGCACTTGGTGTATCGCTATTGCCAAAAAATACAACTAGCGAAAGAATTAAAGACGCAATTAAGACGATGGGAATAAAAAAAATATCGACTTTGCTTAATTTAGTTTTAAACTTCATAAGTTTTTACCTGAAGATTTAAATTTTGATTGTTGCTATAATATTGATAAAGCTCTTGATCAATCAAAACACTATTAACATCTTGAACATTTTCTTGAATGAAAATTGCATGTAAATCATTTGTTTTACGAATTTTTTTGATAAAAGCTTTGGCTTCATCAAAAGGCATATTGAAAACGATAGTTGAATAAGCGTCTAAATATCCAGCATCAATATCGTTCGAAAAAAGGGTGACAGTGCGATAATAGTTGTTTGGGATACCGGTATCAGTGTTTACAATATGGTGTCTTCGTCTAATAACAGAATCATTAGGATTATTAAAGTAATAACCACGTTCCACGTCCCCGGAAGTAGAAACATTAAAAACTCCGTTCAACTTAACATTACCAATGTAGTTTTTATCAGCATCAAAACTGTAATAATTGTTAAAAGTATTTGGATTTTGCGGTGCGATATACCAAGCGTCGGTAAATGTTGCATCCCCTAAAGATTCTAAAGAGCTGGTACCACCATTGATAATTCCTTTATTGAATCCGGCAGCATTTAAATTTTTGGCCAAAATATCGATAGCGTACCCTTTGGCGATTCCGCCTAAAGTCAATGATAATTTGTCGACATTTTTAAATTTATTGAATTTTACGGTTTTATGAACGCGATCGATTTCTAAGATTTTATTTTCGATAATTTCTTCATAGGTTGGAATACTGGCGACCAATTCGTTAATTTTGTTTAAAGAAGTTTCCCTATTAGGATTATCGGGGTTAAGAGGATCGTTAAAATGATCACTATCATCAATAATCGAATCCCAATAATCTGAAAGTTCGCCAACGAAAGGATTGAATTTATTGTTACCTATTTTTGTGGATTCTAAAGCCATTTCAAGCATATTTAAAAGATCATCATCAACATTTTCTATTACCTTATTTGTTCCATAAGAATCATTTATGACTTTGATATTATTAATTAAAGATTCGCTATTATCATCAGTATAATAATAATTTCTATCGGCAATTTTATGCAAATGAATCAAAGTGTCTCCGATAATATTTTCCATTTGCGTAATCTCTTGCGTTGTAACGGATGCGTCATATCTTAAATAAATCAAGGTGTCAAACGGATTTGATGAATGAGATTTATTATGATTAAAAATTTTTGACTGACTTGTGGCGCAAACATTGATAACCTTAGCTTTAGAAGAATGAAGTGAAGAACTTTCACTAGAGCAAAAAGAACTCGGAGTATAATCCGGGTGAGGATCATATTCATTTTGACATGCTCCTAAGGTGCAAGTCGCTATTAGGGCACTTAGGATAATTAAAATTCTTTTCATCATTGCCACCACCACTAGATTATACTTACTATTCAATAAAAAATCAAAAATTATTAAAATATGCGACAAATTTGACTGATTCCTTATTTAATAAGGATATAGTAAATTTAAAACTATAGGGTTAATTAAAAAGGTCTAATTAAAATTTTACAACTTTATTACAAAAATAAAAAATCTTTGTTGACTAGAGCCTATAAAGTTTTGTATAATGCCAAAGTCGACGCTTTTTATACTGCGCGCGTTGAAGTGGAAGATTGCTAAACACCGACACTCGTTGTCTGTGATTTAGGTAACTTACACCGAGCGTAAATGTCTAGCCAAGATTTAGACAAGGAGGAAATTATGGCAAAAAGTAAAAAGATTAGAATTCGCTTAAAAGCTTACGATCACAATATTCTCGATCTTTCTGTTTCGAAGATCGTTCAAGCGGCGAAAAACACAGGTGCTTCAATTGTTGGACCCGTACCGCTTCCAACAGAAAAGCAAGTTTACACAATTTTAAGAGCAGTCCACAAATATAAGGATGCAAGAGAACAGTTCGAAATTAGAACACATAAGAGATTAATCGATATTATCAATCCTACAAAGCAAACCATCGATACTTTAACTCGTTTGGATTTGCCAAGTGGTGTAGATATCGAAATCAAGTTATAAGGAGGCAGGAACGATGAAATCAATCGTAGGACGTAAAATGGGGATGACCCAGGTGTTCGGTAAAGATGGCAAAATGTATCCTGTTACCGTTATTGAAGTGCTACCAAATGTGGTTACTCAAGTAAAAACTAAAGAAAAAGATGGATATGATGCGGTTCAAGTCGGTTATGAAGATAAAAAGGAACAACGGTGCAATAAAGCAGAGTTAGGAATTTTTAAAAAAGCCGGCGTTGCCCCAAAATATGAACTTAAAGAATTAACCGGCGATGAGATGAAATATGGAGTCGGTGAAGAAATCAAAGCTGATATTTTTAAAGCCGGTGATATCATTGATGTAATCGGCGTCAGCAAAGGTAAAGGATTTAGTGGTGCAATCAAACGTTATCACTACACGATAGGCCCAAAAGGACATGGTTCAGGATATCATAGAGGCCCGGGTTCCTTTGCTACCAATGGTAGATGTAATAACCGTGTGCATCTAGGTAAGAAAATGGCCGGTCATCACGGCAATCAAAGTGCGACGATTCTTAATTTACTCGTTGTCGCAGTCGATGCTGAAAAGAACGCCATATTAGTAAAAGGTGCTGTCCCTGGAGCTAAGAAATCAATTGTGACTTTAAGAAGCGCCGTTAAAACGCAAAAAAATGTCGAAAAAGTTCACGAACTTGTCAATTATGCTGCTTCCGGCAGTGAAAATAATCAATAGCCTGTAACGGAAAGGAGAAATAAAGATGGCAGAAAAGGCAAATAAAGTTACTTTGCCGGTCGTTAATCAAACCGGTGAAGAAGTTAACAAAGTTAGCTTAAGCGGTGAAGTGTTCGCTTGCGAAGTTAACAACCAAGTAATGTTCGACGCCGTTCAGGTTTATCAAGCCAATATGCGTCAAGCGACAGCAAAAACAAAAACTAGAGCCGAAGTTTCTGGTGGCGGTAAAAAACCATTCCGTCAAAAAGGAACCGGACGTGCAAGAGCGGGTTCAACTCGTTCCCCATTATGGAGACATGGTGGAATCGTATTCGGCCCCAAAGGTAATCAAAATTTTAAATTATCGATGAATAAAAAGGCTCATGATGTCGCGATGAGATCAGCTTTATCGATGAAAGTCGCTGAAAAAGACTTAATCGTAGTTGACGCTTTCAACTTTGAAACCCCGAAAACAAAATCGATGGTTGAAGTAATGCAAAAAGTCAATATGAAAACTAAATCTTTGATTGTAATCGCGGAAGATAACGACAATCTCGTTGCTTCAAGCCGCAATATTCCGGGAGTTATCGTAACCGGAATTGACAATTTAAGTGTTTACGATATCTTAAATACACAAAGTTTAGTGATGACTTTAGAAGCGATTAAAGCAGTTGAGGAGGTGCTCAAATAATGGCAAGAGCAAAGAAAGCTGTTGAAGAAGTCGTTGAAGAAAGAAAATTTGCGGCACCTAAAGCCGAAGACTTCGATGTGATCATCAAACCGATCGTCACTGAAAAGACGATGAATCTTCAAAAAGAACAAAAGAAAATTACTGTTGTTGTTAAAAAAGATGCTAACAAAGCGCAAATCAAAATTGCGTTTGAAGCGATCTTCAATGTTAAAGTCATTGATGTAAAAGTCATGAATGTGGCTCCGAAAGCCAAGAGAGTCGGACGATATGAAGGTAATGTCAGCGGATACAAGAAAGCGATTGTAACTCTTGATCCAAGTGAAAACCTCGATGTCCTCAGTGAATAGCCCGAATGCGGCGATCTAAAAAATAAATATAGGAGAAAAAAATATGCCAATTAGAAGTTATAAGCCGACGACACCATCCCGTCGTCACATGACTAACTCTACGTTTAGCGAAATTACTACTAGTACTCCTGAGAAAAGCTTATTAGTTTCACTTTCAAAAACTGGAGGTCGTAATAATACTGGAATGATTACGACTCGCCATATCGGCGGTGGTCATAAAAGAAAATATCGTATCATCGATTTCAAAAGAAATAAAGATGGTATTCCAGGCAAAGTAAAAACGGTCGAATACGATCCGAATAGAAATGCTAACATCTGCTTAATCAATTATGTAGATGGTGAAAAAAGATATATTTTAGCCCCTAAAGGATTGGAAGTTGGAGATACCGTCGTTTCTGGCGAAGAAGTCGACATTAAAGTCGGTAACGCCTTAGAATTAGGAAATATTCCAGAAGGTACTATGGTTCACAATGTGGAACTTTCACCAGGTAAAGGCGGACAACTCTGTCGCGCTGCTGGAACTTCCGCGCAAGTCCTTGGTAAAGAAGGAAAATACGTTTTGGTTCGTCTTGCTTCTGGGGAAGTAAGAAAAGTGTTAGCCAAATGTCGTGCAACTATCGGTGTTGTCGGAAATGAAGATTACAATTTGATTAATTTCGGCAAGGCCGGTAAATCGAGATGGTTAGGTGTTCGTCCGACTGTTCGTGGTTCTGTTATGAATCCGAATGACCACCCACATGGCGGCGGTGAAGGTAAATCGCCTGTCGGCCGTAGCGCACCACGTACTCCGTGGGGCAAGAAAGCTCTTGGTGTTAAGACTCGCGACACTAAGAAAGCCAGCAATAAATTAATCGTCAGAAGACGTAATGGTAAATAGAGAAAGAGAGGAAAGGAAATATGGCACGTAGTTTAAAAAAGGGTCCCTTCGTTGATGAACATTTAATGAAGAAAGTGGAAGCCCTTAATGCAGCTAACAAAAAAGAGTTGATCAAAACTTGGTCACGTAGATCAACTATCTTCCCACAATTCATCGAACACTCTTTCGCTGTTTACAATGGTCATGAATTTATCACCGTTTATGTGACGGAAGATATGGTAGGACATAAGTTAGGAGAATTTGCTCCAACTCGTACCTACAAGGGACATACCGGTCATACTGCTGAAGATAAAGCAGCCGCGGCCGCTCGGAGGTAATTAGAATGCAAGCTATCGCAAAAGTTACTGGAGTTCGCGTTACTCCAAGAAAAGCTCGCTTGGTAATTGACCTTGTAAGAGGCAAGGATGTTGCTGAAGCTCTTGGAATTTTAGCCAATGTCAATAAATCGGCAACTACACCTGTTGTCAAATTAATAAAAAGCGCTGCTGCAAACGCAGTTAACAACAATAAGATGGATGAATCAAAGCTCTACATCGCCGAAATTTACGCTGGTGATGGACCACGTCTTAAAAGATTTCTTCCTCGTGCGAAGGGATCTGCTTCATCACTTGTTAAAAGAACTTGCCACATCACTTGTGTGGTTAAAGAAAGGTAGGAGAGCATATGGGACAAAAAGTTAATCCAGTAGGAATGAGAATCGGCATTAGCCGTGATTGGAATTCTAGATGGTATGCTAACAAAAAAGATTATGCTGCTTTCTTAAAAGAAGATATCCAAATCAGAAAGTATTTAACTGCACAATTGAAAGACTCGCTGCTTTCTCACATTGAGATTGAAAGAATCAAAGAAACCATCAATGCGATGATCTTCACCGCTCGTCCTGGAATGGTTCTCGGTCAAGACGGAGCAAGAATTAAAGAGTTAAATAAAGCGGTTAATAAGTTAGTCAATAAAGACAAAAAAGTTAAAAAAGACGTTAAATTAGTCGTCGTTGAAGTCAAAAATCCTTCTTTAGACGCTAATATTATCGCGCAAGATATCGCTAAACAACTCGAAGATCGTGCTTCGTTTAGAAATGTTCAAAAGAAAGCGATTCAAAGAGTTCTTAAAGCGGGTGCTGTCGGATGTAAGACGATGGTTTCGGGACGTTTGGCCGGTGCTGATATCGCACGTAGCGAAGGTTACAAAGAAGGAGTCGTTTCTTTACATACCTTGCGTCAAGATGTCGATTATGCTTTGGCTGAAGCTCATACCACATACGGAAGATTAGGCTGTAAAGTTTGGATCTCCCGCGGGGTTGTCAATTTAAAAGCCAAACCCGAAGAAACGAAAGAAGAAAAGAAAGGAGAGTAATTCCAAATGTTACAACCAAAGAGAGTTAAATACAGAAGACCTCATGGAATCAAATACGAAGGCTTGTCCAAAGCCGGTAATGAAGTATCATTCGGTGAATTCGGTCTCCAAGCTATCTCCGGTAACGAGATTAACTCCCGTCAAATTGAAGCGGCGCGTATTGTGTTATCCCGTTACACTAAAAGAACCGGGCAGATTTGGATTAGAATCTTCCCACATTTGGCCAAAACCAAGAAACCTGCAGAAGTTCGTATGGGTTCTGGTAAAGGTAGCCCAGATTCTTGGGTTGCAATCGTTAAAACTGGTCGTGTGATGTTTGAAATCGGTGGTGTTCCTGAAGAAGTGGCTCGTGAAGCTTTACGCTTGGCAAGCTACAAACTTCCGATTAAAACTCGCATTATCGCGAAAGGAAAAGGTGAGTAGTTATGAAATTAAGTGAAATCAGAGAGCTTTCAACTGAAGAACTCAACGAAAAAGCTTATGAATTAAAACAAGAGTTGCTCACACTTCGCTTCCAACACGCGACAGGACAACTCGATAAAGGCAAAAAATTAACTGAAATTCGTAAGACAATCGCTCGCATTTACACGGTGCTTAAAGAGCGTGAATTAGGATTAAATTAAGGAGGAACTAAATCATGGAAGAAAGAAATTCAAGAAGAGTCCTACAAGGTGTAGTTGTCTCCGATAAAATGGACAAAACCATCACGGTTTTGGTTGAAACTCATAAACGCCATCCGATGTATGGTAAACGTGTTAAATATTCAAAGAAATACAAAGCCCACGATGAACAAAACGAAGCGAAGATGGGAGATGTTGTTACCATTATGGAAACTCGTCCGCTTTCCGCAACTAAACGCTTCCGTTTATTGAAAGTAGTCGCTAAAGCTGAAGAAGTTAAATAAAAGGAGGATTTACGAATATGGTTCAAACTGAAACAAATTTAGTGGTAGCCGACAATTCGGGTGCCAAATCGGTTCGTATCTTCCGTTTGTACGGCGGAAGTCACCGCAAATCTTCTTCGATCGGCGATATCGTTCTTTGTGCAGTTAAATCTGCCATTCCAAACGGTAAGGTCAAGAAGGGTGATGTCGTAAAAGGCGTCATTGTCAGAACAAAAAAAGGTATCAACAGACCAGATGGTTCCTATGTCCGCTTTGATGATAATGCAATCGTTTTAATTAACGATGACGGATCTCCTCGCGGTACGAGAGTTTTTGGGCCCATCGCCCGTGAACTTCGTGACAAAGGTGAAGGATTTATGAAAATTATTTCCTTAGCACCTGAGGTCTTATAAGGAGGTTTATCATGAAGATTAAAAAAGGTGATAAAGTTATCGTTATCGCAGGTGCGGATAAAGGAAAGGTCGGAGTTGTTCAAAGAGCTTTCCCAAAATTAAACAGAGTCGTTGTCGATGGAGTTAACACCGTCATCAAACACCGCAAACCCAAACAAAACAACGCCGAAGGTTCACGTGTTGAAATGTATGCTCCAATCGATGTTTCCAATGTCGCTATTTACGATGCCAAGACTAAAAAAGCGACTAGAGTTTCATATCAATTTGTCGATGGCAAAAAGGTTCGTGTTACTAAAAAGAGCAACACGAAATTAGATTAAGGAGGTAGTGAGTAATGGCAACAGCAAAAAAAGAACCAGCAACCACTGAAGAAGTGAAAAAGCCGGCAGCCAAGAAAACGGCTCCTAAGGCAAAAGCTGAAGTTAAAAAAGAAACTCCAAAAACTAGTAAAGTATCAAGCGATAAATATGTCGCTCGATTAAAGAAAAAATATGATGAGGAAGTTGTCAAGGCTTTGATTGAAAAATATCAATACAAATCAGTGATGCAAGTACCTCACATTGAAAAAATCGTCGTTAATGTCGGAGTCGGAGACGCAACTTCAAATTCTAAATTGCTCGATGATTCGGTTCGCGAATTAAGCGAAATTACCGGTCAAAAACCAGTAGTTACCAAATCTAAGAAATCAATTGCATCTTTTAAATTAAGAGAAGGAATGCCAATCGGATGCAAAGTTACTTTAAGAGGAACGAGAATGTATGAATTCCTTGATAAACTTGTTACGATTTCCCTTCCGCGTGTAAGAGATTTCCGCGGTGTCAGCAAAAATGCTTTTGACGGACGAGGAAATTATACATTAGGTGTCAAAGAACAATTGATTTTCCCGGAAATTGACTTTGACAAAGTTTCAAAGACTAGAGGAATGGACATCGTTATCGTTACGACCGCTAACACCGATGAAGAAGCTTACACCCTTCTCGAGATGTTAGGAATGCCGTTCCATAAATAAGGAGGATAGAGAAAATGGCAAAGAAATCAATTATCGCTCGCTGCAATCGTCCTCAGAAATTCAAAGTCAGAGAATATACTCGCTGTGAACGTTGTGGACGTCCGCATTCAGTCATTAGAAAATTCGGCTTATGCCGTATTTGCCTTAGAGAACTCGCTTATAAAGGTGAGATTCCCGGCATGAAAAAATCCAGTTGGTAGAATAGGAGGAATGAAAAAATGATGACAGATCCAATCGCCGATATGCTTACAAGAATTCGTAATGCAAATCAAAATCGCGATGAAAACGTCTCGATGCCTTCTTCTACCATGAAAGTTCGGATTGCTGAAATTTTAAAAGAAGAAGGTTTCATTGTCGACTATAAAGTCGAAGGCGAAATAAAAAAGGTTTTAACCATTAACCTTAAATATGGTTATAAAGGAGCAAGAGCGATTTCCGGTTTAAAGAAAATCTCTAAACCAGGTCTTCGCGTGAATGTTCCAGCCGATAAACTTCCGCGCGTTCTTAATGGCTTAGGCATCGCCGTTGTTTCAACTTCAAAAGGTGTGATGACAGATAAACAAGCCCGCAAAAATGGCGTTGGCGGAGAAGTTATCGCTTATGTGTGGTAGGAGGTAGCGTATGTCAAGAGTTGGTAAAAAACCGATTGTACTCCCGGAAGGAGTTAGCATTACTATCGATGGCCACGTGGTCGAAGTCAAAGGACCGAAAGGTACTTTAAAAAGAGAATTTCCGAAAGAGCTTAAAATCGAATTAGAAGGCAATGTATTGACTGTTACTCGTCCCGATGATTCGATTAGAATGAAGGAACTTCACGGAACTTGCAGAGCTAATCTCAACAATATGGTTGTCGGAGTTAGCCAAGGGTTCAAAAAAGAACTTGAAATCGTCGGTATCGGTTATCGTGCCGTGATGAGAGGTGAAGACATCGTTCTCAATATGGGTTATTCTCATGAAGTCGTTTTAAAACCTGAACCCGGTGTAAAAATCTCTGTGGCAGACAATGTAAACATTACTGTCGAAGGATACGACGCTCAAGCGGTCGGTCAAACTGCCGCGTTAATCAGAGCGGTTCGTGAACCAGAGCCATATAAGGGCAAAGGTATTAAGTATAAAGGCGAATTTATCCTCCGTAAGGAAGGTAAACGTGCCGGTAAGAAGTAGGCTCAAGAAAGGGGATATAGCTTATGATTAACAAAGAATCAAAAAATGTTAGCCGCATGAGACGTCATCTTCGTGTTAGACGTAAAATAAGCGGTACTAATGAATGTCCACGCTTGAGTGTCTATCGTTCGAACGCTCACATTCATGCGCAGCTGATCGATGATGATAAGGGTGTCACTCTTGTCGCATGCTCTTCAGTAGCGTTAAAATTGGAAAATGGTTCAAATATTGCAGCCGCATCAAAAGTCGGCGAAGAAATCGCCAAATTAGCGGTTGCTAAAGGAATCAAAAAAGTTGTCTTCGATCGCTCGGGATATTTATATCACGGACGTATCAAAGCTTTAGCCGAAGCGGCTCGCGCTAACGGCTTAGAATTCTAGGAGGAACGAGAATGGCAGAAGAAAAAGTTGTTGCAGAAGCCGAAGTTGAAAGTAAGCCAGCTGCAAAGCAAGAAAAAAATCACCGCTCTGATCGTCCAGAACGCCAAGGCCGTAGACCAGGAAATAAACCGGGCGCAAATCGTTTTGAAAAACAATATGAAGAACGAGTTGTCGCTATTAATAGAGTTTCAAAAACGGTTAAAGGTGGTCGTCATCAACGTTTCGCCGCTTTAGTGGTCGTCGGAGATGGAAAAGGCAACTATGGTTTTGGAACCGGTAAGGCTAGTGAAGTACCGGATGCTATCAAAAAAGCGATTGAAGCGGCAAAGAGAAACATGAGTCGTGTCACGATCGTCAAAGGTGGCACAATCTCTCATGAAATTATCGGAAAATACGGAGCTTGCAAAGTTTTCTTAAAACCGGCACCGGATGGTACCGGAATTATCGCCGGTGGTCCGGTTCGTGCAATCTTGGAACTTGCCGGTGTTAAAAACATCTACTCTAAAGTTTATGGCTCAAGAACCGCAATCAACTGCATTAGAGCGACAGTTGACGGCTTAAATAACCTTAAAACTACCGCGCAGATTAATGCGCTACGTAAATAGGAGGTCGCAACATGAAACTTAATGAATTAAAATTCGAACCAGGCGCACGAAAAGAAAAAATGCGCGTTGGACGCGGCCTTGGAAGCGGAAAAGGTAAGAATTGCGGAAGCGGAAATAAGGGTCAAAAATCTAGAAGCGGTGGCGGAGTACGTCTCGGCTTTGAGGGTGGACAAAACCCGATTTATCGTCGCTTACCAAAAAGAGGATTTACCAATTTCGGTCAAGTGCGCTACGCGATTGTTAATGTCAGCGACTTAAATAAATTTGATGAAGGAGTAAATGTCACTCCGACTTTATTGAAAGAAGCTGGTTTAGTTAACAAAGAATACGAAGGAGTGAAGATCTTAGGTAACGGAACTTTGGAAAAGAAACTCACCGTTTCTGCTAATAAGTTCTCGAAGTCAGCCGAAAAGGCGATCGTCGATGCCGGTGGAAAAATCGAGGTGATCTAAGATGAAGAAACTCGCAGCCATCCTTAAAAATAAAGACATCAGAGGAAGAATTCTCTTTACTTTGGGAATCTTCTTGATCTTTAGAATCGGCTCCGCGATTACGGTTCCAGGAGTAAACGTCACCGGAGGTTTTACCGATAGTGATGTCCTTGGTTTAATGAACCTTTTAGGCGGTGGGGCTTTACAAAGCTTCTCGGTCTTTGCCTTAGGAGTATCGCCGTATATCACTTCATCGATTATTATTCAGCTATTATCAATGGACGTTCTTCCTGCTTTAACCGAGTTATCGCGACAAGGTCAAACAGGTCGAAAGAAGATTGAAATGGCAACGCGTTATTTGACATTATTGCTCGGTTCTGTCCAGGCGTATGGTATTACGGTCACGATGGAAAATACGAGTGGGCTTGAAGTTTTGGATCCCTCGTTATTCGGATATATGAAAATCGTCATCATCCTTCTTGCCGGTTCAATGCTCGTGATGTGGATGGCAGACCAAATTACCACAAAGGGTATCGGTAATGGTATCTCAATGATCATCTTTGCCGGTATTGTCTCGTCATTACCGACGCAAATATATAACGCCTTTATTTATTTCTTCGGTCAACAATTGATTACAGGTGATTCGGAATTAATTATTAGAGGTGCCTTATCGTTAGGTGTTTACATTATTACTTATATTCTAATCATCGTCTTTGTAACCTTTGTTGAATTGTCGATTAGAAAGATTCCGGTACAACATTCCGGAACGGGTGGAGCTTTAAATCAAAAGCTTAACAACACATCTTTCTTACCGATTAAAATTAACTCTGCCGGTGTTATTCCTGTCATCTTCGCTAGTTCGATTATGATGGCTCCGGCGGTAATCGTCAGCTTTGCAACAAGTTCTACTGATGCGACCTTACAAAATATTTTAAATATTTTTGTCTCATCGGCTCTTGTTGAAATGCCTGGCATCAATGGCACTGTTTGGTATATGCCATGGGGCCTTATCATCTATATCGTATTAACCTTCTTATTTAGTTTCTTCTATTCTAATTTGACGATCAATCCTGAACGTCTTGCAGAAGATTTTAAAAAGAACGGAACATACATTCCGGGTGTAAGACCGGGTAACGAAACTTATCGTTACGTAAAGAAAGTTTTAAACAGAGTAACTTTCATCGGTGCTACAGCCTTGACGTTGATTGCAGCTTTACCGGTAGTTTTAACTTTATTGAAGGTTGTCCCTCAATCGTTGGCTCTCGGTGGAACCGGAATGATCATCGTCGTCGGTGTTTCCCTTGAAACCATGAATCAAATCAATGGTCTTCTTGCGGCAGCATCATCCAATGCTTCGGTTAACTAGGAGGTAAGTAACATGAACATCATTATTATGGGACCTCCCGGTGCCGGCAAAGGAACTCAATCTGAAAAGATCTTGGCATATTGCAATATCCCGCATATCTCTACCGGAGATATGTTTAGGGAAGCGATAAAAGAGGGTACCGAACTCGGTAAACTCGCCAGTTCTTATATTAATCAGGGATTATTGGTTCCTGATGAAGTGACGATTGGACTTGTTAAAGAAAGATTAGCAAAACCCGATTGTCAAAAAGGTTATCTTCTCGATGGTTTTCCGCGCACCTTAGCGCAAGCGGAAGCTTTAGAGAAATTAACTCAAGAAATCTCACGCCCGATTCAATTGGTAATCAATATTACTTGCGAAAAAGACGCTTTAATTAAACGCATCTCCGGACGTCGTGTTTGCCCAAAATGTGGCAATTCATACCACGTCGAATTTAAAAAGCCGATGGTAGACGGAATTTGCGACAATTGTAAGAGCGAACTTGTGCAACGCAAAGACGATACAATTGAATCATTGCAAGTGAGATTAAATGCTTATGAAAATCAAACTAAGCCTTTGATAGAATTCTATGACAAAAAAGGCTTGCTCAAAGAAGTCGATGGTTTGAAAGACATAAGCGATGTCTTCAAAGACATTCAAAAAGTTATATCTGAGGTAGCTAAGTAAATGATCATAATCAAATCAGCTCGTGAAATCGAATTGATGAGAGAAGCAGGCCAAGTGGTAGCTGAAGTGTTTAAAGCTTTAGAACCATTGGTTGTCCCGGGTATTACAACTAAAGAACTCGCTAAAAAAGCAGAAGAAGTTATTCGAAGTTTTGGTGCTTATCCAACTTTTAAAAATTACAATGGATTCCCAGGGGCCATTTGCACGTCGGTTAACGATGTCTTGGTCCATGGGATACCATCGGGTCAAAAATTAAAAGAAGGAGATATCGTTTCTTTAGATGTCGGAGCGACACTCAATGGTTATAACGGCGATGCTTGTAGAACTTATCTCGTTGGAAAAGTTTCTAAAGAAGCAGCAGATCTTGTAAGAGTGACTGAGGAATGTTTCTTCGAGGGAATCAAATTTGCTAAACCCGGCAATCACCTTGGTGATATCTCAAACGCAATTCAAGAACATGCCGAGAAGCATGGCTATTCAGTTCCAAGAGATTACACCGGACATGGAATCGGAAGAAGTCTTCACGAAGATCCGTCGATTCCCAATTACGGAGAAGAAGGTCATGGTGTTTTGCTCAAAGAAGGTATGTGTCTTGCGATTGAACCGATTATTCATGAAGGACGAAAAGAAACTCGCCTTATGAAAGATAATTGGACGGCAAAGACAATTGACGGGAAATTAGCAAGTCACTACGAAAATACGATAGTTATCACCAAAGATGGTTGTGAAATTCTGACGATGCTTACTAACAAGGAGGACAATGTCAAGAATGGCTAAAGAAGATGTCATTGAAGTTGAGGCGGTAGTGGTTGAAACTTTACCGAACGCGATGTTCAATGTAAAGTTACAAAACGACGTTGTAATTCTCGCCCACGTTTCTGGTAAAATCCGTATGAACTACATTCGCATTTTACCAGGTGATAGAGTTACAGTTCAAATATCGCCGTATGATTTAACACGTGGAAGAATCACTTATCGACATAAGGATTAAAAATTAACGAGGAGGAAAATTTTATGAAAGTGAGACCCTCAGTAAAACCGATTTGCGACAAGTGCAAGGTTATTCGCAGAAAAGGCCGCGTTATGGTCATCTGCCAAAACCCAAAGCATAAGCAAAGACAAGGCTAATTTTAGGAGGAAAAAAGTAACATGGCACGTATTGTTGGAGTAGATATACCCAATGACAAGCGCGTAGTTGTTTCATTGACTTACATCTACGGTATCGGACTTACCACTGCGAAAAAAGTGTTAAGTGCAGCCGGAGTAAGCGAAGATGTGAGAGTCAAAGATTTGACAGAAGAACAACTTACCGCAATTAGAAAAGAAGTAAGTGCGCTGAAGGTTGAAGGTGACCTTCGCAGAGAAGTCGCTTTAAACATCAAACGTTTGAGCGAAATCGGATGCTATCGCGGACTTAGACATCGTAGAGGTTTACCGGTTCGAGGTCAAAGAACAAAAACTAATGCTAGAACTCGTAAAGGACCGAAAAAGACCATTGCGAACAAGAAGAAAGCAACTCAAGGTTAGAAAGTGAGGTAAATAGTATATGGCAAACGCAAAAAAATCTTCTACGACTCGTAAGAAGAAAATCAAAAGAAGTTATACTAAAGGAATTGCTCACATTCATTCAACCTTTAATAATACGATTGTGACAATTACCGATGAAGCCGGAAATGCTATCGCTTGGAGCTCTGCTGGAGCGATAGGTTATAAAGGATCGAAAAAATCGACACCATTCGCTGCTCAATTAGCGGCAGAAAAATGCGCCAAAGCTGCGATTGATCAAGGATTAAAAACCGTCGATGTGAACGTGAAAGGACCGGGACAAGGTCGTGAATCGGCGCTTAGAAGTTTACAGGCGGCTGGGCTTACAATTCAAGTTATTACCGACACGACACCGATTCCGCACAACGGATGTCGTCCACCTAAACGTCCACGTGGTTAATCATTAGGACGATAAATCAAACTAGGGAGGAAAGACTATGAAAAAATTTGAAAAGCCAGAATTTAAGATCGCTAGTTACGATACAACGTCTAATTACGGTCATTTCGTCATTGAACCATTAGAACGTGGTTTTGGAATGACGATTGGAAATGCCTTAAGAAGAGTATTGCTATCTTCACTTCCGGGTGCAAGCGTATATGCTATCGAAGTGGAAGGTGCACGTCATGAGTTCTCAGCCTTAGACGGAATTGAGGAAGATGTGACGAATATTGTTTTAAATCTCAAGGATTTAGTTCTTAAAATCGACGAAGACATCGACAATAATTTCAAATTAATGGTCAATGTCCAAGAAGCGAAAGTGGTTACAGCGGCAGATATTATTTGCCCGGCCGGTATTGAAGTTATCAATAAAGATTTGGTCTTGGCTCATGTCAATGAATCAGGAAAATTGATTATGACCATTTATGCTCGTAACGGAAGAGGTTATGTCACTGCCGAAGGTAATAAATCTAAATCGTTACCGCTTGGAGTGATTCCGACTGATTCAAATTATTCACCGATTACTAAAGTAAAATATACGGTCGACCCGACAAGAATCGGACATAATTCCAATTATGATAAACTTGATTTAGAAGTTTGGACCAATGGATCAATGTTACCGCACGATGCAGTTGCTTTGGCCGCTAAGATTTTAGTTACTCACTTTGAGTTGTTTGAAGAATTGAGTGAGACTGCTAAATCTACTGAAGTACTCGCTGAAATGGTTGAAGAACCAAAGAACAAATATCAAGATATGACTATCGAAGAACTCGATCTTTCAGTTCGTTCATACAACTGTCTTAAAAGAGCCGCAATCGCTACGGTGATGGAGCTTACTCAAAAGACCGAAGAAGACATGATGAAAGTCAGAAATCTTGGTAAGAAATCTTTAAAAGAAGTCAAAGAAAAGCTTGCAGCAATCGGACTTGGCTTCAGAGAATATGAATAGGAGGACAAGTTAAATGCGTACACAAGGACGTAAAAATGTTCATGGTAAGGGTGGTGTCCGTTTTAAGGCGGCATTTACTCCTAGCAAATACAAGGCAATGTTAAGAAATCTTGTTACCGAATTGATTGCCAATGAAAAAGTTGAAGTTACTTTACCGGTAGCTAAGGATTTATCGGCTTTAGCGGATAAAATGGTCACTTTCGGTAAGAAAGGTGATTTGCATGCTCGCCGTCTTGCGGCTCAAAAACTTCGCAATGTCGTCGTTGATAAAAACGGAACGACCGCTCTTAAGAAACTCTTCGATGATATCGCCAAAAGATACGAAAATCGTAATGGCGGTTACACAAGAGTCTTGAAAACCGAATGTCGTCGCGGTGATAATGCTCAAATGGCATTAGTTAGTTTTGTAGCTTAAAAGAAATTAAAAACTGTTAAATCGTTATGATTTGGCAGTTTTTTTATTGCTTAAAAATTTATATTATTTAATAAAGATTTACGTGTAAAGATCAATTGGTAAAATCCCGTCATTGTAGAGTAAAATCATTTAAAAACCTTTCGTTAAATGATAAAATAAACAATTAGAAAGCGGTGATAATATATGCCAAAGCGTGAAAATTATATTTCCTGGGACGAATATTTTATGGGAGTGGCAATTTTGTCTTCTCTTCGAAGCAAAGATCCTTCGACTCAGGTTGGAGCTTGCGTGGCTTCAAAGCAGAATAAAGTCGTCACTATGGGATATAATGGAATGCCGATTGGCTGTAATGATGAAGATTTGCCATGGGAACGCGAAGCCGAAGATGAATTAGACACTAAATATCCTTATGTGTGTCACGCTGAATTCAATGCAATTTTGAATTCGCTATGTTCATTAGAAGGATGTCGGATCTATGTCACCCTTTTTCCGTGCAATGAATGCGCAAAAGCGATCATTCAATCAGGAATCAAAGAAGTTATATATATTGAAGATAAATATGCTGAAGGAATGGCTAGCAAGGCTGCAAAACGCCTTTTTGACTTAGCCCATGTCACATATCGAAAATATGAAGGACGTCGTATTGAGATTATGGTTAAGGAGTTTAATAATGTCCGATAAGACTAAGAAAATCGTAATATGGCTCATTATTTATTTGATGACTTTCATTCCGATTTTTTCGATAGTTTATCATTATCTGTATTTAAGTGAAGATTGGCAAAAACTTATTTTTATCGCTGTTATCGCTGTGCTTACTATAATTTATGCTGTGGTGGCATATTTTCTTTCAAAACCAAAAGGTGGTGTTAAAAGATGAAAGCTATCGAAATTGAAAATTTATCTTTTTCATATACCAAAGATCAAGAAGTTTTAAAACAGCTTAATTTAGAAATTGAGTTAGGCAGTCATGTTTGTATTATCGGTCACAACGGAAGTGGTAAATCAACTTTGGCAAAATTGATCATCGGATTATTGGAAGCTAAATCCGGGTCGATTAAAGTGATGGAAAATGAAGTCAATGAAAAGAATATTCATACCATAAGAGAAAAAGTCGGCATTGTATTTCAAAATCCGGATAATCAATTTATCGGTTCGACGGTTCGCGATGATATCGCCTTTGGTTTAGAAAATAGGAGAATCCCACAAGAGAAAATGGATGATGTGATCGATGAATTCTCAAAAAAAGTAGGGATGTTCGACTTTCTTGATCAAGAACCCAGCAATTTATCGGGTGGTCAAAAACAGCGGGTGGCACTAGCCGGTGTTTTAGCGATGAATCCTGATATTTTAATTCTTGATGAAGCGACGGCGATGTTAGATCCTAAAGGTCGCAAAGAAATTTTAACCTTAGTTTCTAAAATGAAAAACGATAATCCGAATTTGACGATTATTTCAATCACTCACGACATCGAAGAAGCTTATCTTGCTAGTCGTGTTGTGGTTTTATCAGATGGTAAAATTATGTTTGATGGAATTCCTAATGAGGTTTTTTCTCATTATGAAGAACTTTTAAACATCGATCTTGATATTCCTTTTTTAGTTCGTTTAAAAAGAGAACTAAAAAATAAAGGAATTGATCTCGATGATGCTTTTAATGAAGAAGAGGCGGTGAGACGTTTATGTCAGTAAAATTTGAAAATGTCTCATTTCTTTATCTACCGAAAACTCCATTTGAGCACTTAGCTTTGGATGGAATAGATTTAGAAATTCTTGATGGAACTTTTACTGCAATTATCGGTCACACCGGCAGTGGCAAATCGACTTTAGTTCAACATATAAACGCTTTATTACGCCCGAGCAAAGGGAAAGTTTTAGTAGGCGACTATGTAATAGCGGCTAACGAAAAAAAAGTAAATAAATTACAGGAGTTGCGGAAGTATGCTGGATTGGTTTTTCAATTTCCGGAATATCAACTATTTGAAGAGACAGTTTTAAAAGACGTTGCTTTTGGACCTAAAAATTTTAAAGATAGTGAACAAGTTGCTTTAGAAAAGGCTAAAAAAGCTCTTTCATTAGTCGGAATTGAAGAAGCATTATTCGATAAATCTCCTTTTGAATTAAGCGGAGGGCAAAAACGGCGTGTTGCGATTGCGGGAATCATCGCATTGGAACCGCAGATTCTGGTGCTAGATGAACCGACTGCCGGTCTTGATCCTCAAGGTGCCAAAGAGATGATGAGCCTTTTTAAGACCATCAACGAACGTGGAACCACAGTTATTATGATCACTCATGATATGGATAATGTTTTAAAATATTGCGATCGGGCAGTGGTCATGAAAGATGGAAAGATTGTTAAAATTGAACAACCGAGCGAATTATTTAAAGATGAGGAGTTGCTAAAAGAAATTTCTTTAGAAGAACCGCATATTATTTCTTTTGCCAAAAAATTGATTGCCAGTGGAATGAATCTAGAATTGAACGATATAAAGGATTTTGATTCTTTTATCGCACAAATTGGGAAAGCGAGATCTGTAAAATGAAAAACATCGCTTTAGGTCGTTATGTGCCATATGATTCATTTTTGCACCGTCTTGATCCTCGCACCAAATTATTGTCTTTGATTGCTTTGATGGTGATGATTTTCTTTAAATTCAGTAGTACGGCCATGAACTTTTTTATCTATGCGCTACTAATGATTTTTATTTATGCTTTGATGAGAATATCTCACATTAAGTTAAAGACGCTATTTAAATCTTTAAAAGCGATGTGGGTAATGATTTTATTTTTACTCATAATCAATGTCCTTATGCCTTCGACCGGTCCTTATTTTGATATATTCGGATTCAAACTTTACCATAATGCGATTTATAATACTTTGTATATTGTAATTAGATTAGTGATGATGATTGCGTTAACGATGATTTTAACGACATCTACAAAACCATTGGATTTAACTTATGCTTTAGAATGGTTATTGCATCCGTTAAAATATATCAAAGTGCCGGTACATGAAATTTCGATGATAATTTCTTTGGCTTTAAGATTTATTCCTACGCTTTTAGAAGAAACTGAAAGAATCATGAAAGCACAATCTTCGCGGGGAGTTGATTTTGAACAAGGGAAACTTAAGGATAAGATTCGAGCGATCGTCTCTTTGATTATTCCATTATTCATTTCCGCGATTCAAAGAAGTGAAGAATTGGCAAATGCGATGGAAGCTCGAGGCTATGATCCTTCAGGGCAAAGAACGCGGTATCGGAAAATGCAATGGCAAATGAAAGATACTCTTTCATTGGTTTTTATAGCGATACTTTTTGGAGGAATGATAACATTATTAATCACTTCCTTTGATTTGTTTTTAATGATGGGAATCGTGCTATGAGAATCAAGATGACTTTTTGTTATGATGGCAGTGACTTTTACGGATATCAAATTCAAGCCCATGAATTTGAAAGAAGCATTCAAGATGAAATAGAAAAAACACTTTCAAAAATCTTGAATGAACCAATAAAAGTTGTCGCTTCCGGTAGGACGGATCGAGGGGTACATGCAATTAAACAAGTGGCGCATTTTGACATTGCTAAGTTAAATGTCACTTTAGAGCGACTTGCCTATAGTTGTAACTGCCTTTTAAATGATGATATAAGAGTAATTGATTTTGAAATTGTCGAAGATACATTTCATGCACGCTTTTCAGTAAAAAAGAAACATTATCGCTATATCGTCAGTTTAAAAAAGAATGATCCATTTATGCGAAAGTATACTTATCAAGTTAAGCAACCTTTAGACTTAGAAAAGATGCAAAAAGCAGCAAATTATTTTATTGGAGAACATAGTTTCCATAATTTTTGCACTAATGATGAGGATTTTATACGAACCATTTATGATATCGCAGTAAAAAAAGAAAAGGAACTGATTTATTTTGATTTAATCGGTAATGGTTTTAGACGTTACATGGTTAGAATGATAGTAGGAACTCTCATTGAAGTCGGATTAGATCGTTTTGATTTAAATCAAATTCCAAAATTATTAGAGCCGTCCTATTTAAAGCGAATTTCATTTAAAGCCCCTCCTCAGGGATTATATTTATATGATATTATTTATTAGAAAGGAGTGATTTCAATGCTGAGGCACAATTATCATACTCATACTTATCGATGTGGACATGCTGATGGAAGCGATGAAGACTATGTCGTTGAAGCGATTGCTCAAGGCATTGTAGAACTTGGCTTTTCCGACCATATTATGCTTCCGAACTTCTCTCAAAAATCGATAAGAGGCGACTATGAATTAGAAGAAGGATATTTAAACTCTTTAAATTCTTTGAAAAAGAAGTATGAAAATAGAATTAAAATCAGAATCGGTTATGAAGCAGAAGCATTTGAAAAATATTATCCGCATTATCGCGAACTTTTAGAGTCTAAGAAAGTTGAATATTTAATATTGGGAAATCATTGCTATCTTAATGAAAATAATCAAGTTAAGTTTTTCTTTTCCCATATTACAAGCAAACAAGACGTTATTGATTATGGACGTTATTGTGTAAAAGGAATGAAAACCGGTTTATTTAAATACGTTGCCCATCCCGATTATTTTATGGGAAGTTATTTAAAATGGGATAGCGTTTGTGAAAAAGTAGCCAAAAACATCTGTAAAACCGCCCAAAAGATGAATATGCCATTAGAATTCAATTTTGGTGCTTTGCGCCGTGGTAAAAGACAAATTGGTGAAGAATATCGATATGCGTATCCATATAAAAGATTTTGGGACATCGCTAAAAAGTATAAAGTGAAAGTGGTTTTAGGATTGGATGCCCATTCGCCTAGAGATATTTCAACGGATAAAAACGATGCGGGATATCGCCTTATAAAAGAATGGGATTTAAATGTAATTGACGAGGTGGAAATCTAAATGTCATTATCACCACTTGGAATTGCCTTTATCGTTTCTTTGGTTTTTGATTTTTTAACGATAATTTCAGTTATTTTTCTTGAAAGAAAAAATCAACGCTCAATGGTTTTATGGATTCTTGGAACCATTGCTTTTCCGTATTTTGCGTGGTTTTTTTATATTATTTGGGGGAAAGGGCCGCGCTTTTCTAAAAAGAAGTGGAGCTCTAAAAAGAAATTAACCGATAAAATGATTGAAGATAAAATAACGAAAATGAAATTTGAAGATAATGATCGAGTTGAAGATCCTTCTCTAGAAAAAATTATCAAGCTTAATACTAGAATAAGCGAAAATCCATGTACCATTCATAATGATACGAAAGTATTTGTTTCTGCCGAAGAGATGTATAAGGTTTTAATAGAAGATTTAAAAAATGCCAAATCGACCATTCACATCGAATCTTATATTTATAGACCTGATCTTATCGGAACGGAAATTCGCGATATTTTAATCAAGAAAGCTAAAGAAGGGGTTAAAGTAAAACTGCTCTATGATGATAGCGGAAATATTAAAACACCAAATTATTTTTTCAAAAAATTAAAAGCGGCGGGAGCTGAAATATATCGTTTTTTCCCTAGCAAAATAAGGGGATTCAATTTAAATTTCAATTATCGAAATCACCGAAAAATCTATGTGATAGATGGAAGCATTGGTTATGTTGGGGGAATGAATATCGGCGATGAATATCGTTCGATGCATAAACGCATAAAACCATGGCGTGACACGCATTTAAGAATCATCGGGGAATCGGTTATATTTTTGCAAAAAAGATTCTTGCAAGATTTTTATTATTGCACTACTCGAAACAAAAATGATGTTCAAGAATATCAAAATAAAGAAGAGTATTTTCAAATTGCAAAAGTAAAAAAAGTTTGCCCGATTCAAATTATTTCTTCAGGGCCCGATAGTGAAGATGAAGGTATTAAGTATTGTTATGAGAAAATGATTTCAAGCGCCAGTGAAAGTATTTATATTCAGACACCTTACTTTATACCGGACGATTCAATTATCAATGCGTTAATTTTAGCTCAATTATCAGGCGTGCAAGTATATTTGATGGTACCTGGGGTATATGATTATAAAATTCCTTATAGAGTTACATGTTCTTATTTAAAAGATCTTATCGACTGCGGAGTAAAAGTATATAAATATAAAGGATTTATTCATTCTAAAACCCTTATTTATGATGAAAAAGTTGCTTCTATCGGCACGGCAAATATGGATATTAGAAGCTTCGCTTTAAACTTTGAAGTTAATGCGGTTGTTTATGATCGAGATTTTGCTAAACAGCAAGTGGATATCTTCAAAGAAGACATTAATAATTCAAATGAATATACTATTGAAGATTATAACAATCGCAATTTATGGGAAAGATTCCAAGAGCGATTATTTAGAATTTTTGCTTCGCTCATGTAGTAAAAATTTTTAAGGTATAGTATACTATTAAGCGAAATAGAGGTGTTAAATATGGGTAGAGCACATGAAGTTCGTGCAAAATCAATGGCTCAAACTGCGGCAGCACGTTCCGCGCTTTTTATGAGAGCTTCTAAAGAAATCTATATGGCAGCAAAATCAGGAGTACCTGATCCTAATAGCAATTTGGCTCTTCGAAGCGTCATTGATAAATACAAAGGACAAAACGTTACAAAGGATGTAATCGAAAGAGCGATTAAAAAAGCCGCCGGTGGCGAAGAAGAAAACTACATTAGCGGTCGTTATGAAGGATATGGTCCGGGTAATGTTTCAATCATTGTTGATTCGCTTACTTCTAATGTCAGAAGAGCTTTCGATTCAATTAGAAATGTGTTTAATAAAAAAGGAGGACATTTAGGTTCTCAAGGTTCGGTTTCCTTTAACTTTAAAGAAGTCGGACTAATTGAATTTGTCGGTTCTAACCTTGAAGAAGTTGAAGAAGCTTTGATTTTGGCGGATATCGATCTAGATGAAGTAAAACTTGATGACGACCTAATTGTCGTGACAGTTGAGAAAACGGCCTTAATGCAAGCAAAAAAATGTTTAATGGAAATTGGAATTCAAGAATTCTCGACTTGTGAAATTACGATGCTTCCTTTGGATACTGTGACACTTGAAGGTGAAGATAAAGAAAAGTTTGAAGAATTACTTGCGATGCTAGATGAATTAGAAGACGTTCAAGATGTCTATCATAATGCAAAACTATAAATAAAAAACGGTCCGTTCGGATCGTTTTTTTGGAGATTTAAAGCTTTTTTAAATCGTATTTATTAAGTAGTGCGCAAGGATTTAAGGAACGTTTTTGAAATCTTAATCCGGGATCTCCAAGATCTTCTTGTCGATTTACAAAAACAATATTTTGGTCTTTAAATAATTTTAAAAATAAATTTCTTTGCATATCTCCGGCACCATCGAATGTTTTGATGGTCTTTTCAATTTGGACGTGTAAAGTATCTTTAATAACTTCGCCAAACGAAAAAGCGACGGGTTCGTTTTTGACGTATAAAATTCCACCGATAAAAGGAAATGAAAAATAAGAATCAATCCATCTTTTTACACGATTTAATTCTTGTTTTCCTCCTTCGGTAATCGGCTTTACAGCGTAAATGATTTTTACAACATCTTTAAAGTTATCGGGAGAAATTGTTTCATAATGATAATCGTGATAAGTATTTAAAAATCGATTAATATGGTTACGGATTTTTTGATATTTTTTGCCTGAAAGATTGACTAAATCATCGTATTTGTATAAATAATCGAACCAATCAGGAATCAACTCACTTTTATAATTATCTTTTAAATCTTCTTTGACACTTTCAGGAGCGTAGGTAATTTTACTTAAAGACAATGCCAAATCTTTAGAGTTTTTCCCGAGTGGATAAAGGTAGTTGCTTTCACCATTTTGATCTTTGCAACGAATTAATAGAGTGTCATCAATTATTGCGTATTCCGGTGAAAAATAATCTTCATAATAATAAAGGACTCCAAGAGTATATAAAGAAGAACGAAATTCTTGTTGGGAAAGATATTTGTTTAAAATATCGATATCTTCTAAAGCAATTTTTTTAAAATTCAATATAATCACCTATCTTTAAAAAAGATATCAAGCAAATGCTTGATATCTTAAAATGTCAAATGGTCGGAACGATGCGATTTGAACGCACGACCCCTACCACCCCAAGGTAGTGCACTACCAAGCTGTGCTACGTCCCGAAGTAATCATATAGTAACTTAAAATTGATTTTATTTCAATAATTTCTGTTTGCTTTGAATGCTTTAAATTAGGGAGGATATAATTTAACGTATTTTTAATTCTTTAAAAAAATGAATTAATATTTATTTCTAAACGAATAATAAAAAAGTAAGTGAATAAGTTAGTTGAAAGTCATTTATAGAATTGTGAAAAAAATGTCGAGATTTAGCCGTTTTTGTTGTATAATAAAATTTTGAGGTGATGCAACCATGGATAACAAAAAAATCATAATCAAAGGAGCTCGAGAAAATAACTTAAAAAACATCGATTTAGAGTTGCCGAAAGAAAAATTGATTGTTTTTACCGGAGTTTCTGGATCAGGTAAATCAACATTGGCTTTTGATACTATTTTTAATGAGGGACAAAGACGTTACGTTGAATCCCTTTCAAGCTATGTACGACAATTTTTGGGTGGTGTTGAAAAACCAGACGTTGATACAATCGAGGGACTATCACCGGCGATTGCTATCGATCAGAAAACCACTTCTCATAATCCTCGGTCAACGGTTGGAACTGTGACGGAAATTTATGATTATTTAAGGCTTCTTTTTGCTCGAATCGGTGTGGCTTATTGTCCCACGCACAATGAGCCGATCGTAAAAATAACCACCAAGCAAATGACGGATTTTGTGATGAAAAACTCGCTTGACTCAAGAATTATGATCATGGCTCCAATCGTTAGGAACGAGAAAGGGACTCATGTTGATACTTTAAAAAAATTTGCTTCATTAGGTTATGAAAGAGTAAGAATTGATCAAGGTGAAACAATGCGAATCAGCGAAGTTGCGCCTTTAGAAAAAAATAAAAAGCACTTTATTGATATCGTGGTAGATCGATTGAAACTTAAAGAAGATAGTTATTCACGTGTTTTTGATTCAATCGAAAATGCTTTAAATGCCGCTGACGGATACGTTTTAATTTCTTGTGACGGAAAAGAAACGTTATTCAGTGAGCATCGTTCATGTAAATATTGTGGTTTTTCGGTTCCGGAACTAGAACCGCGCCTTTTTTCTTTTAATGCGCCTTTAGGTTGTTGTCCAGATTGTAAGGGGTTAGGAATCAAACAAGAAGTTAGTGAAGAACTTTTAGTCCCGAATGACAACTTTTCAATCAATCAAGGCGCTATAAAATATTTTAAATATCAATCAATGGAAGGCAAATCGACTATTGATATGGAAGAGTTACGTTGCGTTGCCGATTATTATCACATTCCACTTGATGTACCTTATAGAAAATTGACACCTAAGCAAAAAGATATCTTAATGAATGGCGTTTCTGAAAAAGAATATTCGGTAAAAATAAAAAGCAGTTCGGGCAATACGATTTCTCGTAATGGGTTCGAAGGTATCAGACATCGAATTCAACGTCTTTTCGATACAACGAATTCTGAAACTTCTAGAGAATACTATGCTGGATTTATGAGAGATCACGAGTGTCCTACATGTCATGGGGCAAGATTGAATGAAGCTGTTCTTTCAGTAAGAATAAATGGTTTAAATATTTATGAGGTTTGCTGTTTGCCACTCATAAAACTCAAAGAGTTTATCTTACAAGTCGAAAAATCATTAGATCGTGAAAATCTTGAAATCGCTTCGATGGTATTAAAAGAAATTAATTCGCGATGCTCATTTTTGATCGATGTCGGATTAGATTATTTGACTTTAGCGAGAATGGCGATGACTTTATCTGGAGGGGAAGCGCAAAGAATTCGTCTTGCGACCCAAATTGGTTCTCGTTTAACCGGTGTACTATATGTGTTAGATGAACCATCGATTGGCCTTCATCAAAGAGATAATGACCGCTTGATTCAAACGATGAAAGCTATGAGAGATTTAGGAAATACTTTAATTGTTGTCGAGCATGATGAAGATACGATGTTAGCCGCTGACTATTTGGTTGATATCGGTCCTGGAGCGGGTGTACATGGTGGTAAAATTATGGCGCGTGGGACTCCAGAAGAAGTTAAAAATAATCCCGAATCTTTGACCGGACAATATTTAAAAGGAGAAAAATTTATTCCTTATCCACGATATCGTTCTAAAGGCAATGGCAATTTTATTAAAATTCGTGGAGCTCGGTGCAATAACTTGAAGAATATTTCAGTCGATATACCTTTGGGGTGCATGGTTGTAGTTACGGGTGTTTCAGGATCGGGAAAAAGTTCTTTAATCACGGAAACTTTATATAAAAAAATCGCCCAACAATTATCGCAGTCTAAAATTGAAGCTGGCGAATGCGATGATATTGTCGGCTTAAATTATATCGATAAAGTAATCAACGTATCGCAAGAACCAATTGGTAAAACACCGCGAAGTAATCCGGCCACATATATTGGAGTCTTTGATGATATACGAGAATTATTTGCTCAAACTAAAGAGGCCAAGGCACGTGGATATTCAAAGGGACGATTTTCATTTAACGTGCCTGGAGGACGGTGCGAAAAATGTTATGGCGATGGTGTAAGAAGAATCGCGATGAATTTTTTGCCGGACGTTTACGTTGTTTGCGATGAGTGCGAAGGACGTCGATACAATGATGAAACATTATCAATTACATATAAAGGCAAAAATATTTATGATGTTTTGGAAATGACAGTAGAAGAAGCAAAAGAATTCTTTAAAAATATCCCTTCAATTGCAAGGAAAATTCAAACTCTTTATGACGTTGGTTTAGGATATATAAAATTAGGCCAAAGTTCTACAACTCTTTCAGGTGGGGAAGCACAGCGAGTGAAATTGGCTTACGAATTACAAAGACGTTCTACGGGAAAAACTTTATATATTCTTGACGAACCCACTACCGGATTGCATGTCAATGATATTAAAGATCTTTTAAATGTTTTGCAAACTATTGTTTCTACAGGGAACACTGTGGTGATAATCGAGCATAATTTAGATATTATCAAATGCGCCGATTATATTATCGATATGGGGCCGGAAGGTGGAGACCGCGGAGGAATGGTAATCGCCAAAGGAACTCCCGAAGAAGTTGCTCAAAATGAGCATTCATACACCGGTCAATATTTAAAAAAGATTCTCAAACGCGATAAAGAACGAATGAATCGCCGCGTTGTTGATTAAAATTGTTTTAAATGATAAACTTAATAAAGGTGATATGACGTGACTGAAAAACTGACAATTAGAGATTTTGCCAATCATTTTGGTTTAAAATGGATTAACGGAGATCAACAGGCTTTATTAAGACCGGTTACGGAACATGTAGTATCTAGACCGGGATTAGAACTGACGGGATATTTTAAATATCCTCGTGCCAATCGTATTATTTTTCTGGGTAATAAAGAAATTTCTTATATTAATTCGTGTACAAATCGAAAAAAATTATTAGAAGCATTTGATTTTATTACCAATGAAGAATGTCCGGGTATTGTCATATGTCAAAATCATGAATGTCCTGAAGATCTTTTGGATATTTGCGTGAAAAAGAATTTTCCGTTATTTGGAACGATGCGTAATACTAATGAGCTTACATATGAATCAGTTGTATATTTAGGTGAAAAGTTAGCACCTAACACCTCGATCCATGCTTCTTTAGTGGAAATATTTTCTGAAGGAGTCATTATCTTAGGCGAGTCTGGAATCGGTAAATCAGAGACGACTTTGGAATTAATAAAAAAGGGTCATCAAATTGTCGCCGATGATCGCGTCGAAATTTCCTTATTTAAAGGAGAATTAATCGGAAGAGCACCGGAACTTTTAGTAGGGATGATGGAAGTGCGTGGTATCGGCATTATAGATGTGCCGAGAATGTTTGGTATTAATTCCTTATTAGATCGCACAACGATTTCGTTTGCGATTAAACTAGTGCATTTTCGTCCTGAAGAACCGATGGAACGACTCGGTATTGAAACTCAATACTATGAAATCTTAGGTAAAAAAATTCCACTTTTAACCTTACCGGTTTCCGGAGCTCGTTCGATGGCGGAAATTATCGAAGTGGCTATCACTAATTTAAAACTCAAAAAATTCGGATATGATTCAGGTTATGTCTTTGAAAATAGATTAAAAGAATTAATGGATAGGAAGAAATCACAATGAAAACATTTGCATTACCAAAAGATATTATTAGTATCGGTTCGTTGCATATTACATATTATGCAGTCTTTATTTTGCTTGGCGCAATTACGGCATATTTTATTGCGGCTTACTCTTTAAAAAAGAAAGGTTACAATTTTAGAATTCTTGAAAGTGTCTTTTATATCGCTTTTCCAAGCGGCATTATCGGAGCGAGAATTTGGTATGTTATCGCTGAGTGGCAAAAAGAATTTGCGGCACATCCTTTCCCCGATATTTTCGAGATTTGGAATGGTGGCTTAGCTATTCAAGGCGGGGTGCTTTTAGGAGCCGCGGTCGGGATTCTTTTCGTTTATTATCGTAGAAAAAATCTTCCTGTGCTTTTAGCGGTTGATTGGGTAATTCCTGGAGTTTTAGTCGCTCAAGCAATTGGAAGAATCGGTAATTTCTTTAATCAGGAAGTATATGGACAATGCGTGAGTCGCAGTGATTGGAGCTTCTTACCATCCTTTATTCTTGACCAAATGTCAAATATTCCTAATTCCGGATGCGTTCAAGGTCAAATCGCAGTCCCGTTATTCCTTATTGAAGCTATCTCGAATTTAGTGGGTTTTGTCGTCATTTATTTTGGTATCGGTTATGGATTAAAGAAGATTAAAGCTCCCGGTGATATGGCTTGTTCATATTTAATATGGTATGGACTAACAAGAATAATTATGGAGCCGATGCGAAATGATCAATTTATTATGGGAGTAGTAAACGCTGAAACGCAGCAAAAGATTATGGCTTCTATTGTGATGGCTTGGGTTTTCTTAATCGGTGGAATATTGGGGATTATCGGATGTCACCTTTATGATAAATTTGTGGCAAAACCGAAGCAAAAGATGGTTGAAGAAAATTTCAACAACTATATTAAAGCCCGCGATGAAGAAATATAAAAATTTGCTGTTTGATTTGGATGGCACTTTAATCGATACCGATTTATTGGTAATCGATGCCTTTGTCCATACTTTTCAAACATTTTTGCCACATTATAAATTGTCTCTTAGAGAATTGGTTTCTTTTTTAGGACCGACATTGAGAGACACTTTTTCAAAATACTTACCTCAAGAAAAAGTTCAAAATGCAATAGCATACTTTGTAACATTTTCTAAAAAAAACATCGCTCGTTACGCGCTCCTTTATGATGGAGTTTATGAAGCGTTAGAAGCCTTTAAAATCAATGGAATAAAATTAGCAATCATCACTTCAAAAATGAAAGAAAGTACCAAAGTAACTTTATCTTGCTTTAATCTCGATAAATATTTTGACGCCGTGATCACTCTTGATGATGTAGACTTTCCGAAACCGAATCCTCAAGGAATTTTAAAGGCGATCGATGTATTAAATGGTCGTAAAGAAGATACCTTATATATAGGAGATAATTTGAGCGATAAAGAAAGCGCGGTTAACGCTGGTGTCGATTTTGGCTTAGTTACTTGGTCGATTAAAAAAATCGAAACGGAAGCACAATTATATATTTCCTCTTATAAAGAATTGAAGGAGGTTATCCTTGATGGAAAAAATTTATGATGCACTAGTAATCGGTGCTGGACCAAGTGGTATCACCGCTGGGATATATTTAAAAAGAGCCGGTTTAAATTTTTTAATTTTTGAAGACGATGTTCCCGGTGGAAAAGTTAATTTTACTTACCAGGTAGAAAATTACCCCGGTTTTGACCATATTAGCGGGGGCGATTTAGCGTTTAAATTTTATCAACAATTATCATTTAATAAGATTACCTTAAAGGCCGAAAAAATTGTTTCGGTAGTAAAGGAGAATAATCTTTTTGTGGTTAAAAGCAATAAAGAAGAATATCTTAGCAAAACGGTTTTAATTGCTAGCGGAACGAGAGAGAAAAAACTTGGTGTTAAAGGAGAAAAAGAATTTTTCGGTAAAGGAGTGTCTTCTTGTGCGGTATGCGATGGAAACTTTTATCAAAATCAAATGGTTGCAGTCGTTGGGGGTGGCAATTCAGCGTTTGAAGAAACTTTGTATTTATCAACGATTGCTTCTAAAGTTTTTTTAATACATCGTTCGGATAATTTCCGTGCCGATAAATTTTTAATTGATAAAGTAAGAAACAATGAAAAAATTGAAATTTTAGAATATTTTGTAATTAAAGAAATTCAAGGCGAAAGTCACGTTGAAAAATTGCTGATTGAAGATGTTCGCACTAAAGAAGTTTGTGAATTAAATTGCCAAGCGATATTTACCTATATCGGTTCAAAAGCTAATACTGAATTTATTCAAGAAAAAGATATTTTGGACAGCGAAGGTTATATTTGCGTTAACGATGAACTTGAATCTAAAATAGCAGGACTTTTTGCTGCCGGTGATGTGGTATCAAATAGAATGCATCAAATTGTAGTTGCTTGCGGAGATGGCGCCTTAGCGGCATCTTCAATAAATCGTTTCTTGCAAAAAAACAAATGAAAGTACACTTATAGTAGTATATAATCAATTTGGTGATTTAATGAAAAATACTTCATATACTCAAGAAATCAAGGAAGAAATTTTAAGTAAAACATATAGTGAAGATGAATTAAAAGCTTTGCTTTCAGGATTTATAAAAGCGAATGGCAATATTTTAGCATCGTCTTCTTTTAAACCGGAATCAATTGTACTAAGAACTGAAAACAAGAATTCAGCCAAACAAATAGTTAATGGTTTAGAATCGATATATGGAATTAAGATTCAACTTTTCAGTTCTCAAAAAAATAATTTGAATCGCAAAAAAATGTACACTATTAAGATCAATCAAAAGATTGAAGAAATCTTAGACGACCTTGAAGTTTCTGATGGCATAGTTCCAATTTTACCTAACGAGCTCGTTAAAGGAAAACTTGTCGAGTATTTTTTAAGAGGCCTTTTTCTTGCTTTAGGAACGGTGAATGATCCGAGTTCTTCAAATTATCATTTGCAGTTAGCTTTTAGCGATGAAGTCTTTTGTGATTACATTTTCAAATTGTTGAATAGTCGATTCAAAGAACAGAGAAAGATGTCATTTAAAAAAATTACTCGCAAAACTAAATATGTTTTATATCTCAAAAAATCAGAGCAAATCTGTATATTTTTAATGATATTAGGAGCAACACAAGCACGTTTAAAATTTGAAAATTATCGAATAGAAAGAGATTTTATCAATAGCAACAATCGGTGCCAAATTTGTGAAAATGCTAATCTTTTTAAAACGATTAAGACATCAAAAGCACAACTTAAAACTATCGAATTTATCAAATCTAAATCCGGACTTAATGTGCTTGATAGTAAAACTCGAGCGGTTATTGAAATAAGAGAGGAAAGCGAAGAATATACATTACAAGATATTGCCGACATTTTATTAGAAAAATATAATATCAAAATATCAAAATCCGGCGTAAATCACATATTTAAAAACATCGAAAAATTAGCGATAAAACTTAAAGGACAAGAATAATGGAAACACCGAATATCTATAAGCAATTAGGACAACGTATCGTCTATCTAAGAAAACAAAAAAAGATGTCTTCGTTAGATTTGGCGCTTGAAGCTGAAATTAACAAAAACTATCTTTCGGATTTAGAAAATGGAAGAAGGAATCCGTCTTTAAAAATCCTTCGTAAAATTGCGATCGCTCTTCAAATTAGTTTAAGCGATTTGTTTGAAGGAATCCGCGATTATTCTTTGTTGGAGGATCGACTTAAGATATCATCAATTAAATTATAATCTTTCGCTTCCTGCGGCTCTAAAAAATAATCCCGATCACAATCGGCTTCGATTTTTTCGATTGGTTGTGAAGTATTTTCGCTTAAGATGCGATTGAGTTTCTTTTTCAAGAAAATAAAACGTTTGGTCATGATTTCTAAGTCGCTGACTTGCCCATTGGTACCCCCTAATGGTTGATGAATCATAATTTCACAATTAGGGTAAGCGCGACGATAGCCTTTAGTGCCGCTTGAAAGCAAAAAAGCTCCCATAGAGGCACAAAGACCCACACCGATCGTTTCAATGGTACATGGAGAAATTTTCATCGCATCGTAAATCGCTAAACCGGCGCTTACCGATCCACCTGGCGAATTTATGTAAATGGTAATTTTTTCACTTGGTGAAGCAGCGCTCAAATAAAGAATTTCAGAAATCACCAAAGAAGCAACATCATCGTTGATTTCACCTGACAAAACAATGATTCGTTCACTCAATAATAAAGAAAACAAGTCGTAATTTTTTACTCCGTCATAACTTTGAATACTGATTGCGGGAATAATTGGCATAAGATTTTTTCCTCAAGTTGTCTAATTTAGTGTAAGAGTAAAATCAAAAAAATATACATTAAAAATTAATCGCAGTTACGAATTTTTTTATTCATTATAAAAAATCGCAATAAAACATTATCAAAATACTTTTAAAATTTTTATTAGATGAGGTATAATACACTTGCAGTGCAAAAGAAGGAGGACATAATAAATGTCAGTAAAAATTGCAATTAATGGATTTGGACGTATCGGACGTCTCGCTTTCCGCCAAATGTTTGGTGCCGAAGGTTATGAAGTCGTCGCTATCAACGATTTAACGAGCCCAAAAATGCTCGCTCATTTGTTGAAGTACGATTCGGCTCAAGGAAGATATGAGCTCGCCGATAAAGTCACTTGTTCCGAAGATGGTGCAGAAGAAGGCTGGATCGCAGTCGATGGTAAAAAAATCAGAATCTATGCCGAAAAAGATGCGAATAACTGCCCATGGAAAGCTCTTGATGTCGATGTGGTGTTAGAGTGCACCGGTTTCTATTGCTCCAAAGAAAAATCGATGGCACACATCAATGCTGGTGCAAAGAAAGTTATTATTTCCGCTCCGGCTGGTAAAGATTTAAAGACTATTGTCTACAATGTTAACCACAAAACTTTAACAAAAGAAGATCAAATCATTTCAGCGGCTTCTTGTACTACGAATTGCTTAGCACCAATGGCTAAAGCTTTAAATGATTTCGCTCCGATTCAAAGCGGTATTATGACTACAGTTCACGCTTACACCGGAGACCAAATGGTCTTAGATGGTCCACATAGAAAAGGCGATTTAAGAAGAGCTAGAGCCGCGGCTTGTAGCATCGTTCCAAACTCAACCGGTGCCGCTAAAGCCATCGGATTAGTAATTCCGGAATTAAATGGAAAACTTATCGGTTCTGCTCAACGTGTCCCAGTTCCAACCGGTTCATCAACCATCTTAGTCGCAGTTATTAAGAGCGATAAAGAAGTGACTAAAGATACCATTAACGCTTATATGAAATCAGTTGCCAATGAATCATATGGCTACACTGAAGAACCATTAGTCTCTTCTGATATCATTGGAATTAGAGAAGGTTCCTTGTTCGATGCTACTCAAACCATGGTCATTTCTTTAGGTGATGGTTTATATCAAGTTCAAGTTGTCGCTTGGTATGATAATGAAAATTCCTACACCACTCAAATGGTTCGTACAATTAAATATTTCTCAGAAAATTGCTAATTTCTAATTTCTGAAAGTGTTGAATTAGGGTAGCTTTGTACCCAGTGAAAAAATCACTAATATTAGCGCCCGCTTCTTGGGCGCTTTATTTTTATGAAAAGGAGAAAAATAATGAAAAATGTAAAAGATCTTGACGTCAAAGGTTTGACAGTTTTAGTTCGTTGCGATTTTAATGTTCCGTTTATCGATGGCAAAATCAGCGATGATAATCGTATCGTTGCCGCGTTACCGACAATTAAGGAATTGATTAAAAAAGGTGCCAAAGTTGTTTTGATGTCTCACTTAGGTAAGATTGATTATAAGAAAACACCAGAAGAAATCGAAAAAGCCAAAAAGAAAAATAATTTAGCTCCGGTCGCGGTTCGTCTCGGTGAATTGCTAAATCAAGAAGTTTTCTTCTGCCCAGCTGTCCGTGGCGAAGAATTAGCTAAGGCAGTAAAAGGTTTAAAAGAAGGCGAAGTTTTATTAGTTCAAAACACTCGTTATGATAAAGGCGAATCTAAAAATGATCCAGAACTTTCAAAAGAATGGGCGAGCTTATGCGATGCTTTTGTAATGGATGCTTTCGGTTCTGCTCATAGAGCTCATGCTTCAACTTATGGAGTTCCTGAAATATTAAATAAAGAAGGGAAACAAACAGCTATCGGATATTTAGTTGAAAAAGAGGTAGTTTCTTTGAAAAGAGCGGTCGAAGTCCCGAGTGAAGGAAGACCATACGTTGCAATTTTAGGGGGATTTAAAGTCTCAGATAAAATTAAAGTTATCAATTCTTTGGTTAAAAAATGCGATAAGGTCATCATCGGTGGCGCGATGGCTTACACATTCTTAAAAGCTTTGGGAAAAAATATCGGAGCTTCTCCATGTGAATTAGACCAATTGGATTATGCACGCGAAATGTATGAAACCGGCAAAATTTTACTTCCGGTAGATGTTAAAGTTGCTAATGACTTCGATAATCCGACTGATGTTAAAGTGGTTTCAGTTGATGAGATTCCAGAAGGTTATGAAGGTATGGATATCGGAGACAAAACCATCGAATTGTATTGCTCGGAAATCGCCAAAGCTCATACCGTTTTCTGGAATGGACCCATGGGTGTGTTTGAAAAAGAACAATTCGTCGATGGCACGATTGCTGTTTGCAAAGCCTGCGCCGAATTAAAAGATGCTTTTACGGTTATCGGTGGCGGAGATTCGGCTTCGGCAGTTAAAAAATTTGGTTATAAGGATCGTTTCTCCCACGTTTCAACCGGTGGTGGTGCTTCACTTGAAATGATTGAAAATGACGGCCATTTACCCGGCATTGATGTAATAGGCTAAAAATATGAGAAAAAAATTGTTACTTGGCAATTGGAAGATGAATAAAACAGTTTTGGAAGCGAAAAGCTTTGCAAAACTTACAGCACCAATTGTTAAAATGGCTTCGTCTGCCGGTATTTTGGTTGGAGTGGCCCCGACATATTTAAGCTTAGATGCCGTTAAAAGCAATAGTTCGGGATTAATTGTCGCGGCTCAAAACTGCCATTACGAAGATCATGGCGCTTTTACCGGCGAAGTTTCAATCCCAATGTTAAAAGAGTTGGGCATCGATTGGGTTATTATCGGACATTCCGAAAGACGTCAATATGATAATGAAACCGATGAAAAATGCAATAAAAAAATTCAAAAATTGCTTGCAAATAACATGACTGTGGTCTATTGCGTTGGTGAAACTTTAAAAGAATTCGAAGAAGGTTTAACTAAAGAAGTCGTTGAAAGACAATTGAGAGTCGGTTTAAAAGACTTAAATAGCGAACAACTTCGAAATGTCGTCATCGCTTATGAACCGGTGTGGTCAATTGGAACCGGTAAGAATGCTTCTGAAGAAATAGCAGAAGATGTCTGTGCCTTCGTTAGAAATATTGTTAAAAGTATGTATGGCGCAGTGAGTGAAGAGCTTTTAGTGCTTTATGGTGGTTCGGTTAAACCTGAAAACATTGCAGGATATCTTTCCCAAGCGGATGTTGATGGAGCTTTAGTGGGCGGTGCTTCGCTAAAAATCGAATCATTTGAAGCGATGGTTAAAGCCTTGATTTAATTATTTTAAGACTGTTTATTGGTTGCGACATCAATCGACAGTCTTTTTATTTGGAAAAAAATATAATAATTTTAAGATTTTGGAACTCCAAAATCTGAATTTTACTTAAAATTAGGCAAAAAATTGTTAAAAAGCTTAATGAAAGCCATATTTTTTGGTTAATTATAAAAGCAAGTGCAACAAACAAAGAAAGAAAATTGAAAGAATAAAAAATGTAGTAAAAAAACTGAA
>CANQAG010000005.1 GCA_947588815.1 uncultured Bacilli bacterium
TCCCCATTTTTGAAGTTGTTTTTTTTATTTCCTTTCTTGTCTTTTAACTTTTGAAGTTTAAATTTTAATCAAGCAATGAATGTAACTTTATGAATTAGGCCTTAGAAATACTCTAAAATAAGCTTTTTTGCAAGATATAATTGCGACAAATTGACCTTGATTCTCACATAATTATTCATTATTTCACTTTCTTTAAAGTAAATATGATGATGATTCAATAATTCTTCAACTTTCCTAATCAAATCTTTAGGATTCAAAGAAGCTAATAACAATGCATTTTCAACAACATTGATGCCTAACATATTTCTTTTGCTTTCTTTAGAAGAAATTTCCGTCATTTTTTCACAACCGTTAACATTTTTGATATAAATCGTAATACCCGCATTTTTGGCTTCTTTAATTGCATCTAAATTTACAATTTCAAAGCCGATGTTTTCCATTGCGATCATTTCATCGTAAGATAAATTTGGAATCGGATCTTGCTTTAAAAGTCCACCTTGCGTTACATAGACGCCATCGACATCTTTGTAAAGAGTCACTTGATCTAGCTTACACACTTCTCCGATAAAGATGGCGCTTAAATCAGAACCGCCCCTACCTAAAAGCGTTACTTCACTTCGATCATTGCAAGCAACAAAACCCGGAATTACGACGATATCGTAATCATCTAATAAATTAATCCATTGACCATTATCAATTTCATGAACATAACTTTTAAGATAATTTGAATCACTAAAAAAACCAATTTGTAATGGACTAATAGAAATTGCTTTTAAATTATTTTGGTTTAAAAGATTGCTAAGTACGATGCTTGCCACAATTTCTCCACATGACAATAGCCGAGCTTTTTCTTTAGGCGTTATTTTTTCCGGTTCAATCAATTTCAACAAAGTATCCGTAGCATAAGGAAATCCCAATCGTCCTATCGCCGATACAACCACAACCAGTTTTTCTTTTTGCTTTTCAAAAAGCTTTAAAGCCTCCTTTTGTTTTAAAGGAGTTGAAAGCGCATTGCCACCTAATTTTATAACTCGACACATTTAAATCACCTTTTACAAGATATGCAAAGGCACTTTTAATTAGAAGAAAATCAATTCGCTTTCAATATCGTAAATATTATCATTTCCACTAATAATATGAACCTCATTTTCTAAGCTTTTAGGCGCATAGAATTGAATTTTATGATTGTTTTCAATCATATAAAATGGAATAAATTCGCCATTAAAATAACTTTCTAATTTTAATAGAACTTCATTAGCTTCATCAATACTAGCGGTGTTCATTAAAATCGTAGTAACCGCATCCGCTAAAATACTGCTGTTTGAAAGTAGTGAAACACTATGAAAAGTATTGAGTGGCATTCCACTTCGAGGATCGATAATATGATGGCGAATTTTTCCTTCTGAATTGACAAAAAATTGGTTATAATCACCAGACGTCGATAAGTTTAAGGCCCCTTCTAAATCTAATTCAACTTCGTACATATTATGATTGCCTTTAAAATCAATAAGCGCTAAAGGATTAATAAACTGAATCGACCACTTTGAATTGCCATATGGATATTTTTCCGTGGTTTTTATTGAAGACATTCCGCCATTTATCAAAAGCGGAAGAGCATAATTTTTATAGGCTTTATTGGTAGCATACTCAATAGCGTACCCTTTACCGATGGCGCCTAAAGACAAACGAACCTGATCGTTACAACCTTTTAATGGCTTAAAAGTCACATAATATTGACTATTTTCTTCCTCTAAGACTACTACTTCTTTAATATTTTTATCATCGGCAGTGCATGTTAAAGCTCTAGATACTTCCTCTTCCGTCGGATCTTGCGGATTAGTGGAATCTCTTTCATTTTGCCATAAGTCACTTAAAGCTCCAATCGTTAAATTAAAACGATTTTCAGAAGCGATCGTCAAATTAACTCCCAAAGTCAAAATGTCGTAAAGATCTTTTGATATTTCTAGTCTTTCATTGCTTCCATATGATCGATTAATCATATACAGATTATTAAGTATTTTGCCTTGATGCATATAACGATATCCACTATCGAAAAGTGCGTTGTAATATTGGATATCGAAAATAAAATCTTCCGCAAATTGTTCTTTTTCCGTTTCATTCAAATCTTTGAAATAATTGTTTTGAATTTGCGTTAAAAATGGTGTGTAAAATGGTACGACTAGCTTTTCACCATTTTCATCGACTAAAAATAAATTCTCCTTTATGTTATTCACGTCATTAATAGTAAAAAATGACGCAAAATTTTCACTTTGCCCCTGACATGAAACCAATAAAAATACTAACGCTAAACTTAAAATTTTTTTCATATAAAAATCTTATAAAATTTTTTATTTAATTTAAATAAAAAAAAGAGGATATTTAATAATCCTCTTTTAAATTTTATTCTCGAGCCTGAATGACGCCATATCCTCCATCACGTCGACGATAGAGAACTGAAACTACTTCGTCTTCTTCGTCAAGATAGAGGTAGAATGTATGTCCCAAGGCTTCCATTTTGGTAATGGCTTCCTCCATATCAATCGGTTCAAGTTTTACTTCCTTGACCCTAACAATTTCATCTTCGCTAGAAGGCGTTTCTTCTTGTTCAAAATTCTCAAAGGCAATCGCCCGACCTAAGCTTTCTTTATGACGTCTATTTAATCTTGTCTTTAATTTCCGCATTTGACCTTCGAGTTTATCAATGGCTAAATCAACCGCGGCGTAAAGATCATCTTCCATCACTTCAACTCTAAAATCCATCATTTTTGTGAAAATAGTAATTTCTATTTTTTGTGCTGTTCGATATGTCCTAATTAGCACTTTACAAGTAACATCTTCATTAATAACAAAATATTTATCCATGCGATGCAATTTTTCTTCGATGACATTGCGGATTGCATCAGTTACCGTAATGTTCTTACCAACAATTTGACATTTCATAAAATGTCTCCTTTCTAATATGTAGATAATATCTCTACATACAAAGTATAAGGTATAAAAAAATAAAATTTAAGTCTATTAAAAAATAACAGATTATGATATAATAATTTTGCGCGGAAAAATCCGCTTTTTTTATGTAAAAAAGAGGATTAAACTATCAAAAATAGTTTTCGTCCTCCTTCCAATTCTCTTGATCGATTACTTTCACAAAACCCGGAAGCGAATCTGACATGATAACGCCACCATTGGTAACATAATACTCATATAAATCGACTACTTCTTTACTGATATATTCCCCGGGAATTACTAAAGGGATCCCCGGTGGATAAACCATCAAAGATTCAGTACATATTTCACCTAAAGCCTCTTCAATTTTTACCGTTTTATAAGGAGCATGGTAAGCTTCACGCGGTCTAATCGCAAGCGCAGGAAATCCATGCTTCAGAACCGGTACTTGTTTTTGATTGTCTTCTCGATAAAAACGGCTTGAAATATCCTTTAAAGCCGCGACAAGAGCATCGACATCACTTTGAAGGGTTCCGATTGAAACGATTGCTAAAATCAAGTTCACTTCCGCCAGTTCTACTTGAATGTTGTAATCTAAACGAAGAATTTTATAGACTTCAAAGCCAGAAAGGCCTAATCCGTTAACTTTAACCACTAATTTAGTTTCGTCAAAATCGTAACATCCACTCTTTTGATTGCAATATGTACGATCGAGGCATTCTAAGCCCGGAGTTTGATTAAGCTCTTCTCGGGCTTTGCGCGCCATTTCCAAACAATTGTCGAGCAAAGCTTTGCCTTCAAAAACCATCTTTTTTCGCGCGGCATCCAAAGATGCTAAAAGTAAATGACTAGGAGAAGTAGAGCCAAACATCGTGTACGCTCTTAATATTCGTTTATAATCTACGCGATCATTTTTTATTAGCAAAACTGAAGATTGAGTGAGACTTCCACCGGTCTTATGCATCGATAACGCACAAACATCGGCACCACTTTCCATCGCACTATATGGCATATTGTCATTAAACTGCAGATGCGAACCATGCGCTTCATCCACAAGCACGATCATATCGCGCTTATGCGCTTCTTTAACTATCGCTCTCAAATCACTCACAATTCCAAAATAAGTCGGATTGATGACAAAAATCGCTTTAGCATCAGAATTTTCATCCATCGCTTTAACATAATTATCAACCGACACTCCATTCGCGATTCCCAGTTCTTCATCGATATCCGGTTGAACAAATACCGGATAAGCTCCTGAGACAATCAAAGCATTGATCACCGATTTATGGACATTACGCGGTAAGATAATTTTTTCTTTGGCATTGACTACTCCCATTATCATAGTCATGATTCCAGAAGTAGTACCATTAATTAAGAAAATCGCCTCATCGGCATCATAAGCGTCTGCGAATAAATCTGAGCTTTGCTTTATAACTCCGGTAGCTTTATATAAATTATCGATTCCTAAAGGAGCGTTAACATCCGCTTTAAAAACCATTTCCCCTACAAAGTCGGTAAATTCGTTGTGAAGGCGTCCCATTTTATGACCGGGAACATCAAAAGGAATCGGATTAGACGCAACATAATTTTTAATCGCGGTGAGCAATGGTGTTTGCTCTTGTCGTTTAATATCCATTTTATGCTACCATCAATTTTGTGATTTCGGCAACTTTGTCGAGTTTTTCCCATGGCAAGTCTAAATCCGGACGTCCAAAATGTCCATAACTCGCTAAATCTTCATATTTAAAATTCGGGTTTGTGAGATTAAACTTTTCGATGATGCTCCGTGGCTTTAAGTCAAACACTTCACGAATGATATGCAATATTTTTGTTACCGGAATTCTTTCCGTTCCAAAAGTGTCGACGGCGATTGAAATCGGTTCTGCTACACCGATGGCATAAGATAATTGCACTTCAATTTTGTCGCTGATTCCCGCTGCACAAAGGTTTTTGGCGACATAGCGCGCAGCGTATGTTGCGGAACGATCGACTTTGCTTGGATCTTTTCCAGAGAAGCAGCCGCCACCGGCCCTTGAAGAACCACCATAAGTATCGACGATGATTTTACGACCTGTAAGTCCGGTATCACCGGCCGGTCCACCAATTACAAATCGGCCGGTCGGATTGATTAAATAGCGAAAATCAGTATTTAATCCAAACGATTTTATTACCGGAATCATAATATTCTCGTAAATATAGCTTTTAAAAGCTTTAAAATCAACATCTTCTCGATGTTGACAACTCATTAAAATCGTATCAACACGCGGAGTACATTCACTATAGTCGATTGTCACTTGTGATTTCATATCGGGAAGCGCTCCTTTAAAATCGCCTTTGTGACGTAAAGATGAAGCATAGCGAACTAATTTATGGGCAATTACGATTGGAAGCGGCATATAATTCTCGCTTTCATTGTTTGCATAACCAAACATGATGCCTTGATCTCCGGCACCCATTTCTTTTTGATTGACACCTAAAGCGATATCCGGCGATTGCGCCTTGATACGATTGATAATTTCACATCTTCTTCCATCAATTCCGCTTTCATCGCTGTCGTAACCGATTCTTAACATCACCTTACGGGCAATATTTTCGTAATCAAGCTGTGCTTTAGTAGTAATTTCTCCGCCGATTACAAGTAAATTAGTAGTAACGTAACATTCACATGCGACTCTAGAATCAGGATCTTCTTTTAAACAAGCGTCTAAAATTGCATCCGAAATTTGGTCACATAATTTATCTGGGTGTCCTTCTGAAACCGATTCAGAAGTAAAAAGAATTTTTTCTTGTTCCATACTACATCTACTTCCTTTTTAAAATTAATTTTTAAGTTATTTTTCTTGCTCATTTTTGATGGAATTTTGATCGTTTTCCTTTTGAGCGATTTTATTATCACTTGTTTCCTCATCAAAGTCAATCATATTAATTTTATTTAAAAGAAGTTCTTGAGCAGTTACTCCCGAGATCATTTCGATGACGTCAAAATCCAGTCCCATTTCAAATAAGACGTTAGCAATTTTAAACTGTTCTTTCTTCTTAGTTGCTTTCATTTTGATCACCTTAATAAAGAGTATGAGCAACTAAAAATCTTCTATACCTAAATAAAAAAAAGAAGTCATCTTTTAGATGACTCACTTTATTTTTATATTAAATATCGACTTTAAGGAAAGTGCCATCTGCACCCGGAGTAGTGTCGAGATATTCTTTGATCTTTCCGGCATTCTCTTTTTTGATAACAGAGCAAGTTGTGACTTTAGTTATCTTTCCTTCAATGATCGCATCAACTAAACCAGAACATCCAGGATAACCACAACTACCGCAGTTAGCACCCGGCATCATCTTTAAAACTTCTTCTTTACGTTTATCTTCTTCTACCAATAAGAACTTATTGGCCACCGCTAAAAGAAGTCCCATTAAAGCGCCAATTAAAACTAAGATTAGAATCGTATATAGAATAATCATTTACTCATCCTCCTTTTGATCTTTAGGATGGCGCGGACAAATTTTCATCGCACATCCAGAGCATTCTTCTATATCTGCTTGTTCACAACCTTCAGGTTTGGGAGTTCGTTTATTTAAAACGTAAAGTCCGATAAACAAGAAGGATAGACCCAAAAATAGAAGTCCTGCAATCACATATTCCATATTAGAAAATACCGCTGAAACCAGTGAATGCCATCGCCATAATCGCCGTTACAAGCAAAGCGATAGCCACGCCTTTAAAGCCTTTAGCCACCGGTGCTGAATCAAGTTTTTCTCTAATAGTAGAAAAGATAAAGATCACTAAGAAATAACCTAACGCGGTACCTAATGCGTAAGCAATCATCTTTACAAAGTCCATTTCTACAACTTGTCTAGTGACATAAAGGACAATGCAGTTAGTGGTGATTAATGGTAAGAAGATACCGAGTGATTTATATAAACTTGGTGAAAACTTCTTAATAAACATTTCCACAAATTGAACCAAAGACGCAATCACTAAAATAAAGCAGACCGTCTGCATATATTCAATGTTAGCTGCTACTAAAACCATATTAAGGAAATAGCAAATTACCGAAGCCATAAAAACGACGAAGGTTAAGGCAAATCCCATACCGACTGACGACGATGTTTTTTTACTGACCCCTAAATATGAACAGATTCCTAAAAATCCAGTTAAGACGATGTTATTAGTTATAAGAGCCGCCATAAAAACGCTAAAAATATCTGACATAATTATTGGACCTCCTTTTTAGCCTTCAAGGTCTTGCGTTGCTCACTTGACATTCTAATGGCAGTCACAATTCCAATGATGATGCCTAATGTTAGAAAGGCACCGGTGTTTTGACCAAATAACGGAATTGCAAAATCCGCTAATGGTCGTATTTCAAAAATCGTAGAATTGGTAAACGGATTTGAAAGCTTCCACCCACCGGTCGCCAAAAATTCACGGAAGAATGCTACTAAGAACACGGCGATTAAAAAACCAAATCCATTTCCTAAAGCATCGAGAATTGAATCACCCACGCTATTTTTGCTAGCGAACGCTTCCGCTCTTCCAAGAATAATACAGTTGACGGTAATAAGCGGAATGAAAGCACCTAAGCTCTCCGCCAATTCTGGAGTAAAGGCATTCATGAGCATTTGTACCATCGTCACAAAAGAAGCGATAATTACAATATAAATTGGAATTCTCACTTCATTTGGTACTAACTTTCTAATCAAAGAAATTACTAAATTAGTACAAAATAACACCAAAATAACTGCCATTCCCATACCGATTGCCTTATCGATTGTCTCACTGACTCCCAAAACCGGACAAAGACCAAGAATTAAGACTAAAATCGGATTTTCTTTTAATAAAGGATTAAGAAATATCTTACTCTTTTTTTGTGTATCCATAAATTAAGCCTCCGCAGATAAACTTGCATAATGTGCAAGCGCGGCATCAAGTGCCGTTTTAAAGCCATTTGAAGTATTAGTAGCGCCACTTACAATCGAAAAATTCGAACCATCATATCCGACAAGTCTATCTTTACCATTGCTGAATTCGGCAAAACCATAATTATTATTGTTTTCAACCCCGATGAAAGAATAAGCATCGACTTTGCCATCTTTAATTCCGGCTAAAAAGTTGAAGTCACCGGAAATGACATTTTTGGTCGAAAGATTGTAAACGTAATGTTCGACATTATCTGTAGTCACTACTTTTGTAATGCTATTGATATTGTCAGTCGCTTCAAAAGTTACTTCTTCACGCGAGGAGATGTTTCCTTCGCCATAAAGAACTTCGTAAGCCTTTTTTTCCTTTTCCTCCTGCATGGAAGCGATAATCGGATCCGTAACAAAATTAGTTAATGCCAATAAGCTCGAAAAAACCAAGCATACGGCCGCTAAAGAAAGAGGCAATCTCACAAATTTATTTTCCCACAAATTTTTCATTATTGCGCACCTCCTGCATAATTGATAACCTCACAAACACCATATATAAAGCCCATTGCGGTATAGGTAGCACCAACACGAATGACATTTTTTGCTTCGCTCGACCAAGCAGAGAGTGAGTTTCCTTTGCTATATAAATTTAGATATTCATCGAATGCAAGCGGGCTTTCCAACTTGATGTATTTATCATAAAAAGCCATAGCTATAGGTTCTTTTTCTTTAGGGAAAGATGTATATTCGTCACCATCAGTATTGAATTTAATTTCGCCACCGGTAAGCAAGGCATCGCCAAAACCACCATTAGCCCCATAACTAATAATTTCAATCTTAGTGACGGTACGATTGGTCAAATCTAGAGTTACATTCATTTCAACCTTAGACCAAATTTGTCCTTTTTCTCCTTGTTGAACTTCAATATGATAAACATTGTCTTCCACTTTTTTAATGACACTTGAAAATTCATTTTGTTTACGATACTCAACATCGTAAGCCTCATGATTGACAAATCCTGAACTTACACCTAAAACCATCGACGCCAACATTATGCCGCCGATTACTCCCCATTTAGGCAATAATTTTTTAGTGGTAAATCCTTTGATGCACCGATCAATTAACGGAGTAAGCATATTCATCAATAATATAGAATAAGCCACACCTTCTGGAGCCGAAGCAAAATAACGAATTACAAAGGTAAAAAGTGCCGCTCCAACCGCGAAGATCACTTTGCCGGAAGGAGAAGTTGGATTGGTAACCGGATCCGTGAGACAGAAGACCGCACCAAACATGATTCCACCAACTGAAATTTGAATTAATGCGTATTCGAAACTTCCTAATCCGTAACCACCGCAAAATCCCGAGATTAACGATGCGAGATATAAAGTACCGACATAGAATACCGGTACTTTCCAATCGATTACTTTTCTAATCGCCAAAACCACACCGATAACAAGAATCAAAAGCGTGAAGGTTTCACCTAAGGTTCCTTGATAATTTCCTAACAATAATTTCCATAAATCTATATCGAGACCCGTAGTCATCCAATTGTTGTTAGAAAGTTGCGAAGTAACTGTCGCTCCGGTAAAGGCGGTAAAACCGCTCGCTGATTCTTCAACGCCATAAGCTAATGAAGTACCGAAACATAGTTGAGCGAAAATTCTTCCGACAATTGCGGGATTAAAGATATTATACCCGAAACCGCCAAATAACAATTTTCCAACAAGTATGGCGATAACAGCTGACACCAAAACCACATAAAGCGGTGTTCCAACCGGAAGAAGTAAAGCAAGAATTAAACCGCTAACCCATCCAAATGAATGACTTAACTTATATCCCATAGCATTCATTGTTTCTTTAAAACAATTTAGTTCAGAATTCTTACTTACAGCTTCCTTTCCATCCTTTATACATTTTGGTAAATAGAATAAAAATTCCACTACCATCATTGTCGCTGTAGAGACAATACCGATTAAAATTGCCTGCAATCCATGATTTGTTCCAATCGTAAAATAATAAATAATAGAAGCCAACCACACGAGTGCCAAAGCGATCGTCAGCTCCAACATGATCGCCAAAGTTGTTCTTTTTCTTCTTAAAAAGGGAGCTGGACTCATTGAAAATTTCATTTTATACCTCCCTATTTTTTAGCTTCAGCTGCTTTTTGCTGAGCCAATTTTTTCTGCTCTTGTAATCGCAGTTGAAGTTTACCTTTCTTTACGAATTCGGTGACGTCAATCTTACTTGGACAAATGTACGAACAAAGTCCACATTCGACACAACTCATCGCATTCAAACTTGCAATTCGATCGACATTTTTAGATTCGACCGCAATTTTTATTTCTACCGGTTGAATGCCGGCGGGACAATGTTCCACACAAGCACCGCATCTTAGACATGGTAATGATTTTATGGCGCGATGTTTTAAAATAGTAATACCATTACAGTTAGGAAGTATTACTACACCATCGTTCATTTGACCTTTACTAGTCATCGGTCCGCCTAACAATAAGGCTACATTTTCATCAGTATAACCGCCTAAAAATTCTACAATCGATGATACTTTAGTACCAATCGGAACTCTCACATTGCTTTGTTTAGAAACTCCGTCGCCGGAAACAGTGACCACTTTATGAGTCATAATTTCTCCATAAAGCACGGCGCGAGCAACTTCGATGGTTGTTTGTACATTATTAACAATCACGTGAGCTTCAGAGGGAAGACGATCATACTCTCTAGAAGTCAATTCTTTTATAAGAGTTCTTTCCCACCCCATCGGGTAAGCATCTTTGACCGTTTTAATCTTCACTAACGGATAATCTGCGATAATTTCATTTAATTTTGCCATCACATCGACTTTATCTGCTTTAAAAGCAATGATTACTTCCTTAGCGTTACTTATACGACCGAGAATTGTTGCGCCTTTTAAAAGAAGTTCCCGTTTTTCTTGCATCTCTTTGTAGTCGGTTGTAAGGAAAGGTTCACACTCAACACCATTTAAGATAACCGTATCGATATCTTTTACGCCACGATACTTGATATAAGTTGGAAAACCCGCACCACCAAGTCCGACAATACCGGCTTTTCGGATTTGTTCGACAATTTCTTCGGCACTAGCGTCTTCGCCAAGCGGTTCTAACGCTTTTACTTTTTCATCTTTAAAATCATTTTCGATTACAAAGTGTTTCACCGGTCTTCCCGCCACTGCGTGGAAGAGCATCTCTTCGGCGATTATTTTTCCGGAAACAGAACAATATACCGGAATGTTAAAGTCAGTTCTTATGCCGATTACAGTACCAACTTTAACTTCATCTCCAACCTTCACGTTCAAAGTTAAAGGTACAGCATTGGGACCAACTTCAGGAATATAGATTTTAGCGATAGCTTCATGGCTAATCTCTAATACTTCCTTGTCTGAAGTCAAATGCTTGCTCTCTTTAATTCCTTTAAGATGAAGGTATCCTCTTGAGGAAATAATTGACATTTTTCTATCACTCCTTGTCATTTGTAATTATACCTTGCTACGAGTTATTTTTGAAGAAAAAAGAGCATAGATTAAAGGTTTTATGTTTTATTTTATATAAAAATTATAATTTATATATATAAATTAAATTAAAATATAAGCCTTTTATTTTGTGCTTTAATCATCAAAAATGGATTCCGATAAAACCATCGGTTGACTTTTATTGCTGCCATAATAATTTTTTTCATCAATGACAATTTTTAAAATTTTACTTAAATCGTGTCTGTTTTTTGCTTTAATAATCATTTTAAAAGTTTCACAACATTTTTTTAAAGCTTCATCGTAAAGTTCGACAAAGCTTGATGTTTCACGATGTTTTGTCGAAGGATGATACCACTTTTGATGAGTTAAATTGAGAAAGTCGATTTCTTTTTCTTTCTCTTCTAATTTCTTTGGAATATTCAGTGAAAAGAAAATATTGTTTTTTAAATTAAGCTTGTAAAGAGCACTGCGAGGAAATTTTAAAATTGCTTTCATTATCCGCTTATAGTTTAAAACACTGTCATAATAACTTTTTTCTTTTAAAGGAACATTGTCAAAAACTTGTCGCATACAACGCGCAAAAAAAGATGAAGCGATCAAAAGTTTTCTTTTATCGCATTTTAACGCTTCGTCAAAGGATTCTTTGCGACTAACATTCCGTTTATTATAGAATTGATAATCAATCAAAGATTCTAAACGCGAATGGTAAAATTTAGTCTTCCCACTTAAACGTCCGTTTTTACTAGTGATTCCGCTATAATAGTAAACAAACGGATGAGCAGTAGAATCTAGAAGATAATGCGATAAAAAACCGAAAACAAAAGAAGAACAAATCTCCTTGTTCTCCTTTTCAACATAATTAAGTTCTAAAAACATCGTCAAAAAAGTTTCATAAATGAACTCTTTGTGCATTTTGCTGCCAAGAAAGTATTTTGCAAGTTTCAATTGTGGATGCCACAGATTAAGTCCGGCATAAAATAAAACATCCGGTCCTTGACTAGCAACGCAAAAAAGATCTGAATTTTGTTTTAAAAATGATAACCCCGCTTTTTTTAAAACATCATTTGCAAAGAAATAATGCGTTAAAATCGATGGCATTTATTTAACGATTTCTCCGTAAACCTCTCCACTTAAACCAGCAGCATTAGCTTCATCGGTATCGACATGCATTGCAAGAGCAAACTTATCGCTAACACGAACTACAACATCACCGAAAATCAAACTTCTTCCGGTATCATTTAACACTTTAACATTAACAATATCACGATCTTTAACTCCAAATTCTTCAGCATCTTTAGGAGTCATATGAATGTGACGTTTAGCAACAATGACGCCTTCTTTTAATTCGACTTCACCACATGGTCCGACTAGTTTAACGCTTCCAGAGCCCTTAATATCGCCTGATTCTCTTATCGGAGCGACAACGCCTAGCGTTCTTGCATCAGTTAAAGAGATCTCAACTTGATCGCAATTGCGTAAAGGTCCTAAAATGGAAACTCCCGGAAAACTCTTTTTAGATCCCACTACTTCAAGACGTTCATTACTTGCATATTGACCAGGTTGCGACAAATCCTTTTTTACAGTCAAAGAGACGCCTTTGCCGAACAATTTTTCCATAGTTTCCGGACATAAATGAATATGTCTTGCACTCGTTTCAATCAAAATTTTTTTCATAAATCTTTCTCACTTTCCTATCTCACTATAGTTTATTATATCCGAAACTTCAAACAAAAAGCTTCGCTCTTTTTATTTGTGTTCGGCTTTTTGTTTTTTCTCTTTTTTCGATGGTACATGACTGCCGATTAATGATTCAATAAACTTTGGCGTATCTTTGACAATCGTATTTTTGACAGTATATAAAGGAGTAAGAAATCTTTCGGAAAATTTTTCGCTTTTTTCCGTGATTTTTTCTTTAAGATGTTCAAACGAAACCAACACTTTATTCTCTTTGGCAAATTGTTTGATTTTGACAGCAAGATTCATTGAGAAAGCAAAATCAACAAGCAGTATTCCGAAAAATAAACCGACAAAGAAACTAAATGTAATATTATTGTAAAACCAATCTAACATTGAAATTATATATGGATTAATCACAAAGAGATACAGTACTGCAATCAATCCCCAAAAGATAGTAAATAACGGGCAAATAATACCCTGAATATTCCCCCAACGATCAGAATAATCCCATAATTTAATGTTCATACCTTTTATAAAAATCAACCCCGCGATATATTCTATAAGCGTTAAAGAGAACGTGATAATGATTATTCTTAGTCCTTCTCTTAAAAATCCATTATCAATAAATGACAAATCTATTTCACAAAAAAGATGAAGTATCACTAAACCAAAACCATATAAAGGAAGATATGGACCTGTTAAAAAGCCAGGATTGACCCACCGATGAGCCGAAAAGAATCTTCTAAAAAGCAATTCTAAAATCCATCCTCCAATTGACCCAACAAAAAATAAAAACGCTAATTCTAAAAAGAAATTCATAAATTTTTCTACCTCTATTAATAATATAACACTTTGCAAGTTATAAATCTATGCACACTTATTAAAATTTCCAACACATATTAGAACAAATATGCACCTTATTGTAAATGACGCTCCTTTTAATGTCCGTTTTGCAACATCTCTATCACAAATTTGTCTAATATGGTGCTAATGAGGTAAATGCAATGTGGAATGAACGTTTAAGAATGTTGCGTGAAGAAAAGGATTTAACCCAAAAAGATCTAGCTAAATTGTTAGGTTTAAACTACAAGACGATATATCGTTATGAAAACGGAATTTGCGAGCCGACACTATCGGTACTTGTAAAGTTGGCAGCAATATTTGATACTAGCATCGACTATCTTTGTGGAATCGGAGAATTAAAAAATTATAAAAATGAAGTTCTTTCCGATAAATTAAAAATGATTAGCAATCAACTCGACAATTTAATCTTATCTTTTTCCGCTAAAAAGTAAAGCACGATTTAATTCGATATATTTGATATCTGCAAACGATCCGTTATATTCCTTTGCAAAATTTTTAAACATCAAATATGTTTGTTCCTTACGGAGAATCACCCATTTTTGATTTAAAACATTGCGTAAATCGCTTGCTACTAATTGATACTTTTTAGCGAGTAATTCTAAAATCAAAACTTTTAGATAACGCTCTCTTTTTAATTTTGGATCAATTAGGTGTTTACGATATTTAAAGATATCACTATTATGAAAAAGCAATGAAAAAAATGTGAAAATAACTGATGAAATTATAAAAGCGATAAGATGAATCCACCAAAAGTTCCAATACGCGATCATAGTCAATTCAAAAATTATACAAGTTAAAATCGACGCAAATAATGTCCAAGCTACGAGCATCCATTGCTCACTATATTGACGTTTCAATCGTCGTTCCTGAAAAGTAAATTCTTTTAGTGAAGGAGCGTATACTTGATGATTTACTAGCTTGTCATAATTAAAAGTTTTCTCATTCATTTTATCCCTCTTTTTTTCTATAATCGCACAAATTTGTACTATCCGTAAAAATTATAATACATTTATGCTCCTATTTTCTATATTTCGCTCAAATTTGTCTAACATATACTTAGGTGATATGTGTATGTGGAACGAAAGATTGCGAGAACTTCGAGAGGAACATGATCTCACACAAAGCCAATTAGCCCATAAATTAGGTTTAAACTATAAGACAATCTACCGCTATGAAAATGGAATTTGTGAACCAAATCTCTCAATTCTTGTAAAATTAGCTAAAATGTATGATGTCAGCATCGATTATCTATGTAATCTTTCTGATATAAAAAAGCGAGATAACGATGCCCTCATTGAAATGTTGAGTAAAAACATCAACGAAACCAATAATCTTTTAAAGGCATTAAAAAAATCCCGATAAGGGATTTTTTATTTGAACCATTCCGGTTTCTCTAATTTTAGATTGATATATTCTCCACTAATCGGATGACGAAATTTCAATTCGTTGGCCTGTAAAAACAGATTATTTGAATCTTTATTATCCCCATACAAGTCATCGCCGATTATCGGATGGTTAATATAAGCAAGATGAACTCTAATCTGATGAGTTCTACCGGTAATAATTTGCAAAGAAACCAATGTGTTTTCTCCGCTTTTTTGTAAAACCTGATACTTAGTAATTGCTCTTTTTCCTTTAGGATTAACACGATAGCGTTGGGCATTATGTCGATCACGCCCTAATGGTGCATCGATAGTACCTTCTCTATGTGAAAAATGATTTTTAACAAGCGCGATGTAATAGCGTTCTATTAATCCATCTTGTATCATCATATTTAAAATTGCTTCTGTCAAAAAATCCTTTGCAAAAATCAATAAACCTGTAGTTTTAAAATCTAATCGATGAATATATCGTATCTTTCTTCTTAGTTTATGATTAGCATAGTAACCACTTACTAAGTTCACCAAAGTTCCTTTTTCTTTTTTGTCACTTGGATGGATTAAAAGATTCGACGGTTTATTGACAACCAAAAGATATTCATCTTCGTAAACGACAGATAATTTACCGCGTTCTGGAATAAAATCTAAATTTTCTTCAAAGAGAAAACATAAATGATCCCCTTTGTTTAAGATAGTTTCAAGGGTTCTTGAATTTCCGTTAATATATATCGCGCGTTCAATTCGAAGTTGCTCGATACGACTTCGCCCTACATTACAACGCTTTAAAAATTCTTTAACTGTCAGTCCTTGATTTTTACTATTGATCACAAGTTCAACTTTATCCAATGATATCACCATTGATTATCTTAGCGAAAAAAGTTATTTAATTAAATAAAATATCATCACTTCTAGTTAAATTCCATAAAAACAAACTCATGATAAAGCCTAAAACAATAACGATCTCTACATAATCTTTAAGATAATAGGAAAATGCCTCTATTGTTATAAAAATCGCCAACAAATGAAAGATATTTAATAATTTTGAAAAACTTCCGATTATCTGAACGACAAAGACAATTAAAAACGTTAAAATCAAACTCCAAAATATTCCCAAAATTCGCCCGATTTCAAACGATGGATCCACAAGATACATCAAGGCAATCGATAAATTTGAGATTTGAAACGGAAAAACAAAATTATGCCATACTTCTTTTTTATAATTTTGTTTTTTATGAAAAATTAAAAGAAAATAACAAATGATAAACGATAAAGAAATCAATTCATCAAAAATTTGTAAACTTAATTGTTCGTTGGTAAAGAAGAGATTGAATCCCACAATCGAAAACAACAAGGACAAGCAATGAATCATCGTGGCTTTATTTATCAGGCGTTGTAATAAATTGATACACATCCCTACAAAAAGCAAAGAAAATCCCAATAAACGATAATCGTTTTCAAAGTGCATCAAATTAACAAAAAGCGCAAAAAAGATGGAAATTACTCCCGTTAAAACAAAAACTATTTTTTCTATTGTCTTTAATTCCGTCTTAAAAAAAACATATGTTTGATTATTGTATCCCATAATTACTCCCTATACTTTCATCAAAAAATTCTTTATTTTAGATACATTTTTATTATACCTCATCTTATTATTTTAGCGTTATTTTAAAAAAAGTAGATGCAATTTAAATTTCATTATTTTTTTCTTCTAAAAAAATGTCTTTAAAATACAAAGAATTTATGCTTTAAAAAGTTATATTTGTCGAAAGATGTCGAATGACAATTTAAAAAAACTTTGTTATGAAATTATATTGTTTACCTATATTAGATAAATGCAATAAGTAACAGATTTACATTGTTTAAAAGATTGTAAAAAGTTATATTATATAATTAATAATGTGGCTAGTATTTCGTGGAGGATCTCGGGTGAAAATTTTTAATCAAGTTTTATCACAAATATTTTTACTTTCAAGGCGATTTGTATATCTTATCGCTCCACTTTTAACTTTGTCGCTTTTTCTTTTGATTTGTGCCCAAAATAACATTTATCCCACTGGCGAAAAATCGTTAGCATGGTGTGACGCTAATCAACAGTTTATCCCTCTTTTAGCCGACTTTAAAGATATTTTGGAAGGGCAACAAGGTTTTTTTATCAACCTTGCTAACGCCGGCGGAACCAATTTTTTCGGAATTTTCTTTTTCTTCTTATGTAGTCCTTTCTCCTTTTTGGTAATTTTTGTTTCTAAAACGGATTTAATGCTGTTTTTCAATATTCTCATGTTACTTAAACTAATGACCATTTCCCTTACTTCCAGTTGGTATTTAGGGCGAAAATATCGGAATTTAAATGTCGGTATGGTATTAGGACTTTCCATGCTTTATACTTTCTCAGCTTACACTATGATGTATTATCAAAATTTGATGTGGCTTGATATCGTATACCTTTTACCATTGCTTTTAGCAGCCATCGATTATCTGTTTGATAAAGATAAATACCTACCATATATGCTTACCATCATTTTCATTTTTGTACTTAATTATTACCTTGGAGCCATGGTGATTATTTTTACGCTACTCTACGTTGGGTTAAGACTCTACGATGAACGTAAATTAATTGCCACCAAACGTATCGCTCTATCATTTATCAAAGGTTCTGCTTTAGCGGCTTTAATCGCAGCTTTTATCTATATTCCGGTCTTTATTCAATATTTGTCCTCGGCAAGATCGACATCGTTAATCACTTCAATTCAAAAATCATGGTTTATCCCTTCATATCAAACCACGATACCGATTTTCTTATGTTTAGTGAGCATTATTCCGTTCATATTCATTAAAAACGCTAAAAATCGCGTGAGAATTATCCTTTTCATTCTAACTTTAATTCCATGTGTGATTGAACCAATCAACAAAATGTGGCACTTCGGTTCTTATCAAGCTTTTCCATGTCGCTTTGCATTTATAACCATCATGCTCGGAATTGAAATTGTCGCTTCCAATCTTGACCTTTTCTTTGAAAATCAAAAATCGAGTTTGAAAGGATTAATCGGGGATGCTTTAGTGATTTTAATTGCAATCGGCGCTATCTTCTTTCAAATAAGATTTGTCGAAGAAAAAATCGGTTCTCTTGATCAATACGCTTCCACTCTTTGGGGCAATACCACTTCTTTTGAAGCTATCTTGCGCTACTATTCAGTAATTTTCTTAATGGTTTTGATTATATTCGGTATCCTAAAAATTAGAAAAATCAACAAAGTCGGTTTTAGTATTTCGCTTCTAGGTCTTCTATTAGTCGATGCGACCTTTTCTTTAAGAATCTATGCCGTTCCCCCTTCACGCGACACTATTTCATACCAAAATTATTTTGAATTAAGCGACAAAATTCAAGATGAATCATTCTATAGAGTTAAGACTGCCACTAGGATGATGGATGTCAATTTACTCGGAGCCATCGGTTATAATTCAATCGGTCATTATACTTCTTTAACCGATGAAACGTACATGTTTACAATGAAAAAGCTGGGTTATTCTGCTTGTTGGATGGAAGTTGGAACTTATGGTGGCACTAAATTTACCGACGCTTTATTAATTAATAAATATACGATAAAATCCGGTGCTCAAAGCGACGCATATCTAAACACCGAACATTTTTCGATTTATGAAAATCAAGTCTTCCCATTTGGAATTCCAACTTTTTCAGATTTATCTACTGAAGAAGAACTAGAACCAAATACACGCGCTACAATGCAAAATCATATTTATGAAAAACTTTTCGGTGGAGAATCTTTGCATAATTTCTATGATTATGAAACTCACGCGATTCAAGACGATTCGACTGAAGACTATTTTAGACTAAAACCTTTATCCACTAATTCTTATCTTCAATACAATGTTGAAGTTAATTCACCGGAAACCTTATACTTTGAATGTTTCGATCAATATAGTAACAATCTTAGCGAACCGATTAACGAATCATTAAAGATATACGTTAACGATAAACTGATCAGCAATTCTTATCCAACCCCAAATATAAACGGAGTCATCGAATTAGGCACTTTTGAAAACACCACCGTTCGTGTTCAAGTTAAATTGACAAAAACTCTCAACTGTCGTTCCTTATCGCTTTATAGCATCAAAGATCAATTGTTTGATCAAGTAATCTCTACTACCAAAGGCGCTGATTTAAAAGTTTCAGGCGATCGAATATACGGTTCTTTTAATAACTCGCAAAATGCGAATTACCTTTTTATCGCGCTTCCTTATAACGCTGGTTACCACGCTAAAATAAATGGCCAAAACGCTTCTTTAATTCGTGTCTTCTCCGGATTTATGGCTCTTAAATTAAATGAAGGTCAAAATGACATTGAGCTTACTTTCTATGCTCAAGGAATGACGCCGGGAATTATCCTTACATGTTTAGGGTTAATTCTTCTTAGTGTCGATTTACTCGTAAAATATCGTTATAAACTGACTATTCCTCATCGCGATGTTCTTGAAAGAATCTCATTTGTAACTTGTATTGTTTTATTAGTACTAATGATCTTTATCTTATATTTATTCCCAATATTGCTTAACATTTCTAGAGAATTGTCACTGTTTGTTTAGAAATCATAATTAATTACAAAAAGCACCTCTCGGTGCTTTTTTATTAGGTATAAAATATAACAAAAAAAGCCCTTATTAACGGACTTTTGAATGTCATTGGTGACCCGTACGGGATTCGAACCCATGAGTGCATGCGTGAAAGGCATGTGAGTTAAGCCACTTCTCCAACGGGCCGATGGCGCTTAGTGTAGGGCTCGAACCTACGACCGATCGGTTAACAGCCGATTGCTCTGCCAACTGAGCTAACTAAGCATATTTCTACTTACCTTTACGGCAAGTAGAATAATATCATATCACTATTTTGAATGCAATAAGTTTTTATTATTTTTGAAGTTTTGCTTCAATTGCTTTATAAACGTCAGAAACCTTCTTTAAAGCAACCATTTCTTCGTTTTCAAACTCGATGTTGAATTCGTCTTCAATATTCATAATCAATTCAACAGTGTCGAGTGAATCAAGACCAAGTTCTTTTAAATCGCTATCAGGATTAATGTCTTTTCCTTTTAAAGTTTTTTCAAATAATTTTTTTAATCTCTCTTCAATATTCATATTTTTCTCCTTAATTTTTTCTTTTATCGTTTTGCTTCATCGACCATACAAGCCAAATGTTCCGCGAACTCTTTAGTCAATTTTTTCTTATCTATTCTGAATTGCCAATTTCCAGTAGCGGTACCGGGGGTATTCATTCTTGAATATTTGTCTAATTTCAACAAATCTTGGATTTGAAAAATAACCACATCGGCATTACTTCTCATCAAAGAGCCGATCATCGTATCGATAAGGTATTGAGAATCTTGAATGCCTAAATAATCCATCATCGCCGGAACTTGATCTTGATGTTCGTCAATAAAGTTTGTAATCACATCGTTATCGTGTGTTCCGATATAGGCGATACAATTGTTTTCATAATTGTGCGGTAAAAACGCATTGGTAAGTCTTGCTTCTTTTAAGCGTTTAGGATCAGCGTAAACTTCCTGTGGGATAGGGATCTCTTCACCCCATTCATTGTGAGTGGTATTCATCGATAAGCAACGATAATAATCATCGAACGCAAATTGGAAAATTTTTAAACCCGGGAATCCCGTCGCTTTTTTGAGCATTCTGACTTCTTTAGTAATAACGCCTAAATCTTCAGCGATAATTTGCAAGTTACCGGCATCTTTTTTAATCGCCTCAAATAACTCCAAACCCGGTCCTTTGACCCATTGACCATTGATCGCAGTTTCTTCGCCATACGGAATCGCCCAATACGCTTCAAAGCCACGGAAGTGATCGATTCTTAAAAGATCGTAAAGCTTAGACATGCATTTGACGCGACGACGCCACCAAAGATAATTGGTTTTACGACACTTCTCATAGTCGTAAATCGGATTGCCCCATAATTGCCCTGTCGCCGAGAAGAAATCCGGTGGAACTCCCGCGACTTTAGTAGGTCTTCTCGATGAATCAAGTTGGAATAATTTAGCGTTACCCCACACATCAGCGGAATCCAATGAGACATATATAGGCATATCGCCGATAATTTTCACGCCGTGGCGTTTGGCGTAAGTTTTAAGACGATGATATTGGGTGAAAGCCAGGTATTGGATAAAAATCCAAAAATTATACTCTTCAAAATTTTCTTCCTTGGCCTTTTGGACCGCTTTTCTTTTATGGAGTCGATAATCTCTTTTCCATTCTAACCAGCACACATCGTTATGTAACTTTTTAATCGTCATAAACATCGCATAATCTTCAAGCCACACTTTGTTTTTCTTGTAGAATTTTGCAACTTTATCCTTCAAGGTTTCATATCCCCGACTGTACGCTAAACGCAAAATATCAAAACGTTCTTTATAAACGACGCCATAGTCGACAAAAAGACGATTGGTCCCTCCTTTGATTTTTTTCACTTCTTCTTTAGTAAGCATACCCTGCTTGACTAATAAATCCAAATCAATGAAATATGGATTGATGGCAAACGCTGAAACCGATTGATAAGGCGAATCACCGTAGCCGGTTGGATTAAGTGGCAATAACTGCCAATATTTTTGCTTGGCCTTTTCTAAAAAGCGCACAAAAGCAAAAGCTTCTTTTCCAAAAGTACCGATCCCATGTTTACTAGGTAATGATGAGATATGTACAAGAAGTCCTGAACCTTTTTCCATTTAATAAACTCCTTCTATAACATAATTAATTATATTAATTAAAATCAATTTTAACAAGATTTAACGTAACACACTCGCGATTATTTCCTTATTTTTGGCGCTGACGCGGTAAGAATCCTTTATTTTTCGAAGAATGTTCTTTCTAAGATTAGAATTTAATTTGGTTTTTTGCAAAAAATCATAAGTAATTTGAGGATATTTAGCGTAGGCAGTCGCTAAAAGCCACGCTTCAGCCATCATCACGTAGTAATCTTCACTATCGCTTATCAAATCAAAAACATCCGATAAATACTCATACTCCAAATAATGATCCAAAAAAACAATCACGGCAAAACGATGCACAAAAGTATCCGGTGATTTTAAAAACCGAGCAAGTTTATTTTTAATTTCCGCAAATGAAATTTTTTTTAAATTCAAAGTCGCTACCACCGAATCCACTAATGCCCAAGTATCGCATCGTTTGTAAAACTCAAAGAAAAAATCAAGTTTGCAATCAAGGTCGCGCTTTGAATAAGCCATCGCCAAAGCGACCGTCAAAGCTTCTTCATAACTATCATAATACGGGTAGTTTGAAAAATCGTCATCGGCAATCATCTTTGCAAGTTTACGTAAAGTCAAAGTTTTTACCCCATAATTTGGAAGTTTGGTATTTAAAACTTTTTGATCAAACAGTCTTTTGTTTTCGTCACCATAACTGACAATTAAATTTTTCAATTGTTCGTAGTCCATAAACATTCCTCATCTTAATATTAAAATGCCATTAAATAATTTAAAAGTATTTAATTGAATCAAAAACCATTATACTAATGATGAGGGTCCAAATTATGAAAAAAATAAATTTTGAAGATTTTTCGATCAATCCGTTTACATCTTTAGCCTTTGAATGGGCATTGCTTGTCGTTGAAGATCAAGTAGAAACCAATGCGATGACGATTGCTTGGGGACAATTTGGCGTTTTATGGCGTGAATATGTCGCTTCGGTATATGTACGAAATACTCGTTATAGCAAGCATATCATTGATAACGGCCAACGTTTTTCGTTATGCTTCTTCGATGAATCTTATAAATCTTTACTTAAATACTTCGGTACAGTTTCCAAAAGAGACGAAGACAAAATCTTAAAATCGGGATTAACTTTAGATAAAATCGATGACATTCCTTATTTTAAAGAAGCCAAATTAGTCATCACTTGCAATACTTTCTATCAAACACCTTTGCCACTTGAAAACGCCAATGAAAAAATTAAAGCCTGCTATTATAGCGATGAAGAATATCACGAGATGTATATCGGAAAAATCGAAGGTATTTACCAAAAATAAAAAGTGCCGTTAAGCACTTTTTTTCATATACGCTTCAATATCGGACACTTCTTTTATGATGTCTTTAGAAAGGATCTCGCGCCCGTTTTCAGTGACTAATACATCATCTTCAATCCGTACTCCGATACCATACTTTGAAAAGTAAAGCCCGGGTTCAACCGTGATGACCATACCTTTTTCAAGTGGCACGTCGCGAGCGATAGGATCATGAGTATCTAAACCCAAATGATGACTTACTCCATGGAAATAAACTTCATTGATTTCATTTGGAGTATCAATCAACTTAGCCTCGAGACATTTATTTTGCAAAAAATCAATCGTCAACTTTTGTAAGTCGAGAAGAGTCAAACCGGGTTTAACATTTTCTATAATATATTTGTTGCAGGCTAAGACGATTTCATAAATCGTTTTATTCAATCCATGGTAAGTACCATCAATCGGATAAGTCCGAGAAATATCGGCGTTATAATAAGCGACTTCGGCTCCTAGATCAAGCAAGATCATGCCCTCTTTTTCCAAAGGTTCGATATTTTTATGATAATGTAAAATCGTGGCGTTGCGGCCTGAAGCGGCGATCGTTTCAAAGGAAGTGTTAGCATTAGCTAAAGCCTTGATTTCTCCTTCAAATAAAGCTTGAACTTGATTTTCGCTTTGTAAATGCGGCAGCCTTGCCATCACTTTTTCAAGAGCTTGCTTGGTGATTTCAATCGAATAACGCAAAGCTTCAATCTCTCTTTCCGATTTTATCGCCCGCAAGGAAATCACTAACGGATAAACGTCTATGATGTCTTTTCCGGTTTTTTCAAATTTCTTTTTCAACAGTTCTCCAAAATTCACTTGGCCTCTGAATTTGGTGATTTCAAGATCAAGATAGATGCGTTCGATACGTGAATCCTTCTTTATCTTGCGGATTTCACTTTCAAACTTGGTAATCGAGAACACATCGTCGATTGAAGAAATCGTCTGCGCTTCTTCATGAGTTAAATACCATCCTATCCAGCGTGCCAATTTTTCATCATTGTCTAAGATGAATAACTTGGTTTCAACACGACCTTCGATCTTTTTCATCACTAAATAACACTCTTCTTGTTTGAGGCCGGTCAAATAAAAGAAATTCATGTTACAAAGAAACGGATAAGATTCATCGTATGACGATTGTTTTAAAGCTCCGGAAAAAAGAATCAAAGCGCTGCCGTCTTCCATCTTGTCGAGCAATCTTTGACGATTATTAAGATATTCATTCATGTTTTAAATCCTCGATTCTATTAAAAACTTCTTCAATTAAAGATGTATCGATATCTTCAATCCTTCCTTGATCGACTAACTCCGCATTTTTTAGATCTAAAGGAATCTCGTTAATGACTTCTAAACCATAAGGTTTTAACGCATCCTGCAATTTATCTTTCCCGTAAATATATATTTTATTGTTGCAATCCGGGCAAGTTACATAAGCCATATTTTCAACGACCCCAACGATAGGAATATTCATCTCTTTTGCCATCTTCACAGCCTTATTGACGATCGTCGATACTAATTGAGAAGGAGTCGCCACTATGACGATGGCATCTAAAGGAATACTTTGAAAAACCGTCAAAGCCACGTCGCCGGTTCCAGGTGGCATATCGATAAAAAGATAGTCTTTTTCTCCCCATAACGTATCGCTATAGAATTGAGAAACCAAAGAACTTATTAATGTCCCGCGCCAAATAATCGGATCATCTTCATTCTCCAATAACATATTGGAAGAGATGATATCGATTCCTAGTTTGGAAGACTTAATCGGATAAAGCAATTCCCCGTCTCCGTATGCTTTTTCATTTAACCCAAAGCATTTAGGAATCGAAGGTCCGGTGATATCCGCATCCAACAATCCGACATCATATCCTTTTTGCGCGGCTTTGACTGCCAAAAGGGAACTTACAAAACTTTTCCCGACTCCGCCTTTTCCCGAAACGACGCCGATTATTTTATCGACTTTGCTTGCACGATTCAATTCTAATTTAGTGATGCGCGACGAGCAATTTTCACTGCAATTGCCGCAATCATGTGAACAATCTGCCATATATTTTACCTCTGTGACATTATAACATAACCTTGTTATTAACGTTATTAATTTGTCTCTAAATAAAGATTTGTTTCCCCTTGATCAACTATCGCTATTTTCCCGTTGACCAACTTGATGACTTCTGCTATTTTACTTGCCTTCAAATAAACTTCTAAGCTGACTTTTTCACCATAAGAAATTTCCTTGATAATCGCATCGTTCTCTTTGAAAAATCGCTTGATTATATCTAATAGATTATAATCAAATTCAAATTGATATAGATTGCAATGATAATTTTTTAGTAATGTCGCTTTTTTAAATGCCGCAACCGAAGAAGCCACATAAGTGCGAAGAAGATTGGAAGCCCCTAATTTAACACCACCGAAATAACGAACCACAATTAATAAAGTGCGTTCTAATTGCTGTCTCATCAAAAATTCCAAAAGCGGTCGCCCGGCTGTGCCACTTGGTTCTCCATCATCGGAACTTTTCATATATTCATCATAAATGTAAGCATAGCAATAGTGACTTGCTTTAGGATACTTTTCTTTGATGTTAGATAAATGTTCTTTAATTGCTTCAAGATTTTTTAATGGAATAAAATTGGCGATAAAGCGCGAATTTTCAACGACAATTTCATCATTAACACTTTCTTTTATTCGATACATTACATACTCCGAATAAAAGAAGGAGTTTTAGCTCCTTCTTTTGGTAAGACACTGATTTTATTATATGGATTAAGTTCATCAATTTTAGTTCCAATGTTTTGACTCCAAATTTCACCATTATCTTGGAAAGACTTTTCTGAATCAAACTCAACTAAAGTCTTAAAGTCTAAAGAAAAATTAAGCATAAAACCAATATTGATATCAATACTCGGAAGGTCGTCTTTGAAATTTTCAAAAAGATCTTTAGCTACGATAGAATTATTAGAAGTCTTTCCGTCATAACCATTACCTTCGGCTCCCATCATCGTCGTTGAATTTTTAATATTTTCGATTAAATCATTGCGATAACCATTATAAGTATTTATGCACTCTTCGCTATTTTGGTTATCAACCGGTGATTTTTCTCTGATTAATGTTTCAAGAGATTCTTTGAAATCAGTAAATCCGGAGACAAAATCAATCAATCCTCTTAAACCACTTGCTTCAACTTTATTAAGCATCTCATAACAATAGTCTTCTTTAGTTCCATACGGAATATCATCGCGCCAATTAATTTTCGTCGTTCCTTCTTTATATAATGAATCCAATTTTTCATTGAGGAAATTGGCGACAATTTCACTTGTCAAATAACCACGGCGAATAACATTATGCTCCGTACTGAAAGTTGAAGTGATTATTTTTTCGGCAATCTTACTATCGACGGATTTAATATCATCAATATCACGTAATTCAGAAAGGGTGTGTACCAAAGCTGTAAGATGGTCGGATTCTTCTTTCCATTTACCACCATCTACGTTATCGTTTGTAGGCATCTTATTTTCTTCTAAATAAGAAATCGTATCTCTTCGACGTTTTGCAGATTCATTATCATCATTTACATAGGTAGTAGTGTATTCGCTAATATACGATCCTAATAAAGCTTTATCCAACATTGTATAGAGGAAGTCCGCTCTTAAAGGACTTAAAATCTTAGATTTACCAAGAGGTACTAAAAGTGAAGCAAAATCAAAGTTTTCGGCATTGAATTCAAAACCATCTGCACCGGTTTTATCCCCGAATGTCGTATAAAGTGAAGTAATTTGTTCGATTTCTTCATTGATTGCAATAACTTTTGCATTGAAGTTGCTGAGATCACCATATGTCTTATAGTTTTCATCAAAATAGAAGTATGCCGGATTAGTTTTATCTTCTGTGGTATCAATTCTAAAGCTATTAATTCCGATGTTTTCAAAAACATTTTTAAAGCTGACCGTAACCACTTCGTTAGTCAAGAAACATTCATTAAATTTTGTAAGAATCTTATTTAAATTAGTAGCATCTAATCCTGCAATACCAACATTATCACTTGCATCGATTTTAAGCTCAAGCGCTTCTTCAATTAAAGCAAACAATCGATCGATAACACCCGTTTTAGCATTTGAATCATCAAACCACTTAAACGAGTCGCTTTGAGCAACGTTATCGGAAATAAAGATAATCTTTTTAACCATTCTATTTTCGCTACTCATTTTTTCTATAGGTTCATAGTATGGATTACTCGCATCATATCCCATATCCATAAGTCCGGTTTTATTCATGAGCAACAAAATAACTTGCTCAAAGAAAGTCAAATCCCCGACTTTATCAGCACTACTTGAATTTCTCTCAAAAATATTAGGACGATCTTTAACCATATTGAAGATACGAGATTGATATAAACTTCTTAAAATCAATTCATAAGCATCTAAAGCAGTTAGATGATTGGTTGTATCAATCTCTTCATTTAGACGATTCATGTTCAATGATTCATCTTTCATAAAGTTAGCAAAATTTTTAATTTGATCATAAGCGTTGACATTTTCTTTACCACGCCATCCATCAGCACCCTCTTCATAGAAAGGATTAGTAGTTAAAGCTTCAATCTCTTTTCTTCTTAAATTAATTTCATTTTCACGTGATTTTCCGTCTCCAATCCAATCATTTGCATACATATTTAACTCATTTTTAAGAACTTCAGGATATGTTTTTGATAAATCGAGTCCTTCAATACCGCTGGTCAAAGAAGTATTAGAAGCAATTTGATTGCTCATGATATTGACAAAAACCGTTCTTAAAATGTAACTATCATTCATCGCTTGCAAAATATCATTTAAAGCTTTTCCGTCAATTGCTTCTAAATTGATTTCCGTTTGATTATCGCCAATTAAAGTATATTTTTCGAATAACTTGATGAGCTGAACTAATTTAGCGATTTCTCCATCGTTATCCCAACTAATATTACTATGTAAAGCATCATCGCGACCATCTTGACCCATAATGCGGAAATAGAAGTCCTTTTTGACTTCAGGATCAAGGTTGTTTGATTCATCTTTGATATAAGATCCTAAAGAATCTTCCATTATATGTAAAATGATATCCGCGAAATGATCATGTTTTGTTCCACTTGAATCATAACCACTATAGGTACCTAAAACTTGAGTTTTAGATAATGCCTCAAGCAATCCTTGTAACTTAACGTTATCAACACTTAACCAATCAACGTTATCGATTGATTGATAAATCGGATTTCCGGATTCATCATCACCCACATACAGAACATCATTTAAAGCATCGACGATTTCACCGAAATTTTGACCTTCTAAAGTCCAATCAGATACAAAGTCAAAATTAGCATATTCCGCTCCCATCGATTTTAATTCCTTTAAGGCATTTTGATTCATTTTAAAAGGAAGCGATGGTCTTAAAATCTTTGAACTATCAATCTTAGCGATAATTCTTTCCAAATCTTCGCCCTTTAGCTCTTCTAATTTGAACGGACTATCAGAACTAGAAGCTAAAATCGCTTTCCCGGTTTCGCCACTATCAAACAACAAACATTCGATAGTATCGGTAAACAAAGAAATTTCTCCTTTGGTTTCAAATTGTTTAGTATCTTCATTGAAATTAGAATCAAGATATTGTTCGATATCGTCGTATTGATTTGGCTCTAACGATACTAGATTACCTTTAGTTAAGAAAAGATCAAAGAGTCCTTCAAAAAAACTAAGTTCGTCTTCAGCTAGTTTAGGATAGTTAAAGATTCGTGATTGATAAGTAGCATCTAAGACAATTTTCACATCCTTAATTTGATAGTCTTCAAAGTTTTCAACAGCAAAATCTTCATTCCCATCTTTAAAGATACTTTTTAATTCAACCATCGCCTTGATTGGAGTTAATGGTTGTAATTCACTAGGAACATTTTTGCCTTCACCTTTAATAATCGTAATTCGCGGATCGATACAGAAATAATCGATTTCAGTTTGACGCAATTCAACTTCTTCTTCACGCGTGCTTACCATTCTTTCAGAACTTGAAGATTTATAATTATATTCAACTCCTAAAACTTTGCCACACATAATGTTTTTAGTTTCAATGAGATCCCCGATATCAAGATTATCGATTTGTGCTTGTAAAACATCCGGTAACAAAGAACGTAACGGATAGATATTATTGATTGTCGTAAGCGCTTCGTGAATGTCCTCATCTTCAATACTATTGATGTCAATTTTTCCGGATTCGCCAGTATGCTTAGAGAACGATTTATATTTATCGATTAAAGCGACGATTTTATTTATTTCGGTATTTTCATCATCGGGATTATCTTCATCATACCAACAAGCATCCGGTTCATCTTCTAAACGGAACATGAAATCTTCGAAAATTTCTTGTCTTATAGGCGAGTTTTCATCATTCAAATCCGCGGAGCCGTATACTTTGATATTATCGATTAACATATGGTGCACGATTTCCGCAAAATTATCGTGTGGAATTCCCTCGTTATCGTTATAAACTCCTAATGTCTGCGTCTCATATAAAGACACCAACAAATTTTTAACTTTACTAGAATCTTGTTCTAACCAATTGATTTCATCAAGTTTAAAATAACCGGTACCATCAGTTTTTTCGGAAATTGTTTTGATTGAATCGATGATTCTTGCTAAATTTTGACCTTCCAAAGTCCAGTCTTCAATCTTAGTAAAATCGACATTTTTACCACCTAAAGCTTCAAACTGCGATTTCAAATTTTTGTTTAAAATCGTACCTAAAGATGGTCTAATAAGTTCCGATTGATCAAACGCCGCGAATAGATCTTCAATATCTTTTGAATCGATTTGAGTTAATTCGATCTCTTCAGGTGAATCTTGACTAAATAGAACGTTGAGACTTTCTGCATTTTGCACTGTTTTAAAGGCGCCGCATAAACTGGAAATTTCTTTTGTCCACCCGTTTCCTTTATCGAGTTCATCTAATTGAGCTTCATTAAATACAAAACCGAGATCTTTAATATCGTCACGATCGAGAACTGTTTTCACAATCGATTTAAAATTTCGATTTACTCCTTTTTTGCTATTATTAAAGATTCTCGACGTAAACATATTTTGTAAAACAATTTCTAAATCATCAAAGTTAATTTCTTTAAACACATCGACATCCGGTTTATCTAAAGTTTCTAAAAGATCGTCTGCAACATCATAAGTATCGATTAATAAGCCAAGTTCGGTTCCAAAATTATCGATTCTAAAATCAAGATCGCCGAAAGTGATGTCACCGAAGATGACATCTTCTTGATTTAAGCTACCTTCAATAATTCCAGGAGCAAGTTTAGTAAAAACGATACTTTGATCTAAGTATGGCGCAATTCTTTTCAATTCTTGTCGTTGGATTTGATCGGTGAAATCAAAATTATCTAATGGTAAATTAGGATTATTGATTAAAATCGAAGCGCAATCTAAAGCTACTGAAAATTCGCGCTTATATGCAAGTCGGGAATCTTCTTGCCCATTTAATTCATTTTCTATCTCATCAAAAGCTCCCGCTTCGACAAATCCTTTATCGATATATTCTTGAATCATAGGAACTTTTTTTACCATATCAAAAAGCAAGCCGATATTGCGATAAATCAAATCCATATCTAGAATTCCCTTATCGAAAATATCATCATCGGTTAAAGCCTTGGTTATAGTGCTAGGCATCTTGCCCACTAAAATATCTTTAGTACCACGTAAATAAACTTCATCACCATTTTCATTGACATAACTAACGCCGTTTATGAGATCTTGATCCATCAACAAATTGGTTAATTCTGTGGTCATATCCGCATTTGAAAAACTCCAATCAAGATGTTTTTCATACTTATAAAGGTATAATGAGTCTAAATCGACAACTTTGTTATATAGAATCGCCAATTCTGTTCCCCATTTAATATCTTGGTAAGTTTCAATTTCGTTATTTAAATTTACACCATTTTCTATTAGCGATTCATTTTGAGCTAAGCCTGTTACAAGCGGCGGCATAATCATTTTGAAAAATTCGGAATTATCTAAAGAAAGTAAAATCGTAGTTGCGCTTTGACGATTTTCTTCATAGAAATGAAAATCCATTGGAGTTTTGCCAATGACGCTATCGATTACATTAGCATCGTAAAGAACACCGTAAACATCGCCTATAAGATGCAATTCATCTTCCCAATCGACATTGGAGAAATCCAAATCGTTAGGATCGATATTGGTGTAATCCTTAACACTATCGATATTGAGGGCTAAAGAAATTGCGACCGGAAGCAAGCGATGGATGAGTGTCATACTTCCAAGTTTATCAATCAAAGTATTGACAATTTCTTTTTCGAGCAAGGCGGTATATTCAAAACCATCGCTAAGAGCACCCGTTTGATAAACGGCATCGACGGCGCCTAACACTGAACTTATCGTATCGCTTAACACGAATTTAGTCTTATCGCCAAACTCCGTATTGGTGAGATAATCCATAAATTGAATATCTAAGGTTTTACCATCATCACTTTTAACGGAAGTTAACATTTGACCGAAAGTCGAATTATTATATCCTTGCAAAAAATTGATGATCGCATTGTAAAGATCATCATCCAAATCAACTTTTTCGGAACTATTGATGGAATTATTCACAGTATTGAGTAAAGCCGTAAATGGTGAAAGGCCAATGCACAAAATAGCGGTCCACTGCACCATGTTAACAACCGCCCCTATTGGTTTTAACTTTTTCTTCTTACGGATTCTTTTTGGAATTATAAATTTAAAAAGACAATGATAAAGCAAAATACATAATAATTTTCCGACTATTAATACAAGTAAAAAGTCGCAAATAAACACCACGAAAGATAAAATCGACATAGTGAGAGTTCGATAAGTATCGACAATTGTCGGATCTTTTAAAATGCTCAAAGAATCGTTTAGCGAAACCAAATAATCGAATCCGAGATCTCCGATATTTGTCGCGGTCGAATGAGGGATATTCAGCATCTGCTTTAAATTATCACCATAAGCCCCTAAATCAAATTCGTAAACCATCTTCGTAATTTGATGATTAAAAACGATAATAAGTACCAAGAAAATACCCATCATTACCGTATGAAATGTCGTTTTCCAGATTCCTTTAAAAAATCCGATCACGCCAGCTAATATTATTAAAACTATTAAACCTATGGTAACGTAATTGAAAATTGTAGCCCAATTTTCTGCATTGATGCTTGCTAAACCTTCCATCTTAATTTAACCTCCGAAAATTCTCTTGAATACTCTCGTATGAAAAATATTAATAAATTAAAAATTTATTACTACTCTATATAATAAAATTTTGATTAAAAAAAAACAAACAAAACATTTGTTTTTACAATATTATCCAATATACTTTAAAGAGGTGATGAATGTGTTGAATAAATTTAAGGAATTAGTTCGTAAATTTAATGATTCACGTAAAGAACTGATTTTTGCTCCTTTCCGCACAAAAATAATTTGCTTTTTAGTTGGTTTTCTAGGTCTTGAAATAGTGTCGATATTACTCAGTTTTATTCTTAATACAACCGGAGTAATAAGCCAAGAAAAAATAGAGATAATGTCAGTATCGGAAATCAATGAAATTAATGCTTACTTCCAATTGGCCACTTATTCTATAGGTTTCTTACTTTTATTGAGCGTATTAGGCCCTGCCTTGATAAAAAAAATCGCAAACCAATTTACTAGAGCAAAACTTATCTCTAACGTAGCGACATTTTTCGCCGTACTTTTGCTTTTTAATTACGTTTGCAGTATTATTCCTCAAATTATCGGAGCCCATAACAATAGCAATCAAACCGCAATCGATAACATCATATTGGTTAAGCCTTTTGTAAGTTTTATCGCTATTGTTTTGATCGGTCCCATTGTTGAAGAAATAACTTATCGTTTTGGACTTTTCGGATCTTTGTATCAAAAAAATCGATTGTTAGCTTATTTTGTCTCTATGTTATTTTTCTGGTTAATTCATTTTGATTTTACTAGTATTGGAACTAACAATTTTATCTCTGAACTTGCCGCTTCTCCGGCTTATATATCTGCCGGATTAGTCCTTTGTATCGCTTATGAAAAAACTGAAAATTTAGCAGTTCCGATATTAGTTCATATGTGTAATAACTTGCTATCATTTTTAGCTATCGCTTTATTTGTATAGACTATAAAATTATGAAAGTATCAGTTAATCGTTTTGCTTTAAAAATAATCGCAATGATAACCATGGTTGTCGACCACTTTGCATTAATATTGCTTAATGTTAGCGATCCGTGGTATTTCCCTTTGCGCTATATTGGAAGAATTTCGTTTCCTCTTTTTGCCTTATTAACGGTCGAATCGATGATACATTCAAGAAACAAGGTTAGGTATATTATTCAACTTTTTACTATAGCTATTGCTATCGATCTTTTCACCTTTGCTTTTGGTTATTATCAAGCTATAGATGGTAATCCAATTACCACCTTGGCTTTATCTTCATTAGCGATTTATTGTTTACAACAGAAAAAATTTTTGAAATTATTCGCCCTTCTTCCTTTAGTGGCAATTTTGCTAATATCATTTAAAATTGTCCCTCTTCATGCGAGTTATGATCTTTACGGATTCTTAGTTATTGTCGGTTTTTATCTATGCTACTGTTATGCAAATTTAAATTTAAAGTCGATCTCTTATAATCAAGGCGTTGACGAAACGGCATTAAAAGAATCTAATTATTATCGTCACTTTATCAATGCTTTATGTTGCATTTATTTTGTGGTTTTAAGTTTATTTTTCTACTTCGTGCCGCTTTACAATATAAATAATGTGCCGATTGTCAATGCCCATGCACAAATGTATGCTTTATTTTCTCTTTTCTTTATTGCGTTATATAACGGAAATAAAGGATATGACTCAAAGCTGTTTAAATGGGGATGTTATATTTTTTACCCTGCGCATATTTTGATTTTGTTGTTATTTGCTATGATAATTTAGCATTTTAATTTTATTTAAAATCGCATGCGGTATAATATATATTGCTCAAGGAGGTAATAACGATGATTCAATATATCGATGATTATGAACAATTCAAAGAAGTTATCAAAGAAGGTATAACGTTGGTTGATTTTTTTGCTACTTGGTGTAGCCCTTGTCGAATGCTTACTCCAATTATTGAAGAATATAGTGAAAAGAATGAAACCATTAAAGTTATCAAAGTCGATGTTGATAAGGCTCATGAACTCGCAACAGAATATGAGGTGTATTCGATTCCTACTTTATTGATAGTAAAAAATGGCGAAGAAATAGCGAGACGTTTAGGCTATATGCCTTTAGAAACACTAGAGGATTTTGTTAAGGAGAATTTAACAAAGTAAGGTTACTGCTCTTTTTAAACGAGTTTTTATTTATTTTATTTTTTTCTTGCCTTTCGCTAACATTCCTCATATAATAGACAATGCTTAGCGATACGCGAGCGTAGTTCAGTGGTAGAACACAACCTTGCCAAGGTTGCTATGCGGGTTCGATTCCCGTCGCTCGCTCCATGAAAGAGAATCTCGTTCTATTATCAAAAATAATAGAACGATTTTTTTCTTTTTATAGCACTTTCGTGGTAGTTCGTTAACTTTGTAGACCATAGAATTTTTTGAAAATTTATCAAATTAATAAATTTAAAGTTTTTGAATTAAAAAAATATGCTTTGTTTTTGTAAAGTGATAGTTTAGGGTCATATAGAGTTTGAACCCTACCGTGTATTATGGGTTTGAACTTTTTAAGATAAAAAACATCTACCAAAATTGATTCACCCATTCATTTGGGTGAGTTTTTATGGTACATTTGTTTGGATATTTAGTCCACAAAAAAAGAAGTTCCTATGTGGAACTTCCTTGTAATTTATTTTCTTCTTAAACTTAATATTTTTTGTGGTTTATTTTCATTGTACGTAACAACAACGTCTTGTCCTACTTGTGCAAAACTATTATCCCAAGCAACTAATTTTTTTCCAATATATTCTTTATCATTGACGCTATATTGGACTTGTAATACTAATGGGAATATAGCATTGTTTAAAGATGTAGTTCTAACAGGTTTTTTATTGATTTTTAACCACCATAATTTTTTAACTTTAATTATTTTTCCTGCTGTTTCTTCATTACTCATAATTTGTTTATCTCCTAATAATTTACGAACTATAATCTCATTTATTATTAAAACAAATAATGCCATTATAAATGTATATTCTAATTCTTTTATATCCTTATAAAATGAATATATAAGCAGTAATGCTAGCAGTATAATAGAAACAAAAAAATCTAATAAATGTAATTTTTGTTTTTTCTTGTTGTATAATTCATTATTTTTTAAGATATTAACAACATTCTTATCAGACTTTTCTTTATAATCTTCATTACTTATTTTTTCACAAGCAAATAGTTCATTTATTGTAATATCAAGTTCATTACATAATTTTTCAATGATAGAATAATCTGGTAATCTTCTACCATTTTCCCAATTAGATATAGCACGATCTGTAACATCGATTTTTAAAGCAAGTTCTTGTTGCGTCATATTTTTTTCTTTACGACATTTTGCTATAAACTTTCCTATTTTTTCTTGGTTCATAATTTGTTCCTTTCATGTTCAATTATAATATTAATTATTTAAAAATAACCAAACAGAGTGTGGAGGTTAAACGTCAAAATAAGACATACCATGGGAAATAAGTGTTTGTTTTTAGGTGTTCAAATTAACGATTTCTTATCTTAACTCTTAAGGAGAGCTATGATAACACTCGAAAAAAATATAATTAACTGATAAGAATAATTAAAATCGGAAACAAAATAAAGGTATAAATATTACCTTCATTGTTTAATATGACTTTGGTGTTTTTTTCTCTTTATAGCCAGCTTGTATTTGCGTGCATTGTATCAAAATAATTAATTAGTCGCTGTTGTGAAAAAACCGCTTCAACACCATAATAAATATTAAGTTTAAGCTTTATTTTTTATACAAAATACTGCATATAAAGGAACTGATTTTATATTATTTTCAAATCCAAAGTTCTTAGTCGAAATGCGTATTGCATAGGCAGGATTGAATTTTCCAATATAAACCGAAAGGCTTCTTGAACGAGTATTGTCGCTAGATTTTACTTCAATTGGAATGATATCTTTTTGCAAACGAGTGATAAAATCTATTTCTGCTTGATTTCCACTTGTCCAATAATAACATTGCTGCCCATTGACAATCATCTGATTATTTACATAATTCTCCGTTAGTCCACCTTTAAAATCAAGGTAGTCATGGTTTTCATAAACTATGTCGTCAATTAAAAGATTTTGACTAGCCGAGCACAATCCAACATCATTCATATAAAACTTAAAATCTGTTAATGATTGATTGGCGTTAAGTGGAATTTTAATATGGTCTAACTTATAAAGTTGATTTGCAACACCTGCCAAGCAAAGCCATTGGATTGCATCTTCAAATTCATTGGCTCTGCCACCACTTTTAATTGCGGAATACTTAAATTTTCTATTTTCTTTTGCAAGTTGAGTGCTTATATTTTTGTAAACAAGTTTTGTTTTTGGGATTTCGCTAGCTTTATTATATTTCCCCATATCATCAAAATACGAATCCAAAATAGATTGTTGTGTAATTTTTACAAGTTCATAATTTTTATTCTTCAGATACTCTTCAACAACAGCAGGCATGCCACCAACATATAAATATTCTTTATATAGTTTTAGCGCTTGTTCATGAAATGGTGTTGCAAGCGGTTTGTTAAACGCATAACATTCTTTTATTTCGTCAATAAGAAATTGATTATTTGTTGCCATTAAAAATTCTTCAAAGTCCATTGGATACAAATCCATGAATTGAACATTTCCAACAGGAAAGGAATGCTGCCCACGATTAACAGACACACCCAAAAGAGATCCCATAGCAATCACATGATATTCTTTTGCCTCTTCACAAAAATATTTCAATGAAGTCAATGCAGCAGGGCAGGATTGAATTTCATCAAAAATAATCAAAGTATGCTTAGGCAAAACTTCTTTCCTTTTGTAATTGGAAATCTTTTTTATAATATTTTGCGGTATTAAATCAGAAAAAAAATCAGCAACACCTTTCTCTTTCTCAAAATTGCAATAAACAACATTCGCATATTCTTTACCACCAAACAAATTGACAATATAAGTTTTTCCAACTTGTCTTGCTCCTTGTAAGATCAAAGGTTTTCTATTTTCTGAGTTTTTCCATTCAAGTAAATGCTTATAAATTTTTCGTTCCATAATGGCTCCTCGTTATATTTATATAATATTATTGTGCAAAAATCAAATATTTTACACTTTTTGGCACATAATTTTTTAAAAATATTACACTTTTTGGCATTTAACTAAAAATAAATACGTCTAATAATCACTTAATAAGTTTTAATGGAATAACAAAATATTCACATCACAACTATAAAACTCGAATAAAAAACAATTAAATTTTAATAATTTATTTTGTACATTTTGTGTCACAAATTCAAAAAAATTCTTAATTTGTGACATATAGTAGGAGAAATTATATTCTCAATACGCACTTCGGAATCTTCTCTTCAAATATCCAAAGGAACAAAAACAATTTTACAAGATTAAAAATAGAAAAGTTTTGCATCATATAAGCTTCTTCTTGCTCTAAGAGGTGCTTGATGCCGTATGCGATACTAAAACTTACCGTCTATAATAAAAATGGTTCCATTTTAGTCCTTGAAGGTAGAGCTTATCAAACTTATTCGTTATCAAAAATCGAAGGAATTATCATAGGCGAATAATATTGAAACCTTAGGTTAAACCAAAGAAATATAAGTTTCAAGCATATTATTTGCAGTATTTCACATTGTTTTTTATAATATTTCAAGGAGGAAACTTTTATGAATTATTTATTTTATCGATGCAATCATTGCGGTCATATTACTAGCGGCTTAAAAGGTGAAAATGCTCCTTATTGTTGCGGAGAACCGATGTGTCTTTTAGAACCCAATCTCGGAGAAGGCGCTTTTGAAAAACACATCCCGGTTATTGAGCAAAACGGTAATTCGGTTTTAGTAAAAGTAGGCAGTGTTCCACATCCTATGCTCAATGAACATTATATCGAAAAGATCTTCTTAGTTACTGATAAACGAATTTTAGAAGCAGATTTATTGCCCGGAAATAAACCCGAAGCCACTTTTACTTTAGCTGACCAAGAAGAAGTTATTTCTGCTTATGAATATTGCAATTTACACGGATTTTATCAAAAATAATTTATAGTTTGAAATATTTAAAACCTTAACTTCTTTGAATTAAGGTTTTTTTTTATATTTTGTAGAATAAAGTTGCAAACGTGGCATACAATAGTTAAAATCAAATTTACTATAATTTAAAATTCCATTAATTTTATAGTTTTAAAAGGAGGAAAAATTTATGGATAAAAGGAAATTATTACTCGCATCAATAGCACTATTGGCGTTAGGTGCATGCGCTAATGGCGAAACCGATAGCTCGCTTTCAACAGAGGAATCTTCCGCTACGACTAATCCTACCGATAGTTCTAGCGAAGTCGGATTTGAATTTAATGAAGAAGATTTGACCAATGCTTTGAATGGAATTTCAAAAGGAGTAACTCTTGAAGAATATATTTTCATGCGCGATCCTTCTTGGCCAAGCAACTATCCCGATACTCAGTATCAATCGACAAAGAAATTCACACGCGATGCCTATAGTTCACTAGATTATTATGTATTAGGAGACGACCTAAGTTTACCTCAAAGCGAAACTATCTATTACGCCGATCCAGATAATCTTGGCAATTTATCAGAAATTACTTTGGGACTTGACAATAAGTTAATCATATATCAATACGATTTAAAATTTCATGAAAGTATTTTCCAAAACTTTCTTGCCGAGCTAGATCCAAGCTATTTTACAATTACCAATTCTGGTTATAGTTTAGCGGATTTCGAATATGCAAATTACTATATGGGTTATATTACCGGATTCAGTGTAATGGATAACTATGAAATTGAAGATGGTGTATTTTACACTCGTAATTTTGAAATTAACCAATTGCTATTTACCACTCAAGACGGACAATTCGACTTTATTGAATTTGACGCGACTTTATATGGTTCCCTCGACTATACTAATGATCCTGAAAAAAGCGGCGAATTCAGTTATAGTTTTAACGCTTTTTACGATGTTTACGACAACAATAATACCACTGTCGATCTTCCAACACCAGTCGAATCCGATGGTGTAGACAAATCCGACTTAGAAGCGGCATTCAATAAATTAGGAAAAAACTACACAGCAAATATCACTTTTGAAAACACCTATTCAGAAGGTTCTACAACTTATGTAGAAAAATACACTGATGATGCTATCTATTATCAAAACGATAATATGGGACTAAAGCGTAATGGCGCTGGTCTTAAGCTCTTCTCACTCGATGATCAGCAACAAATTGTCGAAGAACAAACCAGTGAAGCCTTGGCACAACTTTCTATCGACAATTACTTCCAATTCCCAAATATTTCACTAGATTTAATCGAAAAATCATCTTTTGAAGAATATGCCTCTCAATTTACCGAAGAATCCTATAGTGCCATTGAAGAAGAATATGGTGATTGTACTTTCTATGTCTTTAAAGATGATGTTACTAATCAATCTTCTTTGTTGAGATCAATGTTCTATGCAGGATATTACTATTACACCGTTATTGATGACACCGATTATTTCGATCTTCTCTTCAATTTTTTCTTCATCCTCGACGCTGACGGAAATTTAAGCATAGAATTTAGTACCATTCAAGGTGAACGTAATGGAGATGGCGTATACTACGCTTTCCCGATTGTAGAAATCACCTACAATAATATCGGTAGTACCACTATTACCGCTTAAAAGATTAGTGTCCAACTTAAAAAAAGACGATAACTCAATGTTAATCGTCTTTTTTTTAAGCTTTCAATTTTTCAACTCGTTTTTTATTTGGCACTCCGATATTGTCCTTGGATTTTGGACATAGCAATGTGGAAGAAATATAATCGATTTTAAGCTTAATTAATGCCTCAATAGTGGGCATTGAAGTAATATTAAAAGCGATGATTTGTAACTTGTTAAGATGCAATTTATTTAATAAATCATTCAAAAACACTTTAGTTTGCGTGTCTTTGGCGATATCTTTAACTAACGCTTCATCAACAATTGCAAATGTGAAATCTTTAAAACATTTTTCAATCGATTCCGTCCCAAAATGAGAAATTTTTAATGCTAAAGCAGAATCACTTTTTTTCACGATTTTTAAAAGATTTTCAAGATCATTACCTTCTTTAACCCAATTTTCCAAATCGAGATCACTGATACAGAAAACCGGTTGAATCTGCTTAGAAGCATTAATAAGTGCAGTTTCGAACTTTTTTAAAATTTCACTATATGTGATTGGAAGATCAATAATCATAAACGGATGTTTGTTGGATAATAACGACTTACCGCCGATATTTTGATAATTCAACAGAGAATTTTTAATCAAAAGATCATATAAATGAAAATCATTATTTGACAAACGTGCAAATTCAAAAATTTCTCGCAAAGATTTAATTTTTGAATTAGTGCTAATAAATTCACACGCTAATCCCGCCATTTTAGCTACTTTAATTTCAAATAGTGGCGATAACATGTAAGCAAACTCATTGTTTTCAATAATTTTTGCTATTTCTCCAACCATTACATTACGATAATTTTGTGCCAAATTAATTGTTTCATCGAAAATCATCACATGGTCGCTATAATCGGATTGTTGTGAATATTTAGAAGTTTGGCGAGCAATTAAAATCATGTCGTCGACATTAGAGCGACTTCCTTTTTGGCAAGTAATACCTATTTGAAAGTCATAGTCTTTGCCTAAGGAATTTATTTTAATAAATTTGATAATTTCCTTTTCAATTGAATACCCTAAAGCATAAACATCGTTTTTACGTTTCTCTTTATAGTCAACAATTAATATTTCATTAGAATTCGAAATCATAATATCACGTTTGGGATTCATCAATTTCACTAACCGGTTAATTAATTGTGAAATTAAAATAGAACTAACATTTTCCTCCTCGCTAAATTCCGAATTATTATAAAATCTTACTAAAAAAATGTTGACCGGTTCCGAATCCGCCAAGCGTTGTACATGGCGCTTAACCTCTTCCAAAGATCGAATTACCATTTTACGATTACGCTTATAATGCATGGTTTTACTTACTTCAAATAAAAGATGCGATTCAAGGTGTATTAATTTTTTTTGGTAATTAATACTCGTCGCTTGCAAGATGGAATCGACATTCATCCTAAAAGGGTTAATATAAATTTGACATTCAAGAACGTGTGGAACCATGTGATTAGGTTTTTCCAACTCTTTAAGCCATACGGAGATTCTCTTTTGATCCAAAGATGAGAATTTTTGTAAGAATCTTTCAGTAGAAATCACTCTAAAATGTTTAATATTCCATCGATCAAAATAACGAACAGTGTTGTTTTTATAATCTAAAGTGAAGCGACGAATGTTTCTCTCATCGCGGGCACGAGCAAAACGTTGCGAAATTTTATTCGGACGAAATAAAAGCAAGCGTAATAAAAAGAAAAGTAATACCAGTACCACAACGCCAAAAATAATGTATATAGTTAATGGTACTTTATTTAGATAATCGGTTATAGTTTTCCAATTTAGTAAAACTTTAAACATTTTTTCTCACCTTTTTATATTATAAATTTTTCAATTTAATATTAAAAGAAATTAAATTGCTTGATATTAAATTCGGTGAATTGATAAAAGATTTATGATTTTTATTTAAATAACTCTAAAATTTGATATAATACAATGGCAACGGAAGAATACCCAAGAGGCCGAAGGGACTAGTTTCGAAAACTAGCAGGAGATTCACGTCTCGCGAGGGTTCGACTCCCTCTTCTTCCGCCATGAAGATAAAATGCGAACCGTATAGGTTCGTTTTTTTGAAATGAAGTAAAGGAATATTTTATGGGAAGAAAAGTTCTAATTTCCGCGACGAAAATAAAAAAAGCAATATCTGCTTCAAACCGATTAATAAAGGAAAAAAATAACGACCTACTCATCAAAGCACAAGGTGGTAAAGAAAAGACTAAAAAGCCACAATATGCTTTAGATAATGTTGATTTTGATTTGGAAAGAAGAATCACTAGAATAAATTTTACTCAAAAACAGGAATATCGAACAATTGAAAGATATATTACAAAAAATTATGTTAAATATCCAATATACTCAAATTGGAAAATTCATGAAAAAAAGATAAAAAAAGTAATTAAATTAACTAATTCCGTATTAGAAACATTAAATAAAAATGAAGATTATTTAATAAGAACATTTGCCAATGAAATTCTTGAAAAGATTGGTAATCCAGATATATTCCCTTCTTGGTATCTAAAAGAACTTTTACAAACTGAGCACATAAAACATATTAAGTTTCTAACCAATGAATTATCATCTTATGAAAATGAACAATTAAATACCATAAAAAAATTACAACAGCAAATAGAACTTTTTGAAGATAAATTATCTTCTTCAAAAATAATAATAAACATTAAAAAGAAAAAATTACAAAAACGAGAAAAAAAATTAGAAAAAATCAAAAATAAAAAAAATAATTTTTTCAAAACTTTTTTTACGCTTGGTTTCTATAAATGTTACATTTCTAAGAGAAATATCGCTAGAATTGAAAATACTATTAAAAAACTAAATAATAATATTGAAGAATTAAACAATAATATTGTCGAAAACGAAATTCTAGTAAATAAAAATATAGAATCAATAAAAATTATCGAACAAAATCTAGGTGATAAGAAAAAAAATTTTGAAGTTTTAAAGCAAATTGAAGAAGAAAAATATGCTTTTAAAATTTCAAAAGTACAACCATTAGAAAATAGTTTGAAATCTAATTCCGATTTTATTATGCTAAAACAATTTAATGGATACGTATATAAAAAAATCATTGGTTGCTATATTATTCATAATCGCGAAAATGACAAATATTACGTAGGGCAATCCAAAGATATCCACAAGCGTATTAAGCAACATTTTAAAGGTACGAAACCTAATAATGTTAGTTTTGCTGAAGATTATTATAATTCACTTTTCTTAAACAAAGATGAGATATTTGAAATAAAAATTATTGAATGTCAAACTAAAGATGAATTAGATAAGATGGAAAAAATTTTAATTCAAGAATACGATTCTTTGAATAGTGGATACAATAAAACGAGTGGTAATGTATAAAATATGAAAATGAATTTCTTAATTTAAATATTCACTTTTTCTTTTTCCAAATTTTCTCGCGCAATCGATAACATCAATTTAATGCGATTTTCTTGATTAACTTTTGGAGCCCCGGCATCATAATCGACAGCTACAATATTCGCTTTGGGATTGGTTTCAACAATTTTTCGAATCATGCCCTTTCCCGCAATATGATTTGGCAAACATCCAAACGGCTGAGTGCAAACGATATTGTGATAACCGCTTTCAACTAACTCTAACATCTCTGCCGTCAAAAGCCATCCTTCACCCATTTTCGTTCCATAGCCGATTACCCCATCAACTAAAGATTTAGTGTGATAATAGCGACTTGGCGCAACAAATTCATCATATCGAGAAATCGAAGTGACTAAAGCATCTTCAACTTTAAGGCAATAATCCATTAGTATTTGACAAACTTTACGCTTTATTTTACTACCACCATATAATTTAATATCTTCCAATCTATTATCGATTTTGAAAAGAACAAATCCTAAGATTCCAGGTAAGTTGACTTCGCAATTTTCTTCTTCCAAAAATTTTTCAAGATTATTGTTGCCTAAGGCCGCATATTTAACGTAAATTTCACCTACCACGCCAACCTTCACTTTCTTTTCACTACGATCAACTTCCAAAGAATGAAAATCATCAGCTATTTTAAAAAGATTTTCCTTAATATCTTTAAGTTGATATCCTTTGGATTGGTTAAGCATACTAACGATATAATCTTGCCATTTTTTTACTAGACGATCCGTATCCCCGTCATTGATTTCATATGGACGGCACTGATTTCTTAAACACATTAAACTATCGCCGTAAATTACTCCCGCTACTGCTCTTCTAATCATTCCTACAGTCAATTTAAAGCCGGGATTTTTTTCCATACCTGACAAATTAAGACTGATTACTGGTATTTGTTCCAATCCAGCTTTTTTCAATCCTTTTCTTAAGAGGTGAATGTAATTTGAAGCCCGACATCCACCGCCAGTTTGAGTAATCATCAATGCAACCTTATTGACGTCGTAGCGCCCGGATTGTACAGCATTGATTAATTGACCAATAGAAAGTATCGCAGGATAGCATGTATCGTTATGAACATATTTTAATCCTGTTTGTGCAATCTCAGGTCCGTTAGTTTCCAAAAGTTCACAATTGTAGCCGAGTTTTTTAAAAACTTTTCCTAAGATTTCAAAGTGAATCGGAGCCATCATCGGGAAAAGAATCGTATAGTCTTTTCGCATTTGTTTGGTAAAAAGAAGACGACCGGTTTTTTTATCGTATTTTAATTTTCCCATTTAGATTCTCCTTTCTTTCAAGGGCTGAAAGCAATGAACGAATTCTGATCTTTACAGCACCTAAATTTGTGATTTCGTCGATTTTAATCTGAGTGTATATTTTGTTGGCTTTTTCAAGAATATCGCGAACTTCGTCAGTCGTAATGGCATCAACCCCACATCCAAAAGAAACCAATTGAATTAAATTCATATCTTTTTGATCTCTAATGTAACTCGCCGCATAGTAAAGTCTTGAATGATATGTCCATTGATTCAAGACATGCACATTAATTTTGCTTTTGACTTTGTTAGACACCACATCTTCAGAAATAATCGCCACATCAAACGAAGATAACATCTTGTCGATACCATGATTAATTTCTGGATCAAGATGATAAGGTCTTCCGGCCAAAACTAAAATCTGTTTTCCCTTTTCTCGAGCGCGCAAGATGATTTCATCGCCTTTAATTCGTATTTTTGATAAATAATCATCGTAAGCCTCATAAGCTTTTTTTACCGCTTCTTGAACTTCTTTAAGTTCTAAATCCGGAAAATGTGGTTTCATATTTTCATAAAATTTAGATGCAAAATCTTTATGACGATGAATTCCTAAATATGGTTTAATAAAGTCGATATTTTCCTTTTTCAAATCTTTAATATTATTATTGATAACTTCAGAATAATAAGCAACAACAGGACAATTATAATGATTGTCACCCTTTTTCTCATCAATATTATACGACATGCAAGGATAGAAGATTTTCTTTACACCCATTTTTATAAGTTCTCTTATATGTCCATGCATCAATTTAGCGGGGAAACAAACAGTATCCGAAGGAATTGTAGTTTGACCATATAAATATAGTTTTCTCGATGATAAAGGCGAATAGATCACTTTAATATCAAGGCTATTAAAAAGGACCGTCCAAAATGGTAAAAGTTCAAACATATTCAAACCTAAAGGAATCCCGATTTCACCACGTTTCCCTTTTGTATCATCACGATAACTTTGAAGTAAGTTTAATTTATAACTATAAATATTTAATTCATTATCGACAACTTTTTTAGTAATCGGTCTTTCACATCGATTGCCACCGATAAACCGACGCCCATCATTAAAAACGTTGATTGTAAGTCGGCAATGGTTTTCGCAAAGCCCACAATTCGTAACTTGAATTTTATGCGTAAATTGTTCCAATTCTTCAGCTGAAATTAAAGTTGATTCTTTATTATTTTCACACATTAATTGTGCATAAAGTGCAGCACCATAAGCGCCCATCAATCCTGAGATATTTGGTCTTACGACCTCTATTCCCATTTCCAATTCAAACGCTCTTAAAACGGCATCGTTTAAAAAAGTTCCACCTTGAACAACGACTTTTTTGCCAAGTTCCTCCGGCGAAGAAGCACGAATCACTTTATACAATGCATTTTTAACTACCGAAAGCGATAAGCCTGCCGATATATCTTCAATTGAAGCTCCATCTTTTTGTGCTTGCTTTACAGCCGAATTCATAAATACCGTACATCTTGAGCCTAAATTCACCGGTCGTTTGGCAAATAGACCTAATTTTGAAAATGACGCGATATCATAACCAAGTGCCGAAGCAAAAGTTTGTAAGAAACTACCGCATCCTGAAGAACACGCTTCATTTAAAAAGATATTATCGATGGTTCCGTTATGAATTTTAAAGCATTTGATATCTTGTCCACCGATATCAATGACAAATTCCACTTCCGGCATAAATTTCTTTGCCGCCATAAAATGTGCAATCGTTTCGACGATACCAAAATCAACTTTAAAAGCATTCTTAATAATATCTTCACCATAGCCGGTAACCGCCGATGCTTTTATTTGAATATCAGGCTTAAGCTTATAAATTTCTTGCAGAAGGTCTTTGACAAGCGGTACGGGATTTCCGGAATTTGACATGTATTTGGTGTAGTAAATGTCTTTATTTTCATCCATAACGACACACTTCAAAGTGGTAGATCCGGCATCGATTCCTAAATATGCCGGACCTTGAAGTTTTTCAAACGGATAAATGGCCACTTGGGCTTGGTCATGACGTTTTTTAAAAGCGAGGTATTCCTCTTCATTGTTGAAAAGCGGTGGACGAAAAGCAAAGTTTCCAAGATGCGAATAATTGCTGACTTTTTCAAGTAATGTATCTAAATTAATGAGTTTATCTGACGCTAATGCAGCCCCTAAAGAAACATAATAAAGAGAATTTTTTGGGCAAGTTCCCTTGGTTTTTAAAACGTCATCAAAAGCAGCACGCAATTCACTGATAAACGTTAATGGTCCACCCAAATAAAGAACATTTCCGCTGATTTCACGTCCTTGCGCCAACCCGGCAATCGTTTGATTGACGACAGCGTAAAATATCGAGGCTGAAATATCAGATTTTCTTCCACCTTGATTTAAAAGTGGCTGTATATCAGTTTTAGCAAAAACACCGCACCTTGAAGCGATTGTGTATATTTTTTCATGGCTTTTAGCTAGTTCATTCATTTCAGCGATTGAAACATTCAAAAGAGAAGCCATTTGATCTATAAAAGCTCCAGTACCACCGGCACAAGAGCCATTCATACGAACTTCAACGCCATTATTTAAAAAGAGAATTTTAGCATCCTCGCCACCTAATTCTATAATTGCATCTGTTTCAGGATTAAACAATTTTGCGGCAATTCTAGTGGCATAAACTTCTTGTACGAAAGGAAAACCACAATTTTCAGCAATGCCCATACCAGCTGAACCGCTCAACGAAATCTTAACGTTTTCAATTCCATTTAAGACATCCTTTTTTAAATTTTTTAAAACTTCAGCGATTTTTTCACTGATTTTCGATAAATGTCGTTCATAAGAAGAATAAATTATTTCATTATTTTCATCAATAACAACACATTTTATCGTCGTGGAACCTATATCTAAACCTACCCGCAACTCCATTGATTTTACTCCTTTTTATCTTCGTTATCATCATTAGATGTTTTCTCGCTTTGCTTATCTTCGTCTTTACTGCTTTCATTAAATTTGTCAATTTCATTCTTCATCTGGTTAAGAAGATCTTCGATTTGTCTTTTTTGATCCTCTTTCAGCTCTTCTTTTGAATCAGTAACATCAACATAAGCCTTTGACATCATTTCATTTAATGCTTTTCGATAAAGATCTCGATGAAGACAATAAATCTTATATCCGGCAATTAAATATATCGGGAAGAAAACAAAACATCCAGCGACGCTTAGCGATAAAGCCAAAACACAAGTATCAAAAGTTTCAAAATGCATAACACCAAGTCCGATGTAGGTACATAAACCATAAACAATCAAATAAACAATCAAAGATGGCCAAATTACCGAACCCATTTTAGCGTGATAATCTCTTGAAATTTTTGGAAAAACCATCCGATTTATTCGTGATGCGGTCATTGCCACAACCGGTATATCAAACGAAAAATATGCCGAAAAAACATTTTTAGATAGGCATAACACAAAATATAAAAAGACGAATCCATTTAAAATCACTTCATAGTAATCAAAATACGGGATAATATTAAACAATTCTTCATTAAGATAATTGTAAGCATCATATGCACTAAGGTTTTGTGACGCATTTAAAACTTCTTCAATATTTTCGCGATATGCAAAAAAAAGTATGCTAAGTAGAACTATTGACATCAAACAGTAAAAAAGAAAAGTTTTAAGAAAAGTATTTATCACTCGATAACATCCGTTAAAGCGTGGCGTATAATAAAGGCGATAATTTTGATTAAAATCACTGAATTCTAAGGTTTGTCTTTTACAAGCTTTGACTACCATAATTTGAAAAGACAATAAAAATGGTACTAAAGCAAAAGCCACCACTAACAAAAAACCGAACGGGATTAATCGATTTAAAAGTAAACCCGTCACAAAAATCACAATATAAATAAAAGAAAAAGTCAAAAGTTTTTCTTTGTTGTTCTTTAATACTGTATAAGATTCCTTAACAATTCTGCTTTTCATACAAGTCACCTAAAAAATGCAACTGAATATATTATATATATTCAAGAGTTCAAATACAAATTTTAAACATAAACTTTTGACAATTCTTATAAAAGATAGATATATTTTTGCTAGCAGAGTAACAATTTATAAAACAAAATTAGATTGTATTAAAAAACACCGCTTAACTTTTTCGTTAAACGGTGCTTAACGCTTTTACTTTGTCCCTGTGATGATATCCATCGAATTGGCAATAGAAATCATTTCATTGACACTTAAAGTTTCCGAGTAAATATCAATGCTGACTCCGTTATAAAGGTAGGTTAGATTATATCCATTCACATAACCGACTCCATAAGCAAATTCAATAATATTACCGCTTACTTCTTTTAATGATATTTCTTCAGAATCTTGCAAGATACTTTGAACTACCGTAAATGGTTTATCACCATCATAAGTCAGAATAAATACTGTTTTCCCGTTAACGGTTGCCTGCGTTTGTTCTTTCAAAGTGCCGTAAACTTCACCATTAGAAGGAATTAATGGCAAGTCCTCTTCATTTACAGTTGATGTGGAAGAAATATTTTCACGCGACTGCTTCATATTTTCACTGACATCAAAGTATGTATCGGTATAAGTCGGTTCAAGATCAACTTTAGAAAAAGTAACTTTTACCACAATTTCATTATTTGCATTATATATATTTACCCACACCGGCTTTAAATCAGATGAAAGTTTGATATCCTGTTTAACCCATTCCGGAGCATTTTCGTACGATGGTGTGCTGGAAATAAGATATCCATCGTCGAGATTTTGAACTTCATGATCTCCATTGAACACCTCAAGAAGAGAATGATATAGATAAGGCTTGGGGCTATTTAAAGGATAGTTACCTTTAAACTGATAAACTTGATTTAGCATCGGCGTTAATACATAAACACCATTTTGATTTCTTAATAAAATTTGCTCTTGATTAATATTTTTATCTAAAAGCGAAATTCTAAAATAATCTTGTTCGTTCTTTTTATTGTAATCGGTGGTCACAAAATAAGAACGTGTCTCCTCATCATTAAGAAGATCCATCGTCGCTTCCATATGATAAGCAACGAGGTTTTGATTAATTTGATCTAATTTGTCGCCAACATCCGATTTGTCAAAAAATAACTTCCACGCCGCTAGCGCCACGATCGCCACAATTAATACTCCCGCAATAATTTTTTTAACCATTAAGATTCACCTCACCGATAATTTATGAGAAGAAAACTTAATATATGTATGAATTATTTAAAAATTTTCGCACATATTATCTTTAGGAGGTAAATCATGCAATATTTACAAAAATCATGCCTTGTCTTAACGATTATCGGTGCATTAAACTGGGGATTAATCGGACTATTTGATTTTAATCTCGTAACTTTTATTACAAATGGCACTAATATTTTTGCCCGAATAATCTACTGTGTGATTGCTCTAGCGGCAATCGTTAATATTTTATTGCTCTTTATGCACGTTTCTTCAACTGCTACTGAAGAATAATAATCGATGCCAAACTTAAATAAAAAAGACTGCGATCAGTCTTTTTTATTTACTCCTTTTTGATAGATTTTATTGACAACTTTTTCCAATTCAAAGGGATTAATTAAGGGAACCTGGCTCTCAAGCTCCAAAGTTTCAATTCGCTTTTTTAAATCTTTACAATGAACAAGCATCGGTTCCTCACTTAATGTTTCCGAGCCGATATAGCAAGAATCATTTACCACCAAAAAAGGTACAACCATTTCCTTTGAAGCGCCGATAAAAGCCGTAAAATAATTGATTCGAGTATTTTGAAGATGACATGGATTTTTAATATGATCAGCATTTTTGCCATCTGGCGAATAATAAAACCAAGTTAAATCTTCTTTTTTTCCATTCAAATGCCCATCGTAATAAGCGTCTACAATACAATAAATGTATTTGTTAGAAAAAAGTATATGATCAAAATGAACCAATACTTTTGCATCAATCGGTAAAGAAATACGATTCAAAAGATAAAAATCATGATTTTTAGCGATGCTATACAGTTTTTTGGTAATGCTTCTTTTATAAAATCTTTTTCCAAAAAATAATTTTATTGGATTTGAAAACAATAAAGCAGTCGCAAAAATTGTAAATATAGCTATGATAACAATTGCACCTACTAGCATAATTAAGCAATCTCTAATGCAACTTCCATCATTTTATGAAAACTATTCTGTCGTTCTTCAGCAGTGGTTTCTTCTTTAGTAACAAACGAATCTGAAACTGTCAAAATGCAAAGAGCTTTTTTCTTTAATTTTGCCGCATTACAGTAAAGTGCATACGACTCCATTTCAACTCCTAAAATTCCCATATCGCGCCATTTCATCCAAACTTCCGGTTGATCGTTGTAAAAGATATCACTAGATAAAATGTTACCGACATGGCAAGGATAGTTCTTAGATTTTGCAACTTCATAAGCTTTATTTACCAATGAAAAATCGGCAATAGCACTAAAAACGCCACCTAATTGATATTGTGATGCCCAAGCAGAATTAGTCGAAGCTCCCGAAGCAATGATGAGATCATAAAGTTTACATTCTGGAGCATAAGCACCGCAAGAACCGACTCTAATAATCGTCTCAACTCCATAAAAAGCATATAGCTCATATGAATAAATGCCAATGCTTGGCATCCCCATTCCCGAACCCATAACCGAAACTTTTTTTCCTTTATAGGTTCCTGTATATCCTAACATATTGCGGACACCATTGACTTGAACTACATCTTCTAAGTAATTTTCAGCGATGAATTTGGCTCTTAATGGATCGCCCGGCATTAAAACTGTCTTAGCAAAATCTCCCATTTTAGCGCTATTATGTGGTGTTGACATATATTCCTCCTATTCTACATCGACTACCATTGTCGAAGATAATATATCATGAAAAGTAACTCTTTCGTTTTGAAGACAAAGAACAGCTCCCGAAGCAAAAACAGAAAGACCAAAAGTCGAAAAATCGATTAAAATTTTGCCGATAACTTCACGTATAAAAAGAGCAGCAAAATCAACATTGCTACCATCGTTTTTAACAATTCTGATTCTGAAAAATTTTTTTCCGACCGTTTGGCCTTTGCTTAACACCGGCACAACTAAAAAATAAAGGGTTATAAAAACAAATGCCATCCCACCGGTTAAAAGCGAAGTGACCGTAAGTGAAAGAATATTTTGAGTAGTAGGGCTTTTTGCAACTTCAAAAGACATTAAAATCGGATTGATTGAAATAAAGCCGACAATTGTAAAGACAATTAACCAATCCAAAAGAAAAGCCATGATGCGAGGAAGAGGATGAGCTCTTTTCATAATTATCACCTCTTCATTATTTTATCATAGCTTTTCAGTATAAGAAAGATTAATTATTTAATCTTTTCGCTTAAATTACTAAGAAATCCTTTCTCAAAAGTCGCCTCGATAGTGCTAAGCTTTTGAATTCTTTTAATCCCGATATCGACTAATGTCGTCAAAAGTTCTTTGAATTCGATTCCTTTATCTTCAAACAAATAATAAGCTAAGGAACCCGGAATGGTATTGATTTCATTGAGATAGACCTTTTGGCTTTGTTGATCATATAAAAAATCAAACCGAACTACTCCGAAACATGATAAAGATCGGAAAGACTTAATAGCGATATCCCTAATAGTTTCTTCGATATCTTCCGATACATCACTTGGAATAATTCTTACAAACTTTTTATCTTCCCCACTTTCATATTTATCGTAAAAACTTAGAATCATATCGTGATTGTTAACAGTCTCCAAAGAAGAAATAATCATTTTTTCTTCATTACCTAAAATAGCAATATTTACTTCTTTTAAATGATTTATGGCTTCTTCGACAATTACCTCATCATCATAGTAAAATGCAGCTTCAATCGCTTCTTTAAGTTCTTCTATATTCATCACTTTTCTAACTCCTATTGAACTTCCCAAGTGACACGGCTTTACAATAAGCGGAAAATGTAAAGGTTTGATAAAAGAATCTAATTTTTGGATATTTAAATATGTTGAAGCTGATAAACTTTTAAATTTTGTCTGTGGTATCTTGAATGTATTCAAAATTCGTTTACATGCCACTTTGTCTTGTAAAATCGCGGCATTGTAAATTCCAGAATAGATACAAGGTATTTTCAAAGTATCAAAGAAAGCCCCCAATGTACCATCTTCGATTCCCTTCCCGTGTCCTACAATCAAGGCATAATCAAAATATAACTTACTGGTTTTGGTTTTAAAAAAAGAACTTTGATGCTTCCTTTTAAATTCGCCTTTTTTAAAGCCATGGAAATTTTCATAATTAAGTTTGTTTAAAAGAGCCTTTCCCGTATAAAAATTTCCATCGTGATCAAGATATACTAAAAGATAATCCCAACCATTGTTTTGAAATTCGTGCGCAACTTTAAGCGCCGTTAAGACCGAAATATCGCTTTCTAGAGAATTTCCTCCATAAACGATCGCGATTTTTTTCATGCTACCTCCTAATCGAAGATAGTTTCGTTATTCTTAAGGGCATTGATAATTCGAGCGAAATCTTGATTCGGCATCTTCCAAGACAATGAGGGAAGAGCATCCATATCAAAAAAACTTACCTCTGTCGTTTCATGGCAATGTGTCCCCGTTGAAGAAACTATCCTTCCTTCAAACCATATTGCATACTCCGACAAATCATTCTTCTTTTTATCACGTTCTCGATCTAAAATACCCACTAAACGGATAATTTCAACCACATAACCGCTTTCTTGAAGCACTTCTCTTTTCGCCGCTTCGGAAGGACTATCATAAATATCACACCAACCTCCGGGAACTGAATATGTCCCGCTATCGGCCTCTTTTACTAAAAGCAAGCGACCTTTTTCATCGCGAATCAAAGTTCTTACGCTGATATTTGGAGTCGGATAGACATTCTTAGTAAAATAAGTAGGGCGTTCAAGATTCACTTCATTAAATTTTTCAATCATCGCGGTCGACAAACTGCGAATTTCTTCATAATTCTCTAAAGCATAGGGATCTTTTGAGTACAATAAGCCGATTTTGGCAATCGAATTGATTTTTATCAAAAATTCATGGAAATCTAGTTTGGTCATAATTTAAATCCTCGAAACCATTATAGCCTATTTTAAGTAAAAATCACTGCCCTTTGCCGTAATCAAAACATTTTTATCGTCGTCATTCAAAATTTTAAATGCCTCTTGTAAATCTTTCTTGATAAATAAAAAATTCATGTTACCTTGCGTCTCACGATATCCTTTTATTAAAGGATGATTATTTAAAAGAGTAATGACAATTACTTTATCTATTCCTACTAGACTTTTTCCGATTGAATAATTGTATTCTTCAAACTTTGTTCCAATTTCAATTAATCCTCCAGTAATTATCACTTTTCGCCCTGGACATTTTTTTAAAAGTTCAATGGAATCCAATAGTCCAAAATAGTTGGCATTATAAGAATCATCAATAACAATCTTATTATGTATATGATAGATTTTTTGTCTTCTATCACTTGGATTTAATCGAGCAATGGCCTTAATCAAATTATTTGTTGACACCTTTAAATGACTGGCTAATTTAATCGCTCCGGCAAGATTTAACAACTGCTTGTCACCTAGTAATTTTATTTCGAATTTAGTGTTGGCTAAAGTTAAAAAGCACTTTAATTGATCGTTGATTTCATAATTTAATTCTTGTAAAGAATAGGATTCATAGGGAAAATTCCATTTTACAGTATTTAGCAATGTATCATCACCATTAAAAAATATTTTGCCACTTTCTTTTAAAAGGGTTTGAATTTTGATTTTTGCTTTTAAAACATTATCAAGTGTTTTAAAAGTCGCTAAATGCATGGGGCCAATCGCAGTTACAACCGCATAGTCTAGTTTGAATAAACGATGAAATTTTTTCATTCCGTTTTTTTCATCAATTCCGATTTCCGCTACCACAAAATCATCAGTAGTAGAAACTTCTTCGTTAATAAACCGCGTCAATCCCATTAATGTGTTGATGCTGCCTTTAGGAAAAGTCACTTGATATTGGGTTTTTAAGATATGAAGAAGATCCATTTTAAATGATGTTTTGCCATAACTTCCTGTAATGCCGATAATCTTTGCATCTTGCATTCTTTTTAGTTTTTTCCGAGCTTTTGAAATATAAAACGATCTTATGGCTTCTTCAAGAGGACTAAGAATTATTTTGCTAAGGCACAATAAAGTTCCACTTACAATTTTAACACTGAAGAGATATCCAAAAATTATCCAATAACTGACATATGGAATAAAGACGATGATTCCTAAAAGGAATTCGCTCATTATAAATAAAAATATCGATCTCCGCGTCAAAGGAATACGTTGAGGTTTTTTTATTAAAAACAAAATCATGTTAGCAACAAGCATTAAGCCAACTGCCAATCCATGAATTATCGAATGGTCAAGTACGATGGCGCTCTCGATCAAAATTAAAAAAATAAAAAGATAATAACCATTTTTTTTGAATCTTTCTTTTCCGAGAATCAAATAACGTTTTATTGAATAATATTGTTCAATAAAAATTTTCTCTTCTTGAAGTAAAAGGGTTGTCAAAAATAAAAAAGTCAAAACTTTAAAGACTAAAAGCATTTTTCAATTCCTTTATCAATTAAAGAGGCGATATCTTTTTTATGAGAAAGATAAGCAAGGTGATCTCCTTCAAAAAATATCAATTTTGACTTTTTTAAATAACGATGCATTTTGTTCAATTGAAAACGAACGATTTCTCGATCTTTTTTTAATCCGATCAATAAAATATCGGTATTGATTTTTTTTAAATCTTTTTTCGATAAATATGAATTGCAAACATTGACAAAAGTTTTTCTTAAATTTCCTTGTGTCGCTTCATAATCAGAGCTTCCTTTTAATACGATCGGTAGTTTTATCTTTTTGGCAATTTTATTAAAAGTAATTTTCACTTTAGCCTTTATTGTGTGTCGTTTAATAATACTTGGTGCAATTAAACATAATCCTTTTACCAGATATTGTGTAGCATAAAATCCTAAAATTTTACCTCCGAAAGAATGTCCAACACCATAAAAACTTTCAATTTGCTCATGCACGACTAGATTGTGAAGTTCTTGCACGTAATCTTGTATTGTATAAGGATGTGTCAATTCACTTTTCCCAAAGCCTGGCAAATCGACAATTATAACATTTGTCGATTTGTTAAGCATCGCCAATCTTTTCATAGCTGAAGAATCTAATCCCCATCCATGAAGATAGATAGTAAAACCTACTTTTCCTGGTTGTTCGATTTTTTGATAGTACATGTTTTTGCCTCTATACATATATATGGTCAATTTAATTTTTGATTGCCTATCGATATTTTTTGCGTTAGTATGATTTAAAAAGAGGTGCATTATGTCATTTGAATTAGTGCTTACACTTATTGTAATCGGGGCTATTTTTATATCCGTAATCCTCATATTTTTATCGGGAGTCATTAAAGTAAAAAATGACGAAGTCGCCATCATTGAAAAATTTCATACTTTTGACAAAGTGCTTAATTCTGGTTGGCATTTTATCATGCCGATATTTTCTCATCGTGTAAAAACTTATAACGTTAAACCTGTCTCGATTAAAGGACGCTTCAATAATTTTGAAATTTTTATAAATTTTAAAATCGAGGATTATCAAAAATATTATTACTCAAATGAAATTTTTGAAGTCGGTATCAGCAAAAGGTTAAAAAAAATCTCCCCTACTAATAGGGAAGATGTCACTAAGACTATCGAGGATTATGCTAAAGCGTTAGGTATCACCATCTTAAAAATCGAATTATCCGATATCTAGATCAAAGATTAAATTTCGAAGAGAAGAACCAAGCTCCTGGTTCTTTTTTTCACTTTCGCTCTCTATTAAAACTCTAATTAAAGATTCAGTGCCGGAAGGTCTTATCACGATGCGACCTTGTCCTTTTAATTCTCGTTCGCTTGCATTTAAATAATCAAGCAAACGTTGATTATTGATGATATTATTTTTGTCAACCACTTGAATGTTCATCTGCAAGGTGGGATAAGGATTATAATCATCGTATACTTTTTTCAACGATTCTTTTTCTGACATTAAAACCATTAATCTCATCATTGATAGCAATGCATCTCCGGTTTTGGCGAAATCGCCGAAAATAATATGCCCCGATTTTTCTCCACCTAATGAAGCGTTAATGCGCGACATTTTCATTTGGACATTATGATCGCCGACATCGACGACGTCGGTCTCAATTTGATGTTCTTTAAGTTTTTTCAATAAAGCACTATTAGTCATCGTGGTCACCACAATGCGATTTTCTTTAAGAAGATTTTGTTTTTTTAGATCCAATGCAAAAATCATCAAAAGCAAATCTCCATCCAAAAGACGTCCATCACTATCACAAGCGATGATACGATCCCCGTCTCCGTCTACGGCAATTCCTAAATCAAATTTTCCTTTTACAACTTTTTTTTGCAGAATTTCATAATCCAAAACCCCACTATCACGATTGATATTGATTCCGTTTGGTTTTACATTCGTTAACTCATAATGTTTTAAATTCAATCGTTTAAATAAAGTTTCAATAATCTGATAGTCGGCACCATTTGCTCCGTCTACTACAACTTTTAAATTGTGATTTATGTGTTCTTTATTTTCTAATAAAAATTCAATATACTCTTCAATTAAATGACTGCTTTCAATAAGACGTCCGATATGATCAGAAGCCGCTAATGGCAAGTAATCTTCTTTAGCGTCGATATAACTTTCGATTTCCTTTTTTAAATCATCTTTAATCTTTTCTCCGTTACGATCAAAAATTTTTATGCCATTGTCATCATAAGGATTGTGTGAAGCTGTGATCATAACGCCATAATCAAAATGGTACTTTGCCGTCAAATATGAGACCGCCGGGGTTGGAGCTATCCCCAAATCATATACACTTGAACCTGAGCCTAGTGCCCCTGAACAAAAAGAAGAGAAGAGAAGATCTGAAGAAACTCGAGTATCACGAGCTAAAAGTATCTTTAATTTACCTCTTGCACCTAAATATCTTCCAAGACGAAAAACAATTCGCGAAGTCAAATTATAATTAACCTTACCACGAATTCCATCTGTACCAAAATATTTATTCATAAAACATTCACCCATACATCATATGCATGAATAAAAAATGTTTTAAAAAGAAATTTTAACGACTCATATAATCTTGAAAATAATTTTTAAATTCGTCAAGCGTAACATTTTCCATATTACCCATATAAGCAATGGAAACTCTTCCACTTTCTTCACTGACAACGACAGTTACCGAATCTGTGGTTTCGCTTATTCCGATAGCAGCACGATGGCGAGAACCATATTTACCGGTCAGCGCGGTAGTCGTCGGCATGTAAAAAACACTTGCGGCGACAATTCGATCATCCTTGATGATAACTGCACCGTCATGCAATCTAGTTCCGGGATAAAAAATTGTCACCAACAATTCTTGGGTAACCGGGGCATTTACAGCAGTGCCTGATTTTCCGATTTCAGAAAGTGAATCTTGTTTTTCAAACGTTAAAATAGCACCGATTTTATTTTTAGCCAACGAGAAAACCGTATCATTTATTACTTGATAAAATTTTTCCTTATCATAACCGACTTTAGTCTCTTTATTGGTGTTATGTTTTTTAGACACGCTGTTAATAATAAAATGCCTGATCTCAGAAATGTTTGTGAAGAAAAAAATCACGGTTGCACTGGTTAAAAGCATCAAAATCAACAATTTAAAATTAGAAAATCCGCAAATTGCCGACACGAGGTAAAATGTGAAAGCAATACAATAAAATATAGCAATCGTTCTTCTTTTTAAATATCTTAAAAAGAAAACGATCAATAATATCGCTAAAACAAAAGTTAATATAATATCGGTTAAAAAAAGTGGCTCTTTAAAATGCTCCAAAATACTATCTAGCATAAAAAATCACGCTCCTTTTCCATACTCTATTATCATAGCAAATCATCCAAAAAAATGAAAGATAAGAAATTACTAAGTTTAAAAATTTGTGACTTTTTTTAAGCAGTGACAACTTTTTATTTATTTTTCAATCACTTCTACTCCTAAATTTGACAATATCAGCATTTTATTAGATAATTTTATTAACAAAGGAATTTTGATATTATGAGTAATGACAATTATATTTTATCGATAGATTATGGTACTCAAAGTGTAAAAGTTTCTATCTTTGATGACAAAGGTAACCTTCTCGCTTTTGAAAAGCAAAATTATAATCTACCTTATTTTTCCACTAATCCTAGTTGGTTTGAGCAACATGCTGATTTTTATTGGGAACAAATGTGCTTGGCTTCTCAAAGACTTTGTCAAAAAAATTTCGAACTTATGAATAATATCAAGGGAGTTGTTACTTCTTGTTTTCGTGATACTGCAGTCATGTTGGACAAAAATTATAAGCCGATCCGACCGGCGATACTGTGGTTAGATCAAAGAGTGGCCAAAGTCGAAGAAAAATTGCCATTATTGAATAGAGTCCTTTTTGCACTCGTCGGAATGAAAGAAACCGTAAGAGTGCAACGAGCAAAATCAATGTCAAATTGGTTGAAAGTGAACGAACCTATTAATTGGAAACAAACTGATAAATATGTCAATATCTCCACTTATTTAAATTACCGAATGATTGGAGAATTGAAAGATTCTCCTTCCAATTATGCTGGACACTATCCTCTCAATTTTAAACGTTGCAAATGGTATGGTTCCCACGCTTTAAAATTTCAGGTTTTTAACATTGATATATCAAAACTATGTGAATTGGTTGATCAAGATTTACCCCTTGGTAAAGTTTCCTTACAAGCCCATGAAGAATCAGGTATTCCTTTTGGAATTCCCCTTCTTTCTTCATCGTCTGATAAAGCCAATGAAACAATCGGAAACGGAAGCATCGACGAAACTTCAGCGACCATCTCATATGGTACAGCCGCTACAATTTCAATAAGCAGCAAACGTTATGTCGAACCCGAAACTTTTTTACCGGCTTATGCTACACCGATTAAAAACCTTTACAATACCGAAGTGCAAATTTATCGAGGATATTGGATGATCAATTGGTTTGTCGAACAGTTCTATCAGGCCGAAAAAGAGGAATGTGAAAAACTCGGAATTTCTTATCTTGACAAATTAAACAAAGAAATGTTTCAACTTGTTCCCGGTGCTGACGGATTAATTCTTGATCCATATTGGGGACCTTCTTTAAAGCGTCCAAATTACAAAGGTGTGATTATCGGTTTTTCTGACAATCACACTAAAATTCATCTTTATCGCGCAATAATAGAAGGTATTTGTTTTTCTTTAAAAAACAGTTTAACAAAAATCGAAAGAAAAATGCACCGCAAAGTAGAGCGGCTCTATATTTCAGGTGGTGGCGCCATTTCCGATGAAATCGCCCAAATAACCGCCGATATTTTTAACCTCCCTGTCTATCGAGTTCAAACTACAGAAACCAGTTCTTTAGGTTCAGCAATCGTCGGTTTTGTAAAACTTGGCATCTACGATTCATTAGAAACTGCCATTATAAAAATGGTAAGAACCAAGAGTCGATTCTTACCACGTCCTGAAATCAGCATTACTTACGATTACATTTTTAAAAACATCTATCAAAAATTATACAAGAACAATATTAAGATCTGCAAAAACATTCGAAAATTAACCAAGATCGATATTTAATTACGATCGATTAAATTAATTTTTCCAATGAGCGGAAGCGGTTTTGTCTCTTCACGACATACATGCACGATTCCTAAAATAAAGAAAGCGATCTGTGCTAAACTTTCAAGAATATTTATAATCAAAAAGAAAGTTATAGATGCCGTTGAGGCAAAAACAAATATTATTTCTAATAAATAGATAATAGTATTAAATGCAATCGATATGATAAATAGCACTAAACATTGATTAGCGTGATACTTAGCGAATGGTGATCTTGGTTTTACTAAAATCGGTAAAAAGAAAAGCAAACCACAAAATAAATATCCGATTGCTGCGAATAGCCGATCTAAAAATTTTAACTCTTCACCTTTATCGATATTTTTTTCACTTACTTCAACGTCAACTACTTCCTTATTCTCTTCCATAATAAAATACCTCTAGGTAAAGTATATTATATTTTTTTGTTTTTATAAACATTTTTCGTTATACTATAAATGAGGTTTATTATGAAAAAGATTATTAATTCTAAATTTTTTAAAATCATTTCTATATACATTGTAATTCTTGGTTTACTTGCCATTCTGCTTGGAACATTTTGTCTCAATGGTTCAAAAAAAATTTTTAACGATATTGAAAAAATCACTGCTGTTCCACATCGCGAATTAGAAATCATCAAAGATAAAGAAAATCTCGGCTTAGTAAACGATAATAGCGGACAAGATTTTAAAATTCTTCAATTGTCTGACATTCATTTAAGTTGCAGTTATGCAACATACGAAAACGATTTAAGCGCCATAAAAGCGGTCGAAAAGGTGGTAAGAAACACTGCTCCGGATCTTATAGTCTTAACCGGAGATATCATTTATCCTTCAATTTTACATTTGAATTGCAACAATGATTTAATAGCCAAGGCCATTATACAATTAATGGAAAATCTTTCAATTCCGTGGTCGGTGACTTATGGAAATCATGATACCGAATCATATAGTACTTGCACTAGAGATCAAATAAGTACACTTTATGAAAACGCCCCTTCGTGCCTTTTTTATCGGGGGTCTGAAAATATTTATGGTAGTGGCAACTATCTTGTTAAATTATACAATTACGATCGCACTTTAAACCAAGTCTTAGTAATGATGGACTCTAATTCATATGTTCCTAATTCATTTATTAACGACTACGATAATATTCACGAAGATCAAATTGAATGGTATTCTAACACTTTAAATAAAATTTGTGAAGAAGAAAAAAGAATCGTACCCTCAATCCTTTACATTCACATTCCTTTTAAAGAATATAAAATCGCTTGGGATATGTATTTAGCTGGTTCTTCAGAAGTAACTTATATTGACGGAGGAGCTTTAGAAGGATTTTCAGGACCCAAGCGTGAAGATTCAATGTTTGAAACCATCGAAAGGATTCAATCGACAAAAGCGGTTTTTTGCGGTCATGACCATTTAAACACTTACGCTATTTCATACAAAAATGTCATTCTTTCCTATGGGATGTCGATTGATTATCTAGCTTATCCCACCATTTATCATAAAACTTCGCAACGTGGGGGAACCTTGGTTTCGATTTCTCCCGATGGTACTTTTTCTTTTGAAAGAATCTATTTAAAAGATCTTTGATACAAATAATTTTTATTTAAAAAACTATTATCAAAGTTTAAGTTAAACATATTCTTGTTACTTTTATAGGGTATATATTGTTTTTAAAAAAAATATATGACCTAACATCTTTTTAAATATCAGTTTTATTTTTATAAACATGATTATTGACATGATCAAATTGGCAATCGATTTATTTATTATATAGTATAATAGCAATCATTATAATACCCGTATTGTTTATTGTTATAAATTGTTTTGAACATGAATTTAGAAGGTGCTATTTCAACCGGGTGACATTTTAGAATACATTGATGATAAGAGTAATTGCAAAACGGAAAATAAAAGATAAAAAAATTTTTTAAAACTTAAGCCGCCTTTTATAATTCCGTTTTTTACAAGTTTTAATTTTACATAATCTTAAAAATGAAGAGCCTTATGAAATGAAAAGAAAAAAATAAAAAAAGAGCCATTGCAACTTTCAAAATACATGGCTCTAAAATAATTATCACTTTCTTTAAGAATTCAATTAGAATTACATTAAAGAAGTGATTTTATTTTAAAAAATCTTTTGCTATTAGTCAAGTATTTTTGGCTAATAGCTCTTTTTAAAATTTACAAATACCTAAAATCTTGAATTACCGCGAAAACATCACTCGTTCATTATTGAACATTCTCGTCAATATATAAATTCCACTTACACTATAGACTAAATTAGATATCACGGTAGTCAAAAGGTTAGCAATATTTAAATTTAATGCAAATATCGCATAAACCGTCTGCGTCACATTGTAAAATGGAATTAAATAAACAAAAAGGTTATCCGAGGTATTTTGCATAAACGATGTCATTAAAGATAAAATCATGATCACAATCATCACCGGTCCAATGTAAGATGTCGCTTCTTTCACACTTTTGGCAAAAGTCGATAAAATGGCCAGTAACGTAATCGTTAATAGTGTAAAAGAAATAATTACTAGAAAAATTAAAGCAAATTCTGGGATTCCATAAATCGAAACATCTAATCCCGTACTTTGACTTTGAAGTAATTTGGGAAATGATAAAATCACCCCGAGAAAAGAACAAGTGCCCGCTAATAAGGCAAGTGTCCCGATTGAAATAATTTTCCCGATTGCCAATTCGCTTCTTTTAATCGGAGTTACTAATAAAGTCGCAATCGTTCCTCGCTCTTTTTCGCCTGCCATTGATTCAGGAGCGATTGTCATACAACTTGAAAAGATCAAAGTCACTAGAAGAAGGGGCATAACTGAAGAAAGAAGCATTGAAGAAACATCTTGACTACTTGCTAAATCATAATTACTACCCATATTAATATCAAAAATATTGGTTATACTGCTTTCAATCGCGTCTAAAACCGAAACTGCCATTTGATAAAATTGTAAGGATTCATTTTTAGCCGAATTATAGAAAATTTCCACTTTCATCGGAGAACTTAAATTTGATGACAATTTACTATCAAAATCAGATGGAAAGACCAGGATAAAGTCTTTTTGTCGTTGAGCGATTTCTTCTTTTTTGGATTCGACTTCCATCGCATTAATGGAATTTAGCTCGATCTTTATATTTTGCGCTTCAATGGTCGAAGAAAAGATTTGTGACTGATTGACAACATAGCCGGTATAAGTATAATCATTTTCAACTTCAACCATAGAGCCGATCATATCTCCCATTAAACTATAAATGACAAATATTAAAATCCCCGGTAAAAACAGTGAAAGTACGATTCTTCGATCGGTAAAGAATCTTTTAAACTCCTTTTTGATGATCGTTAAAATATTTTTCATTCTTCTTCACCCACTTCTTTCTTATAAATATTGAAAAAAACTGTCTCTAAATCTTGATTGGCCGTCAAATTTTTTATATCGTCGGAAACGATCATTTTTCCGTTAATAATAATACCGACGCGATCGCAAATTTTTTCAACAAGTGAAAAGATGTGAGTAGAAATAATAATTGTTTTCCCCTGTTGTTTTAATTCTTCAAGATAATCTGTTACCACTTTGGCGGTTAAGACATCGAGTCCGTTTGTCGGTTCATCAAAAATGATGATGTCAGGATTATGAACTAACGAAATCACCAATGAAACTTTCTGTTTCATACCCGTTGAAAGATTGCTGATTTTCACCTCACAAAAGCGATCGATACCAAATTTTTTGAATAAAGCCTCTTTTCTTTGCTTTGCAATTTCCTCTGGAACATCATGCAATGAAGCAAAAAAATCAAAAAGGTAATTCGGTGTGAAAAAATCTTCAAGCTTTAATTCACTTGTCAAAAATCCGATTTTTTTTCTGACCTCTTCTGGATTTTTCTTTATATTAATACCATCGAGTAAAACTTCTCCTTCATCGGCTTTAATAAGAGTTGAAAGAATTCTTAACGCTGTCGTTTTCCCGGCACCATTAGGTCCTAATAAGCCGTAAATTTCCCCTCTATAAGCACTGAAGGAAAGACCATTTAGCGCTACTTTACAATTAAGATTCGTTTTTTCGATTTTTTGTTGCTTTCGTGATAATTTAAAAGTTTTTTTCAAATCAGTGACTCTTATAATCTCTTCCATAATTCTCTCCTTTTAAATATTTAAAATGAACATCATATTTTTTCATCAAGATATCGTTAAATCTTATTCCGAACATCAAGATAAAATAAACAAAACTGGTTGAATTGATCATCAATAACATTCCATACCAATCAAAAGGATAAATCTCTAAAAAGTACGTCATAAACACGATACCTCCGATATACACCAAATAATGAATAAGCAATATAATCTCGGCTTTAATAATATTTCTTTGGTATATTTCAAAGATAGCAAAAGTTAAAAAACCATAAGTTAAGAAGCACAAAAGAAAATTTCGATATTGATCCACAGTTAATTCCATGGGGATTATATCGGTAAAATGTGGAATTATCTCGGTAGTTATTAGGCATAAAATCAAATAAACAAATGATCCAATTAATCCTTTGTATACTACTTGTTTCAAATTACTCACCCTAGATATCATAACAAATTAGCGAATATAATGCGAATAACCAAAGTAAAAAATTTCGATTTATATTTTTTCGCATATCATATAAATTTTTAATTTAAAAAACTCACTAATTTCATCGAGAGTTTCTATTTAAAAATATCCGATTTTACGTTACAATATTATTGAGGTAATAAATATGAAAAGCAACGAGTCGCTTGAAATGTATTTAGAAACTATATTGATTTTATCTTATAAAGGTTCGGTTCGATCAATCGATATCGCCAACGAGCTTTGCTTTTCAAAACCGAGCGTCAGTATCGCCGTAAAAAAAATGCAAGATGATGGCTATATAATTTTTGACGATAATTCAAAATTGATCACTTTAACTCCTGAAGGTCTTAAAATTGCCGAAACCATCTATGAGAGACATCTCATCCTTTCGGAATTTTTCGAGGACTTAGGCGTCGATAAAAACATCGCTCGTAACGACGCCTGTCGAATCGAGCATGTCATCAGTAAAGAAAGTTTTAGTAAAATAAAACAAATCGTCGAAAATAAGAAAAGCTTATCTTAAATTTGAAAAAATTAATTATAAAAGTACATAAAAGAAGATGCAGACAAATTGGAGAATTGAACCCAATAGCACAAATAAATGCCAAATACTATGCATCCATTTTTTCTTTTTACCCATGCCATAAATAATGGCGCCTATCGTGTAAGCAATTCCCCCGGCTATTAACCATATGAAGCCGGCAATACCGATTGCATCCAACAAAGGTTTTAACGTAAAAATAACGCACCAACCCATGGCTAAATAAAGAATCATGCTCACTATTTTAACGGCTTCCCAATACATATTGATAGCATTGAACGTTATTCCAATAATCGCCGCCACCCATACTATCGATAAAAGGATAATACCAGTTGAACCTTCATTTAAAGCAATTAAACAAATGGGAGTATATGTCCCAGCAATTAAAAAATAAATCGTGCAATGATCGAAAATGCGAAACACTCTTTTGGCGCGATTAGGTCGTAAAAAATGATAAATCGCTGACATCGTATAAAGCAAAATCATGCTTACGCCATAGATGATCATGCTGATCACATTGATAGCGTTTCCTTGAATCGCCGCAAAAACAGTTCCAAGAACCAAAGCAACGATTCCAAAACCACCGCCGACGATATGAGTAACCGCATTAAATATCTCTTCACCGCGAGAGTAATTAGGCAATCTTTTTCTTTTTTCTTTTTTTAATTTTTTTTCAGTTAATTTCTCATCAATATCTTGTTTCATAGTAATAAAGTCCTAACGAAAACTTTATCACTTTTAGGATTTAAAGTAAACTTTAAATCATCTCTTCATCAATATATTTTTTAAGGCGCACAATCAAATTATCATAGTCTTTTACAATCTCTTTTAATGGGTCGTATAACTCATCCTCTAATTCACCATGCGTGTATAAAAACGTCACGCCACCTTTAATCGCTTTGCTTAAAGCATCGATGGCGTCGAGAATCAAATATATATCTTCGTCATAGCTTTTATTTTCGACCATGATTAAAACAAGTTTTTGTTTCCACTTCATCGAAGTATCGGGATCTTTCATTCGTTCATGAAGAATTTTTTCAACTTCTTCTTCGTGAAAAACCAAACGATCTCGGATTTCTTTCAATAAAGTTTTAAGATTTTCGTTTCGTGCTTTATTGTAATAATTTTTGAATGTCAATTCGCCCATTCTTAAACTAGAATAAAAGGCATTGACTAATTCTAGTTGTTCTTTCATTTGTATCACCGATAATTAGTATTCTCAATTATCGATGTTTTACAAAAAATTTTCTTTTTTTCGATGAATAATATGTCATAACCCTTTCATTGAGTTGAGCACGTTTTCCAATTTTCTAGATTCTATATGTGTCTTTAATATTTCAAGCGCAAACTCACTTGAAAAATACATCGAACGCGCAAAAATCAAATTACCATCTTTAACTACACCATGATCTTTTAAATAGATGCCTTCAAAAGAATCACTTTCATAGCCGGGAAAGCAAGTGTACCGATGTCCTTTTAATAGTCCCAATCGCCCTAATAAGGAAGGAGCCGCACAAATTGAGGCGATGAGTTTTCCTTGATTAGCAAATTCCAAAATAATTTTTGAAACATTTTTATCGTTCATCAATATCTCTTTGACCGCGCGTCCTCCGGGAATCACTAAATAATCATACATTGTCGCATCGATATTTTTCAAAGTAGTGACAGCTTGAACGACAAGACCGCTTTGTGAAGTAACTTCAAGTTCATCACTGACACTAGCGGTAATCACAAAATCGCCACCTCTAAGCAATACATCACGAGTGACTAAAGCTTCACTATCTTCAAAATAATCTGCTAATATCATTAAACCTTTCATCGTCTTTTCAACTCCTCGCTTACAAGTTTGCTAGCAATTTGGGGATTAGCTTTCCCTTGTGATTTTTTCATCACTTGACCGATTAAAAAGCCCATTGCTCGATCTTTTCCGTTTTTAAAATCGATCACCGATTGCGGATTTTCATCGATCACCGCGCTTACCAACGCTTGAATTTCATCGGTGTTAGAATTTTGTTTTAGACCCATCTCTTCAGCAACTTTAAGCGGTTCTTCATCGGTAGATACGATTCTTTCAAAAACCTTTTTAGCTTGCGCAATTGAAATTTCCTTGCTTTCGATTAATTCTAAAAGTTTTAAAAGATTCACGGGCGATAATTTCATTTCATCAATCGTCATCATATTACGATTCAAATATCCCGACACATCACCCATAAGCCAGTTCCAACTTTGCTTAATTAGCTCAGGTTTTAATTTCACTAATTTATCAAAATATAAACATAAGCTTCGATTTTGAATCATTTGTTCCGCATCTTGCTTGGCTAAATTTAATTGGACATAACGTTTAATTTTGCTATCGGCTAATTCGTTACAAGTCTCAATAGCTTTATCAATAAATTCTTGGCTCAATCTAATGGGAACAATGTTAGGTTCTGGAAAATACTTATAATCGACGGCATCTGTTTTTTTACGCATTAAAACCGTTTCTTTTTTGCTTTCATCAAATCGACGAGTTTCTTGCTCGACAAGATTCCCGCTTAACAACAATTCCGTTTGTCGTTTGACTTCATAATCGATAGCCAATTTTACATTCGCGGTAGAATTCAAATTTTTAATTTCAACTTTAGTTCCGTATGTTTCGCTACCATAGGGTCGTAAAGAAATATTGACATCACATCTTAAAGAACCCTCTTCCATCTTTCCGTCAGAAACATCGGAATAAATGACGATATTTCTAATCGCTTCAACATACTTCATCGCTTCTTCACCGCTTCTTATATCCGGTTTTGAAACAATTTCAATAAGCGGTGTTCCCGCTCGATTGTAATCGACAAGAGTACAATCGGCAAGATGAAGCTGTTTACAAGTGTCTTCTTCCATATGCAATCTTTCGACGGCGATTGTTTTTTTAGTACCATCAATTTCAATTTCTACATATCCTTCGCTTCCGATCGGTCTTTCGTTTTGAGTAATCTGAAAACCTTTTGGAAGATCACTGTAAAAGTAATTTTTCCGATCAAAGTGAAGTTCATTGTCGATTCGCATATGAAGTGCCGAAGAAACACGAATAGCATTGATGACCGCTTGTTTGTTAACTACAGGCATAGTTCCCGGAAAAGCGATATCAGTAGGTTGTACTAATGTATTTGGATCTTTACCAAAAGCATTGGGAGCCGATGAAAACATTTTAGTTTTAGTTTTCATTTCGACATGGATTTCAATGCCGATTACTGGTTCAAAGTTCATTTTGTGTTCCTCCTTGCTGACATTCCTTTGTATGGTAATTCACTTTCAAGTGCATAAGCTAAATTAAAGGCCCCTTGTTCATCAAAAGCTCTGGTGGTAATATTGGCTCCAAATGGAAAACCCTGATCCACTCCAATCGGCAAAGTTAACGAAGGTAGTCCGGCAAAATTTCCAATCGCCATATGATTTTCAGCGATCAAATACTCATCGGACATCTTATCTTTACTATTATTGTCAAAAGCATTTTTGGCGGTCGAAACACACGGAGCGTAAATCGCATCGTAATCTTTTAAGATGTCATTGACACGATTGACAATTAAATGTCGGATCTTTTGAGCTCTTAAAAAGATTTCATCTTGATTTGATTTAAATAAAGCGTAGCTTCCAATCACAAAACGTCGTTTGATCAATTCCCCAAAGCCTTGAGTTCTAGCATTCATCATTACTTCTTGATAAGAAGTGGCTTTTCCGACACGTGGGCCGAATTTAACGCCGTCAAGATTGGCATTGTTGCTAGTAGCTTCAGCACAAGAGATGACTAAATACGTCGGATATATCGCATTTAGAAGATTTTTAGGAATGCTCACTTCTACGACTGTCGCCCCTAGTTTTTCAAAAATTTTACAAGTTTCATTGAAAGCGTTCAAAATCGTTTCATCTTTTATCGACTCGTTGATTTCTTTAATGATTGCGATTTTTTTACCTTTGATATTTTTGGTAAGCTCCTTATAATACTCTCCTTTTTCTTTGAAAGAAGAAGTCATATCCATCTCATCTCGTCCCGCTAAAGCATCAAGAAGAATCGCGCTATCGGCGACTGAGCGTGTAAAATAAGCCACATGATCTAATGATGGCGCAAATGGAAATAATCCATAGCGAGAAATTCTCCCCCAAGAAGGTTTAAATCCAACTAAGCCTCCGTAAGAAGCTGGTTTTCTTACTGAATCGCCCGTATCCGAACCTAAAGCAAAAGGAACGATGGCATTAGCGGTAGCGCTCGCAGAGCCACATGAAGACCCGCCAATCATGTAAGTGTGAGTCGGATCATAAGGATTATAAGTTCTTCCTAAATGTCCAGTCATTCCACTTCCGCCCATTGCCAACTCATCCAAAGTCGTTTTACCGATCAATACGCACTTTTTTTCTTTCAGTTTTTCAATGACGGTCGCATCATATACCGGAACATAATCTTTTAAAATATCGCTGCTCCCCGTGGTCAAAATTCCTTTGGTTGAAAAATTATCTTTGGCGAGAAACGGAATACCCCAAAGTAGATTATCTTCTTCGACTTCTTTTAAAGACGCAGCAAATTCAAGCGCCTCTTTTTCACAAATTGTTTCAAAGCAATTATTAGAATCCTCTTTACATAATTCAAGCGCTTCTTTTGTAAGTTCCAAAGGGGTGACCTTTTTTGATAATAAAAGTTGATGCAATTCTTCAATCGATAAATTCATGTACTTCATTCTACAACACCACCTTTGGAAGAACGATTTGATCATCTAAAACTTCTTTTGCATTCTTTAAGACTTCTTCTTTAGTTAAGGGATTTGTAGGTTCATCTTCACGTAAATAACTATTATGACAATCAAAAGGAAATGTCATAGGGCTAACTTCATTTAAACCTTCGATATCCTTAAAAACATCCATTTGTTTTAAAAGAATGTCAAATTCTCCAAGCAAAGTTTTATACTCTTCTTCTTTCATTTCAAACATCAAATTATTCGCACATTTTTTCAATAAATTAATATCTACTTTCTTCATTCGTTTTCCTCCTCGATTTGCTGCAAAATTTGTTTGAACTCTTCTTCGTCCATGATTCTGATTCCCAAAGCGTTGGCTTTATCAAGTTTTGAACCACTTTCACTTCCGTAAATCACTACATCGGTGGCTTTAGAAACCGAAGAAGTAACCTTAGAGCCATATAATTCTAATAATTCTTGAGCCTGTTTCCTAGTGAAAGCTTCTAACGTCCCTGTCAAAACCATAGTTTTACCGCTGAAAAAGTTCGGTTTCACTTTGATTGCGCGACCCAAATATTTTGTGTTAAGTCCTAATTCTTTTAATTCAGCGATTAAATCACAATTGTGCTGATCTTTAAAAAATTCATAAATTGAGCGACTGGAAATTTCACCTATATCGCGAATTTGAAGTAGCTCCTCTTCGCTTGCTTCCATCAAAGCCTCCAATGTTTCAAAATGGGACGCCAATATCTTCGCGGTTTTTTCTCCGACTTCACGAATTCCTAACCCGAACAAAAGTCGCTCTAAACTATTGCTTTTGCTTTTTTCAATTGCTTGAAGCATCTTATTGACGCTAGTTTCACCAAAACCATCGGTGACAATAATTTCATCTTTATGTTTTTCAAGATGATAAATATCCGGAATCGAACGAATGAACCCTTGATTAAAAAATTGTTCGATAATCTTTTCTCCAAGTCCCTCGATGTCCATCGCATTTTTGCTTGCAAAATGAATTAAACCTTCGATATGTCGCGCATCGCAATGAGGATTGGGGCAATAGTGAATCGCGTCGACTTTTACTAATGCACTGCCGCAGACAGGGCAACTCGATACCATATTGAAAAGTTGTTCATTGCCACTTCTTTTTTCAACAACGGCTTTTACCACTTCAGGAATCACATCTCCGGCCTTTCGAATCATCACCATATCACCGATTCTAATATCTTTTGAAACTACGAATTCTTCATTGTGCAAGGTAGCTCTAGAAATCAAAGACCCTTGCACTCTTACCGGTTCTAAATCAGCATTAGGAGTTATTTTACCAGTTCTTCCAACGGTAAAAATAATATTCTTTAACTTTGTTATCACTTCTTCCGGTGGAAATTTATACGCTATCGCCCATCGTGGAGTTTTGGCAGTATAGCCTAATTTTGAGTAAGCCCTTAAATCATTAACTTTGATGACTATACCATCAATATCGTAAGCAAGCGAAGGTCTTTTAAGAGTGTATTCTTCGATGTAAGCAAGAACTTCTTCAATGCCATTACAAATTCGCCGTTCCGGATTGACTTTAAACCCTAATTGTTTAAGTGAATTCAAAGAATCGCTGTGTTTTTGAAATCCTTCTTCTGTCGCATTGACATAATAGTACCAAAAGGCATCGAGTTTTCTTGAAGCAGCGATTGACGAATCAAGTTGTCGAATTGATCCGGCGGCGGCATTTCGCGCATTAGCCAAAAGAGGTTCGCCGGTTTGTTCGCGTTTTTCATTTAACTCTTTTAAAACTTTTTTGGACATAAAGACTTCACCGCGCACTTCGATTTCGTCTTTGATGTCAATTCTTGTGGGGATCGATTTAATCGTCAAGACATTGGAAGATACGTCTTCTCCCACATTTCCATCGCCCCTAGTCGCGGCGTAAACGAATTTTCCATCGCGATAAACTAAACTCATTGCCAAACCATCGATTTTCATCTCGCACATGTATTCTACTTTATCGATATTTAAAATCTCTCGAATCCGCCGATCAAAATTTCTTAAATCATCTTCGTTAAAAGCGTTGGCTAACGAGAGCATCATCCGTTTATGAGTTATTTTTTCAAAGGTCGATAACACTTGACCACCAACACGCATCGATGGTGAATGCGGGGATTTATATTCCGGATATTGATTTTCAAGCATCATCAATTCATTCATTAAGCGATCGTATTCTTGATCAGAAACGGACGGATTATCTAAAACGTAATATTCATAATTGTACTTTTCGAGAATACTTATCAACTCTTCGATTCTTTGTTTAGGTTCCATAAACTTTCTCCTTAAATTTTTTTCAGTCCAAAATAATTACCGATCAAAGTCTTCTTGCCGACGCTTTCATCGTCAAAGCGAACTATGATAAGACCATTCAATAATTCGACGACTTCACCACTTCCCCACTTATTGTGCTCTAATCGATCGCCAACTTTCCACACAATATTGTTTTTGGCATCAAAATGATTCTTTTGTTCAATCCTGATTTTTTTCTTTTGTTCTTCAAAATACATTTTTTCGAAATTCGAATTTTCAAAAGTCGGTCTTTGAAACGTTCGGTATTCTATACCCGACTCTTTAATAAATCTCGAAGGTCGTAAAGGAGCTTGCAATACATAAGAATAATCTTGATTTGAAGTCAAATATAGTTTTTTTCTTGCTCTAGTAAAAGCGACATAAGCCAATCTGCGTTCCTCTTCAAGTCCCGTTTTGCTCTCTGTAACTGCACGAACATTTGGAAAAATACCTTCACCCAAACTATAAACGAAAACATAATCGAACTCTAAGCCTTTGGCGATATGAACCGTCATCAACGAAACATAATCACCCTCAATTAGATCATCTTGCGATGTTTGTAGCATCGCATTATTGAAAAAATCAACATAAGTAAGTTCCTCGTTATCTTTTAAGAAACGATCCAAAGCTCCAAGCAATTCCTTGACATTTTCTTCGCGGTCTTCTCCGTCATCTTCTTGAAGCAAATAATCAAAGTAACCCAAATTTTCCATCATCTGTTCAAACACATTAGAGATTTCTTCGCGTGAAGAATTTTTCAATTTCTCACGAGTTTGTTCGATGATTCCAACCATTTTAAGCAATGATTTTTTCTTAGAATCCGGAATTACGGAAGAGTCTTTAAGTTCTTCAACTAAATAGATGTAAAGATTTTGGCCATTTTGTTCCGCTTCTTTTTTTAATATATCGATAGTTTGTTCTCCAATCATCCTTCGCGGTACATTGATAATTCTCATTAACGATAAATCACTATCCGGATTTATCAAAAGATTGACGTAAGCGAGAATATCTTTAATTTCGCGTCTTTGGTAGAATTTTAATCCCCCATAAACTTTATAAGGAATGCCATAGACGGCAAGTTGAGTTTCTAACTCACGGGTCAAGTAATTAGCACGATACAAAACGGCGATATTTTGATACTTAAGCCCTTCTCGATGCATCTCTGAAATTTTGGTGGCAATGTAATTGGCTTCTTCTTTAGCAGTTCTTGAATTGACGAATTCCACTTTTTCTCCATCCGGTTGTAAGGAATAAAGATCTTTTTTCATTCTGTCTTTATTATTGCTTATAAGAGCGTTGGCAACTTTTAAAATGGCATTTGTCGAGCGGTAATTGCGGTCGAGAATCACCGTTTTTATATCACGATGCAAAAATTTATCAAGGCGTAGCATAATTTCATTTTTTGCTCCTCGCCACGTATAAATCGTTTGGTCGGGATCGCCGACCACCGTTAACGAAGTATCCTTTCCGAGCAATAGTTTGATTAATCGAAATTGTACTTCATTGATATCTTGAAATTCGTCTACCAAAATATGCGTATATCGATGACTATATCGATCTTTAACCTCTTGGAATTGTTCAAGAATCTCAATGGTTTTTAAAAGAAGATCGTCAAAATCCAGCGACTTCTGTTCTTTTAATTTTTCAGTATATCGTCTAAAAGCTTCTAAACAAATTTTAAAGTTCGGATCAAAGGAATCTTGATCTTTAATGTCTTCGTATTGATGTCCTTCGGTTTTTTCGCTTGAAATAAAATTTAGCACGATTTTAATTCTGGAATCTTTTTTACTTAATCCCATATCCTCAAAAATTTGTTTCATTAAAGTCAACTGATCATCTTCATCCAAAATCGTAAAATTACTTGAATATCCGATCAATTTGATTTCTCGTCTTAAAAACCGATAACACCACGAATGAATGGTGCATAAAGTAACTCCTTGTTCTCCAAGCAAATCAAAAACTCGCGCTTTGATTTCAGAAGCGGCTTTATTAGTAAAAGTAATGGCTAAGATACTATATGGTGATACACCTTGGTCGATTAAATAAGCGATACGATAAGTGAGAACGCGAGTTTTTCCAGAACCGGCACCGGCGATAATTCTCAAATATTGATCAGGGCAAGTCGCAGCCTCGCATTGTTTTTCATTTAATAAACTCTTCAAATCTAACATAAGATCACCAAATAATCTTTCTTAGAAAGATTATATCATAGTGCTATTTTCTCTTCAATTTTTCGCGTACACTTTCTTTTCTTATCCGGTTGAGTTTTATCTTATAGGTGTCAAGTTTATTTTTTTAACACACTATTTTATCAAATTATGATTTTGAATAAAGATTCTAATCTCGTCAAATCCAAGATAATAATTTGTTATTTGCCATTCAAATACTTCTGTCATTAGAGGAACTCGCGTTATCGTATAACTGTTTGCACCGATTTTTATCGTTTCAAGATCGGTTAATTTATTAAAATCAACATAATAAAGCGGAATTTGAAAACCATTTTGTTCATTGAAATTTATGATCATTTTAATGTCACGACAAGCTAAACAAGTATCCATGTAAAATAAGACAAGATAATAATGCTCTTTTTGATTAAGAAGTTCTTTATATTCGATTTCTCGATTTAACTTTTGATTAGCGGTGCATCCGCTTAAAACAAGAACCATCGTCGCTTTTAAAATTAATCCGCTTGTTTTATCCATAACTCACCTCATATGTAATAACCATATTCAAACGATATCTATACTTATCAATACAATGTTTTGTGCTTCATTAAAAGAAATGTTACAATATTTAAGGTGCATTATTTATGACTAAAAACGTTCAGTCTCTCACTTTCGTCGCTATGATGTGCGCATTAAACTGTGTTTTTTTAATTGTTTCGGAATATTTCCCGTTATTTTCTTTGCTTCTCACGCTTGGAATTCCCTTATTGACTTGTTTAGCTTCTCAAAAGCTTTCATTACGATATATCCTGTTGTTTTTAACGTGCACTTGTCTTATATCGATGATCGATTTTCAAAATGCAATTTTTTACATTTTCCCCGGCATTATTATTGGTGCCATTCTCGGTATTCTAATTAAAAATCGTTTCAATTCACTTTATGTAACTATTATTGCTTCGTTAGTTTCTTTAATGCTCTACGTTGGGGCTAATTATCTCATAGAATTAATTTATGGAGTAAACATGAAAGCAGTTTTCGCGACAGTTTTAAATTTATCAAATGGCACTTTTGAAAAAATTTCGTTAATGTTTTTTTACATTATTTCTCTGTCGCAAACACTTTTTACTTTCATTATCATTGACGGAGAAAAAGAAAGATTACATTTATATATCAATCAAGATCTCTTACAAGTCAAATGGAGCATGATTTATTTAGGAGTGTCTTATTTAATCATTTTAATCTCTTATTTCCTTTATTATCCTTTATCACTATGTATGATGATCGTTTCTTTCGTTTTTGCTTTTGCGATATTGCTACACTTTATTTTCAATAACTCTAATAAGAAATTAAATTTGATTTTTTTGATCATTTTAGAAGTTATTTCCTTAATAATCGTAATGAGTAGTTTTAATTATCTTTCCAAAGATCTTGTCGCCATCTTACCCATCATTTTCACCATTCCGCCTTTAATCGTCGGTTTATTCGACATCATCATTCAAAAAGTCAAACATAATAATTCTTTTGATTAGTTTTGTAAACGTTGATAAAAAGCGTTACAATAAAACAAAGGAGGCCTTCGATGAAAGACTTTATCAAGACTTTTTTTATCGGTTTAACCACAATCGTCCTTTTTGTCTTCATTGTGGCCTTTTTTGCTTTATCCGCAATTTTTGCCTTAGGTCTCTTTTTTGTGATGTTCGTCAAGCATATCATTTTCTTTTTTCAAGGTCATAATTTGAAAGAACCGATGGATATCGATATTGAAGCTGAAAAGATCTTAAATCAAGTTAAAAGTACTCCCATTGCTGAAAATCCCGCGCCTTCAAATGTTCAAACGCCTCCTCCTTCTCAACAGGTAATTATTCAAACGATGCCGGGTACCGTCATTTCCACAGGAATCGGCCCCAATGGGCAACCGATTATCATCACTGGGACGCAACCGATCAATAACACCCCTCCTATTCAAAATATCGAAACAGAAAAGGAGGAAAACTCCAATGATTAATACTTTGATCAAATTGAGCGAAAACGATAAAAGGATCCTCATCGCTCTATTAATAATCGTGCTTTTAATCGTCATCATCGTCGGTTATATTACAAAACTAGTACGATATATTATGCGTAAGCAAGGACGCATGGTCGATAATATGATGGTTGATATTGTAAAAGCCAACTTAGTGACAACACCTAAAGAATTTAAAAAAGTAGCCCGTGAAAAAAACTTCCGACAATTCTATTTTGAAGCCTTGCCTCCGATGGGAGCTTTGATAATTTTAAGTTTAATTGTCCTTTTATATCAGCTTTTCATGGAAAAAACCAATTTGAATTACATCATCGAATACATTTCAAAATTATCGTTTGAATTATCATTTCCGACTACCTATTTCTTTGGAATCAACATTATTTCCGATTGGCCTACCATCGTTAAAGGTCCTGAATTTTTCTTTAATTTCGATAGCATCATCGCTTATTTGGTTTTATTGGTCGGCATCTATTTCATTATTCATTTTTCAATTTGCGTTCAAGCCTTAATCGCTAGGGAATGGAGGTTAAGGCATGCCGCTACTACCGTGTTTCAAAAAGATCTCGACACTCTTTCAAAGCCTTCAACCAAAGAGAATCTTGAGCAATAAAAAACTTGGCCTTAATTCTTACAAAGAATCATTACCAAGTTTTTTTATTTATTTATCTTCGTATCCGTTTAGATGTGATTTATGAAATTTATAAGCCGTTTCAATCATTTGATCTAAGGTATATTGCGGTTTCCAATGTAGAATTTCTTGTGCTTTTTTAGACGATGCGATGAGAATTGCAGGATCGCCTGGGCGACGGGAAACCACTTCTTGAGGAATCGCTTGACCAACTACTTTTTCAGCGCTTTGAATCATCTCTTTTACCGAAAATCCATTTTCAGAACCTAAATTGAAAATATCGGATTTATTGCCCGCAAAAAGATATTCCAATGCTTTTATGTGAGCGTCGATAAGATCCACGACATGAATATAGTCACGGATACAAGTTCCATCAGGAGTTGGATAATTGTCTCCGAAAATAGAAATCTGCGGTCGTTTTTTTAACGGAACCTGAAGAATCAACGGAATTAAATGCGTCTCCGGATTATGATCTTCTCCGATTTCCCCATTGTCCAAAGCTCCGGCAACATTGAAGTACCTAAGCGACACATAACGCACCCCGTAAGCAATGTCGGCCCACTTCATCATTTTTTCCATTTGAAGTTTAGTTTCTCCATAGGTACATTCCGGATTTGGAATCGCCTCTTCGGTGATTGGCAAAACTTTTTGTTCTCCATAAACCGCGGCTGAAGAAGAGAAGACGATTTTCTTTACCTCATTTGCAACCATCGCTTTTAAAAGAACCAAAGTACCATTGACATTATTATCAAAATAATCAATCGGCTCCTTCATTGAAACTCCAACTAACGATTTCGCAGCAAAATGAACTACCGCATCGACTTTTTCTTTCTTAAATACACGATCCAAAAAAGCAAAATCTCGAATATCACCTTCATAAAAAGTCGCTCGAGGATCAAGCGCTTTTCGATGTCCGGTTGAAAGATTATCGACAACAACTACTTCATACCCTCGATCCGCAAGAATTCTTGAACAGTGACTGCCGATATATCCGGCACCACCTACCACCATTATTTTTTTCATAGATACCTCCTAATATAAAATGCTTTTTATTTCTTCTAAAGTTATTTCGTCTCCTACTCGATAAGTCATTTTTCCAAAATCGTTTAAAGAAATATCTGGAGTCACCTCGCAAGAGTGAGAAACATCATCAATACAATAACCGGCTTTTAAAATTGAACCACCCAGTTCTCGAATGTACTCATCGGCATCATAACCGCTTAAAGCATGGTTGCCATCTAAAACTTGATCCGCTTCGAAATTGCTTGAGGGACTAAGATAATAACTTTGCAATGGCGTTTCACGATTTTCATCCAAGACGATCGCATATGACGCTTTAGTTTTATAAGCGCAAGTTAACCCGTTTTCTTTATCGCATTTTTTAATATGCAAGGCACTATCTTGAAGCTGATCTAATTTATCATTTGCGCCGATCACCACAAGATCGTAATAATCGTCATCGAGTTTCGTTACTTCTTTTACCGACACCACCATACATGGTGAAGTAATTTTATTTTTAATCGTTATTTTTTTACGAATGCCATCTTGGTCAGGTAATGTAAAAATGGTTCTTTCAATAGGGGAAGATGAAGCCAATTTTACGATTTTTTGTTTCTCCTCGGTTTTATAAGTTTCATTTTTCTTATAAACACTTACAATATAATCTCCTTCTGATAACGCACTTAAATCATAGCCTCGATCTAAAAATTGACCATCGAGAATCATATCGTGTTTTGATTCATATTCCGTATCGTCTGATACTTTTACAAACACCAATCTTTCAAATGAAGTAAAATATTTATTTTCGATGTGGTGTTCATTTAAATGCAAATAATTTCCGTAGATTCCATAATCATTTGCGACAACTACCTTATCGATATATTTATCATATATGGCTTTGGATTCCTCTTCGTTTTTATTTCTTATGAGAATAATATCGCCATCTTTTTCAGTAAAATATGTGGTAGCGAAAGAAAATACCATGTCGCCGATCGAATATAAAAGATAGGCAAGAACAATAGCGTTTACCACAATCAAAAAACCACGAATTCGTTTTTTCTGACGAACACGCCGCTTAAAATCTCGCATTTCTTCTTCGTCGTTTAAATACTCTTCTTCCATAAAATCTCTCTTTTAATAAAGTAAATTACGATATGTACGTGGGAACGGAGCCACATCACGGATATTGTTAATGCCGGAAAGATACATGATGAGACGATCGAATCCAATTCCAAATCCGGCATGTTTGCAACCGCCGTAACGTCTTAAATCAAGATACCAATCATAAGCGGGAATATCCATTTTTAACTCTTCCATTCGAGCAATTAATTTGTCGTAGCGCTCTTCACGTTGAGAACCACCGACTAACTCTCCAACTCCAGGAACAAGTAAGTCACAAGCCGCTACAGTCTTATTGTCATCGTTTAAGCGCATGTAAAATGCTTTGATGTCTTTAGGATAATCCGTTAAAAAAACCGGGCCGTTAACGACTTGTTCGGTGATAAAACGTTCATGTTCGCTTTGAAGATCCATACCCCATTTAATATCGTCAACTTCAAATTTGTGCCCCTGGCTTTTAGCGTCGAGCAAAATATCGATCGCTTCCGTATAGGTCATCTTTTTAAACGGAGTTGCAAGAACATGATTTAATCGATTTAAAAGATTTTTATCGACAAATTCGTTAAAGAAATTCATTTCTTCTTTGGCGTTTTCCAAAACGTATTTTATGCAGAAAATCACGCAATCCTCAATAAGAGCCATATCATCTTCCAAATCGGCAAAAGCGATCTCCGGTTCAATCATCCAAAATTCCGCAGCGTGTCTTGTGGTATTTGACTTTTCAGCTCTGAAAGTCGGACCAAAAGTATATACATCTCTAAAGGCCATGCAGAAGGCTTCAACTTGAAGTTGTCCCGTAACCGCAAGGGTCGACTTCTTTCCAAAGAAAGCAAAAGGGTCTTTGCCATCGATTGTCACATTGAACATTTCCCCAGCGCCTTCACCATCGTTTGAAGTGATAAGCGGAGTATGTACATAGACAAAACCTTGACTTTGGAAAAATTCATGAATCGCCATCGAAAGAACGCTTCTTAAGCGAAACACTGCGTTAAAAGTGTTGGTTCGCGGTCGTAAGTGAGCAATCTCGCGCAAATATTCAAAAGAATGTCTTTTCTTTTGTAAAGGATAACTAGGATCAACTTCTCCTTCAACTTTAAAGGAAAGCAATCTAATTTCAAATGGTTGACGATTGTTTGGAGTTAAAACAAAACGTCCAACGATAGATAAGGCAGTTCCCGTCAAAAGATGGGTCAATTTTTCAAAGTCGTTAACTTCACTTTGATCGTAAACTAACTGCGCATTTTTAAAGTATGTTCCATCATTTAATTCAATAAAGCCAATCGATCCATTATCGCGATTGGTTCTTACCCAACCATCCAATTCAATTTCACCGATTGAATCTTTCATTAATTGGTCGCCATAATAACAGGCTTCATATAATTCTCGAACTGTTTTAAACTCACACATATTTCAACCTCCGTAATCTTATAAAGATTACCGTACTTTTATTATACATAAAGTCACCAAAAAATAAATATATTCTTACTTTTAAGTTTTTTTCTCTTATTGAATAAGTGAAAGGAACTACCATATGAAAAAAATTTCAATTATCGCCATGTTGTCTTTACTGATATCACTCACCATTTTAACTAACAAAACGCAACCTGTATGTGCTTTAGATTTAGAAAATGCCAAACTTGTTTGCACCGCTAAAAAGGTGACAAAAGATGAGCGTGATATCTATCTATTAACCAGTGATATGAATCCTTCATTTAATCTGTTGCCAAATGAATCAATCTACAATGAATCTATCGGCACCATTAAAATGAATAAAGCCGTAAGAATTCTCCATCCGAAAAGCAATTACTTGGCTTTTTGTTTCGATTTTGAAGAAGAATTCAATTTGTCTAAAAGCGCTCAATATAACGACGTTTCAGCTTCGCTTTTTATTAATTTTTTTAATTACGAAACACTGCAACCGATTTTTAATTATCAGCTTAATAAAATTCCTTTAGATACTTTCTTCTCTCATTCATCTAAGCAAATTACCATCAAAAAAATCAGCAAATTTTTATTAATCAAAATCGATTGTTCTTCTTTTCCTGACAAATTCGTTATTGGTCCTGTTTTAAATAAGCCATCTTTCACCTTAATTCTCGACGAACAAAATCGAATCGGGAAAATCAAACAGGCGATGCTTATCGACAGCAACATCGAATTATTCCCTTATCAAGGTTTTTTCCCTCATGAATTTGGAAGTTATGCGTGCATGAATAAATTGACCGCTGTAGAAAATACTTTTCCGCTTAATATCGACATTACTAATCCTTTGTCACTTTCAAAAATCTTAGAGTTTATTCACCCTTTTGATCAAAATGATGGTGAATTGAAAATCGTCGTAATCGAAGACGGATATAGTTATGCCGCCAAAAATAAAATTGCCGGTTCTTATTCAGTAAAATTAAAAGCGACAAACTCCTCTAATAAAACTTCGTATTTAGAATTAAAAATTACATTACGCGATACTTTAAAGCCAATTATCAATGGCCCTGTTGGAATTTCGTTTTCCTATATTAATGGTGAAGATTCAACCACAATTCTTAGACGTTTCGATGTTACCGATAATAGTGGTAAAGTAACCGTGACATTAGACGATAGTGGTGTTTTGTATAATCGCGTGGGAACTTATTATGCTACTATAAGCGCCACTGATTCCAGTCAAAATATTAGTTCAAGGCCGGTAGTAATAACGGTTTTTGATGATGTTCCTCCTGAATTTATCGGCCCTAGTATCATCAACGTGGATTCCAAAAACTTGCAATCTTTAGAAGAATTGTTATCACACAATATCTATGTAGTCGACGAAATAGATATGCACCTACCTTATAAAATTATCTATGACGAATATTCATCTTCTATCCCCAAAAGCGGTTCATATAAAGTAGTTCTTCAAGCCACCGATAGTAGTGGTAATTCACAAAGCACCACAATCTATATCAACGTTTACAATTCAAATCCGATTTGGTATATCGACGACATATCTTTGACGGCCACTTGCGATACTTTTTTAAGCGCTATCGACATTGTGAATCTTTTAAAGCAACAAGATAAGATCGAAAATCTTGTTTATACCGAAGCTGACTTTTTAAACCATACTTACGAAAGTAATTACGATAAACCCGGAATTTATGAAACGACAATACAAGCAAAAACAAACGACAATCGTCAATTAATATTCAATGTCGCAATCAATGTCATCGAACGTGAAGTTGAAAGTATCCAAACAAGCAATCGCTCTTTTTTTGAAGAATTATGGATGAACATTCAATCATTTTTCTCTTCTTTCTTCGAAAAATTAATTGATTTCTTATCAAATTTTAATTAAAAAATCGACTATTTGCCGAGATTTAAAAATCAATTAAAAATTTAGCACTCATATATTGACTCTGCTAAACATGCGTTTTATAATAGTCCTAGATTTAGAAAGGTGAATGTTATGAGTGAAACAAAAAAGTTTAAAACTGAATCCAAGCGATTGTTAGATCTAATGACAAATTCTATCTACACTAATCGCGAAATATTTTTAAGAGAACTGATCTCCAACGCTTCTGATGCTATCGATAAATATCACTATCTATCCTTGAACGATGAAAATTTAGAAAAGCGCGACAACTATGAAATTAGAATCGATGTCGATAAAGACAAGCGCACTATCTGCATTAGCGACAATGGTATCGGTATGACACACGATGAAATCGTCAACAATCTCGGCACTATCGCTAAGTCCGGATCTTTAGAATTTTTAAATTCAATGAGCGAAGAGGATCTCAAAAACAGTAACATCGATGTAATAGGTCAATTTGGGGTTGGATTCTATTCGTCATTTATGGTAGCCAAAAAAGTGGTTGTAGAAACTAGATCTCCGTTTGAAAATCAAGGTTATCGATTTACTTCTGAAGGAACTGAAACTTACAAAATCGAAGAAATTCAAAAAGATCAAATAGGAAGTAGCGTTACTCTATTTTTAAAAGACAATGTCAATGAAGAAGACTTTAATGTCTACTTAGAACAATATAAAATTGAAAGCTTAGTCAAGAAATACAGCGACTACATTCGTTACCCGATTAAGATGAAAGTAAAGAAAGAAATCGGTGAAAAAGACGAAAAGAAAGAAGTCGAAGAAGACGAAATTTTAAATTCGATGATCCCTCTTTGGAAGAAAAACAAAAGCGAGGTCACCACTGAACAATTAAATGAATTTTATCAGAGCAAATTCAATGATTTTGAACCGCCTTTGATGTCTCTTTTTATCAACACCGAAGGTATTTTTACTTACCAAGCCTTAGTTTTTATCCCCGCTCATGCTCCATATGATTTATATAGTGACAAATATCAAAAAGGCTTACAACTTTATTCTAAAGGTGTCTTTATTAAAGATAAGTGCGACGAATTAGTCCCGGATTATCTACGTTTTATCAAAGGTCTTGTCGATTCCAGCGACCTTTCGTTGAATATTTCAAGAGAAATACTACAACAAAACAGTCAACTTAAAAAAATAGCCAGTAATATCGAAAAAAAGATTTTGGCTGAATTAGAAAAAATGAAAAATGAGGATTTTGAAAAATACTCGAAGTTCTTTGAAATCTACGGTATTAATTTCAAATATGGTATCTACGATAATTTTGGAGAAAAGAAAGATGCTTTAAAAGATCTCGTCCTTTATCATTCAATCAAAGAAGATAAGTTTATTACATTAAAACAATATAAAGAGGCGATGAAAGAAAAGCAAGAATTCATCTACTATGCTACCGGCAAATCAAAAACAAGCATCAAAGCTATGCCGCAGATGGATATGATGAAAAAATTCGATTACGATGTTTTGATTTTCAGCGATGACATCGACGAATTCGCGATTCAAATCCTTAACGATTACGATGGCACTAAATTCAAATCGATCGCCAGTGAAAACCTCGATTTATTAGATCAAGAAGAAGATAAGAAACTTGACGAATTAAAAGAAAACAAAAAATCTCTAATCGATAAAATTAAAGAAATTTTAAAAGATCAAGTCGACGATGTGGTCTTTAGCAAACGATTAGTAGATTCACCAGTATGCCTTGTTTCAGGTGAAGGTTTAAGTCTCGAAATGGAAAAAGTACTCAATAACCTCCCGAATTCATCTGATGTAAAAGCCAAACGAATTCTTGAAATTAATCCTAATCACGAACTTTTTAAAGCGATCGAGACCATCTTTGAAAAAGATGAAAAAGAACTTGATGATTACGCTTCTGTGCTTTACAATCAAGCATTGTTAATCGAAGGAATGCCTTTAAAAGATCCGCTTGATTTTTCCAATAAAATTTGCAAATTGATGATTAAAGCCGCAAAATAAAAAACTTAGTCAATTTTCAATTCCCAAGTGAAAAAAAAAGGAAGGTCGCCCTTCCTTTTTATTTTACTTTTAATCTTTATCGGTAGTAGATGGATTATAAGTTCTAGAAGCTAACTCTTGATTTAAATTGTACAAACCTTTGGAATCATAACCAAACAATTTCATCTTTTTAATCATGTCTTCCGCGTTCTTCTCTTCTTCAACTTGCTCTTTGACGAACCAATCAAGGAATTGCATTGTCTTAAAATCTTTTTTATCAAAAGCTTCCGCGTAGATGGCATGAATCAACGATGTGACATATCTTTCGTGTTCTAATCCGGCTTCTAATGGAGCGAGATGATCTTTAAAGACTTTATCCGGTTTTGCAATCGCGTCAAATTTAACACTTACACCATTGTCAATCAAATATCTTCTCATTTTAAAAGCGTGATCACGTTCTTCTTGAGCCTGAATTTCATACCAATGAGCAAATCCGTCTAATCCTTCATCCTCATAGTAATTGGCAAAGTCAAGATAAAGATAAGCTGAATATAATTCTTTGTTTACTTGTTCGTTAATTAAATTAGCAACTTTTGTGTCTAACATTTTTAAAACCTCCTAGTACCTTATTATAGTTATTTTTATTTGTAAAACAAAAGTTATGCTTAAAATTTCAATTTTTTCCTTGAGAAAATTTTTTATGATATTTCTTAATAATTTTTTTCCCTTTGCTTTGGCAACAGGCACACTCGCCAGTAGGAAGATTTTTCTTTTTGCAATAGAGATAACGACCGAGTAAACTACCTAGAAATACAACTACCGCAACGATAACAATAACACCTAAAGTTGACATATTAATTTTGTAGCGCCTTCTTTTGATCTAAATACTTATTGAAAAAGTAAATGCCAAATCCCACTAAAACAAACAAGGGCAAAATAATGAATAAAGTCCACCACCAAGAAAGCACCAAATAAACTATCGTCGAGGTAATATAAGAAACCACTAACCAGAATAGAATTGTCATTCCGAGCTTTTTCTTCGGCAACTCGGCTTTTGCAGTAGCCACCGCAGCAAAGCAAGGAATAGTCGTCATATTGAAGGTAATAAAGGAAATTAAAGCCGGCCAAGTAATATTAGTGGCTTCAATCATCGCCAAAGATTCAACAACTCCATCTTCACTCGCTTCTTCTAAAGAGAGAAGCTCATTCAATACGTCAGGGTTAATTACTAAAGTTCCAGCTTCAGCATGAGCGATAATGCAAGTTGCTAAAGTAAAGAATGTCGCAATTACGTTTTCTTTGGCAATTAATCCGGTGACTGCAGCGACAGCAAAAACCCAACCAAAAGTAGAAAGCTGTACTCCAAATCCCAAAGGAGTGAAAATCGGTTGAATGAATTTGCCTAAAGAGGCGAGGATCGATTGATCCATTTCTCCTCCGATATATGTCCAATCCCAAGCAAAACTAGATAAGAACCAAATCACAATCGTCGAAGCTAATATAATTGTAAAAGCTTTTTTGATAAAATGTTTTACCTTATCCCATAAATGGACCATCAAAGCTTTTGCTTGCGGAACATGATAAGCCGGCAATTCCATAATAAATGGAGGTACATCTCCTCGCATCGTTGTATTACGCATGATAATCACGGCCACAATAGCGGTAATCATTCCCACTAAATACATTGCAAAGGTAATAAAATCAGCATTCCCGATTCCAAAATATTGAACAATTCCACCGGCAATTGCCGTTAAAATTGGCAACTTGGCCCCACAGCTAAAAAACGGAATTACCCGAATTGTAGCGGTTCGCTCTTTATCGTCTGCTAAAGTACGGGTGTTGATCATCGCGGGAACCGAGCATCCAAAGCCCATAATCATTGGCATAAAGGCTCTGCCCGATAATCCGAATCGACGGAAAATACGATCTAAAATAAAGGCGACTCGAGCCATATAACCGGAATCTTCTAAGATTGAAAAGAATAAAAAGAGAAATAAAATTTGAGGTAAGAAAGATAAGACCGCAAATAAACCACCTAAAATTCCATCAACCACAAAACTTGAAATCCACGCTTCGGCATTCATTGATGTAAGTAAATTAGAAACACCATCTGAAATCCAACTCGTTAAACAATCCAATAGATTAAAAAGAATCACCCCTGGCGAATTGATACCATCGCTTGTCCAAATTAATCCTTCAAAAGGCGAACCCATAAAAGAAGGATCTACATCATGGAATAAACCGCCTAAGAAAAACAAATTTTCAGAAAACGTTAAGTGGAAAATGAGAAGAAGAATAACTAAGAAGATAGGTATTCCCGCCCATTTATTGGTTAACACTCGATCGATTTTATCCGAAGTCGTTAACTTTTCTTTGGCCGTTTCTCTTCTTTTGATGACCGGAGAAAAATTTTTAGAGATATATTGATACCTTTCATCGGCGATGATCGCTTCAAAATCAGCACCAAAAGTATCATCTTTAAATGTCGCTTTAAAATCATCGACAATCTGTAAAAGATCTTGATGATTTTTTATTTCCAATTCATCTTTTTCAACCAATTTAATAGCGTGGAAAAGAGGATCAGATACTTCTTTTCCTTTAAAAGCAATTTCTACATCGTGAATCAGATGTTTCAAAGCAGAATCAAGTAAAATTGTATTTCCTTGTCGATGCTTCAACGAAGCTTCATAAGCTCGATTCATCAATGTATCGAGATTTTCTTCCCTCAAAGCACTGATTTCAATGACTGGAACACCGATTTTCTTTTCTAGTGCTTGAATATCGATGCTATTGCCGTTTTTCTTTACGACATCCATCATATTTAAGGCGACAACCAAAGGAACACTAATCTCTAATAATTGAGTGCTAAGATATAAGTTTCTCTCTAAGTTTGTCGCATCGACAATGTTAATCACACAATCCGGTTTTTCATCTAAAATATAATTTCTCGATATCACTTCTTCTGGTGTATATGGCGATAGAGAATAAATTCCCGGCAAATCGATAATTTCTACCGGCTCTTTACATTTTTTATAAACCCCTTCTTTTTTATCAACAGTTACACCTGGCCAATTGCCGACATGTGCTGTTGATCCGGTAAGAGAATTAAATAATGTGGTTTTACCACAATTGGGATTCCCCGCTAACGCAAATCTTTTCATTTTGTCTCCTTTCCATCTTCCACAAGGACAAAATTCGCTTCTTGCTTGCGAAGCGTTAATTCGTAACCGCGAATTGTAATTTCAATGGGATCTCCTAATGGGGCTTTCTTACGAAGATAAACTTCCGCACCTGGAGTAATGCCCATATCAAATAAACGGCGACGAATTCTCCCTTCGCCTTCAATGTTTTTTATCCGGCCAGTCTCGCCGACATTGATTTCATCTAACCTACGTAACATCGTTTTCTCCTTCCTTTCTACGCAACAAATATTTTCGTAGCGATGTTTCGATCAAGAGCAAGTCGACCATCCTTAACAATACAAATCACATTTCCCCCACTAATTGAAAGAATCGTGATTTTTGAGTTGACTGTAATACCGAGACTTTCAAGATATTTTTTTATCTTTTCATCAGTCAATATCTTGAGTACTTTTACTTCTTGGTTTATAGGCGCTACAATAAGTGGCATAACTTCCTCCTGTAAGTGTTAGTCTCAACTAACTAAGTGTATTCTACGCTTCCGTTTTATATGTGTCAAGCACTTTAGTTAGTTTTAACTAATTTTATTTTATAGGTGGCTAAACCATAGTAAAAACAATTTAAATTATGTAGATTTAAAAATAATTCCGTAAAATTTATTTAATAATTAATTAGATTAAAAAGTTGATGATAATAAATATTAACCTTATCATCAACTTCTCATTTTTCTATACAAAGAAATTTATTTAATGATATTTTTGATCTTAAAAAAAGGTTTTATTAGACAGTAAATTCCTAAAATCATCGTTATTATCGAAATGCCTAATGCAATATATAAATTATAACGAGGATTCATTTCCGGTAATTCAACCGCTAAAAGACACATCTGAGTTAAGACGATATCCATTGATCCACCGATCAGTGCAATCACTCTTAAATTACGATTATAATCGTCACGTTTCTTGTCTTTAATCAAATTGACAATCGCTTTAACAAATAAGAAAAAAGATATCGCGGCGATTGTTATTGCGATGATTGTACCATAATTCGGCATCGAGTTAACATATAATAACCGGGTATTATATAAACCATAAAACACTCCCGCACTAACAATTAATAGCGAAGAAATGACATGGATAATTACATAGTTAGTTTCATATTTAACAATGCCTACTAAACATAACAACTTTGAAATAGCTAAGCAAATTGTAAAAATTGCAGAAGCGATTAAAAAAGCCGAATTATCAACAATGCCAAAGATAATCTTAGCCATCGACCACAAAATACTTGCAATAAAAGCAACGAAAATATTGATTAATTTTTTTTGATCCTTAGAAGAATGAAAATATTTTTTTAACACCTTTAGGCACCTTTAATTTCCGGTCTAATGCAAATCATCATCAATTCGATAATCTTGGAGATATCTTCTTTACAATCATTTTCAGCCCATTTTAAAATTATCGCAGAAGTTCCTTTCCCATAATATTCCATCATATATTCAGCCTCTTCTTCTTTAAAACCAAATCGTTTTAAAATCGGATTGAAGACATTTTGAAGCATCTTAGAATAAGTGTTTTCAGAATCGAAAAGTTGAGGATGATTATGCACGGCTTTAAATAAATTCTTGTTATCTTTTACAAACTCGAGGTAAGGAATCAAATACTCTTCTTTGATAAAAATCAAGTCACTCATATTCTTAGTTTCAATATCAAAATTTGCTTTACCTTTTTCTTTAAGTTTTAAATAAAACATTTGATTACTATAAGCAATGCATTCCTTTAAAACATCATCGATCGTCTCATAGTGTAAATAGAAAGTTGAACGATTAACTCCGGCTTTGGCACAAATATCCTTCACTGTTATTAACTCAAAATCTTTTTTCAAAAGAAGCAATAACAACGCTTCATCAATTAATCGGGCCGTATTAAAATATTTGCTTTCGTGTTTATTCATAATCGACCTCCTTAAATTTTAGTTTTATTCAGTGATGCTATTTGCTAATGAAATGATATCGCTCGCATATTGTTGTTTGCGACTATCCAAAATTTTTTTATAAAATTGATAATTGAAAGAAGCCCCTAAAATACCGACAATTCCAATTACGCTTCCTATAATAATCATTAATAAATCTCCACTTCCTATAACTCCCATCGCTAAACACATCCCGACTCCTAAGATCAAAGCTGCAATAGTTCCAAAAGTGTAAGCAAATATTTCCGCCGGTCGTTTTACCTTTCGATCAAGTTTCTTTAAAGCCACAACCTTGGATTCGGTTTTGGGAGCATATTGCTCGGCAATCTTTTCAGCATAAACTTTGTCTAAATTTTTCATTTTTATTTTCTCCTTTTTATGCCTTGATTTTAAGGCGAGAAAAATTCAAAATGAACAACACAAACAAAGAAAAATGTCTAGTTTAATTTCAATCTTCTTTTTTAAAGATTAAATGCACTCCCCCATCATCGAGTGGCCTTGCTTCTTTAAATTTAAATTTTTTATTAACGAAATGACTGACGTTACCGACAAATTGCTTAAATTCGATATTTCCTTCTATATAAGGCGCAATCACTAACGAAAGTTCATCGATACAATCTTCACTTAAAAATCCACCGTTTATAATGGAACCACCGGTTAAAACCAATCTTTCGACTTTAAATTTTAAATAAATTTTTTCTAAAGCTTCCTTTACATTATCAGCAATAATATAAGAAATTTTAATATCTCTTAAATACTCTAAATAACGGGAATCACATTTGGAAGACACCACTTCAACAATTTGCATATCTTGTCCACCATAATTATAATTAACATCGTCATAGAAACATTTGCCCATCCGATCAAAGCAAAAATTATAATGTGGTGCTTTAATAATATAATCATCGCGTTCAATATTTCCCGAATATTTCCATAAATCATTTTGACCCTGTGCCTTGTACATTTGGAGAGTTACTCTTCCTCCCGCCATTGCAGTACCCATTTTAAAGATAATATCGTCATAATACTCTCCGGAAATATCACATCCTTCTTGTTCCATATATTTTCCATCAATCTTACCATCGATCGATAAATACATATGGCATATTACATATGGTCTTTTCATATTCTTTTTCTCCTTTTAATTTAAGTCGTTACCCATATTTTAGTTATACTAAAATAATATTAACCTCTATTTTATTATTCAAATAAGCACAACCTATTATTTTTAATTACTTTTTTCTTTTGGAAGTAATATTTACATTACTAAATTATACTAAGGTTTAGTTTACTAAATTGTGTATGCTTATATTATTTCAACATCTTTGCATGTAACATAACTACTTTATGATTTCTCCGATGTCAGCGTGAAGTTTTCTGTATATCGCTTTTCTAAGATATTTTGGTACAAATACTATGATACTTACAATTCCATCTTGTATGTGAAACTTGAATCATCATCCATAAGTGATCCATTTATATAATTTGGTTACTAGGCCTTAATTATCTATCATATCTTTTTATTTTCATTCAACGTTTAAGCTTTTCTTTTCTCACGCGTGTTATCGCGAGGTTTTTATCTTCTTGTGAAGATAATAAAAGTGAGATATTTTAAAGTAATATTCTATTAAATAAAAAATTGATAAAAAATGCTAAAATCAAGAGTCACTAAAATATAAAATAAGAGAATATTTATTAATTTTTTATTCATTAATTTATTTATATTTTAAATTCTTCCGTCTTTGCATATACAATTAAGCCTTTCTATTGTTGCGTTGATTGAAAACTCATGTGATTTTTTAATAGCCTCTGCTCTTATGTATTGATTTTCACCATTTATTGTCTTAATAAAAATATTATTGCATTGAGAAATAAATTCTTTTTCTTTTGAATTGTCGACAATATACCCATTAACATTATTATCAATAATCTCTTCCATAGCTCCATTTTTATTCACTATACATATTAATCCAGCAGACATAGCTTCTATCACACTTATTCCAAAACCTTCTTCCCATTCTGGAATATGCATAAATATATTCGCCTTACTTAACAAAGAAGGAATATCATCACGTGTACCTAAAAAGTTTACTTTATCAATTATACCTAAATTTTCTGCCAATTTTTTTAAATCGTTATGGTAATCTCCATCTCCAACTATTGAAAAAATATAATCGACATCTTTAATATTTGACAACATTTTAATAATGTTTTGAACGCCTTTTTGTTCAATTAATCTACCTACATATATAATCTGTAAAGTAGAATAATATGAAGAGCAAGTTTTATTAAATTTAGTTAAATCAATCCCATTATAGTTTAAAATAATTTTAGATTCAAATTTTGGAAAATAATATAAAATGCTTTTTTTCACTGAGTTAGAAATGGCAATAATACCATCCACAGTTTTCAGCATTTTTTTATAAACAAAAAATCTTATATAATGAGAAATTGAATTTTTACATAAAAAGTCATTTGCATTACTATGGGCATATGTAAACAGTTTAATTCTTTTATTTCTTTTTTTTAGCCTTGTAGCAACAATCCACAGAAAAGGAGCGCCATTATGAAAAATAACAGATTCAAATTTATCGCTTTCTATCAATTTTTCTAAACTTACAACAATTTTTTTTATCATATTATACTTTAATTTAATTAGAGAATTATATGCTGCAAATGTTTTAATTCCACTTTTTTTCATCCCCTCATAAATTTCTCCAACACCTTTTATAAAGAAAAAATTATGTTCTTTTGAGCGAAGTCCAATATCAAAACATAATCTTTCAATACCACCAGTATGACCACACATTAAAACATGTAATACTTTCATAAAAACCTCCTCATTTTAATCGAAAATCTTCACTATAAATTAATTGAGAATAGATAATTAAATTAACACTTGCACCAACTTAATCATCTTTTTATATCAGAATAATTTTTATAAAGATCAATCTTCCATAAGATACTTACCAAAGTCAACATTCATAAAATGGTGACCATATCTTTTCTCAATTGGTGGCAATTCTAAATAGTTACCATAAATACAAGTCAAATAACTGTCATAATTTTTTACACCTTTTAAGAATATATTTTCGAATTTATATTCATCAAATTCTCTAAATATTATTTCATCATATATACTTTGTTTAAAACCATATATGGTCAAAAAATAAATCTTATTTTTAGCGGAATCATTGTATTTTGTCATCAGTTTTTCTAATTTTAATTTTGTTTTATTATAATTGAAGAAAATAGATATAAATCGTGCTATGTAATATTTTATTTTTGATTTAAATCCATGGTTTTTAATGTCTATTCCCCATCCTTTTTTTAGCCATAAAATTTTCTCATAAAAATTACATTTTCTAAAATGTTTTTTTTGAATCCTTTCATTGTCAATAATATAATCAAATGGGAAAATATCTATACCAATCTCTTTGTTTGTATCAACACTTTTTGTTAATGTTTCTTCAACATAGGTACCTTTAAGTCTTATTTTTATAAATGGAAATGGGTATGTATTGTCATTATTCCATGTTTGCAAAGTAAATTCTTTTTTTAGATCTTTAGTGCAACATTCAATAAACAATTCATAATCATCTCTTAACAATCCAAAATCCATATCATCATCCCATGGAATAAATCCTTTATGTCTAATTGCACCCAGCATCGTTCCAGCGACCATAAAATATTTTATATTATTTTTTTCACAAATTCGCTTTACCTCTTTTGCTATTATTAATTCAATTTTTTGCATGTTTCTTATTTGATCCTCAGCCATATCATTATTCCTTTCAAATTTACTATTTTAAGTTTTTTTACGCATATAATTTCATATTATTAAAGTATTTAACAAAAAGCAAATTGTATTTAAGTTAAAGCTAAATTTATTTTGTTTTTTTACAATGGACTTATTAACTAAGCAAAAAGTTATATTATTATGAAAAAATTACAATATTTATACTTACAAAAATCACGAAATCGCATATATAAATAAATTGTTCGGCAAAAATATTCTACCATTAAATTTAGAAAATAAAACACAAATTGGTTTTCATAAAATGATAAATAATTTATTAAAGTAATTAAAAAAGCCCTAAAGTTAGGGCTTTTGATAACCAATGGAGCAGGTGACGGGAATCGAACCCGCGTAGTTAGCTTGGAAGGCTAAAGTTCTACCATTGAACTACACCTGCATTTTTATACGAACACTTGATGGCGGATCAGACGGGAATCGAACCCGCGGTCTCCTCCGTGACAGGGAGGCATGTTAACCGCTACACCACTGATCCGTAATGGCGGAGCAAGAGAGACTCGAACTCTCGCGCCGGAGTGAACCGACCTACATCCTTAGCAGGGACGCCTCTTCACCAACTTGAGTATTGCTCCAGCGTGCCCGTATAATATAGCATATCGTTTTTTTTATTTCAAGTAACTTCTAAGAATTTAACGTATTTGGTTGTTAATTTAATAGGCTTTGGCAAAAAGCACTACTTTTTTAGCCTTTTTGCCACAAACAGGACAAACATCACCGATAGGTTCTTGATTGAAGGGCATACAACGCGATGTAGCGTTAGTGTCTTGTTTAATCTTGTTTTCACAAGCCTCATCGCCACACCACATCATCTTCACATAACCGCCTTTTGTTTCTAAAATTTCTTTAAACTCATCATACGAATGAGCTTCGGTTGTGTGAGATAAAAGATACGTTAAAGCTTTTTTATACATTTCATCGTGAATCGTATTGAGTAAAGTCGGAATCGTCTTTTCAAGATCTTCAAGTTTTACCTGCAATTTTTTTCCATCGTTACGCTTTCCGACAGTCACTAAATCTTGAGCCAAATCGCGTGGTCCAACTTCGATTCTTAACGGGACCCCTTTCATTTCGTATTCAGAGAATTTCCATCCCGGCGAATGATCCGAATCATCAATTTTAACTCTTAATCCTAAAGTTATAAGTCGCTTTTCGATTTCTCGCGCTTTATTTAACACACCTTCTTTTTGCATTTGAATCGGAATGATAACCACCTGTGTCGGAGCCACATAAGGCGGTAAAACCAAACCATTATCATCACCATGCACCATAATAATCGCACCTAAAAGTCGCGTTGATACGCCCCATGAAGTTTGGTGAACAGGATGCAATAGATTATCGCGTCCCAAGAAGCGAATATTGAAAGCTTCCGCAAATCCGGTTCCGAAATTATGGGTTGTTCCTGATTGGAGGGCTTTCCCATCAGGCATTAAAGCCTCGATGGTATAAGTTTCTTTAGCCCCGGCAAATTTTTCCTTTTCTGTTTTTTGCCCTGTGGTAAAAGGAATCGCCAAAAGATCGCGTCCCATGCGATTATAAACTTCTAACATATCTAAAACTTCAGTTCGGGCTTCAAGTTCCGTTTCATGAATTGTATGTCCTTCTTGCCATAAAAATTCGCTGCCTCTTAAAAATGGACGTGTGGTTTTTTCCCATCTGACAACTGAACACCATTGATTGTATTTTTTCGGTAAATCACGATAGGAACTTACAATTTTAGCATAGTGCTCACAAAATAGTGTTTCACTAGTGGGACGAATGATCAGTTCATCATCCAAAATGTTATTTCCACCCTTAGTGACTATTGCACACTCCGGGGCAAATCCTTCAACATGATCTTTTTCTTTTTGAAATAACGATGAAGAAATGAGCATCGGCATATAGACATTTTCATGACCTGTCTCTTTAAATTTTTTATCTAGATAATTTTGAATTTGTTCCCAAATCGCATATCCGTATGGGCGATAAATGATAAAACCTTTAATCGATGAATAATCCATCAATTCTGCCTTTCGGCATACATCAGTATACCATTGGGCAAAGTCAACTTCTTGAGCGGTAATCGCCTCATTTTTCTTTATATCTGCCATAGTTAATAACCTCGTCTAATATTATAGTAACTAAACATTTTACAAGCAAGCAAGAAATGTTCATTTTGACTATGCTAGTGCTTGTCCCCAATTAACCGGTCGATTCGACGAATTCCACGTCTCACTCCATCCATTGGGTTTTGTTTGAACTTCACAATTGATAGTTAAATTTGAGCAATTTCTAAAAGCATCGTCGCCGATAACTAAAACACTAGTTGGAATCACGATATTTGATAATGCCGTACAAAATGCAAACGATTCTTTACCGATTTCTTGAAGCCCTTTTGGAAGAGTTAAACTATTTAACGAATCACAATCATAAAACGCCGAAGAGCCGATGCTTTTAAGACTTGACGGCAAACTAACTTCCGTTAAAGAGTGACATTGTTTAAAAGCATCCCCGGCAATCGCAGTGGTTTTCGAATTAATATTTATCGATCTTAATGATTGGTCTTTAGTTTTTATGAGAGCTACATAATTATTATTAACATTTCCTAGATAATAACCATTATTATCAAATTCGTAATAAGTCAATTTTGGGCAATCATCGAAAGCATGCAATCCGATGTGGGCAATGGAATTAGGAAGTGAAATGTTAACTAATGACAAAGAATTATAAAAAGCATAGTCACCGATTCCAGTAACAACGTATTCGGTTCCGTTTACACTAATTTTTTCGGGAATTATAACCTCTTTATTTGAAGTAAGGCGTTCTGTAACCATCGCACCATCATTTTTCAAAAGATATTTTAATTCATTGCTAGTGTAAAGATTTTCAGATGCAACATTCCAATAAATCGGGCGATAACTGGAATTAAATGAACTATCCCATCCTTCAGGCATCGTTTCACTTTGACAATAGATAACTAACGAATAACAACCATAAAACGCTTGATGACCAATATAAGCGATCGACGAAGGTAAATAGATTGATTTCAAAGCTCCAAAACCGGCAAAAGCATAATCGGCAATAATTTTTGTTGATGCCTGGATAGTCGTCGATGTCATTGAACTATTACTTCCGTATACTAAAGCAAAATGGTCATTGGTGGCACTTTGCAAGTAATAACAATTACCACTTAAAGTATATTTAAGACGACTGCAACCTCTAAACGCATTTCTTCCGATACTTTGTAAAGTATCCGGTAAAATTATCGAAGTGATCTCATTGCAATTTAAAAAAGCATCGGTAGCAATTCGAATAACCGGTCTATTCAAAATTTCCGAAGGAATTACCACCTGTGTTTGGTTACCCAAATACTTCGTGATTGTTATCCCGGTTTCCGTAACTGTATAGTTGTAATCGCTCTGATTCCAAAAAGCATAAAGCGTAATATTTGAAGTTACCACATCTTCAGAAAAATTCCAAAAATCATCACCATTCTTGGTTTTAGTCCATCCTACAAAATCATAACCGCTTCGTTTTGCAATCACTTCATAATCAAGCAAGCAATCCTTTGCTACTTCCAAGATAAAACTTGATTTATTGTTTTCAAAATAACCTCCATTGGAATCAAAAGTTACCTCATAGTAATTTGATAGTGAAGATGGTAAAAAACTAGAACTAATATCAGAAGCATTATCATTACAGCTAGTCAACAAAGAAAATAAAATGCTAACAAATGCGATTATTTTAATTTTTTTCATAGTTACCTCGAATTTTATTCTTTAACAAAAGAATAACTTTTTTAACTCTACAATGCAAGAAAAAGCCTTTTAATCAGCGCTTATCAAAATTTAAGCAAATAAAAAGCGTGATTTTTCACGCTTAATAAGTCTTCTTTCTAATTTTACCATCCTTTTTATGGATCGTGTGAGTACCATCGTTTCTTTCAGCTAAATCTTTAGCGTATGCGATTGCTTCCGCTTGAGTATCGAATAATTTAATGGCTTTTTCACCCTTAGCAAATTTCACTTGCCATTTACCATCCTTTTCCCGACGAGAAACATGGTAATTTTTCTTCATATTCTTTTTATCTTCTTCGACATCTTTATCTTCCAAGGTATCTTCCTTATCTTTAACCTTCTTTATCTCCTCTTTTGATTCTTCTTTTTTAGCTGAGACTTTTTTTGGTGTTTCCTTCTTTGGTTCATCTTTCATAGATTCGACTTGTGGTTCTTTCTCTACTGGTGCTTCAGTTGGTTTTATGATACCTTTTTTCTCTTCTTTTAACCGTCTCTTTTCCTCTTTTTTCTCGATCTTTAAGCGAATTCTTTCTTCTTTCGCTCTTTGTCTCTCTTCTTTAGTTCTCATAAATAACCTCCATAATAAATATAAATTGCCTATTAATAATATAGAACAAACCAATAAAATTTTAAAGTAATAAAGGATTATTTTGTCGAAATTTTGCGATATGGATTATCTTTTTTATGTAAATGATTGATATTTATCTTAATAAATATTCACTTTAATAAAAACTTGTATAATATTATTAAAGTTGTATTTAGTAAATAAAAGGCATTAAAGCCTTTTATTTACTTTTATATTCTCGCTTATACACTTCATATAATTCTTTAAAGCGATTAAAGTGAACAACCTCCCGTTGTCTTAAAAATAGGAGTGGCTTAATCACTTCAGCATCGGTAGCTAAATCGATTAAATGTTCATAAGTCGCTCTCGCTTTTTCTTCGGCAGCCATATCTTCCGATAAGTTGGCGATAAAATCTCCGGTAGCTCCAATACCCGTGACTGAAAAATCTTGACCATTTGCATCAACGGGGAACATATCTATTCCGTGAGTGGCAAAATTACCACCTAATCCTCCTTCTTCTAATTCTTTAATTGTCGCATCTTTGGTCAGTTGATATACCATCATACAAATCATTTCGACGTGCCCTAATTCTTCGGTTCCGATATCAGTTAAAAGAGTTTTTCCTCTTTCATCCGGCATCGTGTAGCGGTGATTCAAATAACGAATTGCCGCGCCTAATTCTCCATATGGACCACCATACTGAGTAAGAATATATCTTGCCATTCGCACATCTTTATGCTTAATGTCAATCGGATATTGTGTTCTCTTTTGATATGTAAACATTTTTTCTCCTCCTTACATCTTTCTGACCCATACACTTGGAGTTAAAATCCAAGAAAAAGTCCCGCTTACGTCTTTCGCGGCAGAGGGCATCAACGGATCATATTTTGAATTATATTCGGCAATCAACTCGTTGGCTTTTTTATTGTAATCCATAAAAATATCGATCACTCGTTTATCAGTCGGGTAAACATCTAAATAGAGTTTTAAATCATGAGCTGCATTGGAGTAAGCGTCGATATTAAAAAGCAACATTTGCTCATCGTTTTTTGCCTCTAATTTACCGGGATTATAGTTTCTGTACCCTTGGTACTGGTTTTTAAAGATATTTCCTTTCTCTAACGCTTCATCGGGGCTATAGAGATCTTTACTCACTAAATCATATTTAGGTTTTTCAACCGCTCTCATTTCCGGTTCTAACGGATAAGTAGGAACAAAGAAAAGAGGGCCATAGCTTGAATAAAACATACTTTACCTCCTAAAGTAATGTATGTTTATTAGGGAAAATGACCTAATCAAATCGCCTATTTATCTTTGAGGTTAACTTAATTTATCGTTTGAGATTGATTTTTTAATATCTTTATTTGGCAAAAGTTTCTTTTTTACCTTCTTAGTATCTAATTCTTGAATGCTCGATTTTAAAGCTTCCATTAAATCGACAATTTTAACTTCCGGTTCTTTTTTAGGGGTAATAATCTTTCGTCCTTTAATTTTATCTTCGATGGCTTTTTTTACTCTTTTTGCATATTCATCATGATATTTTGTAGGATCAAAAGGAGCTGTCATTTCTTTTATCAATAGTTTTGCCATCTTCACTTCCGCAGCACTCGGCGCATCAAAATTCAATTCAAGTGGATATGGTTTTATCTCCTCATTAAAGAACAATGTGGAAAGAATCATTTTTTTATTTACGGATCGAACCAATACCAAAACTTCTTTGGTTCCCAGCACCGTTTTACCCAAACCAGCTTTATTTTCTTCTTCAAGTATCTTTAAAAGCAAGCAAAAAGGTTTATTGGCGCCATTTGGAACCACATAATATGACTTATCAAGATACAAAGGATCGATCTCTTTTAAATCGACAAATTGCTCTAAAGTTATATTCTTATCTCTAGGAGTTTTCAACTTTTCAAATTCATCGTTTGTCAATGTTACATATTTACCATCTTCATATTCATAACCACGAATTATATCTTCATTCTTTACTTCTTTATTATTGCATTCCACGCAGGTTTTTTTATATTGAATTTTAGATTTGGTTTTTGAATCAAACAAGCGAAAGGTAATGGAACTATCTTGCGTAGCTAAATGTAATGTTATTGGAATATATACAAAACCAAAGCTTAAATTGCCTTTAAAACTATATGCCATAAATCTACCTCTTTGTTTCTTATTTTTAACCAAAAATAAGATTTTACCATGAATAAAAGATACAAAATTTAAAGATACTAAAATTATGAACAATTTAAAAAAATATCAAGAAAAAAGAGATTTTACCAAAACCGATGAACCGAAAGGAAAAATTTATAAACAATTATCTGATAAAATCTTTGTCGTTCAACATCATTATTCTAAAAAAGAGCATTATGATTTTAGACTTGAATACAATGGTTACCTTTTAAGTTGGGCCATTCCTAAAGGTCCTTCATTAAATCCTAACGATAAGCGTCTTGCTGTCATGACCGAAAATCATCCTTACGAGTACAAGGATTTTGAAGGTGAAATTCCAAGTGGCGAATATGGTGCCGGAAAAGTCGAAATATACGATAATGGCACTTATAAGGCATTGAAGTCCTTTAAATCCGGCTTAAAACAAGGGATGCTTAAATTTGAATTAAATGGTAAACTTCTCAAAGGAAAATTCGCTTTAATCAAAATGGACGATAAAAATTGGCTTCTTATCAAAGAAAAAGATCAATTTTGTGTCACAAATGAAAGGACAAAACAACCGATTAAAAAAGTGTCGTCTTATCAAAATCCATTTCATGAATATCAAGTAGAATTAGCCCTTTTGAACGAAGATTTGCCAAAAGAAAAAGGTTGGATTTATGAAATCAAATACGATGGTTATCGAATTACAGCTTTAATAGAAAATAACAAAGTACAACTTTTTTCAAGAAATAATCAAAATTTAACCCTTAAATTCAAAGCGATAGAAAAAGCCTTAGAAAAGTTTTCAACTAATCGGGCGATGATTTTAGATGGGGAAATTGTTAAATTTGACAATCAAGGACGAAGCGATTTTCAAGCATTACAAACCGTTATTAAAAAGCAAGAAAGCGAAAAACTGACTTATGTCATTTTTGATATTCTTTCTTTAGATGGAAAAGATCTTCGAAATCTTCCCTTAATCAAACGAAAAGAAATATTAAAATCGTTGTTCAAAAATAAACCATCTAATCTTCTTTATAGCGCACATATCGAGACAAATGCTAAAACATTTTATAATAAAGCCAAAGAATTGTCTTTAGAAGGAATTATTGCCAAAAAGAAAGATTCTGTTTATTTAGGTAAAAGAAGCGGTAACTGGATTAAATTGAAATTTAGAAAAAGTGACGACTTTATAATCGGCGGTTATCTTTATTCAAACAAAGTAAATGGCACAATTAAATCATTATTATTAGGACGCTATGAGGATACTAAACTTCATTATTGTGGCAAAGTAGGAACCGGTTTTAATAAAGATAACTCTAGCGATTTAATTAAAAAATTCAAATCACTAACACGTCAAAAAAATCCTTTTTGCGATCTTTCAAAAACCAATGAAAAAATCATATTTTTAAAACCGATATTAATCGGGGAAATTGAATTTGCAGAATATACCGCTGAAGGTCTTTTACGCCAAGCCAGTTTTAAAGGGCTTCGCACTGATATCGATTTATCAGAAAAAAATCAATCTTTGCAAAATATCGTTACTTTATCTAACCCAAATCGCATTCTCTATCCTAAACTAAAAATAACCAAACAAGACGTTTATGATTATTATCAAAAAGTCGGTTCTTTAATGCTTAACTACCTTTCATTACGACCTCTTTCTGTTTTAAGATGCCACGATACAATTGAAAATAGTTTTATCAAACGACATCCTGCCATTAAAGAAAACATTAAGACCTTTTTTACGATGACCAATGGTCAAAAGCAAGAATATTTTTATGTCGATTCGATAATGGGAATCCTTCAAGAAGTTCAAAACGGGAGTGTGGAATTTCACATTTGGGGTACTTCAGTAACGCAGTTATCTACGCCAAATTATCTGGTATTTGATTTAGATCCAGATTTAAATATGGATTTATCTTTAGTGCGCCAAGGAGTTAAAAATCTTAAAAAATTGTTAGATGAACTGCATCTACGTTCTTTTTTAAAGACCAGCGGTGGCAAAGGATATCATGTTGTTGTTCCTTTCTCAAAGGTTAAATCGTGGCAAAAACTCGCAACTTTTTCAAAAGACATCGCGTTAACTTTAGAAAAACGTTACCTTGATCTTTTTACTACCAATATTCGAAAAGATGCACGAAAAGGCAAGATTTTTATCGATTGGTTACGCAATAAAAAGGGTGCAACAAGCATCGCTCCATATTCCTTAAGAGCTCGTGAAAAAGCGTCGATTTCTTGGCCGATTGCATGGAATAAATTAGATACTATTGCTCCTAGTGAAATCACAATTACTAATTACCAAAAATATCTTAAAACCAATCCATGGCGCGATTTTCAAAAAGCCGCCATGAAACAAAGTTTATAAATACTCATGAAGCTTTACTCGCAAACATAAAAAACGCTTCAATAGCGGTTTGATCACAACCTTCGGATTTGACTATATGAACTTTATTTAACACATAATCTAACATCATTTGATAGTACATGGTTTCCAATGGTTGCGGTTTTGTATTTTGAAAATATGGCACAATCAAATCGCCACCGCGCGCATTGAAAAAACAACGAATAACGCCTCGATCTATTAAAGTGTTATTTTCTTCGAAAAATAAATCAAGTTCTTTGCTTTTTCTCTCGTTGATTTGGATTATCTCAAGTTGCAAACGTTTTAGTTTTCCTTGATCTTGCATATGATTATGCATAATTAAATAACTTGATTTAGAAAAGATTGTAAATCGATACAATTTAAGTGAAAATGGTAAAATTTTTCGTTTGTTATAAACTTTAAATCGCTCATTTGATAAATTTTCACTCGTCACCGCTTTAGTAAATTCGCTCCATGAAGATGGTTCTATTTTATAATGAATGAAATCAATTTCCGGTGCCGGTAACGCTAACCATTCACATAATAAAGTTCCAAAATTGAATAGCAAAAAATTAGCAAAGATCATCACACATAAGAATTCATATCCATCAAAGATATAGCATCCCACAACACACAATGGTAAAGCCACGAATAATGTGATAATAATCAAATAAAAAAACATTTTATCCCATAAAAGATAGCGTTTATAAAGCTTAAGGCGCCTTTGTCCTCTCTTTGTTTTATTCATTTCTTTACTAACCCGTATTTTTTATCACTATTATTATATTAAATACTTAAAAAACATTCAAGTTAGCACACTTGGCGATTAAAAAAGATGTTAATTATAAAAGCAAGTGCAACAAACAAAGAGAGAAACGGGAAGAAAATGTTGCAAACAGAAGTAAAATTACA
>CANQAG010000006.1 GCA_947588815.1 uncultured Bacilli bacterium
TAAAAAATAATTATTTCCTTTTCTTCTTTTTCCCTTATTTTTTTTATTTCGTTATTAAATACAATTTCCTATATAAATTTAAAAAGTCCGCATTTTATAGATAATGCGGACTTTTATTATTTTCTAAATTTATTTTTAAGATCCCGTACTTTCGTATCTTTTTGCACATTTAGTCCAAATAAATATCGATAGAAATAGCATAATCGCGGTGATTGCAACAATCAATATACTTAAAAGATATGGATTCAACGACGGATTTAAAATGTTAGAAACCGGATAATATATACATAATCCCAAAGGAATTATGAAGGAAAATATAAAGCGAATAATTTTTGGGAAAATACTTAAAGGATATTTAGAATACATCGCAAAATTATAAACGATCTGTAAATATGCACCTGTCCTTTTAAAGACAAAAGCCAAACCGGCAATAATAATTTTGAAGCTTGTAATTAATAAACTAGCGCATATAATACCAATAACCAATAATAAGACATTTCCAAAAGAAACTGCCAAGTTCAAATTTATAGAGCAGAAAATAATCATAAAAATCGCCGTTAAAATTTCACCAAACGCCTCTAATTGAATTTCACAAGCGATAGTTTGAAATAAAACCGGAAGTGGTCTTAGAAAAAAACTATCCATCGTTCCATTTCGTACTTCAAAATAAGCGACGCTCCACAATTTATCGGTAAAAAGATGATCTAGACCAATAGCAAGATTGGTGATGCCATATAATAATCCTATTTCATACATATTCCATCCATCTAAAGACGGAACTTGCGAAACAATTAAAAACAATGTCAAAATTGAGGTGATTTCAGTAAACAAAAAAGCGATAATTCCTATAATTGTATTTGATTTATAAGATAATTTTGACATTAGCGACAATTTTGCGTAAGTAAAATACAGTTTCAAATATCGCATGATTAGCCTCCTTGAACGACGATTTTTTTAATGCAGTGATTAAAAAGAAAATGATTTGCTATCTCTGAAATCAAAATATAGCCTAGCGCTAAACTTAAATAAATTAGCGCTCCGTAAACATCGATTTTTCCCATTAATATTAAAATCGGAGTAGAACTTAAAAATGCAAATGGTAAATACGAAAAAATCACCCCTGCAAAACCCATATATGACAATGGTACGGCTGCTCCGGATAAAAAACTTCTAATCGCATTCATAAACATGTTTAGACCAAACATATGTTGCGTATAAAATGTGAGCATTCCCATCATATAACCAAGCGCATCATTAATTAAAATAGCGACTAATAAAAAACACAAAAACAATAAAACGTTAATAGTGAACATCAACGGCTCAAAATGCACAAATCCACAACTTATAAAAACAATATATAAAATGGTAAGTAATGGTAACGCGACAAAGATCACTTGAAAAAACACTTGGCCAAAGCAAGTGAACAAATGACGCAAGCGATAGGAAACCGGTTTGGTTAAGGTATTGACAATCGTCCCATCTCGAACTTCGACATAGATATTCCAACTAGTTTCACTGCTTATGGCACTGGCGAAAATCGTTGCAGTGGCTACATACAAAATCATTTCTTGGAAAGTAAAGCCATTAATGACACTATTCATTCCTTCTGGAGCATTACGATAAATTGCTTGGTAAAGGAAGAAAATAAATAAAATTTCAATGGTTCCAATAAATATCCAACCATACATTTGCGCCTTATAAGCTAGTGCCGATTTCATACCAGCTCTAAAAAATGGCGTATATTTAGCTAATTTATTCTTTAATTTCTTCATTTTGAGCATATAACTCCTTAGTTATTTCTTCAATGCCGATATCAAATATTTTAAAGTCGCTTATTTTATATTCCTCGATTAAAATTAAAAGCAGAGCATCTAAATCTACGTCATTTAAAGAAAAGGAAAGTTTAATATTATTTTCAAGTTTTTCAATCGTTATTTTTTCACAGAAAAGTTTGATTCTTTGTTCATCAAAGCCTTCAAAGAAAGGAAAAACAATATTTTTAATATTACCGAATTGATATTTGATGCTTTCGAGATTTCCATCATAAAGAATTTTACCTTTATCGATTATGATGATTCTCGAACACAACTCTTCAATATCTTTCATATCGTGTGTGGTTAAAATAACCGTCGTATTATAGTGACGATTTAACTCTTTAATAGCCTTTCTGATCTTGTCTTTAACAAGCACATCAAGGCCGATTGTCGGCTCATCTAAATATAGGATCTTAGGATTATGAATAAGGCTCGCGGCAAAATCAGCTCTCATTCTTTGTCCTAAAGATAAACTTCTGACATTTTGATTCATAAACGATTTCAAATCTAATAAATCACAAAGATAATTGAATCTTTCTTCAAAATCCTCGTCGGATACTCGATAAACGGATTTTAAGATTTTAAAAGTTTCAATAAGCGGAATATCCCACCATAACTGAGTTTTTTGGCCAAAAACCACTCCGATTTCTTGATTGATTTCTTTCCGATGCTTCAAGACTGATTTTTGGTCAATTAATACTTCTCCCTCACTAGGAAAAAGAATTCCACACATCATTTTAATCGTCGTTGATTTACCCGCGCCGTTAGCACCGATATAACCGACAATTTCTCCTTGTTCAATATTAAAGGAAATATTCTTTACTGCTTCAATATCTTGATATTTACGCGAAAAAAGAGTTTTTATCATTGAACCCAATCCATTGCCACGAATTGGTTTTTTAAAGGTCTTTGATAAATTTTTAACTTCAATCAGCGGCATAAAACTTCACCTCACTATCAATATAAAGACCATTAAATATAAAAGCAAGTGCCACTTTTTTAAAGTAGCAATATCTAAATTATCATTATTTTTCTTTATTTAAATTAAAAACTAATTATAAAAAACTACTTGGTAACAAAGATAAAACCGCAAGCATTTGGTCCCCAATGGCAAGCGATGACAGGATCTATATTATCAAAATCACTCATCAAGGGGAGATATTTTTGATCCACTAAATTTAATAGTAACTTTAAATTTTTATCGTTATATGTATAGGACGCAATAATAGGATAAGCCGGATCAATAGTTCTATCCAATTCTGCAGCGATATATTTCGCCGCATTCTTCAAACCAATCTTTTTACATTCCACTTTTACATAACCATCTTTAAAAGTAATGACCGGTTTAATGTGAAAACTAGTACCTAATATCCAATCTTTTATAGATAAACGTCCGCCTTTCAGCAAGTAGTTTAAGGTTTCCGGAATTGCTAAAATCTTAATGCGCGGAATTAAATTTTGAATTTTATCGACAATAATATCAAGTGGTTGATCGCGATACTTATTAATTTCTTCTACTAAAATACGAATACCTCCAACTGCAAGCATCGTATCAATAACTTTTACTTTAGGATCATTTTCAAACAATCTTTTTATTGAATCAAAAGTACTTGAAAGTTTGGATGAGAATACTAAGATGATGACATCATCACCGGATTTAGTGTATTCAGATACTTTTTTTTCAATTTTATCTAAATATGGTAAAGATGTTTTAGGAAAAAGTTTATTAGTAATCAGCATATCGTAAAATTCATCAATTGATTGATCTAGGCCATCTTCGTATTCCTTTTCGCCCATTAAATAACGTAGAGGAATAATCTCAATATCATACTTACTTTTTTCGTCTTGCTTGATACTGCTCCCAGAATCAACAAATACTTTTAGCATAAACTTCCTCCTATTAAGTATATTTTAGTCACATTACCTTTAATTTTGCAAATCAAGTTATTGCGTTAATAAAATAATTATCAAATATATGTGACTCACATAATTATATTAAAATATACTGCTAATTATTTTCTTATTTATCTTTATTTTTTCGACACTATTTTTAACAAAATTACTACTTTCGAAACTATTTTATTTTTAACATGTAACTTAGGCAAACTTTATCCAATGCTCATTGCATCATGTACATTCTTACTATGTAATCTTTTTGCTTTAATTTGAGTGCATTTTACTCTTTTAAATTAAATCAAAATTACATTTCGAATGTTCTTTAACATTACCATAACTACACTGAAAAATGCAAGTTAAACTGAAATCTTATTTATGTTTTTATTCAACAAAAACTTTATTTGAATGATCTTTTTAAGTCTTTGCTTTAAAAAAATAATGACATTGCCATGAGAAATATTTTTTTAGCGTACTAAAGTAAAACTTTTACTTTCATCATTTTGACAATATTTTTGCAATAATTTGCTCTTAAGTTAAGTCGAAATTCTCTTGATTTTACGCCTTTTTTTGTATTATTTTAATATGGTTACCATCTTAATAAACTAATCGATCATCTTGAAAATGTTTCCATTAATGTTATAATTTTATTAACTTTTACCAATGGTAAATCAAATGGAGATTCTATGAAAACACTTTCGGAATTAAGTAGCAAATTTTTCAATTTGCTTGATATGAAAGATTATGAAAAACCTGAAACTGTCGAAAGCGATAAGTTATGTTTTGAAAATTCACTTAAGCAATTTCTTGCAAGCGGAAAAAAAGAGGACGCTTTTTCCGTTTATTTTTGTTTCAGTGAAATATTTAAATTATTTGGTCAAGGATATGAAAATACCAAAAAACTACTGGAACTGCTTTCAGATCACGAATATCATTCTGGAGAACTTCTAGCCAAACATCGTGATCACTATTCTCATTCAGTGTATGTTTTTGCATTAGGATTAGCAATATACGCTAATGATGCGGCTTATCGTCGTAATTATTTATCCTTTTATCAGCTTAAAGACAATGGTGTTTCCGCTTATCACTTTTTAAAATTTTGGGGAATGGTAGCATTGTTTCATGATATCGGTTACCCTTTCCAGTTAGCGCACGAACAAATTAAAGCATACGTAGAAGATGTATGGGGAAAAAACGAAGAGAGAAATCTTTTTGTTTCTTATGGCAATTTTGATGAATTTATTACATTTAACGCCGAAACTCGCAAAAATCTTGCAAAAGTATTTCCTGAGGCACAACCATTTAATAATATCCATGATTTACTTGCTTATGGCCTACAAATACGAGAAGGCTATGATCCAAAAACCGTTTGTCCGATACTCAAAGAACGAATTGTAAATCAACCAAGATTTATAGATCACGGGTATTTCAGCGCGATAATTTTAACTCGCCAACTTTTTTCTCTCCCAGAATATAAATTTGATATTCGCTATCTTGATGTACTAACTGCAATTCTTTTACACAATAATTTCAATAAATACGATGCACCAAATAAGCACCCTATTCGTTTTGATGAACATCCGCTTGCCTATCTTTTAATCCTCTGTGATGAATTACAATGTTGGGATAGACTTGCTTATGGTAAAATAAGCAAACGAGATCCTATTGCGTGGGATTGTGGTCTTGACATTACCACAAATAATCTAGTCATAAATTATATTTATGATTCTTTTATCACGCGCGAATATGACAAAGCAATGGAGTTAAACGTTATACTTAATAAAAATTATCGAGAAATGAAAGAAGGAACATTTATCGAAAAAATATATGAATATATTGAAACTCCTCTTCAAATTACAGTTAAAACACAAGAAAAGAAGAAAGAAAAAAGGACTCATCTTTTCGCTTCAGATGATAATTTTATCTGTTTGTGTGATTTAGCAAAAGCCATTCATATCAGTTACAACGAACACTGTAAATCTCTCAGCAGTGAATTTATAAGTGAAGATTTCGGCAATCTTGATTTGGAATTTAAAATGTCAAATATTGAACAAGCTAAGTCTTATGCCTATAAATTAGAACTTATTAATTGTTTTTTTAGCAGAAAAGAACTTGATTATCCTATTGTAGAAGATTTTAACCATGTAGAAACGACCTATAAGAATAATCTCGGTTTTCTTTGTCGCGAGGAACATGTACGCTGGGTCAAAGAAAAGCTTGCCATGGGTTGGAAATATGGTACTGATTATAAAACTTTGGAGGAACGCAATAAGAAAAAGATTCATAAAGACATCGTTCCCTATGAGATGCTTACAGTAGAAGAACAATCTAAAGATGAGTTAATGGTAAATAATATTATCGACTTATTGAAAAAGTTTGATAGCAATATAAAAATCTATAATTTCCGTATAGGTCGAAAGCCAAATCTTGAAATTGCCGGAACAGGGCATCGCTTTTTTAACGACGACTCTGAAAAATTAAAGATACAAGTTAAGAAAATTTTAAGCTCTTTTAGCAAAACCCATCATGTCATCGTGCGTACATGTTTTGCATATGGTGCTGACCAACTTATTGCAGAATGCGCTATAGAACTCGGAATTACGCTTAAAGCAGACCTACCGATGCCGATTGAAAAATATATTGAAGATGTCAAAAATAACACTATTGCCAATGGGTATAAATTTGGAAAAGAAGAAGAACTTAAAATGCGTCATCTTCTTGCTCAAACCGTGGCGTGCCGTGTTATTTCAGACCCCATACACACATATGCTGCAGCCAATGCATACATAGTAAAAAAATGCAATAAATTAATTGCACTTTGGGATAGAAACGAAATTCCTTTAAATGATAAAGTTGGAAATCCCATAAATCGCGGTGGTACATTCGATTGTATCACTATGGCTCGTGAAAATAATAAGGAAGTAATTATTGTAGATTGCTACCGCTAACATTAATAAACTTTGATAGTTATTAAAAAATTGGATAAACCTTAAAATATCACGAATTTATTTTAGTCTTTTTTATCAATTTATATTTACAACTTTCTAATAACCAATCTATATCATCCATAAGTTGGTAATCATAGCGAATTACATCAGCTTCTTCTTCACTGATCCCTTTTTTTGTTGCAAGAATTTTTCTAAATTCAACAAGTCCTTCCATTGTAGTTAAATTACCGTGTTTGCGTTTTTCCAAAAGCTCATCTTTATCCAAAGCAAGCTCTTCTTTGCTGCAAGGAATGAGTCCGTTTACTATCATATTGGCACACCAGCGGAAATGCTCTTGAACGGCCAACGTCCAACGAATAGATTCTCGAAATTGTTCTTTGTTAGAATATTGCCATATCTGTTTTTTACCAAGAGTATATCTCGACCCAACACGTTTATCCCCTTTTTCATAATAAGCAATAAATTCATCGAGACTATTTTTTCCGTCAATACAATAATCATAGTTGCAAAGTTGCAATTTTTGACGGATACTTAGGCAAGCATAAATGTTTGAATCTCTTTGAAACTGCTTGTAAGAATACCATTTATCTCTGGCCAACTTTTTAATTCTATCATCATTTAAGATATTAGATGAGGCATTACTCTTATTTTGCTTTACTTCATATATCGCAGTGTAAAGTAAATGTCTGCTTCGTGCCATATGCTCTATTTTTTCGTGCATTATTGTTTCGGCATTGTAAACGCAGCTTTTATTCGAGCCAAATATTATAATTGAATTAAATTCTTCTCGCAGTTCTTTTGCCAAATTTTCATCACGCACTTTAATAAATAGCTTGACTGGGGAAATAACATTCCATTCCTTTAGCTTTTGCTGCAATTTTTTGGCAAGCTCAATATTTTCTATATCCGAGCCAAACGATATAATTATGTAATTATAAGTATTATTTTTAATCAGTTCTTGCTGAATGGAATAGTAAAAAGCAGGATGAGCAATATCCAAAGCATGCTTTTCAACTTGTGCAGGCATCTCAGGTAGTTCGAGAAATTCCTTTTCATGTCCTTTGTAATAATCCAAAAATTTTTGATAACGCATGTAACTATAATGTAAATTTCCACTGAGTACATTATTATCATCCGCAAATTTCCCTTGGGGATAATAACGGTCGTAAATATGGTATTTTACAGGCTTTAGTACAAGCTTACCATCTTTCAAAGTAAGAAATTGATTGTTGGAAACAGAATCTAAAAATAAACTTTCATTAAATTTGCCGAATCCTATCAAAAATACATTCAAATTGATTTCATTGCGGATTGTTGCGGTAGAGTAGTCAATCTCTCGATCTGTCATAAATTGCGTAAGCGGATAATTTTCAATAAAGTTCATCGCAATCTGCTTATGGCGACTTATGAAGTGAATAATTCCTCTTGAGGCTTCAACATAATGATTGAAGAGTGCCTCATTAGATCTTGAACCAAAGACATAGACAAAAAGACCAATATCTTCGATTAATGGAAGATCTATAAGTTTTTCTGACTCTATCAAATGGCAAATTTGCTTTATGTATAAAAGACTTTTAGAATCATCCTCGATATTTAAAATAACAGAAATTTTCTTTTTTGAAAAATCGTGGAATAACTTTTTAAGAAGTTGGGCGAGATTATCGTCATTCCGCAATTGCAGATATGACGCTTTTTCTACAAATGCTGTATCGCACAAGTTAGAATTTTTATTACAAAAAAGAATTCTTTTTGAGTCTTTAGGAATGGTGGAAAGTATATCGATTGTATTCGAGTCAGAGCCAACAACTACAACCACTTTCTTATGAAATTTTCGAGTTATGCTAAGTGAAATATAATTTATAAACGCTTGTCCGCAAAATGAAATCGTAAATGTAAGTGCATTTAATATTATAAGTGTATAAAGCGAGTTTATCGCAATATGGAATAATAAATTTTCAGCCATAAGCGGTGCGACAGTTGAAAAGTCGAATTTCAGTACAACAACTTCAATACAAGCACGGATAGATAGCCATATGGCTCCTTCAATGCTTTGTCCATTAAATCTATGAGCAATAAAAAACAATGGAATGATAGCAAAATAAATTAATGTGAATTTACCACGTTTAAAACTCTTTATTCGTTTTAAACGTTCTTTGCTTGAACACTTTATAAGCCAAAAAACAATTGCTCCCAAAAGAACAAACATGTAAATAAGACAAATAACAATAACTATATCCATTCGTTTAACCCAAATAATAATTTTGTAACAACCTATTATTTATCGTAATAAATATTCACTTTGTTCGATAATAGTTGTATTAAAGGATAACATATTTCCTAATATGGCTGGGGTAGCTGGATTCGAACCAGCGCATCTGGGGTTCAGAGTCCCATGTCTTACCGCTTGACGATACCCCAATCGATAAAAATTATATCATACTCAAAAGTGAAATCAAGAAAAGATGTTAATTTCACTCCAAGAGCCATGCAATAGGGCGTATCGAATACATATTAATTAAATAGATGTGAACTTTTTTTAAATCATCCATCATCGGTTTTATATTTTCTCGATATCTGATTACTTCTAATTTAATATCTTTCTTTATTCCATAATGATCTTCAAAAAGATCGAATATTTTTGTCGGAAAAAGTAGACGAGCAAAAAGTAAAGTAGCATCAAAAGTATTAAAGTTGTATGCAGGTAAAAATTGAATTAATTCTTCTGAGGATATAAGTCCGGCTTTATATAATTCTGCAAGATCACGAATCGGAGAATCTACTACAAGATTAAAGGGATTAAGAAATGTGTAAGCATCTAAGCTATTTAATCGCTTATGAGCCAAGGTAGTATTAGTAATGTCATCTCCAAAATCCAATCTAGCGTCCGAAAGATATTGAATAGCGTTTTCCGCCATTCCTAAGGCGTGAGTCACACTTTCAACTGCTTGTATGTAAAAATAATTGTCGACTTTTAAACTCGGTAAAGCTTTATCTTCAATTAATTCAACTTTGTTTTCCCATAATGTTTGAAGATATGAAACTTTCATTTTATTTTCTTGACCGGCATTTTTAAAGTTTGCATGCATAGTGTAAACATCGTTTAAAGTTACCTTATCATCTTTCACTGCCACTAAAGAAACCTGCCCATATTCGGAATTTGAAGCATAGCGTTGATCTCTAGAAACAATGATTTTAGCACCCATATTTGGAAAGTAAAATAAGATATTCGATAAAAAATCATCGTAATCTTTCAATTCTTTTTCAGTTTTATTGTTTAGTTCTAATTTAAAATGCCACCCTTGATAATCAAACTCTGAAGCATATTCATCATTGGGGTAATAGCCATATTTATCAAAAATGAAAGCTCTCATATTTCATAAATCTCCCCGATGCCCTTAGTTACACCTTCAACTGTGTGAGTCCCCAAATAATAACTAGGAACTTGTCCTTCAATGAGCGTCATTGAAAACGGAATATTGATGGTATATTCATATTCGTTAGCCATTAAAGGCAATAGCACTTGGGTCTCTACCTTACAAACAACTTCTAAACTAACCAAAGCATTGTTTATACCAAATGATTGGACATTGCTAACGCAATTAGTTTCAACTGATCCAAGTAAAGAAAATTTTACTGGTATTTTGGAACCTAAATTATTTAAGAACAAATTGTTCATTATTAACGAAAAAGGAATCTCATAAATGATGCCTTTTTGCGGATAATCACTAGTAATCTCTTCATCAAATAACGGAGAGATTCCGTTTTCGACTTCTTTAAGATTTTTATAAATCGCCTTGGCACTATAACTAAGCAACCGATTGATTAATTCAACATTATATGACATCTTTTGATCAATCTGACTATTGATAAAATCGTCCCTTGAAAAATTAGCAATTTCTTCGTGGATGGTTTTAGCAACAACTAAAGTGGTTATTCTCTTTGTTTCGATTTGTGCCACTTCGCTATAATGTGTTTTCAAGGAATTTGAAGCGTTTATTAGCAATGCAAAAACACCACAAATCGTTAAGAGTAATGTCATTACAAAGCGGAACAAGAAAGAAATACGCATATTCTTCACCTCTTAAAGAATATGCGCAAAACTTTTATCTTATATCTTAAATAAATTTTCAATCCGATTCAAAACCACAAATCCTTCACGATTATAAACATCCTCGCGATTATAAGTAATTTTCTTTCCGTCAGGTTTTAAAATTACTCCTCCTGCCTCTTTAACAATAATATCAAAAGCCGCGATATCCCATTCCTTGGTATGCGGTGTAACACGATAATAAACTTCCCCCTCTCCTTTTGAAATCAAACACGCTTTAATCGAACTTCCGCTTTTTACAAGACGCGTTATTTGAGGATAATGTTCCTTTAAATTTAATTCTCTTAAATCTGCGTGAAATCTAGAAATATATTGAGTAAGATCAGTCAACTTATCGTTTACATGAATCTTTGTTTTCTGATTATTGCTATCAATGTAATATGCTCCATCACCTTTAGTGGCATAATATAATTCATTTTTAGCCGGTATCGCAACTACTCCGGCAACGATTTCTCCTCGGTAAGCAAGCGCGATATTGGTCGTAAATTCGTCATTGCGGTGAATGAAATCCTCAGTTCCGTCGACAGGATCGACAATAAACACATAATCATTTTTAAGTCTATTTTTATCATCCAAAGATTCTTCCGTTAATAAAGCATAATGAGGAAAATTTTCTTTTAAATGTTTGGAAATAATCATGTCTGCTCCTTTATCGGCTTTGGTCACAGGAGATTTATCTTCTTTTATTTCGACTTTGAAATCCTCATGATAAACTTTTAAAATATGCTCTCTTGCCATTTTGCAAGCTTCTAACATCACTTTTAATTCTTGATTATACATTTTGTTTCTCCTCTAACGTTTCATCAATTACTTTTAAAACATCGTGATATTGCTCTAATTTAGAGAGACGACATCCTGAAGCTTGTAAATGACCGCCACCGCCAAATTGCAACGCGATTTTTTGTACGTCATAGCCTTTAGAGCGGAATTCGACACGTACTTCTCCTTCTTCTGATTCTGCAAAAAACACCCAAATCGGAGCTGTACCTGAAAGTGAATTTACTAAAGAAGCTGCAGTATTATAGTCGATATTTAAATCAGCGACTGCTTTTTTATCGAACACCATATATGTCGCACCACCCTTACTTCTACAGTAATTTAAGTAAATAAAACCTTTAACCTTTAAGATCTTTTCATCAACTGCATACAAAATATCGTAAATAGGCTCAGGATTAAATCCACTTTCAAATAGATATGATGCCATCTTAAAAGTATTATATGAAGTTGGAGCATATAAAAAGCGATTGGAATCAGTAACCATACCTAAATAAAGCGCTCTTGCAGTTTGTTCTTTCGGTTTAATTCCATTTTGATATAAAATCGAGGTCACGAGTTCACTGCACGACACACACGAGGTATCAACACAATCTATGCAACCAAAATGTTCTTGCGGAACATGATGATCGATTTTGATTAATTCTTTCGCCATTGAAAAGCGTTGATCTTCTATTCGATTTTTAGTGCTTACATCTAACACTATCGCTAATGATGAAGCGATAGTTTCATCGCTCACTTCATCCATTGCACCAATTAATGGTATAAATTTTTTTAAGCCACTTCCTATGGCAAAAACTTTTTTGTGAGGAAATTCTTGTAAAATCGCATTTTTTAACCCGATTTGTGAGCCATAGCAATCCCCATCTGGAACGATATGACCGAAAATTGTAATCACATCATATTTAGCAATTAAATCCCAAATTTCTTTTTTCATATTCATAATCTCTCTTTATAAATTAAAAGCCTCTTTTAAAGGGGCTTTTATAATTTAAGCTTTATTTATAGAACCAAAGATCGCACATTTGGTTCTTACCACTTCAGCAATACCTTTTTTTCCTGGGCCGATAACTTTGCGCGGATCGTAAACTTTTTCATCATTTTTTAAAACTTCTCTTACAATTTTAGTCCAAGCTTGTTGACATTCGGTATTGACATTAATCTTACATGTTCCAAGAGAAATAGATCGTTTAATTTGATCTTCTGGGATTCCAGATCCACCATGTAAAACAAGCGGGATACCAACTAACTTTCCAATTTCTTCCATCTCTTTAAAACCGAGTTTCGGTTCTCCGTGATATGGTCCATGAACCGATCCAAGAGCCGGAGCCAAGCAATCGATTGAAGTTTCTTTAACGAGCCTAACACATTCGCTCGGGATCGCATACATCGATTCGGCAACCACATTATCCTCTTGACCACCGACACGACCAAGTTCCGCCTCAACCGAAACACCGCGAGCGTGAGCGTAAGATACCACTTCTTTGCATTGACGAATATTTTCTTCAAGTTCATAATGCGAAGCATCGATCATCACGGAAGTAAATCCAGCATCGATTGCCGCTTTACAAACTTCAACTGAATCACCGTGATCAACATGCAAGGCAACCGGAACGGTAATGTTATGGTCTTTAATCAATCCTTTAACCAATCCGACTACGGTATTCCATCCGCCCATATATTTTGAAGCACCGGAAGTGACTCCTAAAATAACTGGACTATTAAGCTCTTGACAAGTATCTAAAATTGCCGCGGTCCATTCTACATTATTGATATTAAATTGCCCGACTGCATATTTTCCATCGCGGGCTTTATTCAACATTTCTTTCATGCTAACTAATGGCATATTATTATCCTCCTCATTTCTTAGCGGTATTATTATAGCATATAGTCTTAAAAATAACCACAACGAAGTATAAAAAAGTCCCTAAATTAGGGACTTGAAATTAAAAGTTAGATTCTTCTAATATTCTTCATCATAATCTTCTGAATCATGATTACGCTCTTCATCATCTTCAGTTTCTTCATCAGAATCTAAATCTTCATCGTAATCTTTTTCTTCATCATCTTCAGATTCAAGATCTTCGTCAACTTCTTCCTCTACATCGCGATAAACATCATTCATATCGATGTGAACTTTCTCGAAAACGTAACGTTCACGAAGATCCCAAGTGTTTTCGCCAAGAGTAATAAAACGACCGTCAAGGCTTAAGTTAGTGTAAAATTTTCCAATTTTTGCATTGGCTTCTTCTTCGCTAAAGCCTTGAATTTGGCTTACTTCTTGCCATAACTTATTGAATTCAACAGGTGCTTTTTTCTTTAAAACAAGTTCATAGGCAATATCTAGATTTGATTTTTGTACCATTGCTGTGTCCCCCTACATTCTTTCAGGTGCCGTAACACCGATTAAATCTAGCGCGTTTTTCATAACTATCTCACTAGCTTTTGTGAGCGCTAAACGCGATGAAGTTAATTTAATATTACTGCGATCCAAAACACGACATTCCGTATAGAATTCATGAATTGCGGTCGCTAACTTCTGAATATAAATACTAATCTTGTAAGGCGCTCTTGTCAAGGCAGCTTGCAAAACTTCGCGTGGAAAATCATTAAGGACCTTTAAAAGATTAAGTTCTTTTTCTTCTTTTAATTCTTTTCCCTCTTCGTCTAATGGCAAATCCTTACCTTGATCAAGCAACGCACATAAACGCGCATGTCCATATTGAGCATAGTAAACCGGATTAGAGGCTTCTGTTTTCTTAGCAAGATCTAAATCGAAATCTAAATGACTAGATGCTGCACGTGCGACAAAAAAGTAACGGACCGAATCGACACCAACTTCTTCGCATAATTCTTTCATCGAAACCGCATTGCCGGTTCTTTTTGACATTTTGTACTCTTTTCCATCTTTGAATAGTCGCACCATTTGAATAAGTTCGATGTCAAGAATATCAGGATTATATCCAAGCATCGCTAGCGATGACTTCATTCTTTCGATATAGCCATGATGATCAGCTCCTAAACAATCGATGAGTTTCGTAAAACCTCTTTCTAATTTATCTTGATGATAGGCAATATCAGGTAAAAGATATGTGTAAGATCCATCAGATTTGACAATAACTCGATCCTTATCATCGCTAAAATCAGTCGTCTTTAAAAATTTAGCGTTGTCTTGTTCATAAATATAAGGTTGAAGTTGCGATAAAACTTTTTCAATTCTCCCTTCGTTTCGAATGCGAAGTTCGGAACTGAATACATCAAATTCAACGCGAAACATTTTTAAATCTTCACGCAATTTTTCTAATTCAAGCTCGGTACCACGTTTTTTAAGAAAAGGTTTAAAATCTTCATACGAAGCCTTTAGCATTGAATCGCCGATTTCTTGTTTGATTGTTTTTGCAATCATCTTAATATCATCAGCATGATACCCATCGTCTGGAAAAGGTATGGAAAAATCATTGAAAGCTTCATGATAGCGTACAAATAAACTTTTGGCTAAATTTTCAATTTGATTACCGGCGTCATTTACGTAAAATTCTCGTGTTACATCGTAGCCGATTTTTTTATAAAGTCGACAAATACTATCTCCAATCGCCGCGCCTCTTGCGTGCCCTAAATGTAAATCTCCGGTAGGATTAGCTGAAACATATTCGACATTTATTTTTTGATTTTGACCATAGTTTGAGGATCCGTAATTTTCTTTTTCGTCAAAAATTCTTTTCAAAACTTTAGTAAGGCTTTCATTGCGCATGAAAAAATTAATAAATCCCGGCCCTGCAATCTCTACTTTTTCAATAGATTCGTCTTGAAGATTATCCTTTAAAGACAAAGCGATATCTCGAGGCGCTTTATGCAGTTCTTTTGCCATTTGCATCGCGACGTTAGTAGCGTAATCACCGTGCTCTTTTTCTTTAGAACGTTCAATAACAATCCGCTCCAAAGCAAGTTCAACACCCATGTTTTTCAACGCTTCTTGGATTAACATTTTTAGTTTGATTTCGATATTTTCCATCACTCCACCCTCTCTAGACAAACTTTATTTTCTTGCCATGTTTCACTATCAAGTTTTAATCGATAATGAAATTTATATTTGTCTTGTGCAATTTTCAACTCCATTAATTCAATGTAAATCGACTGAAGTTTATATCCTTGTAAACGATATAGCATTCGTGATTCATTTTTACTTAACGATAGAAACAAAGACAATTCTTTTGATTTTTCAAACATTTCGAGATGATCATCAAATTCACGAACTGAAACTTCCAAGAGTCTATCATCAGTTTCAAATTCGAATTCACGCTTGTTTAACTTAATGTCATGTGACTTTAAAATGCCTATGTAGGTCATATTGGTTTCCGGTGAATCTTTCACCGATAAAGTTAAACGCCATTTTTCCATATGATAATATCCCATTAGGATATTAAACAATTGTTTTTCTAATTTCAAGTCAATTTGACATTGATAATTCTTTTTAATCAATCAAAATTCTAAATGAATGTTTTTTATAAATTTTCTCAAAATAAATATGAGGCGATTAAAATGAAAAAATTTCTATTATATTTAAGCTTAATAGTATTTGTTCTTTTAAGTGGCTTCAATCTTGCAATCATCGTTTCTCCAGAAATAAGAATCTCCCATCCGTTAGAAGAAAAAATTTTTAATGCTCAAGAAGACTTAATATACTCCAAAGTTCACGGAGAGTTCGGGATTTACGTTCCACTTGAAAAAATTGCCGATAGTCTTAAAGAAACAGTCATTGCCATCGAAGATCGAGAATTTTATTCCCATCGAGGCATCAATCTCAAAAGAATCGTTTCAAGTATGTTTTCAAATATTCAAAGTGGCGAAATCGTTGCCGGTGGTTCCACTATTACGCAACAATTAGCGCGTACCCTTTTTCTCGACAATTCAAAAACCTATGATCGTAAGTTAAAAGAGATCTTTTTAGCTAAAAAAATCGAACGATCTTATTCAAAAGATAAAATTTTAGAGCTTTATTTAAATAGTGTTTATTTTGGTCACAACTTATATGGCATCGATAGTGCAGCACACTTCTATTTTAATAAAGATCCCTTAGAATTAAGTTATGGTGAAAGTGCGGGTTTGGTGGGAATTATTAACGCACCCGGAATATATTCTCCATTTATCGACCTTGAAGCTTTTAAAGAAAAGCAAAAAAATATTCTTTATACTTTATATGAACAAAATATTATTAATATCGAACAATATTATGAAGAATTAGCCAAGCCTTTAAATTTCTTATTTCAAAAAAAAGAAGTAGAAAATGATCAACTTCTTTATTATCAAGATGCGATTAATCTTGAACTTCAACAACTCGGTTATGATTCAGAATATTACAAATATCTCGGTTTGAGCATTTCAACTTATTTAGATTTAGATATTGAAAGAAAAATTTCTCAAATAATCGAAGAAGAAAATATCGATACTTCAAAACAGGAAATTGCGATTGTAGTTATGGAGCCAAATAGTGGCAAAGTATTAACTTTAATCGGAGGTGAAAATTATATCGAGTCACCTTTTAATCGCGCTTTAAGCAGTCGGCGGCAAATAGGTTCAACGGTCAAACCTCTTTTATATTATCTCGGTTTAGAAAACGGAATGACTCCTCTTTCATTAATGAGAAGTGAACCTGTTGAATTTTTTATTAAAGGTATCGGTAAATATGCTCCAACAAACGCAAATGATGTTTATGCCAATGCCGATATAACGATGATTGAAGCCTTGGGAATGTCAGATAATATCTATGCAACTAAAACAACCTTGTTAGTCGGTTCTAGTACACTGGCTTCTTTAATTAAAAGTTTTGGAATCGAAGTTTCAGACGTCAATCCGACAATCGGTCTTGGAAGCAACGTAATGTCCCCCTTGGAATTAACTGCAATTTATAATTGCTTTGCTTCAGAAGGTGTTTTTTATAAGCCAACATTCATCAAAACAATCACTTTATCAAATGGACGCAATCTTTATTCAAATAATAAAACCGGAAAAAGATTACTTGCCAAAAACGAAACAATAATTATGAATTATATGATGCGAGCTCCTTTCGATCGAGGCCTTATTTCTTACGCTTCGCCATCTTTGGTAAATTTTCAAACAACACATCGCTTTAGCGCCAAAACAGGATCGACTGAAAGTACCAATTGGACCATTGGTTTTAATCCTTTATATACTATCGGTGTCTATGTAGGAACTGATACCAATGAGTCGCTTCAAGATACTAAATTAGCACGTAGACTATTTCAAAAAATCGCAAATAAATTGATGGAAGATAAAGAAGATATTTTCTTCGATACACCTTCATCGTTAAAAGCTTTTCATTTAAAAAATAAATATAATTCACGCTTGTCTTTTACTTATTATTGTAAATAAATTGGTAAGTGAATTTATAACGCTTTCTTCAACAATACGATAGCGCTAGCTTCTATGGCTTCATTTTTTCCTAGCATATCCATCTTTTCATTCGTCTGGGCTTTTATGGAAACATTATTTATATTTGTCTCTAACAATTTAGCGACTTGTTTGCGCATTTCAAGTATATATGGTGACAACTTTGGTTTTTCTAGTACGATTGTAATATCAATATTATTGATAATATATCCGTATTCTTTAACAAGTTTCATCGCTTGTGAAACAAAAAGAGACGAATCATAGTTCTTATATTTATCGTCGTTATCCGGGAAAAATGTTCCTAAGTCTCCTAATGCCAGTGCTCCAAAAAGCGCTTCGGTAACCGCATGTAAAACAACATCTCCATCACTATGAGCTTCAAGTCCTTTTTCAAAGGGAATCTTAATACCGGCAATAATAAGAGGTTTACCATCATTTATCAGTCTATGAATATCTCTTGATTGTCCAATGCGAAACATCGTCATTTCTCCTTAAACATTAAATCTGATCAGCATACAATCCCCATCTTTAACTTCATAGGCTTTGCCTTCTGATCTAATTTTTCCCGCTTCTTTAAGCGCTTTTTCACTTTTGTATTCGAAGATATCTTCGCAAGCATATACTTCAGCTCGTATGAAACCTTTTTCAAAATCAGTGTGAATAAGTCCTGCACATTGAGGAGCTTTCATCCCATTTTTAAAAGTCCACGCTCGAACTTCGTCTTCACCGACAGTAAAGAATGTTTTTAAATTCAAAAGATTATAAGCAACTTTCACTAATCGATCAAGGCCCGTGGCCTCAACACCGAGTTCTTTTAAATATTCCATTTTATCTTCTTCAGATAACTCTGTTAACTGACTTTCAATCGCTGCTGAAATTGCTACTATTTCGGCTCCTTCACTTTCTGCTATCTGCTTTACCGCTTGATAATATTTATTATTTTCATAATTGCTATAATCGTTTTCGGCAACATTAGCGACATATATCACCGGTTTTTTACTCAGTAAATTATAATTTTTCACAATAAGTTCTTCTTCATCATTGAAAACTATACTACGAGCCGGTTTTCCTTGATTCAAAGTTTCTTTTAACAATGTCAAAACTTTGCATTCTGCAACAGCTTCTTTTTCTTTGGTAGTATGGGCTTTAGTAAAGACTTTTGCTAATCTTTTCTCGACGGTTTCAAGATCAGCCATAATTAACTCATAAGAAATAATTTCAATATCCCTTTTCGGATCTATTGTATTTTCAACATGAATAATTTCATTGTCATCGAAACAACGAACGACATGGCATACTGCATCACACATTCTGATATGCGAAAGAAATTGATTGCCTAATCCTTCTCCTTTAGAAGCCCCTTTTACTAAACCCGCAATATCCGTAAATTCAAAAGTTGCCCTAATTGTTTTTTTTGGATGAAATAATTCTACCAATCGATCAATTCGAGGATCTTTGACTTCAACAATACCTGAATTAGGATCGATGGTTGCAAATGGATAATTGGCCGCTTCTACGTGAGAATTGGTAATTGCATTAAATAATGTAGATTTGCCAACATTCGGCAAACCGATAATTCCTGCTTTCAATGCCATATCAAATAACCTTCTTTCATTTAAAAAGAGTCGCTTACTGCGACTCTTTAGAATTACCTGCTGTTAAATTTTCTTAACGTTTGATGCTCTTAAGCCGCGTTCGGAATTTTCTAGATCAAACTCTACTTCCTCGCCAGCTTCAGCTGTTTTAAAGGAATCCATCAACAATGATGAGTAGTGGAAAAAGACATCACGACCATCTTCAGCAGTAATAAAGCCGAACCCTTTTTCCTTATTAAACATTTTAACTTTGCCTTTCATTTACTGACCTAAATTAAACCTTTCTTTGCAAGTTAATTACTCGCTTTAGTAAATATTATCATTCTTTTATTAGTATTTCTATAATAAAAAAGCATTTTATAAAATCTTTTTATCCTTAAAACTCTATATTTGTAACTTCGGGTTTAATTAAATCAACGTTTACTGTTTTATCAGCATACGCATTTTGATCCATAAAAGAAAACTCCCATCTTTTATCTATTTTAAATTCTTTCGTCGGATCTTCAACACAATAATAAGTTGCTTTAACTTTGACAATGTAAGTTCCGATTCCGTTTAAATCAATTACTTTCAAAGATGAATGATATTCATTATTGCTTGAAAAGTTCCATATTTCATCAGCAGTAAAATAAGAATCACTCATATTTAGAATTTTTGCTTTCAACGCTCTTTCAAAGTTTTGCTTTACTTCATCTTCAAAAGTTTGAGAATTTTCAAAATAAAATTGCTCTTCTTCAATGGATACATCTTTTACTTTAAAAGTGTAACTCTTATCTTTAGTAAATTTCGAATAATTGGCTTGCACTATCTCCTCAAAAGCAAATGAATTCTTATATTGTGCTCTACTCATTACAGAAGAATCAAATCCATAACCACACCCCCATATTTTATTTACTTCTTGATCATCGGATCTATAGCTGATCGATTTAAGTTTTTTCACATAGTCAATAACAATCTGGGCACTTTTAGCTTCATCAGCTAAAGAAGTTATCGTTACATATATTTTTTTATTAAAATCAGCTTTACATTTTAATGTAATGGTTTTTGATTCAATGTCGATTGAAGCCGTTAAAACTTCAGAACAATCGCTATTATCAAAATATTTTGCGGATACTTTGACTTGTTGATTTGTCGCATTAAATGGTTGAATCGAATATTTAAATGTTTTATCGACTGAACCATCAGAATTGTTGACGGTATTCAAAAGTTTTAAAGTAATTCCCTTTTCAATATTTTGAATCTCGGAATCAATTAAAGAATCCGTTTCTTTAAATTTTTGAGGATATTTTAAAACTTCATATGTACCTACACATAATAATAACGAGACAAATGAAACTGCAATTAATGCTTTATAAGTTTTTTTACGCATAACTTTTCTCCTTTCTTTATTAATGCGCCATAGTTTAAAAAATCGTATAAATTACAAAAGTATCACCTCCTTTTTTTAAACGATCGTTTATGAAATTGCGTCTAAGATTACAAGTTTTTTTATTTTATTTCGAGACAATATTTCAAAAATTATCATTAAAAAAACAGCAAATAAAAAGATTTGATAATTAACGCAAAGTATTTTAAATAGATTGGTGCTTTTAGTAACAAAAGCATAAATCACATTAACAATTAGATAAGCTAATACGATGCAAATACAAAGAGGAAAAGTTAGTAATCCGCTTATTGAGTTTTTTGAAAAACCTAGGGAACGGAAAATAGCAATATTTCGCTTTTGTTTTTCAAAGGCATCCTTGCTTTCATAAATAACTAAAACGATAGTGCTCGCAATAAAAAGCACCTTAAAAATGGCAACAAGATATTTAATAAATAGCGATAAGTCATCTATACTTTTTTTAACACCAATCATACCATTAGAAATGGCATAGTTTGGGAACTCTTCTTTTAACCTATCTAAAATTTTTATAACATTTGAAGAAGCATCAATTTGTACAAATAAATCACTTATTACCAATTTATATGGATCATGCAAATATTTAATTAATGGATAAGCCAACAGCCAAAGCGGTTCATGTGCGATAAATGATTCTTCTTCATCGCTTATTCCTACAATCGTCAACTCACTTTCAACAAAATGATTTTTTATTTTATCTTCTACTATCAATGAACTATCCTGATAGGCGACATATAATTTATGACCGATCAGTTCATTTACATTTTTATTTTTAAACAATTTCGTTGCACATCCCTTTGAAATAACTATTTCATCAAGTTTTTTAGCTTTATCACCGATAAGTGTTTTGATGTTTTGGTTACGAAAATTAAAAAAGTCGTTTTCGTATACATTTCCGATATGTCCATTAAACACATTTTCATAATGTTGTAAATCAACATTTAAATCTTCAACACTTCTTTGATCTATTAGATCTTTGAAGCTTTCATAATTGCTTGAAATATAAAATGATCGATTAAATCCAGATAATGAAAACGGCGTTAAATACGAATAAAAATCCATAATTGAAAATTGATAAGAATTAACATAATCAAAAGAATTAAGTTTTTTTATCGCTTTTAAAATGTTCCCTTTATAAAAATTTTCTATTGTTACAAAAAATCTTACTTTATCTTTAAAAAAATATGGATTCAATAAATAATTCTGATATTTATCATTTATAAAAAAATCTTCAAAAAATGCAAAAGAAGAATTTGACGTCGGTTCGATATAATAAGTTTTTTTTAAAGTCCATGGATATATTTCTTTTCTTGCCAAATCTAGCGAAGAAGGCAATTGCATCATATTTTCAAAAACCAGTTCATTAAAAAACGGATTGCTATGAAAAATTTTTAATCTATCGCAAGGCACTAACTCTTTGATTAAGAATAAATTTTGATCGTCATAATGCCACGAATTATTTTTTACTTTTAAGCATGCATACAGATAATTTTTTTTAATAACATCATTTAATTTTTCAAAACTTTGAGCATTTAGATCAAGCTTCGATTCAATTAAACTTTTTTCTTGCTCGGTGATTCCTAAAATGATTTCATCATCTTTTAAATCTAAAGTATCTAACTCTGTTATTAATTCAAATTCATTGATAGCATCAACACCATCTGTTAATAAAAATTCTTTTTGACCATCAATTAGAAATAAGTCATTTTGATCGACAAAAAAGCTTGAAATTTCGGTTAAATAATAAGTACCAATTCTAGATATATTTTGAAAATCATTTCTTATTTCATCTATCAAATAGCGATTTGCCGATATTCTAGAAGGATCTTGATCTACACTAATATCGCGATTCATTATCGCGTAATTTGCTTCGCTCATTCCGTTAAATTGTTGATTTATAGTCTCTTGCATTGAATAATTGATCATATTTGAAAAGCCAATTACTACAAAACATAAAAGGAAGCAAAAAAAGGAAAAATAATATTTTATTTTTTGTTTTTTAATCAATGCAATAAAAAGTTTTTTTTGAATGTTAAACGGAAGAAAATTTTTATTTTTAGTTTTAATAATCATATTAGTTAAATCTAAAGGCTTTCGATAGTTTGCCTTAAGATGATGATTTTCGATGGAAATTAAAAGAGTTGCATCGGTTGTAAATAGTTCTTCTTCATGCGTTACTATTAGAATCAAAAGCCTTTTACTTAATTCTTTTAACAATTTTAAAAGCATAATTTTATTTTCTTGATCCAAAGAAGAGGTAGGTTCATCACATAATATGATTTTTGCGCCTGAAGCTAATGCTCTTGCAATCGCTACTCGTTGCTTTTCACCTCCTGAAAGTAACGCACATTTTTGATTGATTATTGTTGTTAAATTTAAATCCTCAATAATGGAGTTTAAATCTTTAGTATTTTTACGATTTTTTATTAGAATATTTTGTCTTACCGATATTTCTTCAATTAGCGAATAATTTTGAAAAACAAAACCGATATTATTAAAAACAAAAAGATCTAAGTCAATGTCTTTTATTTTTTTCATTGAAATGCCGTCGATGATTATGTCGCCCTGATAATCACGATTTAGTTGACCAATGATAGAAAGTAAAGTCGTTTTCCCGGTGCCAGATTCACCTTTTAGCACTACTAATCCCGATGATGGTAAAACTAAATTACCATCTTTTATTATCGTTTCTTTGTATCGCTTGTTAATTCTTTGTAACTTTATCATATTGAATCCCTCAAATAATAAATAGTTTCTTTGCATAAGAATTTTTTTAACGTTAATTTACACATCACTAGCAAAATTAAAATAAAAACACACAATTCGATACTTTGAAGCGAAATTATTTGATAATCTAACACTAAATTTAAATTCAGTGTTTTTATAGAAATTTGTTCGACAACATTGAAGAGAGAGTTTTTAACTAATAAAGATATGATTAGCGCTATGATTTCAAAAAGAATAAATTCATATAAAAATGAATTTTCGATTACTTTGTGCTTAATTAATGTCGTTTTCATAATTCCGATTTCTTTTGTAAAAGCATGTAAATTATTTATAAATAGCAAAAAAGTAATAAAAATCGTGCAAATAATTGCCATAATTTTGAATATTATTAACATTTGTTCAAATGAATGTAGTAGCTCCGCAAGTGACGTTGCACTTGTAATAGCTCTGCTTTGAACAGAAATTTTTCGTGTCTTAGATAATTTTTTGTCGTTTAAGCTTTGATATATTTTCTGTGTTTCAAGTTTTTCGGTAAAAATTAAAAGACTCTCGGTATAGGTCGAACAATTAACTAGATTTAACGTATCATAAAATGAAATATTTTTTCCAAAATAACTCTTAAATTTTGTAAGTTGTACAGAATTGAAAAATTTCTTAGCCGCTTGGTAAGAATAATAAATAATCGGATCGTTTAAAAACAATGGTTCTTTGATGACTTTATTAATTTTAAGCACTGTATCGATCTTTATTTCTTCTTGTAAATTTTGCTTTTCTCCATGATATATAATCTTTTTTTGACATTTCAAAGTAATTTTTTTGTTGGCGATTAAAGTATGTGCCAAATCATTTAAAGCAACAAGTGAAAAATCTTGTATTTCATTATTATCCATTGGCAATAAGCGAATGTTATCGTTTTTCTTATCGTCTAAATAAATTGAAGCTTCAGCAAAAGTCTTTTCAAAGCTAAAATCAAGTTTATACTTATAAGTACCGATGTTAATTTTTATTTCACTTTCACTTAATCGCGATGGCTTAACAATTGCTAAATTATTATCACTTTCATCTATCGCGTCAATTTTTAAAATATTATAATCGCCATATTGTTGATGTTGCAAATCAAAATCACTATTGCAAAATGTCGATATTGAACTTACGAAAAATAAACTTAAATATGAAAATGCCAATATAAGAATCATTAATAATTTACAAGCAAAATTTTTTAACCCAAAATATTTTAAGCAAGACAATACTTTTTTTGTTTCTAAACTTTTTTGATTTTTAGAGGAGCAAATAAACTTCTTTTGATTCTTTAAAGTAATTTGTTGATTCTTAAGTTCATAGATAGAATCACCATATTTCTTAGCTAAACGTTGATTATGCGTAATCACAATCACTAAACGTTTAGTTGCTTCATTTTTTAAAAATCCAAAAACTTCTTCACTATTTCTTTCATCCAACGATCCGGTTGGTTCATCACACAATAAAACCCGTGGATTAGAAATGATAGCTTTAACCAAAGCTACTCTTTGCTTTTCACCACCCGATAAAGTACTGACTTTATGATTTTTTAACTTTTCAATATTAAAAAGTTTTAAGTTTTCATCAATTAATTTTTTCTTATCTTCTTCTTTTAAGTTTTTATTTATTAATCCAAATTTAATATTTTCAAAAACCGTAAGATAATCGAATAATTCAAAATTTTGAAACATCATTGAAACATTATTTGTTTCTTGATTTTCATTATTATTGAACATTATTCTACCTTCAAACGTATCAAATCCACACAAACAATTAAAAAAAGTCGACTTCCCACTTCCCGAAGCTCCTAAAAGTATAATTAGTCCTTCGTTAGAATCAAAAGTAAGATTAATGTCGTTTAAAATTAATCTTTCTCCATAATGCTTGGTTAAATGCTCAATAATGATTTCGTCCATAAAAAATCCTCTATTATATCAATAGAGGACTTTTTGAATTAATCAGATTTTTTGATGATTTTTTTTGCTTTATTGTTAAATTCATTGCGTGGCATCATAATGATATTTCCACACCCACAACATTTAATCTTAATATCCGCTCCAAGGCGAACGATTTCAAATTGCTTAGAACGAGAACTGCAAGGATGTGGTTTTCTCATTTCAACAATATCACCAAGACCATATTCATTATTTTCGATCATGATTATACCTATAACATTTCAAAACATTATCCATCGCCAAAGCGGAAGTAATCGTTCCAACACCGCCAGGTACTTTGCTGAGCATTTTTACTTTATCGCTAGGAATCACGTCTCCTTTGATTTGATCATCTAAATAATGGATTCCGGCATCGACAACTACTGCATTTTCATTCATTAAAGAACTATCAATAAAATGAGGTTTTCCAATAGCGACGACAACAATATCAAAATCCTTCAACATTTGATTAAGATTCTTGGTTTTAGAATGAGCGACTGTAACTGTGGCATTACGATTCATCAACATTAAAGCAACTGGTTTTCCGACCGAGATTGATCTACCGATAATCAATGCCCTTTTTCCTTCTATTTCAACGTGATACTCATCAAGCAATTCCATAATCGCTTTAGCGGTTGCCGGTACTAAACTTTCTTTTTCATTACGCACTAATCGCCCAAGCATCAAAGAATTCATTGCATCAATATCTTTTTTAGGATCCAAAGCATCGATAATTTTTTGTTCGTCAGCTCCTTTATATAATGGTCTAGTAATCAAAACAGCATCGACATCTTGGTCTGAATTTAATTTTTGAATCGTTTTTAAATAATCTTCCTCACAAGCTTTCATTTTCATTAAAGTAAAGCGAATTCTTAATTCCTCCGCTAATTTTTGCTGAGAAATACAATAACCTTTACTTGATTCATCACTTTCATTTAATAAAACCACTAGATGAGGCGTTTTTTCCAAAGCGGCAATTTCTTGTTTGACTCGCTCTTTTATTTTTGAAGCCGCATTTTTTCCAATCATCAATTCCATTTATAAATTCTCCATTTTTACTGCTGCCGGAACTTTAGGGAGTCCTGGCATTGTCAAAATATTACCTGTAAGTGGAATGATAAATCTTGCACCGCTTGAAAGATTGACATCACGGATCATCAAATCAAAGTCACGAGGCGTATTTAAAAGTTGCGGATTATCACTGAATGATTGCGGAGTTTTGGCCATGCAAATATAAGAATCGCCATAACCCATTTCTATGTATTTATCGATTTTCTTTTTCGCTAACTCAGTGTAATTTACACTTCTTGCACGATATATTTCCTTTGCGATTTTTTCGATTTTATCATAAACATTTTCTTCTTTTCTATAAAGTGGCATATATCCTTTACCATTAGAATCATTAAGTGCTGCAACCACTTTGTGTGCTAAATCCACCGCTCCTTCTCCACCATTAATGAAACCATCTTGGAATGAGACCACATATCCATGTTCTTGACACCAATTCGTTAAAAAGGCAACTTCACTTGGATAATCACTTGCAAAGTGATTAATTGCAACCAAAGGCTTGATCCCGAATTTTTCAATGTTTTCTAAGTGTTGCTTTAAATTGTTAACACCCAATTTTAAAGCTTCGACATTCTCGACTCCTAAATCTTCAAGTTTTTGACCACCATGCATTTTCAAGGCCCTTATGGTGGCAACCATCACTACTAAAGATGGTTTTAATCCAGCCTCTTGACATTTAATATTCAAAAATTTTTCAGCGCCTAAATCTGCGCCAAATCCAGCTTCAGTTACGACAATATCTTTCAGCTTTAATGCCAATTTGGTAGCAATAATAGAATTGCAACCGTGTGCAATATTAGCAAAAGGGCCACCGTGAACAAGGCACGGGTTATTTTCCCCAGTTTGAATTAAATTAGGTTTTAAAGCCTCTTTCATCAATTTCATAATCGCATTAGAAATCTTCAAATCCTTGACTTTAATAGGTTTATCTTCATAAGAATAAGCGACAATGATTTCATTTACCCGACGTTTAAAATCTTCTTTAGACGTTGCTAAACACAATACTGCCATCATTTCACTAGCAACTGTGATTATAAAACCATCATCACGTTCAACGCCATTTTTTTCTCCAAGACCAACCCTAATTTCTCGAAGGGCTCGGTCATTCATATCCAAAGCACGCTTCCAGACAACTTTTGTCGGGTCAATTCCTAATTCATTGCCTTGAAAAATATGATTATCGATAATAGCCGAAATAAGGTTAATCGAACTTGTCAAGGCGTGCATATCGCCGGTGAAGTGAAGGTTAATATCTTCGCTAGGCTCAATTGTTACTTTGCCACCACCTGTAGCCCCGCCTTTTATCCCAAAAACCGGTCCTAAAGAAGGTTCTCTTAAAGCGAGCATCACCGAAGCCCCGATTCGATTCAATCCTTCCGTCAAAGCAATCGATGTCGTGGTTTTTCCTTCTCCAGCTTTCGTTGGGGTGATAGCTGTCACTAATACCAATTGACCATCTTTTTTATCTTTTAATTCGTCGAGTAGTGATAGATCTATTTTACCTTTGTATTTTCCGTATGGTTCTAAATATTTTTGATCAATGCCGGCTTTAGCGGCAATATTATAAATCTCTTCTAACATAACTACCCTCCTATTTTCATTTTATTTTTATGTATCATATCATAGAGTTAATCATGGTTTAACTTATTTATGCAAAAATCGTAAGCTTCTTTCTTTGAACTAAACCAATTAACTATAAACTGATTTTTAAAATATGTGTACTGTCTTCTAGCATAAGCATGAGATTTATGCTTAATATGCTCGACAATTAAAGCGTTCGATTCATTATTCTCTTTTCCAACTATAAAATCTTTGTATCCTATCGCTTGAAAAGCCTTATGATTACTTCCATATTTTGCAACCAACATCTGAACTTCTTTTTCTAGACCTTTTTCAATCATATTGTCGACTCGTCGATCAATATCCTGATACAATTTTTGTCGTTCGACTTCAAGTCCTACAAAACATACATCGTAAATAGGCTGATGATGTTGCCTTTCGATTAATGTTGATTTTTTTTCTCCACGCATCAAATAAATTTCAATTGCTCTAAGTACCCTTTTGCGGTTGTTCATATGAATTTTAGAGGCTTCTATAGGATCGATTTTCAATAACTTTTCATAAAGTTCTTCGTTATTCAAGCACTCATATTCATTCATATCAACTTTTTGTTCTTGCAATTCTAAATCAAAATCAAAAAGCGCCGCTTTTAAATACATTCCGGTTCCTCCAACGATGATGATAGGAACATTTTTTTTCGACAATTCTGCGATTTTATTTCTGGCATCAACTTGATAATTAAACGCTGAATAATCTTGATCAGGATTAACAAATGAAAAGAGATGATGTGGTACACTTTTCATTTCCATTTCACTTGGTTTTGCCGTACCGATATTCATATCCTTATAGATTTGAAAAGCATCACCATTGATAATTTCGCCATGAACCGTTTTCGCCACTTCAATCGCTAAAGCACTTTTCCCGACACCGGTTGGACCAACGATACAAATTATCATATCGCAGTCCTTTTAAACATCTTTTCAATGTCATACTTTTTAAAACGCACAATCGTCGGTCGTCCATGAGGACAACATGTCGGATTTTTACATTTAAACAATTGATCAATCAACTGTTTCATTTCAAATAAATTAAGTCGATCATTAGCTTTTATTGAGGCCTTACAAGCCATCGTAGCTATCACATGTTTTCTTAAAGAAATTAAATCTATTTTTTCTTTTCCAAGCACTTGATCGATTAATTCTAAAATATAAGAATCATCTTTTTCTTCTCGCAAGAAAAGCGGAATTCTAGATACCTTCAAAGTATTAGTACCAAACAATTCAATCGTTAATCCGATGTCCTCTAAAAGTTTAAAATGCCTTTCATTTAATCGCATGGCATCGCTTGGATTAAGATTTACAATAATCGGAAACAATGGCGTGCATGTCTCAATATTTGAATTTAAAATCTCTTGGTATTTTTCATAATTGATTCTCTCGTTTGCGGCATGTTGATCAATCAAATAAAATCCGTCCGGCGCACTGCAAACAATGTACGTATTTAAGATTTGACCAAGTGGAGTAATCTCGTTTTTTTCTTCAATATCTACTTTTCGTTCTTCTTTAACTTCTATTTCTTTAAAGAGTTCTTTAGCTTCCGGTAATTGTTCATCGAAGTCTTCAAAATTAATCTTAATCGGTGCATTCTCTTCTATTTTTTCTTTTTTTGGCTCAGTAGCTTGATGTTGATTAGAAACCGTTGGACGAACGATATTTTCTTTAAACGGAACTTCAATTTGCTCAAACATCGGCATCGTCGATACTTTTTCCGTCGCTTTGATATTGACTTCTTGAATGTGATTTAAATTTTTAAGTTCTTCAGAAATCGCTTTTTCAAGAGCGGTGTAAAGATTATTTTCATTGGATAGACGGACTTCTTTTTTCGTGGGATGGACATTAACGTCTACTAAAGCATAGTCAACTTTAATATCCAGCACTACAAACGGAAATTTAGAGTTAAATATATAATCACTGTATCCATCGATAATCGCCTTTTGAATTTTAGGCATATACACACTTCTTTGATTTAATAGTGTAATCATGTAATAGCGATTAGATTTTGCTATTTCAGGTAATCCTAGGTATCCTGTAACTTCAAATTCATAAGTGGAAAAAGAAATCGGTATCATCTTTTTAGCGGCATCATAGCCATAAATATTTGCGATAACTTCTAATAATTTACCATTTCCGTTAGTGGCAAAAGATAAACGATCATCAAAATATAGCGAAAAAGCCACGTCGCTTCTAGCCATTGCTAAACGTTGCATCACTTCAAGGATTGAGGAGTTTTCGGTAGTATCCGATTTTAGATATTTTAAACGTGCCGGGGTATTAAAAAACAGCTCTTCAATCGTAAAAGTAGTTCCTTTTATTAAACTCGCGTCTTCCACAGTGACATTTTCATCTTCGATAGTTACTTTTGTTCCTACGCCTTTTCCGTCAGATGTGGTCATCGTCACTTTAGAAACCGCAGCGATTGACGCTAATGCCTCGCCCCTAAAACCCATCGTTTTGATGTTAAAAAGATCTCTTTCATTATATAGTTTGCTAGATGCATGACGCTTAAAAGCTAGAATTGCATCTTCTCGATCCATTCCGCTTCCATTATCGCTAACAATAATCTTATCGCGTCCGGCCCCATATATCATCACTTTGATTTTCGTGCTACCAGCATCCAAAGAATTTTCAACCAATTCTTTTACGACACTTGAAGGCCGTTCGATAACTTCTCCAGCAGCGATCATATTGGCAAGTTTATGATCCATCACTTTAATTACGCTCATAACTTACTCCTTTATTTTTTTCTTCAAATCATAAAGATAATTCAACGCCTCAAGCGGTGAAAGAGTCAATGGATCTAATTGCTTTAAATCTTTAATCCATGGTTCTTCTTTCTTATCTTCACGTTTGATGACATCTTTTGAAACTTTTACCGATTCATTCTCCAAAGAATCAAGAATTTCACGGGCTCTTTTAATCAATGTTGGGGGTAAATGCGCTAAGCGAGCGACATTTAATCCATATGATTTATTCATCGCTCCGTCTTCCACTTTATAAAGGAAAGTAATTTGATCGTCGACTTCGCTGACTGATACATGTATGTTCTTTAAAACTTTAAGTTCCTTTTCGATGGTGGTAATTTCATGATAATGAGTAGAAAAAATCGTCTTGGCCTTAATGATTGAAGCAATATATTCAAGAATCGCCTGCGCTAATGCCATACCATCAAAAGTCGCGGTTCCTCTTCCTATTTCATCAAAAAGCAGTAATGAATTTTCATTAGCGTGTTGTAAGGCATAATTTGTTTCACTCATTTCGACCATGAAAGTAGATTGACCAGAGACTAAATCATCGGACGCGCCGATGCGTGTGAATATTTGATCGAAAATCATTAACTCAGCTTCATCGCAAGGGACGTAGCAACCGATTTGAGCCATAATCACTATCAAGGCAAATTGGCGCATATAAGTCGATTTTCCACCCATATTAGGACCGGTTATCACAAGAATATCGGTGTCTTTATCCATGATAATATCGTTTGGAACATAGTTACTGTTTTGCATCACTTTTTCAATCACCGGATGACGCCCATTTTTAATTCTTATAATGCGATTTTCATTAAATGTCGGTTTAACATAATGATTTTCATTTGACACTTTAGCAAATGCCAACAAACAATCAATGTATGAAATCAATTGGGCAAGAGTTTGAATTTGTTCTGTATATGAAGAAACATGTTTACGAAGAGCAACGAAAAGTTCGTACTCCAAAGCCGCTCTTCTTTCGTCAGCTTGAAGGATCAACGCTTCTTTTTCTTTAAGCTCTCGGGTTATAAAACGTTCCGAATTAATCGTCGTCTGTTTTCTTTCATAGCCCCACTCTTCTTTAATTTGATTGACGGCTCCTTTAGATACTTCAATATAATATCCAAAAACTCGATTATATCCGACTTTCAAAGTTTTAATACCGGTCTTTTCTCGCTCTTGGGCTTCTAAAGAAGCCACCCATGATTTACCATCAGTCGATAAAAAGATCAATTCATCAAGTTCTTTGGAATATCCACGCTTAAAGATACCGCCTTCTTTAATCGTAAGAGGCACATCTTCGTCGATTGCTTTTTCCAACATATTAGTCAAATCAGAAAAATCATAATCAAGACCTTTTAATAAATTGACATTTTCGTTATTTAACATTTTTAAATCGCTTAGTAAAGATGGCACTAGTTCAAGAGATTTTTTAAGTTGTAATAAATCTCGACCAGAAGCACTTCCAAAATTGATTTTAGCAATCAAGCGTTCTAAATCATAAATATCGCGTAAATCTTTTGAAATATCATTGGCAAGCAAAAAGTTATCAATAAAAGAAGCTACGATACTTTGGCGCTTTAAAATTTCATTTAAATCTGCCGTTGGTTTAACGATCCATTTTTTAAGAAGACGCGATCCCATATTGGTTAAAGTCTTATCTAACAGCCAAAATAAAGTACCATATGTTTCATCGCTTCTTATAGTTCTGACTAATTCTAAATTCACTCGCGAAAAATGATCGATTTGCATGTCTGAAGTAGAACGCAACACTTTGGCTTTTTGCAAATAATTAAGCTCTCGTTTTTGCGTTTCTTTAAGATAATTCAAAAGACGCACCAAAGCATGTTGCTGAAAAACATCACGCACATCCGAAAGAACATAGTCATGTTCCATCGTGATGTTATCGTCATTTTCATAAGAGATTAATATATTATCGCGACTTTTGATTTTTAAAATGTCTTGATGGCTAAAAGAAGTTGAAACCACCACTTCACGAATCGCTAAATTTAAAATTTCATTGATTACAAGCTCGATATCCTTTTCGATATTTTCGACATATATTTCACCGGTAGAAATATCGGCGTAAGCAAAAACATAATAATTTTCGCTACTTCCAATACACCCGATGTAATTATTGCCTTTTTGTTTTACATCCACCACTGCGCCGGGAGTAATGATTTGAACAACATCGCGTTCCACTAATCCTTTGGCGGTGCTTGGATCTTCCATTTGCTCGACAATTCCGACTTTGTAGCCTTTTTTGATCAATTTTTCGATGTAGGCATCGATTGCATGATGTGGAACTCCACACATCGGAACCCGTTCTTCTACACCGGCACTTTTCCCGGTTAATGCTAATTGCAATTCGCGCGAGGCGATCTTTGCATCATCAAAAAACAATTCATAAAAATCGCCGAGTCGAAAAAGAATCAAAGTATCTGGATGTTTATTTTTGATACTCAAATATTGCATCATCATCGGCGTATACTTCTTTTCCATACTACTACCTCATACTGCAATTTTTATTATAACAATTTTAAGGATGTTTTTCGAGATAAAAAACATACTTAGAAAATTACTTATCTTCGAGATAATTAGGATTTACATTCATTAAAATTTCTTCGTCGATTGAAATATCTTCTTTATAATCATCGGCACAGTTTACTACTAGAATCGCTTCCGCGAAACAATCGACTAAATAAAGGCTTTCGATTTTTAAATTGACAACCCCATTGCTTTCTAATTCCATCTTGCTGCAAGTCGGATAATGAGAAACATAAACTTTTATAAAACGCTCTTCTGAAATTGTTTTTAAATCCCGATACACCATGGTAAATGGTTCTTCAAATTCAATCGTCTCATTGTAAACCGATGACTTTTGATCATGATTGGAAGCGTACCATAATTGAATATCAAAAGAACCTTTTAAAGTAATCTTCCCTTGCGATTCAATGGTTTCATATTTAAGGTTGATAATCCAGCAACCTAACGTTTTAGAAATATCCTCATCAATATAAATGCGTTTATTAATGATACTGGAAAGTTTTCCTTTACCAATTAAAGTTTTCGCGGCGATTTCACGATACATAAAAAAATCCTCCTCTACTAATATATGAGAAGGATACCTTTTTATTTCAAAGCCTGTTGCAACTTTTCTAAAAGGAGCATTACTTCCTCGCGTTCTAAATAAAAGTTTACAATCAAGGGGTTTTCATCGTAACTTTTTTTTAATTCGAGATATTTTTGGCGATTAATTTGATAATTTTTCTCATCGTTGATCGCTAAAGCCGTCTTTTTTTGCCACTTTTTTATTTCTATTTCCAACATGTTCAATTCAGAACTCTCAAGAATCATTTTCTTCAATTCTAAAAAACGGATAACTGCTGGATTATCAAAAAAAGTTTTGATAAATTCGTCTAAATCATTTTTTAATTTTTCATTCATCGCTTACCAATTCTCCGATTAAAGAAAATGTATGTGACTCCAAAATTTTAACTTTTACAATTTTACCGATTAAATCTTTGGATCCTTTAAAGTTGACGAGTTTCATAGTTTCAGTATAACCACTTAAAATATCATCTCTCTTTTTAGAAGTTCCCTCAACTAAAACATCATAGACGTTATTTATATAGCGTTTTGCTCTTTCTTCCGCTTCTTGTTCAACCACTTTGACCAAGCGATCAAATCTTCTTTTTTTCTCTTCCATCGAAACGTTATCTTCCATTTTAGCTGCAGGGGTTCCTACACGTGGAGAATAGATAAAAGTAAAGGCACTATCAAAGTGACAATATTGAACCATCTTTAAAGTTTCTTCAAAATCGGCTTCACTTTCATTGGGAAAACCGACAATAATATCCGTCGTTAAAGCGACATCCTTAATAAGACTTTTCAGTTCATCGACTAATTGGCGATATTGAAAAGCAGTGTATCTTCTTCCCATTCTGCGTAACACATCGTCACTACCCGATTGAAGCGGAAGATGAATACATGGCATGATATTTTTATATTTAGCGATCACTTCAAACATCTCTTTGGAAAAATCCCACGGATGTGAAGTCGTAAAACGAAGTCGTGCAATACCGGTCTTAGCTACTAATTCTAAAAGTTTAGCAAAGTTTAAATTTGAATCCAGATCTTTACCATATGCATTGACATTTTGACCTAAAAGAGTAATTTCTTGATAACCATTATCAACAAGATTCTGGCATTCATTTAAAATATCGGCCACGCGACGACTTCTTTGCTTGCCACGGGTATATGGAACAATGCAATAAGTGCAAAACTTATCGCATCCGTACATGATATTTACAAAGGCTTTAAAGCGATCACTTCGCGCCAAAGGAATTCCTTCAATCACTTCGCCTTCTTTTGACAAAACTTCAATTACACGTTTTTCATCAAAAACCACTTCGTCTAAAAGTTGTGGTAAGCGAAAGATATTGTGGGTCCCAAAAACCAAATCAACTTGAGGATATGATTTTTTTACTTGCTCGACGATATGAGTTTGTTGCACCATGCATCCGCATAAAGCGATAATTGCTCCCGGATTAATGTCTTTCAAACGTTTCAAAGAACCGATTTCTCCAAAAACTTTATCTTCGGCGTTCTCTCTTACCGCACAAGTATTTAAAATCAATAAATCCGACTTTAAAGGATCGTCTACAGGCACAAAACCCAGTTCTTGAAGAATCCCTTCAATCGCTTCAGAGTCTAAAACATTAGCTTGACAACCATATGTTCTAATAAAATATTTACGATTTTTGGCAAACTCTAACAATCGTGAAGAATAAGTGATCTCTTCATGAATAATTTTAGTTGCTTCCTTGCTACGTTTAGCCGCTTCTTTTAAAGAAGGCAAGCTGTGCTCCTTTATTTGCTTCTTCATTTTTACTCCCGCTATTTCTTTTTTTCTATTCTTAATTTGATTGCTGTTTTTTCTTTTCCTTCAATTTCTATTTCCTTAAAAGAAGGAATCATATATATTTCAATACCAGAAGGTACGAGATATCCTCGAGCAATTGCGACAGCTTTGATCGCTTGATTTAAAGAACCGGCACCTACGGTGTTTACTTCAAGGTAATCTTGGTCACGAATAATATTGCTGATTGCGCCCGCCACAGCAGTGACAGATGACTGTGACGCCACTTTTATTTGCTGTATCATTTTTGTTTTCTCCTCTTTCAAAAAATATGAAAGAGTCAAAAAAACTAGACCTCTATTGTCAATATTTTATAAATTGGTTTGATGGCTATACAGCGATTATTGTTATCAAAAGATAAAATCACTGCGTTAAACAAGCTTTGATCATCATCATTTTCAATTGTAAATGTACTCGATAATCCGGTCCAAGTTCTAGTGATTACTTCTTCTTTTCCGGCTCCTAAAATGCCATTATAAGGCCCACACATCCCAACATCGGAAATATAGGCCGTGCCATTTGGCAAGAGGCGATAATCACGCGTTTGAACATGTGTGTGTGTGCCAAGTAAAGCGCCGATTTTCCCGTCAAAAGCATAGGCTAAAGCTAGTTTTTCACCAGTTGCCTCTGCATGAAAATCGACGATGTGAATATCAGCTTGATCTTCTTGAATTATTTCTTTTAAAGCCTCGAAAGGATTATTGGCATTTAAATTAATAAATGCTCTACCCAACAAATTGGTAACGCGGATTTTTTTACCGGAAAAAGTTTCTAGAACCGTAGTACCCAAACCCGGAATAGAATAATGGAGATTATAAGGTCTAAGAAGATTATCGCAATCATCGATGAAATTGAAAATCTCTTTTCTAGCTCCATAGTGATTTCCAAGAGTGATACAATCAATACCACAATCGATTAATTCATCATAATTCGCTCTTGAAATTCCTTTGCCATGCGTGGCATTTTCACCATTGGCGATAATGAATTCAATTTCATATTCTTCTTGGAGTTCTTGTATCATTCGAGCGACAACTTGACGTCCGGATTTTGCGACAATATCACCGATAAAAAGAATATTCATGAGTTCTCCTTTCTAAAAGAAAGGCCTTAAAGGCCTTATTTATTTCTATTATTTTGCAATTTCTGTAGCCCGCAATTCGCGAATAACCGAAACTTTAATTTGACCCGGATAAGTCATTTCATTTTCAATTTTATCTCTGATATCACGCGCCAATTTAAACGATGCTAAATCGTCAACCTTATCGGGAACCACCATGACTCTTACTTCACGACCAGATTGCATCGCAAATGACGAAGACACACCTTCAAATTGCTTACAAATATTTTCTATTTGTTCGATTCTTTGAATGTAATTTTCTAATGTTTCGCTCCGGGCTCCAGGTCTTGCCGCTGAAAGCGTGTCTGCTGCAGCAACCAAATGAGAAATTACAAACTTAGCCGGCACGTCACCATGGTGCGATTCGATTGCATTGATTACAACTTCAGGTTCTCCATATTTTTTAGCAAGTCGCACCCCGATTTCAACATGGCTTCCATCCATTTCAAAATCAGCAGCTTTACCGACATCGTGGAGTAAGCCAGCTCGCTTTGCAAGATTTTGATCCAAACCTAATTCAGCTGCCATTACGCCAGCTAAATAAGCCACCTGAACCGAGTGATCAAAGACATTTTGTCCATATGAAGTCCGATATTTTAAACGTCCTACATAAGTTAATAAATCTTTATTAATGCGTGGTAACCCAAGTTTTAATGCTGCTTGCATTCCTGCTTCTTTAACCGAACGATCAACTTCGGCTTTGGCTTTTTCACAAATTTCTTCAATCCGTCCCGGTTGAATTCTCCCGTCTTTAATCAATAATTCCAAAGCTAAACGAGCCGTCTCTCTTCTAATTGGGTCAAAGCAAGAAACAGTAATTACTTCCGGAGTATCGTCGATTAAAATATCGACACCTAAAAGTTGCTCCAAAGTCCTGATATTGCGACCTTCTCTTCCAATGATTCTCCCTTTCATTTCATCGCTTGGAAGCGGAACTACAGAAACAGTTCTTTCTGTCGTTACTTCTTGTGCGTATTTATCGATGGCGAGTGCCAATAAATCACGAGCCTTATTGTCAGCTTGCTCTTTTGCTTCATCTTCACGATTTTTAATGAAAGCTGCGATTTCTTGAGAAAGTTTCTCTTCAACTCTTTTAAATATTTCAGTCTTAGCTTCATTGATCGACATTTGCGAAACTTTCTCTAATTCAGTAATAATCGCATCAATTTTTTCTTGTAAAACAAGTTCTTTTCGCGATAATTCTTTATTGCGTCGATCAAGCAAGTCGTTCTTTTCCTCTAAGTTTTTTTCTTTTTCAAGCAAAGCGAGATCTCGTCGATCAATGCTTTGCTCTCTTGCCGTCAATTTATTTTCAACATTGACTGCTTCTTGCTTTCTTTCCTTAATTTCTCGCTCGGCTTCAAGTTTCATCTCATAAACCGTAGATTTGGCATCTAATTGAGCATTTTTTATAATGTGCTCTCCTTTAATCTCTGCATCTTTAATAATCTTTTCAGCTTTTTTAGTAGCTTGCTTTGATTTTAAAACCGGAATGAATCGGCAAATTAAAAAGCCGGCCACAAGTCCGATGACGAGAAAAAGGATGATTAAAAGTACGGCTGTTCCTGTATCCATTTTCTTCCTCCTTTTCGTGGTAAATCATTAAAATATTACCAATCGATACATAAAATAAGCGTAATAGTTCCATTAATGTATCCTAATTAAATAAATTAACATTAAATATTGAGAATGGAATAAATCCAAATCATAACTAATCTGCTCAACACTCTATGAGTGCAATAATATTATAACAATAAAAACCTAATTAATAAAAGATAAATCTTATAATATTTCTATTACATTAAAAAAGGAGGCCATGCCTCCGTGTATATTTATTGTTCTTGACGCTTTTCATTGATTTTAGCAACTAAATTATCATAAACTTCAGGATGTTGTTTTAAAAATTCTTTGGCTGCCTCTCGTCCTTGACCGACTCGTTCTCCTAAAATTTCAAACCAAGAACCGGCTTTTTTGGCAAGATCATATTCCAAGGCCATATCGAGTGCTTCACCATACTTTGAAAAGCCTTCGCCATATATCAATTCAACTTTACAACTCTTAAATGGTGGTGCCACTTTATTTTTAACCACTTTTATATTAACGACATTTCCGATAATTTGATCGCCTTCTTTTAACGCTTCTCCTTTACGAATATCTATGCGGATAGAAGCATAAAACTTTAAGGCACGTCCTCCGGTTGTTACTTCAGGATTACCATAAATAACACCAACTTTTTCTCTTAATTGATTAATGAAGATAACGGTGCAAGAAGATTTATTCAAAACTCCGGCAAGTTTTCTCATTGCCTTTGACATTAATCTAGCATGAGCACCCACATTTGAATCGGACATCACTCCTTCTAATTCACTTTGGGGAACTAAAGCGGCAACTGAATCGACGACAATAATATCAATGGCTCCTGATTTAGCAAGCATTTCGACTATTTCAAGCGCTTGTTCTCCATGATCGGGTTGAGCCAAAATAAGTTCATCGGTATTGACGCCGAGTTTAGTAGCATATACCGGATCAATCGCATGTTCAGCATCGACAAAAGCCGCTCTACCACCTTTTTTCTGGGCCTCAGCAATCGCGGTTAAAGCTAAAGTGGTTTTTCCTGAAGATTCAGGTCCGAAAATTTCAATAATTCGACCTTTGGGATAACCCCCGATACCTAGTGCATTATCGATTAGAAGTGAGCCGCTAGGAATAGTATCGACATCGATATTAGGGCGATCGCCAAGTTTCATTACGGCTCCTTTGCCAAATAATTTTTCAATGTCGCGAATAGTTTCTTCTAATTTTTCATCTTTTGTCTTTACTTTTTCTTGTGCCATATTTTTATCCTCACTTTATCAATATTTGATTTTTTTACTTTTTATAAGTTCTTCGATTTTTTTCAAAGCGATCACTACACATTTGGCTCTGATTTCTTCGCGAGAACCCTTTAGATGAAGTTCCAATACTGTCGTTTCACCATAAGCAAAACCAATGTAAACTAATCCAACCGGCTTATCTTCTAAAGCATCCGGGCCGGCGTTTCCGGTGAAAGATACGGCGATTGATGAATTAAATAAATTTGCCGCTCCTTCTGCCATATATCTAGCAGTTTCTTTAGAAACAGCTCCGTATTCTTTTAAAATTGACTCAGGAACATTAAGAATTTTTTGTTTTGCTTCGTTAGAGTAAGTAACCGTAGAACCTTTAAAATAGCGAGAAGCACCCGGATGTGAAGTAATGGTTGTAGCAAACAAACCACCTGTGAGGCTTTCAGCACTACTTAAAGTAATATCGTCGTTTTTTAGCATCTTAAATAAGTCTTTAATCATTTTTGTTTTCCTCCTTAAATAATTCTCTCGCTGAAATTACATATATTATACCCGAAACAACTGAAGCAATCATCGCCAAATAACAAAGGATTATACTAATATGAAATGGTAAATTCAGTAAAGAAAAAGGATAATCATTTAAAAAGACACATATGATCGCTATCATCTGAAGTACTGTTTTTAATTTTCCCCAAATTGAAGCGGCAATTACTTTTCCTTTTTCAACAGCAAGCATACGGATAGCATCGACAACTATATCCCTAGCAATCATCAAAACCACTACAATCGTAGGAATACGCAAAGGGCCTTGAATAGCTAAAATAATAAGCGTTGAATTGATTAACAATTTATCGGCAATGGGATCCATAAACTTGCCATAAGTAGTTACTAGATTATATTTTCTAGCGAGATGTCCATCCAAATAATCGGAGAATGAAGCAATAACGAAAATTATTAGTGCGACTAAATAAATTACAGAAACGTTGAATCCACCACCAGAAAGTTGTGGAATATTAATATTGAACACATCGTAAGGAAATAAGAGTAAAACTACTAATATTACCATTAAAATCATTCTAACAGTCGTAATTTTGTTGGGCAAATTCATTATTTAACTCCTTTATTGAGTATTTGACCCGATAAGCCATGTTCTGTCGCGGACAATTATTTATCTATGCAATGCATGCCTGAAGCAATTCAATTCTCGCTTCTTGCTTCCCTTACCAAATTTAGGTTTCTCGCTTGTGGGGTTTACCGCGTTCCACTTCATGATTTCTCATGAACTCCGTCACTGTGGCACTTTCAAAGACTTAATCATGTCATTCAAGATTTAGATTTCGTCTTGCCGTTAGATGCTCCCATCTACCCAAAGTTATTTTTTTCTTTGGCACAAACACTACCATCATCGCAGATGGTGCGAGCATGGACTTTCCTCTAGCTATCGCCAGCAATTGTCTGGGTCAAAAACTATTTTATTTGATTTGGATCAATACCTTGCTTAAATAGAGCTTGTTCTAATGCTGAGATTCTTTTTAGCAAATCGATATTTCCTAAAGAAGAAACATGATCATTACCTTCTAGGCTTTTCATTTTTTCGTTTAAAACAGCATTAGTAACTTCAATTTGATCCAATCGTTCTTTTAAAAGTTTATTAGTGCGGGTTAATTCACTTATTGTATTTTCCGCAGTTTGATGATATTGATTAAAAGCTAAATAATCTTTCACAATTTCATCGAGAAAAATATCTACTTGAAGAGGATCATAACCTGGTTTTTTACCGGCAAATTCACGATCAAGAATCGCTTTTGCATCATATTTAAGATTGAAATCCATCACTAATTTTTCCTTTCTCGGAACTTTAATTATTATACAATAATTATCGATTATATGCAAAGTAAATAAAAAACCTTAGCTAATCTACTCATGACCGCCATTAGCAAAAACTCTTTTTTATATTATTAATAAAAACCAACTTATTTAAAAACATATAAGTTGATTATATGATATTAGACTTAATTACTACATAATTTTTAACTTCAACTAATACATGATATTTTTACTTTATTTCATCTTAAAAATTAAAAAATCCTCAAATGAGGATTTTTCATAAAGCCTTTACTTTTTAATTGCAACATCCGCAGACTTGAATTGTTTCCATATTGCTTGAAACCGCCATCGGTTGCTTCATACAAAAAGCGCACACACAGAAATTACAAGTAGCTCTCATTCTGATATATCGACACAAATTCATCACTGTACAAGTAAAAGTAATTGTCACCGTTTCATTTTGATTGATCGTTCCAAGACAGATGTTATTAGTGCCACCGCATTGACTATTAACAACATTTCCATTGACCATCAAACTACCACGCATCAAACATAGCGAATTGTCAATTGGTAGTGAAACGACACAATCCGTTATCGAACTTGAACAATTATTTTGAATAGTCAAAGTGTAATTAACTTGTTCACAAACTCGGCAACAACAACGATCGCTTTGAAGCGTCATTAATAAGCCACAAGTAGAACAATTAGAAACCCAAATAGGTTGATTTCCAGAGTTACAATTAGTATTCATCCAAACACCTCTTTCAAACGTTACAACGTTCAATTATGTATATGTGCCTATTTTGTTTTTGCAACAAGCCGAATTATTCATTTTATAAATGAGACAAATGGAGTATACTTATTTTAGAAACGGAGTAGTCAATGAAAGCTTTAAACAAATTACTTAAAAACAAAAGAACTCTAGTATTTATAGATTTTGAAGGTACGCAATTTACTCATGAAATTATCGCTTGGGGAGCTATAAAAGTACATATCGACGAAAATGGAAATATCATTGACACTTATCCTGGTTTTCATGTTTATATTAAAACTGATTCAAAAATCGGATCAGTGGTTACAAAAATGACAAGCATTGATAAAGCTTTGCTGGAAAAAAATGGAATTGATTTCATTGAAGCGATATCAAAATTTGTAGAATATGTTGATGAAGATCTACAAAATGTTTGGCTTTTGACTTTTGGAAGTAACGATTTGCGCATGTTTCATGACACGATGTTAAAATTCAATCTTCAAAAAGATGAAACCGCTGTTCAAATATGTAAAATGATGGTTGATTTTATGGCTTTCATCGGTCAATATATTCGTGATTCTAAAGGAAATAATTATTCTTTAACGAATTATTTAAAAATTTTTAATATCGAGCCTTATGGTAAAAGTCATGATCCTTTAAATGATTCTATCGATTTATTAAATCTTTATAAAGCTTTTATCCATTCTCCGGAAATCGTTGCCAATGAATATTTAAAACTAATAAGCAATTTAAAAATTTTACCTGATCCGATTAAAAAAGCCATCGCTAAATTATGTAATGGTGAAAACATAACAAGTGAAGAATTTCAAAATTACGTTAAAACTTTCTTATCATAAATCGTTATGAATATGGCAAAATATAACTAATGGAGGTATCTATGGTCAATTATCCTAACAAAAAAGATGTCTCAAAACTTGAAAAATCTTTTCACAATTTTGCTAATCGAGGCATGAACTTTGAACATGCCGTTAATACTTCAAACGACTATTATGATGAAGTGAAACGAGCAATTATTACTAAAAGACCTACTCCAATTCACGTGGTTAAGGTCGATTATGCTGATAATGCAAGAATTAAAGACGCTTATTTTGAAAAGCAGTCTACCGCTGACTATAACGGCGTTTACCGCTCGCGTTACATTGATTTTGAATGTAAAGAGACAAAATCCAAAACTTCTTTAAGTTTTAACAATATTTCTTCTCATCAAATAAAACACTTGGAGAAAGTCATCTTTCATGGAGGTATTGCCTTTTTTCTCATTCATTTTGCGACGCTTGGAGAAGTTTATTTACTGGATGCCAAAATCGTGTGTGATTATTATAATAAACAAGAACGAAAATCGATTCCTTATAATTTCATTCAAGAAAAAGGAGTATTGGTGGAACAAAGCTTTATGCCGAGACTGAAGTACCTAGACGCGGTCGATAAGGTCTTCTTTAATGAAGCGCAAAAAGTCAATCTTTAATACTATATTAAGCGGGGTTTTTATTACAACTTTTATGGTATCATTAGGAATTGGTACTTATGTTTTTTATACTGTAAAAGATTTATCAACGCCGCAAATCGAAAAGTTAATTGAACAAAAACATACTCGAATTTACGATTCTTCTTCTCGTCTCATTGAAACTTTAGGGGAAGATAAAGCTAAACTTGTAAAATACGAAGAGTTACCTCAAACGTTGATTAACGCTTTAATCAGTATTGAAGACGAACACTTTTTTGAACATCACGGTATCAATTATTCGAGAATACTTTATTCGGCTTTCAATAATTTGTTTTCTTCTAACGCGCGACAAGGCGGTTCCACAATTACGCAACAATTAGTAAAAAATTTACTTTTAACTTCAGAAATTTCGTTATCTCGAAAAATTCAAGAAGCTTATCTTGCTTATCAAATAGAACAAATGATGAGCAAAGAGGAAATCTTGGAACAATATTTTAATCGCATTTATTTTGACGCCACAATTCAAGGCGTTGGTTACGCTTCGTATCGCTTTTTTAATAAAAGCGTCGATTTATTAACCCTTCCGGAATGCGCGATTTTGGCAGGTGTTGTAAAATCTCCTTCTTTATATTCTCCTTTTAAACATATTGAAGAATGTAACGACCGCAAAAATCTTGTTTTAAAAGCAATGCTCAACAATCATTATATAACCGATGAACAATATCAATTAGGCGTTAAAAAACACGCAAAAGATCTCGTAATTGAAAAAGGATCGAATTATCAAGAGGAAACTTATGAGTTTCAAAGTTATTTGGATGTGGTATATCGGGAAGTTAAAGAATTAACCGGTTTTAACCCTTTTTCGGTAGCTTTGGATATCGAAACATATCTTGATACTTCAGTTCAATCCTATATAGACGGCATTCAATCAGGAACGAATTTTATCTTTGAAGATGAAAACCAACAAGCAGCTTTAGCGGTAATCGACAGTCAAAATCAAGCTTTGATAGGCCTTATGGGTGGACGAAACTATGAAGGACAAATGTTATATAACCGCAGTTACGAAATGCAACGTCAACCGGCTTCAACAATGAAACCGATTTTTACTTACGCTTTAGCCATGGAACATCTCCATTACAATGAATTAAGTGCCGTTATCGATGAACCATACACTTATCCAAATACATCAATCACGGTACAAAATGCCGATAAACAATATTTAGGTAAAATCACTCTTCTTGATGCTCTCGGTTATTCAAGAAATACTTCGACTCTTTATACTCTTGAAAAAGTTATTGCAAAAATCGGCGTCGATAAAGCTGTACAATACCTTAAAGATATAGGAATTATGGACGAAGGAGAATTTACTTATCCTTATGCAATCGGTGGCATGAAATATGGCGTCTCGCCGATTCAACTCGCCGGAGCATACGCAATGCTTGCAAATAATGGATTATACATTAAACCCTCTACCATAAAAAAAATCACCGATCAAGAAACCGGTAAAATCATCTACTCTCGCGATTTACACGGAAAACAAGTAATTTCAAAAGAAGCCGCTTTAACGATGACAAGCGCTTTAACAAGAATGATTGATCAAAATTACTACAACATCGCTTTAGCAAAACCATCTAACGTTGCAATCGCCGGAAAAACCGGAACTAACGCTTACGACTCAAATGTGAGAGCCCGTTACAATTATCCTTCTAATGCCGATCGTGATGTTTGGTTTGCCGGTTACTCACCTTCACATACTATCGCCGTATGGACCGGATTCGATGAACCCAAATTAGGTGAAAAAAACTACTTTGGTTACAGCGACTCACGACGATTGGTTGCCAAAAAATTATTTAAGAATGTGATGGAAAAAATATCAAGCAAAAGTAAAAGTTTTAATTACGAAGCTAATCTCCAAAAAGTTGAAGTGGTCAAAGGTCTTGAAAAATTTTACTTGCCTAATTCCTTTGTTCCTTCACAATTTATTTCATATGCTTATTTCCGAAAAGAAGAAATACCTACTGAGATCCTTCCTAATCCGGAATTTGAGATTTTAGATAATATCAATGTCAATTTTTTAGATAATTCGATATCAATGTCGATTTTAAACGAATTAAAAGAAGATGAGATTTATACTACATTTTTTGGCAATCGTGGTTATCTCTTTAAAATAAAAACCTTCGACGAAGAATACGAAATTTTTGTCGATGGATATAACTTAGAAATACAGGAACTACCGCAAGAAATCGAATCCATTGAAATTTACGAAACTTTTAAAAACAATCATAATCTTCATGGCGAGCCTTACATTTTAACTTTCTTTTTATAATATTTACAATATTTTGTAAGTTTACAAACGTCACACATCGGTTTTTGGGCTTTACAATAATAACGACCAAAATGAATAAATTGATGATGTGTTAAAATATATCTTTCAGTTGGAAAAAGTTTTTCTAATTTTTGCTCTACTTGCAATGGCGAAGCATTTTCATCAACAAGTTTTAATCTTTTGCTGATTCTTTCCACATGAGTGTCAACGGCAATATGCGGTTCTTTAAATAACTCGGCTAAAACCACATTAGCGGTTTTTCTTCCCACGCCATTCATTTCAATTAAAAGATCGCGGGAATTAGGAACTTTTCCATCATATTTTAAAAGTAACGAATTTGCGATTGCTTTAATATTACAAGCTTTATTTTTAAATAATCCTAAAGGTTTAATGATCTCTTCAAGTTCCTCTAAGGGAGCATTTTTTAATGCTTCTAAAGTTGGAAAGCGTGAAAAAAGTAAAGCGGTAACCGCATTAACTTTTTTATCTGTCGTCTGTGCCGAAAGCATCACTGCAATCAAAAGTTCATAATCTTTATGGTAGATTAATTCGCAACTGGCATTCGGTAAAATTTCATCGAAATATTCGATAATTTGATCAATCTTATTATTTTTCATCATCAGTCCAATGGTATGAGGCAATATCAATCGCTTTTTCAATATCATTTCTATGACGCTCGTCGATAGTGGAATATCCTTCTTTTTCGCGATCGTTATGTATTAAACGTTTTAATAAAATTTTATCGACTAACCGAACGGTAACTTTTTTATTCTTCATAGCGCACTCTTCAAGCGCGGAAAGAATGGATTTATCGTCTATTCCAGATTGAATCCATTCCATAATTTTGTCGATATCGAGACGCGTTAAACTCGAGCCGATTGCAGTTTCAAAAGCCGTGAAGATATTTTCTTTTTGCTCTTCGCTCAAATATTGTTCGCTTTTTCGTCGATCTTCAATAGAAGCAGTATAAAAAGCTTCGATCTTTTTAAAAGTAGGTTCCAAAGAAGTTACCATTTGATCGTTTTTAGTCACATATTCAATAAAACATTTATCTTTATTATTTGGATCGCTTAATTTAACAATTAACTGATCGATTTCTTTTTCTCCAAGCGACATTTTTAAAGCCAATGTATCCGCAGTTACCAAGATCGCACCATGTTTAAGAATATTGTCAATCGACAATATAATCATCACTTCATTTTCGTTTAAACCCAAATATTTGTATTTATCAATTAAGATATAACGATAATCTAACTCCTGTATAGTTGCCATCATATTTATCACCTTATCAAAATTATAAAAAAAAAGTGAGCAAACTTAAATCTTATTTACACACTTTTTTAAATACTCGTAAAAAATTTTTATAGAAAATTTTTTCAATTTCAGCTTCATTGAAATTTTCCGTTTTCAATCGTTCATATAAAAGGTTCATTTTTGAAGCATCGCTTAATTTTTCCGGAGTGTCGATTCCATCAAAATCACTCCCTAGAGCAATCGCATTGATGCCGGCGATAGTTTTAATATGATTTATGTGATCTACTATTAATGATAAATAATCATCCGATGGTTTATTTTTTACAAACTTCTCACAAAAGTTAATTCCGATTACCCCACCTTTTAAAGCGATCTTTTTAATTAAATCATCACTTAGGTTACGTTCGTTAGGAGATACGAAAAAAGCGTTAGAATGAGAAGCGACAATCGGATCTTTTGAAATATTAAGCACATCTTCGACAACTTTATGCGAGCAATGTGAAATATCGATAATCATTCCTAATTCATTCATTTTTTTCACTACTTCTTGTCCAAATAATGTTAATCCTTGATAAATATCTGAAATGTTGCTTTCTTGGCTAATATCGTGTGCCGGATATCCGATTTCATTAGGATAATTCCATGTTAAAGTCATACTTCGACATCCGCGTGTATATAACTTTTCTAGTTTTGATAAATCACCTTCGATAATTTCTCCGCCTTCAAGAGTTATTAAGGCCCCTATCTTTTTCTTTGCCACGATTTTTAAATAATCGTCATAACAAGTGACTTTTTCAATCACACTATCATTTTCAAGTAATTCGTTTTCAAAGTTATCAAGATAAACTTGAGCTTTATTGTAAAGATCTCCTTCGGTTTTTTTAATGAATAAAGCGAAGCATTGTAAGGTGTAATGACTCTGCATCATTTTATTTAAATCGAGGTGAAGGTTATTTTTTATTAATTTCTGTTTTTTGTCTTTAAGTGATGTCAATGTATCGCAATGCATGTCCACAAGAGCAATTGGATTAAGAATTTGACATAAAGGAATTATTTCATCAAGTTTTAATCTTTGCCATTCATCAATAAAAAGTTGAAAATATTTATTGTCTACTTTTTTAGTTTCTTCAAGAATCTTTGTAAAGGATATTTGTTTTAAAAAAGTCCTTTGTTTTGAAATCGCCTGCTCAAGAGACAAATCATAGGTCAAATCTTGAGTTGTTTTAAATCTAACTGCCCTTACGATACGTAATGGATCTTCTTGCAAACGAACGTCCGGATTACCTATCATTTTCAGATTTTTGTTTTTTAAATCAGTTTTTCCATCATAAAAATCATGTACATTCATCTCGTGATCTAAATAAAGTGCATTAATTGTAAAATCTCTTCTTTTAGCGTCTTCTTTTAAATCTTTAACAAAGCGAACATATTCCGGATGACGAAAATCCTTATAATCACCTTCAACTCGCAAAGTAGTAATATCAACTTTTCGTTTATGCCAAATTAACGAAGTACTCCCAAGTTTACGGTACTTAATAACGCAGTTTGGAAACATTGCTTCAATTTTTTCTGGCAAAGCATCAGTCACTAGGTCAAAATCGTCAATTGGACGATCACTTAAAAAATCTCGCACGGCACCACCAACAAGGTAAAGGTTTACTCCGTGAAGTTTAAAAATTTCACTTAATTCCTTAAAAATATCCAATTCACTCATCAAGCGTCGTCCTCAATCCTTCAAATAATCCGATATTTTGCAAAGCTTTTTTAACTCCTTCAACATATGCATGTTTGTCTTTAATTTCATGAATCATCGTCAATGAATCATTCTCATTATCAAATATTATATCATGGCGATAGACAAAATCGTCACCTCGAGAGGAAATTATCTTTATCTTTTCATTTCCTAAGAGATTTTTCAACAAAATGGCTGTCCCTGAAGGGATATCTTTTTTTGATTTATGATGACGTTCCTTAATAGTAATATTAGCACCAGGTTTTAAGATTTCTAGACATTTAACCAATCGCCAAAAGGAAAGCGAAAAATTGTAAACTAAGTAGGCAGAAAGATGATTGTCTTTGGCCGTTCGATCTATTAAAGATATTTCAAAAGGAAGTAGTCCGGTCGTTCCAGAGATAAAATGAATCCCGTTTGTTAAACATAATAAAGCACTACGTAAGCATTCGTGTCTTTCAGTAAAGTCAATTACAACGTCGTGTGGTCTTTCAATCAATTTTTCAATTGTCAAAGGATTTTCTTTGTCATAACCATAAACCAAAAAAGATTCTTTTAAATCCTCATAGATTAGACTTCCCATTTTTCCTTTAAAACCATTGATACCAATAATCATCATTATCACCTAATCAACTATATGATTAAAGAAAATTGATATTACCAAAAATTATATTGACACCAATCACCATTTGCATTATTATATTTTCGTTCTGGGTGTTTAGCTCAGCTGGGAGAGCATCTGTTTGACGTACAGAAGGTCGGCGGTTCGATCCCGTCAGCACCCACCATTAAAAAAGTGCCTTATTCAAAGGCTTTTTTTATTTAAGAAGGCAAATAAAAAGAACTTCTTTAAGAGAAGTTCTTTTTTAATTAGCCATTAACTTTATCTTTAGCTGGTTTGGCTGCCTTAAAGACAACAGCTTTCATCGCAGGAATCTCAATTTTTTCCTTGGTAGTTGGGTTAATTCCGACTCTTGCCGCGCGTTCTTTAACGACAAAGGAACCGAATCCGGCAATTTTCACTTCTTCCCCATTAACGAGAGCCTCAAGAATTTTTTCGAAAACAACTTCGGTTGCATATTGAGCATCTTTCTTTGTTAAACGAGCTTCAGCTGCAACCTTTTCAACTAAATCAGCTTTATTCATTTCTAACCTCCTAATGAATTGTACAAATAATACCATAAATTAGGACTTTTTGCAACCTTTTATTTGAAATATATAGAAATTAAGATACCGCTTACATTTTATAACTTATCGTCAGAATACAAATGCGATTAAATTTCCTTTACCCTTATTTGAAATAGTTTTGATCAGTTGTTGTAATTTTACTTTAACCGGTTCCGGTAAACTATTAAGTTTTGAAGAAATACTTTCGTTTAAAATATCTTTGAATTGGCGACCGAAAATTTCGCAATCCAAAATTGCCGTTTCATTTTTTTCATACGCTTCCAATAAATAATTTAGGAAGTATTCTGCTTGATCTTTAGCTCCTAAAACCGGTTCAAAAGAAGTTGATACATCAACTTTAATAATGTGATATGAAGGTGAAGTCGCTTTGACCTTGATTCCATATCTTCCATTAACCTTAATCATCTCCGGTTTTTCAATTACCATCTTATCTAAAGGCGAGGAAGCAAACCCATAGCCTGTACCTTCCGCCATTTTCAATGCCGAACCTATAAGATCATAATCCTTTTTAGCTTTAACATACTCGCTTAAAACCGCGATTAATTGAGCTTTGTCAGTTATTTCACATCCGACAAGTTCTTTTAAGACTTGATCATACAAGCCTTCATCAACATCTAATTGAACAGTGACAATACCGGTTCCGGTATCGACATTTTGTAAATTGACTTCAGTTAAGTATTCGTTTTCTTTTAAAACACCATTGATTTTTTCAACGTCTTTGACAATTTTAGCTTCTCGCATTGCCATATCAATCGATTGTTTGATCGACACTTTAATATAATGTTCGTCATCTAAAGAACTAACCCAAGTCGGTAAGGCCATTTCAATGCCGCTGATCGGATATTGATATAAAGCCGCTTTTAAAATTTCAGTCGCATCTTTTTGACCCATTGACATTACATCCAAAGCGATAACCGGAGCTCCGTAATTTGTTTCCAATTCTTTTGCCAAGGCTAAAGTTTCTTCTTTTCCTGGAGTTTTGGTGTTCATGACAATCACGAAAGGCTTGTCGATTTCTTTCATTTCTTCAATAACCTTGCGTTCTGCTCCAAGATAATCTGTTCTAGAAAAATCATTGATGCTTCCATCGCTAATTACAACAATACCGATTGTCGAATGGTCTTTAATTACTTTTTGAGTTCCAATACGCGCCGCATCATCAAAAGGAATGGTTTCTGTAAACCATGGGGTTTTAACCATTCTCATTTTACCATCTTCTAAATACCCATTGGCACTATCGATAATAAAACCAACACAATCGATAAGTCTAATCTTTACTGAAAGACTTTCATCAATTGCAATAGAAACCGCATTTGATGGAACAAATTTTGGTTCCATTGTCATAATTGTGCGTCCTTCCCCAGACTGCGGAAGTTCATCAAGAGCACGCTTTTTTTCGCTTTCATCAGTGATATTTTCAATGACTACTGTCTCCATAAAGCGTTTAATAAAAGTTGATTTACCTACTCTAACCGGACCGACAACTCCTAAATACACATCTCCATTATTTCGTAATCCGATATCTCTTAACACTTGTAATGTGTCCATAATATTACCTCCTTGAGGTTCCTCAAGATGAATTTATGATAGAGATTTATAGATTAGAACAAACAATCAATAAAAAAGATGCACTTGTATGATTTCATTTTATTTTAAGAATAATTATTCTTTACATACTTACGCATCTTTATTTTTAATATTAAAAATTTTTAATATCAGTTATTTTTCTTAAGTGACAAGATAAGATCCGTGACAGATAAACTTAATCCCAATGCCAAAATGATGAAAAGGCCAACCCATTCATACCACTCTTTTGGCCATTTAGAAGAAACGGCAACACCGATAATTAAAAGAGCGTTCAAAGCTACTAGCGATAGACCAACAATTAGCATATTATGAGATTTTGATGCCACAAGTGTTCTTTCTTCTATTTCATTAAACATAAAATGGGTTCGTTTATAGACTAAGAAAGTAATAAGGTTACAAACGATTGATAATAAAGCATTAAATGGTAGTACCCCGACCAACAAGTAAAGTATCAAATAATTTGATTCATTGATTCCAGGGATCATCGCACACATTGCAATTAAACCTTGAACATTACCTTTAAAGAAAAATTCTAAATAGAACGGGATTAAAATCAGCCAATTAGTAATGATGGCCACTAATACCCATGCTAGTGAGGAAAACGCCAATCCGACAATTGCTCCTTTTTTAGAATGAAATTTTTTGTAAATCAAAGAAGAAGTCAATACGACCGCGATGCCTATTAAAAGATCCGCTAATTCTCCTACGTAACTTGTAGAAGTTCCAATCGTAAGAATTTTAAGCAAAGCTCTTACAGCAACCACAGTAACACCACCGGTTGGTCCTAAAAGGAATCCTGCGATAATGGCAGGTAAATTAGAAATTTGGATATCTAAAAACGAAGGGAAAAGCATTGGAAGCGGGAACTTTACAAACATGTAAAGAATAGCGCTGATTGCAGATAAAACCGCCGTTTTTACTATCCAGGCTACTTTTTTGTTTCTCATACGAAACTCCTTTCTATGTGGGCTTAAAAATAAAAAAGCCCTCAATATACTTAGAGGGTAAAGATAGTTGATTTAACTATAACTTCTTTCATCCAGACTTTACTGTCGCCACTAGAATTTCACTAGTTCATGCATTACTGCTCGCGGGGTTTACCGCCGGTAAGGAATTTCACCTAACCCTGAAGTACAGCCATATTATATGACTGCCTATTTTTAAATGCAACTATTATGATTGACAATTTTTCTTTGTTTGTTGCACTTACTTTTATAATTAACCAAAATTTTTTTCTTTATATGTTGGAATTACATTTTTCTTCTTATTGATTAAGCACAAATTTTTTAACATCTCAATTTCAGAATTAGTTAATTTGCGATATGCTCCTCTTTTAAGATCGTTAAGCTTGATGAATCCGATCGAAGTGCGGGTCAAAGACTTTACAGCCAACCCAAAATATTCAAACATTCTCCGCACCTGACGATTTCTTCCTTCATGAATGCTGATTTCTACTTTAGATTCTAAACCACTTCTTATGATTTTCACTTTGCATGGAGCGGTCATTCCATCGCTTAAAAGAATTCCCTTTTCCATTTTTAAAGCCATCTCTTGATTAAAACATTCATTAACTATCGCTACATAAGTTTTTTCTAAATGTGAAGAGGGATGCATAATCAAGTTTGCCAGTTCACCATCATTTGTTATTAAAATAGCACCAGAAGTATTGTAATCAAGACGGCCAACCGGAAATAATCGATAAGGATACTCTTTAAAAAAATCCGTAACTACTTTACGACCCCGATCATCTTTTACACTTGATAAAACACCAAGCGGTTTATTGAACAAAAACACAACTTGTTCTTCATTAGTTAAGATTGTTCCATCAACTTCAACACAATCTAAAGGCGAAACTAAAGTACCAAGTTTATTGCAAATGACATTATTTACTTTCACTTTATTAGCGGTAATCAATAGTTCCGCTTTTCGCCTTGAGCAAATACCACTTGCCGCAATTCTTTTTTGCAATCTAATTTTATCTTCCATGCAAATCAGTTTATCAAAAAAAGAAATTAAAATAAATAGATTATTTGAAATGATTAGCGTAGAGATAAAAGCATGCAAAACTATTTTTCAAATTTTATAAAAAATAATTATTTTAAAAATAATAAAGACAAAATAACACCCACAGTGATTCCAACCACATCTGCCATAAGTCCAACTTTCAAAGCATGTTTCCATTTAGTAATTCCAACGCTTGTAAAATACAATGATAGAACGTAAATCGTCGTGTCTGTACTCCCTTGAATCGTCGAAGCCATTTTACAAGTAAAAGAATCGGCGCCGGCAGCGCATATATTATCTAAAACGGCGATTGAAGCTGATCCGGATATTGGTCTAAATAATACCATGGGAGTAATATCCGCAAACATATTTATCGCGGGAAACAGAGTTTTTAAACTGGTTTTTATATCTGTAATCAATCCCGAAGCTTCTAACATCGTTACCGCAAGCAACATGGCCATTACTGATGGAAAAACTTCCACAAATAAACCCAACCCTTCTTTGGTACCATTCAAAAATGAAGCATAAGCATTTTTCTTTTTAATTGCTGCATATACAATAGTTAAAATCACTAGCAGCGGAATAAATACTAAAGATACTTTATTCATATACGATCATTTCTTTCATCTTTAAATAATATGAGCGATATGACAAACATATTATAAAGTTTTAATAATTTTCAAATCTTAGTTTTCTCGATGTCAAATTTATTTTAAGCATTGAAATATAATTTTTATCTTTTGTTTTTCAATGCTTTTTTACGATAATACCGATCCAATAAAAGACCAGATACGCATGATAAAAGTGTACCGATAATACCATATATAATAAAATCTGTCGGATTTACCGCACCATAACTATGTCTTATCGCCATCACTGTAGTAGGAATCAACGTCACTCCGGCAGTGTTTAAAATCAAAAATGTGACCATTTCATCGGAAGCTGTTTTTTCATCTTCCGGTGAAATCATTTTTAATCTTTTCATCGCTTTTAAACCACTCGGAGTAGCCGCAAAACCAAGACCAAACATATTTGCGGCAATATTAGAAGAAATATATTTTCTTGCTTCCTCATCTTTTAAATTTGGCATGATAAGATTTAATAGCGGATTCAAAGCTTTAGCAACTTTATCGATAAGGCCGCTATCATACATGATCATCATAATTCCATTCCAAAAACAAGCAGAAAAAACCAATGTACATACAAGATTCAAGCCCTTTTCCGGCAATGCCAAAATCGAGTTTGCCAAAGCGTCAAACCTACCTGTAACTAATCCATAAATAATTGAAATAACAATAATTCCAATCCAAATCTTATTCATTTGATATCACCTATATAAATAAATGAATAAAACGATAATGTAAGAACTATCTAGTTATTAACTTTTTCTTTTTAAATGGTCAAAAACAAAAAAGTTAACGTTTTTAGAATATAAACCAACTTGTAATTAATCGTAAAGTGTCTAGGGTTAATCCATTAGAAATGTAAGAATATTGCCCAATTATTCTGCCAACTTTAGCACTTGGCTAACATAAGTTTGACTACTACTAACAACTTCAACACCTCTTAATCCTTTTTTAGTAACACTAGTTACATCAAGTCTAAATCCTTCTAGTATTTTACTTCTTAGTAACTATTTTATTTAATTTTGAGGAAACTATTTATCCCAAATGTTTACATCGGTTAGATAGTCTTGTAATCCAATCACTACATTGTATTCATTATCTTTGAATCGCACTTCAAACCATCTATGCGGCGGTGTTTCCTCCCACATCTTTTCCTCTACAAAAACATATTTTTCATCTTTGACATTTAAATGCTCACCATTTATATATTTTTCTTTTGCTTCATCATAAAGTGTATTAATTTTTTCACCTGTACCTAGCAAATTATTACAGCAAAAATCAGTTACATCAATAATGATATTCATATAATTCTGTGGAATATTGAATGCCTCTTCTTCAGTCGCTAATTTATAAATTAAGCCAAAAAGAATGTGACTATCAGCAGTAGATCTACAATTAAAACTATAATCATAGAATAATGTTAACTCATAGAAAAGTGACTCAGTAACATAGTATTTTGCCATATAAAATTTAGTATATGGGTCATTTACTTTCTCTGTATATTCTTTTTTACATAACATCATTCTTTTGCAACGTGTTTTCAATCTCGTCAAAATATTTAGGAAAATACTCATCAGCAAGTTCTAAAGTGTTTATATGCAAATCCTGCTGTACCCACTTATTAGTACAAGAAGTTAATAAAAGTACTGATGAAAGTAATGATAACATCCATGTTCTTTTTTTCAAATTAGTTCCCCCCCCCCCTTTAATTTTATTTTACCATAACATATTTCCAAAGAATCTTAAGAAATACGATCTAAACGTTTGAGTTTCTTCAACATCAGCAGTTTTAAGATGATCGTAAAAAATTAGATTGAAATAATATCAGGTGAAATGAATCTTCCTATCTTTGAATCATAATATCTACTATTTAGATAATATAGTCCTGTTTCAAATGATTTAACTAAGCCAATGACTTTTGCTATTTTTCCCCAATTACATGTTAATGGATTATACCATCATGTCTACTAATATAGAAAAAGCTGTTTATGACATCAAACAAAAAAAAGTTTTTATGGAAGAAATGATTAAAAATAATTATTTTTATAGGAGAACCTTTCTATCATAAAAATGGTGAATCATGCATTTTAAAAACACCAAATGGATATGTTGAATATAATGGTGAAATTAAATCAATGCATGAAATTGCATCTAAAATGATGAATGGAAAACGACGAGTAAATGCATTTGATTATTTATATGTCATGAGAGATGGTAAACTTATTTCAATTGATGAAATAAGAAACAATTATAGAAAAACAATTGAATAATAAGTATAAAAGGACAGCCGCTAAATAGGTTGTCCTTTTATAAAAATTGTTTAGTAATCTTACATTATTTTGCTTGTGAAAGTAATTTGCTATTTTTCAATAATATTTTGAATTATATTTTTTATTTTTAAATAATCTTTATAAAGTACTTTAAATTGGATTTTTTCACCTGAATCTAATTTGAAAGTAACTAAACCACCTGCTTGTTGTTTATAGATAGGAACTATTGGTAGTGCATACCATTTACATACATTATATTCAGCATAAAAAATTTTAGTTATTGAATATTTATTATTTAAAAATATAAATTCATCATTATTTAAAATTAATTCCTTTTTACTTTTATGATTTATTACATAGCAAAGTATTAAAGATAAAATCAATAAAGATAAACAAATTATATAAGAAATTATAATTCCTTTATAAACAATAGCCTTTTGTTTTATAAACAAAGAAATAATTAAAATAATAGTTGTTAACAAAAAACCAATATTTGGAAATAGAATTGCTCCAACAATAGATTCAAATAAATTCAGTTTAATTTTAATCATTTTAAATCCCCATTTTTAAAATAAATTTTCAAACATATAATTTGGTACATAATTTGCAATAAATCTGCCTGCTGCTCTTCCAAAGGTTGATAATAATGAATTTTTTGCTCCTACACCAACATTCCAAATTTTTGAACCTACAAACATACCTGCAGTAAAAAATGATAATAGACCTTTGCCTGTTTGTCCAATACCTTCAGAAATTCCTTTTAAAAAATTAAAGTTTTCTGTTTCTGAACCAGCAGCATGCATTGCATATCCGACAACTCCAGCTGTAAAGTTAGTAACTGCTGCAGTACTCATTAGTAAACCTATAGACTGGTATATAGTTAATGCTTTCCCTGCAATAGTTAATGCTTGAAATGAGCCTTTTATTATACCACCTGCAACTCCACCTAAGCCATAAGCAAATCCAGTAGCAGCTCCTATAAGTGATGCCTTTCCTATTTCCCACCAATTCCATGTGCTTAAATCCCAGTTCCAATCACCACCGTTATAAGCTTGTTTTGCAGCTTCAACTCCGAATCCAAATGCCAAACCTACCCCAGTAGCAATTAGTAAGGTTAGAATAATTCCGAAATGTCCACTAGGATCAGCATACATTACAGGATTATTATAACAATAACAATATAAATTTAAGCCATTAATTGATTCTGGATCTAAATATTTAATTGAATCAGGTGTAAGCCATCTACAAAGTTTTGGTAAATAATAACGTAAAAAATTTTAATATAATCCTATTCGACTTTATTACTTTATTATTTTATTGTGACTCACTCATTATTATTTTAACATCATATATAAACCTTCTTATACTTCCACTTAAATATCTTGAACTAATAGAAATAGATTTATTTTTAGATTTAATAATTCTTTTATCTGATTTTTCAATTATTTTTGTTTCTTTATTTAGCATTATTTTTTTTGTGCCAAAAATATTCTTTTTAATCACCATATTATCTTTTAAATAAATACAAGTAGTAGCAACAATGCTAAATATAAATAATAAGCATAAATCATATGAAAATAGCATAAGTAAAAACAACCAACTATATGATAATCCTTTTGTTGTTATGCAATATATAGTTAGTAAGCCAATTGTACTAGCAATTGTGATAACATAAAATGCAATTGAGATACCTTGACCAATGTATAATTCTTTCACAAAATATTTTTTTCTCCAAACTTTTACTATTAAAAAACTTAATACTATAGAAAACAAAATTGCTATAATCAAAATATTATCTAACATATTTTTTCTCCTAGAAATAATCGTTAAACCAGTTGTATAATAATCCTTTACCAGCTGTTCCAAGTAATAATGCTATTCCACCAAATGATAATGCTTTTATCAAAGCTTTCTCTGCTTGACTAATAACCATTTTATTCCATTGTTTAACTAAATTTTGACCTGATAGTCTTAAAGCATTTGCTGCAATACCAGCAGTTCTATATCCGCCAGTTACGACTTTTGTTAACACTTCATCATACAGTCCCGCAGCTCTAATAAATTTTGCAGTTTGTTTTGCACCATTTAAATAGTTAGCATTTAATGCGCCTGCTCCTCCAATTAAGCCAACTAATGCTCCTAACCCCGTTGATAATCCAATATCTAGCCATGTTGATCCTTTAGAGAAATCACTTCCATTTATTAAATGTCCACCGACTGCACCTACAAATCCTAAACCTGCATTTGCAACAACTATTGCACCTAATCCTAAAGGTGACATGGATAGTAAACCACTAGTTCCTCCTAAAATTGTATCTAAAGCAAGTTGCCCCCAATTAAAATCTTTCCAACTACATCCATTTGCTAAATATTGTCCTGCAACATTGGAACATGCTCCAATTACAGCACCAACGATACCTCCTATAACCATTAATAATCCAATAGAAATTGCAAAATGTCCACTAGGATCAGCATTCATCACTGGATTATCCCCACAATACATGTAAAGATTTAGTCCGTTAATCTGTGCCGTTGTTTCATCTAAGATTGAAATAATATCAGGTGAAATGAATCTTCCCGTCTTTGGATCATAATATCTACTATTTAGATAATATAGTCCTGTCTCAAATGATTTATATCGAGTATCCTCAACAAAGATTAACCTATAAACTTATAGACAATCTTTATTTCTCTAAATTTTGTACCATTAATAACTTTCACATAACCTATTATTATATGTGAAATTAAATTATTAATGATTTCAGGAGTTAATTCTTCAAAGTCAATATATTTTCTTGCTATTTGTTTAAACATTTCTATATTAGCTTCAGTCTTATTCTCCTGAGTAATTTTTATTAAACAGAAAAATCAATTATATTTTATTAATTTTTTTGCAAAATCAATTATTTTTTTTGTGAAAATATTTATCATTTTTTTTTAATACTTTTTCACATCGTGGACATAATCCATCTTCATTTAATGGTAAAGGCTTAAAATATTTTTTTATAAAATACACTTCCAATGATCCATCTACAGTCGTGATTTTTTCAGGCATGTTTGGCTTATATCCTTTTTCATGACAACATATACATTCGTTAATCCATTTTTTAAATTTTGGAAAAGCATTTATATATTCTTCGCCTTCATTTCCGTTTCTTTTCATTACAACTTCCCCCATTTCTCTAAAATTTCTTTTAATAAATTAATTAACTTTTTTAAATTATCGTGAGTACTATAAGGATATTTATCAATTTCTTTATGCAATCTTTGCCATAAATCCCTATTCTTAATATCTAATTGTCTCATTGCCTCTGCCCATTGCTTGTTTTGGTATTTGTTATTTGGCAAGCCGCCTTTGAAAAACATATAAGTGACACCAAATATTCCTGCAACATCTAATATTTGCGCACCAGTTATAGTTAAAGTCATAGATCCAGTAGTTGCAAGCATCATTGTTCCTGTTGATGTTTGTGCCAAAGCAAAGCCAGTTGGAATTGTTGCTGAAAAACTCATTCCAGCAAAAGCTCCTACTCCTGCACCGATTATTCCACCTACCACTGTAGCACCTAAATAGTCATACCATTCTACACTACCATTAAATATTTTTCCATCATCTTTATAATCTATATATGCAGCCACTCCAAAACCAATGGCAGCTCCAATTATAGCTCCAATGATTAATGCAGTAATGGCAAAATGTCCACTAGGATCTACGTACATCACTGGATTATTATAACAATAACAATATAAATTTAAGCCATTAATAGATTCTGGGTCTAAATATTCAATTGAATCAGGTGTTAACCATCTACATAGTTCTGGTGAATAATATCTAGAGTTGCAATAGAAGAGTCCTGTTTCCTCATCATAATAGTATCCACGATATCTAAATGGGTTAAGAGTTGCAATTCCATCTACATCATTAGTAATTATGTGATTACCATAAGCATCATATGCATATCCCCCTACTTCATTTCCTTCATCATCGTATATAGCAATAATATCACCTTGTATATTTCTTAAGTAGATATATTCTTTGCTATTACTACCATCATTATAATTGAAACCAATCAATTTGTTAAGAGCATATTTGTATGTCAATATCCCATTTTTGGTAATTGCCCTTAGTATTCTTGTTCCATCGACGATGAATGAAGTTTCAACATCATTAACAATCTTATTTCTTCTTATACCATTTGCATCATAAAAATAATAAGCCTCCACTTCTTCACTCATGAAACTTAATAAATTTCCATTACTTTCCCATTCTAACAAATTATCCATATAAGTAATTGGACGTCCCATTTTATCATATTCAAACTGTTTGCCATTAAAGAATAGTAATTGGTCATTCCATCCATCACATTCATAAGTATATTCATCTACTTTTGGTGAATACAATTTATCTTCTAGAGTATATTCATAAGTTTTCTTTAAAAGAATATTTCCTGCACTATCGTACTTATAGGTAATGGTCTTATTTAATTTTGGATTATCCTCTCTTACAAGACGATTTAATTTATCGTATTGATATCTTGTTAAACTATCATCAGCATCGATTTCAATGATATTACCACTTTCATCATAATTATATTTGCTTGTCTCAGTCATATAAATTTTAATAGGTATTAGTTTGTTCTCTTCAGATATAGACTCTTTTCTTACAATGACTTTGGTTCGATCCTCAGCAACTAAATCCAAACTATTTTCATCTTGTTGCAAATAACTATATTCGTGGCACAACTCTATTTTTTGTGAAGAATAGCTACTACTTTTATCTATTTCAATATTTTGATGCTTTACTCTATTTAGAACATCATAATCATAATTAATTGTAAATAGTCCATTAATATCTAATGTCGTTATTCTATTATCTTCATCATATTGATACTCAGTTTGTAAAACATCACCATCTTGGAGGCTGATTTCTTCTTTACTTAAACGATTCTTACTATCATACATAAATGCGCGGTAGAAATGTACATCATCATTTATAGTCTTGGTAAAATCTGTAACATTATTATAATCATCATATGATGTTTCTAAAACTTCTGTAAAAGTATCTTGAGAATCACGATTTGTCTTATTTGAGATAACTTTTACTAAATTTTCGCAATCATATTCATAAACACTATCACCATAATATTGTGCACTATCAAAAGATGTTCTTCGTACCTTTCCCTTTTCATCAATTATTAAATCGACATAGTAACCATCCGAAGTAGTTGCCGTTGTTAACTTTCCATGATAAATTCCTAATTCTTCATTCTTATAATTGTCATTATAAGTATTCCACACAAAATCATTGCCATTTAACTTAATATCAGTTTTTCTACCTCTCCCATCACAAGTATAATCTACTTTCATTCCATGATGTGATAAGGAAGTTAATAGTCCATAATTATAAGTAAACACAGTTGAGTTATTTACACCTGCAGAACTCGAAGAAATACTCAATAAATTCCCTGTGTTAAAGTCATAGGTATAACATGTAGTTTCTCCATTTACTCCTTTAATTTTACTTTGAATATTTGTGTTTGGTAAATAAGTTACTTCTTCGGTAGGATAATTACCTTTTTGATCTTTTATTGATCCTTTTGATGATAATAATCTCCCATTTTCATCATACTCAATTTTTTCTACTTTCATCAAAGATGCATCTTTTTTGTTATAGATTCTCTTTTCGATACATCGTCCTTTATCATTATAGTAGTATTCTTCAACGTTTCCTTTACTATCTTCTACATTAGTAAGTTGTCTATCACTATTGTAACTGTAAATTGTAACAACTTCATCTCCATAAATGTTAGTATTAGTAACTTTTAAAGGAATATCATTTTCATTATAGTCTTCGTAAACTGTAGTATTAGTGCCATCTTGTTTTTTAATTAAATGATTTTCTTCATCATAAGTGTAAATTGTACCACTTTCAAGTTTAATTAACTCTGCTGATTTGAAGAAACTACCTTCTGACTCATCATAAGTATTACTTAAGGAAAATTGAATAGTAGTCGACAATTCTCTATCAATTACAATTGGTAAAATAACCGTTTGATTATAAACTTCTTGATAAACTAATTTAAACTCTTCTATTTTTGTATCATTTTCGTTGGAAGAGATAACATTCACTTTAATATCGAATTTTGAGAGTGAAATATCTGCTTCATTCATTATTGATCCAAGAACAAGCTTTATAGCAAGAAGATTAGAAATTGGGAGATCATTCTTAAATGTTGTGCGATACTTCGACAAATCAAACTCTTTAGTAGCAGTCACACCTGACAATCCAAATTGTTCTAAAGTAGAAATGCTATTATCTGTTTTAAATTTTGCAGTATGTTTTACCAAGCCTTTTTCATAATGCACAATCTCTTCGTATTCATTATCTTTAATATGTAGCAATCTTCCTAAATTATCAAATTGGTATGTAATTGTTTTTTTATAAAAACTATCATAAATAGTTGTAATATTATTAATACCAAAAGTATATTGCTCTTCACTAATAGTTTTTTGACTATCTAAAGCACTTATTTTTGAATTCGAATCTATTTTTCCTTCTAGACATTTTTGACAAACAAACAATTGATTATCAGTGTTAAGGTCAAGTTCAATTGTCTCTAATAGGGGGCTAGTAAATGATATAATATTGTTCTCATAAATAAATGAAGAAGTTTTACTATCGTTATATTTCACAGAGACTAAGCAATTATTATCATCGTATTCGAATTTTGTTTTTCTTCCACTACAATCGATAAGGGATTTTAATAGTCCAGATTCTTTATCATAATTAAATTTAACCGTTTCTACTCCAGAGGTTACATAAAGAAGTTTTCCTTTATTTTCATCATCGAATCCATAATCAATATTAATTTCATTTTCAAATGATCCTAGAATTGAAATTAATCTTCCGTAACCATCAAATCCTAAAGCATTTCCATCTTTATCAACAATAAAATCATTAGCTTTTCTCATTTGTTCTTCAATTAGTGAATCTTTTTTATTTTGCAAATCTTTTAGCTGTTGATTATAATTAGCAAGAGTATTTAGAATATTAAAATAATCAGCACTTTGGCTTTCAATTCTAGTAGATAACGTAGTAATAGACCCCTCTAAACTTAAATCTTGAATTTCTTTTGCCAACTCTCGAGTTTTTGCTAGTAGAAAAGAATTTATGCGATAAGTGTTATCTGTAAACCTTTGTAATCCACTATTAAAAGCTGACACCATCGTAGCCGGCAACTTTTGTGCGTTCTCATTATTTCCAGGATTATATTCGCTATTAACAATCCCAAAAGATTCTGCATATGCCTTTAAAGTAGAAAAATCCGTTGTTCCATCAGCTTTTGCCATATATTCCAAATATCTATCACCACATCTGTTGAAAAAGATTTTTTTTGCGTTTTGAATATCTTCTGATAGCGTATCAAAAACTTTATTATTTTGCATATATTGTTTCTGCTTTGCGTATAAATTTAAAGTATTTTCAATATTCTTTAAGGTTGCTAAGTTAGCATAAAATGAAATTGTTTTAGAAAGTTCTAAATTCTTAATGTATGATTCTACTTGTTTAATCTGTAAATTTAAATTAGTGATATCTTCATTTACATAAAGGTCTATTACCTCATCCTCTTCAGAAGATTCTTCAAGAGAATAAATCACTATCGATTCATTTTGTACTGATTCATCTGCATTACCACCAAAACTAGAACACTTATAATTTACAGAATAAGTCCCATTGTTATTTAAAATGACATCATTTACAAATTCAATATCGATACTAACTGGTTGATTGGTAGGACCAACAAGATCACCAAAACTATTTCTCTTAACGCTTTTCGGTTCAACCCATACTTTAGCACCAGTATTCGGGTTATAATAGAAAAATGATAAATGATTTTGGTTACTATCAACATCTACTTCTAATGATCCGAAATTTTCATATTTTAAATAATATCTTTTCCTTTTTTTGTTTGATTTAAAAGAAGTTAAATTCATTCCAGAAATATAGGATAGTCCCTCATCGTTTTTAATTTCCACATTTACTTCTTGTATATCACCATCGTAATCCATAATTTTTAGTTTTTGGTCACTATCTAAAAATATATCTTCTCGATTAACAAATATTTTTTCTCCATTTACTAAATAATACCAACGTTCATGTAACTTATGTGCAAAACCATCTCCATCAATATAAGTCACATCTTTGCTTCCCAAAACTTGATTAAAAGTGTCAGACTTAATTAAATACTGATGAAGATTTGTTTTCCATCCTTTGCCCATATAAGCTGGTGTAATTTCAAGTTTCTTGTCAGCGTAAACAGAAGAATCAAATACATGATTAATTGTATATGATAATGTCTTAAGATCTATTTTAGCGTCTCTATGAACATGTCTAAAGTTTCCGTTTTTAAGATTTATAAAAGTTGTACCTGCTCTTCCTAATGAATAATAATTCTCAGGAATTTTTTGAATATCTTCTTCATCTAGATATTCAATATTAAGTTTTGGTCTATACTTTTCTTCTGCTAATAAGGTGCATACATTTACGTAAAATGAATTATAATTAGTTCTTCCGGTGTATTTAAGTTCAATTTTCATTACATCTTCAGTGACAGAATTAAAACCATCAGTAATATCAATAAAATGTTCCCCCAAATAATCTTCCTTTTCAATTGTAAAAAGAGTTTTACCATCACAAATGGCGATAATTTTACTATTATCAGATATATTTTTATCTACTTTTTTAACATAAAATTTTAAGAATATCTTAGATAAATTGCTAAAATTTTTGATAATTGTCGAGCGATTAATTCTAAAGTTAATGATACTAAAAAATAATCCACCTACATTTTGATAACCAACAAGATTTAGTTTTCTATTGTCACTATATAAAGTTCCAGTCATTTCAAAAACATCTGAAACTACCTCAATAGTCGGATCAATAATAACCGGTAAAACTCTTTTATCATCATTAATCCAAGAAGCATCTGCTATTAAGGTTAGGTTTAGTACTTCTCCATCTTGTTCAATATCATAGAAACAATCAAATGATGTCTTTTCACTACTATCTTTCATATATGGGCTTAAAATTCTATAGATTATCTTGTCGTTATCACAAAGTTCAATACATTTTGTTTCTTCGTTATATCGTGGTGTTAAACTTCCGATATTTAAACTAAAGTCATAACTATATTCATCTTGTTTTTCTCTTACGATAATATTTTCTTTGATTCCATGAGAATGTACTTCATAGTTTAAATCTAATCCTTTTTCAAAGTTTTCAAAACTAATGGATGACTTCTCTTTCTTACTAGAAATTACTTTTCCTCTTACTTTAGAGATCTTTCCAATTTTTGATTTCTTTCCCAAAAAGTTTAAAGATACTTCATGATTATCTTTGCTTAATTTTACAAGTTCTTTTTCATCTAGTGATTTAGCAAAATAACTCGTGAATTTCCCTTTTGTTGTTTTGAATCCATTTTCATCTTCTTGTAATTCAAAATTACCATCTCCATTATCAATTCCGAAAGTAATTGTTTTTACTTTACCTTTAAGAGTAGAATTTGGTTTTTTAATTTTATTTTCTTTACTATTTGATGTTTCTTTTTGATTAGACACATGGGAAGCTTGCTTATTTACTTTCATTTTTTCTTCTTTTAACTCTTCTTTCGATACAACTATTTTTTTCATTTTGTTTCCTCCTTATTGTTATTGCTTAATATCCATCTATTTTTCGATTCACTAGTAATAACATGAGTTATTAATTCCTCTACCGGTTGATTTGGAACATGTGGCTCTTGTAGTTTTTGAATCGTTTCTTCACAATACTTAAGTTTCTCAAAAACATTCTTTTTCTTTTGATATTGCCTAATCATCGTATAGAAACCTTTAGCCAACGTTAAAGTTAAGGTCGCTCCACTAAATAAACCGGTCAATAATGTTCCATCTAAAGTAATGGTGTGTTTCAGATAGAATTCATTTCCGAGATATAAAGCTGTATAGATTATTAAGGCTACTATTCTTCCTACCTTTGAAAGTATTTGATCCTTCTCCGTTGGATCCATTCCCTCCTTAATCACTTTTCTTTTTTTGAGAATCATTTTGATGATCCAAGTGATCAACATCGTTAAGATGCTAGATATGATGGTTACATATCCTAATTGGACAAAAAATTCATAATTCGTCAAACCTGAAAAATCCATAATAAACACTCCTTTATACCTCGATTATAATGTCGTTTTTTGTCAAAGATGGATACCGATTTTCGGTATCCCACTTGACTATTTTTTATGTTATAATTACGCGCGAGAAATTTTGAAAAAAAACGTCCAACTTGCTTAGTCGAACGTTTAAGTTTATTGTCTTACTTTAATTCTTTCAGTTGCAATATCTATGTACTTATTAATTTTATGCATATGGACGTGCAATGCAGTATTAGAGATATTTAAAATTTCGCCAAGTTCTTTTAAAGAATATAATTGACAATCAATATAAATATAATAAAATTCTTTACTATAAATAGTGCTATGCACACTATCATACAGAGAAAGTACTTCAAATAAATATGTCTTTAGATTTTTAGGGCAATCTCGGATATTAACATTTTTACCCTTAAGCATTTATTAGAATATTCGATATGCTAGTCCTATGAAATCATTTTGTACAATGTTTCCATTTTGTAATACTTCAATCATATACACATCTGTTTTTGTGACTGTGTAATCTAAAAATTCTAGATTTTCTTCGTTTCCACTGCTACTCAATAGAATATCATCACTAGAATTTTTTATTACAATATCATAATCAGTAAATGCGATACTATCAGCATTACCATTTGAATAAGCCATCCAAGAAAGCGCAGCTCTAATACTTTGTCCGCTTTGAACCAACTCGCCTTTTCCACCTAAATTTGATTTATTTTGAGTGTTGTGAAATTGTGTTAATCCGCCTATATTATTTATAGTTTCTTTGAAATCTATGCACCCAGCACCTATTTGATCATGTAATCCGTATGTTTGTCTATAAGCATCCGATGGAACTTTTGCATTCGCCATTAAAATCGCTCTTAATAGTGCAGGATTAGTTTGAAAAGCTGTTACCTTTTCCATCATAAGAGCGATACATCCTGTTGTTATTGCAGCAGATAGACTTGTTCCTTCTTGTGCTCCAAATGGTTTTACATTAATACTATGACCTGGTGCAAGAATATTTGGTTTGCTTGGACCATCTTTTACAACATAAGATGAAAAAGTACGGCGATGCGCAGTAGTACTAGAACTTGCGCCAACCGTAATAACATTATAACCCAATCCTGGATTTGCAACATATTTATCTGTAGTACCAGTATTTCCAGATGAAACAACAAATGTAATTCGATATATGTTAGAAATATAATCCATATAGGCAGATTTTGATGAATAAACTCCTGTTGGCGATGCATCCCCATAGCTACAATTAATAATATTTACGTCATTATCTAGTAACCAATCTATTTCACTTAAAGCATCCCCATTTAATTCGACACTTAATAATTTTGCCTTTGGTGCAATACCATTTTTCCCAGCTATTATGGAACCCATTATAGTTGTGTGATCTGATATGGTTTCATTATATAGCCATTCATCTCTTACAAGTACATCAGTATCTCCAAAATTTTCATGGGATTTGTCTAAAATATTAGGTTCAAGAATACCCACTGTGATACCTTTTCCTGTTAGCTCTCCTGATGTAATAGTCGATCGAACGCCAACAAATTCTTTTGCCAATTCTAGTTCTGGTTTAGTTGATTGATAATCCGTTACAATTATTTTTTCTATATTATTATCACTAGTTAAATCTAAAAGCATATTTAAATCAGTTGTTTCATCACTTTCAAAAGAAACATAGGGTGCGTATGCAGACACATACAAGTTTGGAATTTTACCCAGTAAAGAGGACTCAACGATATCTTTATTTTTTTGTTCGTGAAATTCTCTTCCTACTTGTAATAAACGTGCATGATAATTTTCAAATGATTCATCTTCATTTAATAAAACATTGTTTTTCATTTCATAATTTAATTTTACCATTACTGATGAATTAGTAATCTCAAAGTTACCCTCAGTAAAATTCGATTTGTTAAAGTCCTCAAAGACTATTTTACTAAGCCTAGATTCTTGCACTTTTTTATCACTTTGAATAGTAGTGAATGCTCCAATAATTAACGGAATAATAAATATAATTTTCATAAAAAAACCTCCTATACTTTAATAACGATTTTAGGAGGCGAAATTTGTTGAAATTTATAAAATAAATGAAATTTGTTTTATAAGATAATCATATTCATAAACTTTTATTAATAAAAGCCCTTCCTTTAATAGCGGAATTGCATTATTCAAATTTCCCATAATTTGCTTTTCTTCACTGCCAAATAAGCTATATATCAAATTATCTTCTTGAAAAAAATGAAATTCCAAATTCGATGTACCATCTAAAAACGAATATATTTGATAATAATAGCTTAAAGTGAATTCACCATCATCATTAAATGAATAGCCTTTATACAGATTTATAACATAAATAGAATCTATAAAAGAAGTTTGATCTGGTAAGATTTCATAAGAATCACATACTTCATTCAAATAAACTTTTGCAGCCTCTATATATTCATTTGTGTCAACCATTACAGTATTGTGCTGAATGTTTTCAACTGGTCTATTAAGAAATAAATACTGAACCACATTAAAACCAATTGAACCAATTAACATTAAACAAATTATAGAAGCAAAAGCGATAAATGGTCTTTTTTTAAAACTAATCTTTTTCTCCTCTTTAAATTCTATTTTCCCTTCAAGCTTATTAAACGCTTCTTTAGGATCAATATCGCTACAATCATATTGGCTAAGAAGTTTTTTGATTTCACTTTTTTTCATTGATTATTCCTCCTTACATATTCTTCAATTTTTACCATCGCTTTATTTTTTAAATTTCTGCAACCATAATCGGAAATATCCATAATTTTCTGAATTTGTTGATAGGTATGGCCTTCACAATAATACAAATAAACTAACAAAAATTCTTCTGTAGTGAGATAATCTCGCAAATCTTCAAACTCAATAATAGCATCAATTTTATTTGATTCATCAGTTTGAATCTTATTTTCATCAAATGCAATAGTTTTACCATTATACTTTCTGAAATAAGATATCGCATGATTCTTAGCTACTTTTATTATCCAAGAGTCAAAGTAGTCTCCAGAATAGCTTTGTAATTTTCTGGGTAATTCTATAACCAACGATTGAATTATATCTTCCACATCCTCTTTACTTCTAAACATATTATTTAAAATATTAAAGAGTTTCACATAGTATCTTCTATAAAATTCTTCGTATGCTCTTTTATCTAAAGTCATTAGTCCTTTAATAAATCTTGCCATATTCCCCAACCCTATATTTGCTATATAAAAAATGTAATAATAAGAACCCACCCTTTAAAAAATGTAAAATTTATTAAATTGTAATAATTATTGTCAAAATTTGCAACTTCATATTATTTTTAGACTAATAGTACGATATTATAAATTAATTTGAATTCAATCCTTATAACTAAAATGACTTTTCGTTCTTGAAATTGCTTCTTTCAATTTTGTCTTTAATCTGATTAGTTTTATTATTAATTATAATTCTTAGTAGTTCTTTATAAAAATCAATTCATCAATATGATTTCATTTAAAATCTTATTCATCAATATCACTTATATAAATAAATGAATAAAACGATAATGTAAGAACTATCTAGTTATTAACTTTTTCTTTTTGCTTATTTTCTTTATTGTTCTTTTTATTATTTTTTTGTTGTAACTTAATTTGTCGTTTTTCTTCTTTCTGCTCGCGTTTAATTTCTTCTTCTATTTCTTCAAACATTTTTCGATAAGTTTCATTCTCATCGATTAATACTTTTCGTGAGAAAACCTTATATGCTTCTTCACCGCTGATTTGGATGATAAGTAAACATATTTTTTTTATAATTATCGAAATAGAATTATCTACAATTGCTTTTTTTAACCAATGAAAAGGATTTAATAAATTAAGTGCCGACATCATAGTTTTGACTTTTTCAGGAATCTTATGTTCATTTATGGTTTTAACCGGTTTAGAATTTTTAACTTCTATTAACGAAATTACTGTCGATAATTTCATCTTTCTAAGAATCGAAAGCATACGATTGGAAAATATATTTTCAACCCGATCTGTTATATATTTACTTAATAGCACAAGTTCATCAAAGGTCAATTCTGCCATTGGATGTTTGGATTTTGGATGATACCATTTGGCGATCTGAAGAACTTCTTCTTTGACACATGAAGTAAAAGCTGTATCTTTTAAATTTGGATCTTGTATCCGATATTTATATTCATTCTTGTAGTGTTCAATAAGTTTAATGACATCTTCATCTTTGATATCCACAAAAGTATTATCGATGATATATCGGGATTTTCTTAACGACAGCAAAGCGCTATAAAGGTATAATAAAAAAGTGATTACAATCCCTAAAGCAATGCCAGTTAAAAGGGTAATTACTAATGAAATATTTAATTCAAATTCAATTCCAAAAATTTCAAATAAAAAATAGTTCATCGAGGATACTCCTTTATTAATTATAAAAGATTTTTCTAATCGATAAAACTATTTTTATTTTACTCAATTTTTAAAAAATCGCTTCGTAACCAGCTTCTTGAATTTTTTGTTTGATCACTTCGTTATCTAAAGGGTCTTTGCTTTTCAATTTGACTTCTTTAGTTTTCAAATTGACTTCTACTTCCGTAACATTAGGCAATGACAATAAAGCATCTTTAACATGTTTAACACAATGCTCACACATCATCCCTTCAACAATAAAGTTTTTTTCCATAAATTCTTCCTCCTTTCTTATTGATGGTTTGAAACTTTTTATCCTTAAAGCGTTTAAGCAAACACAAACACTTGATAAACTCATCGCCGCCGCGGCAATCATCGGATTTAGTTTTAATCCTAATGGCTGATATAAAACTCCTGCTGCAAGCGGAATTCCAATCGCATTGTAGAAAAAAGCCCAAAAAAGATTCATCTTAATATTATTAATCGTTTTTTTGCTTAATCTAATTGCATCGATGACATCCATTAAGTCACTTCTCATTAGAATAACATCAGCCGAATCAATAGCAATATCTGATCCGGCACCGATTGCAATGCCGATATCCGCTTTAGTCAAAGCGATTGAGTCATTTATTCCATCGCCAACCATCGCAACCTTAAATCCTTTTCTTTGTAAATCTGCAATAACTTTTTCTTTTTCTTCCGGCAACACTTCATATTTAACTTCATCTAATTCAAGTTGTTTAGCAATATAATTCGCACTTGCGGCATTGTCGCCTGTAAGCATCAATGTTTTGATACCCAATTCCTTCAGTTTTTGTATCGCTTCAATACTTGATGGTTTAATCGTATCGCTGACGTCAATTAACGCATAAATTTTAGTCTCCGTAAATAAAACTAATAAAGTCATGCCCTCTTGTTGCATAGTAGCAAGGTCTTTTTCATCAAAAGATAGACCCTTTTCTATTGCGTAAGAATAACTGGCACAATAATATTCTTCACCTTGATAAATTCCTTTTATTCCTTTGCCGACTATCGTTTCAAAATTTGAAATCGTAGCAGTTTCAATATTATTTTCTTTACAATAAGATACCACTGCATTTGCCAAAGGATGTGAAGACAATTGTTCCAACCCCATAATAATTGAAAGAATTTCTTGTTTGTTATTTTCTTTAAATAGAATAGTTTGAACTTTCGGTTTTCCTTCAGTTATCGTCCCGGTTTTATCGAATACAACATAAGATACATTATGTAGATTTTCTAAGGCCGTTGCTGATTTTATTAATATATGATTGGTAGCGCCTACTCCGGTGCCTACCATAATCGCTAAAGGCGTCGCTAAGCCAAGGGCACATGGGCATGAGATGACCAAAACAGAAATTCCAATTGAAAGACTAAATTCTACAGTTGCGCCACATATTAACCAAATAATCGTGGCTATTAAACTTATTCCAATCACACATGGAACAAAAATTCCGCTGATTTTATCTGCAAATCGTGAAATCGGAGCTTTTGATGCCGAGGCTTCCTCGACAAGTTTTACAATCGTCGCTACAGTCGAATCTTCATTTCGCTTAGTAACTTCATATTTGATGGTACCTACAGTATTTATCGATCCTGAAAAGACATTATTACCATTAGATTTATATACCGGCATACTCTCACCGCTTATCATCGATTCATCGATAGTCGATTCTCCTTCGACAACCACTCCATCGCAAGCGATAACCATTCCAGGTTTACAAAGTAGGATATCACCGATCATGATGTTTTCAACGGGAGTTTCAATTTCGAGATTATTTTGAATTTTTAAAGCGGTTTTCGGCGAAAGGTTCATTAATTTATCTAAAGTTTCGCTCGTCTTTTTTTTCGAACGACTCTCAAGATATTTTCCTACGGTGACCAAAGTTAAAATTGTTCCCGCCGATTCAAAATAAAGATCCATATGATAGGCTTGAACTGTTGCTAAATCTTGAACCGCTAAAGCATTTCCGATCCTGCATATCGCAAATATTCCATATACTAAAGCCGCAGTAGAGCCAATAGCCACTAAAGTGTCCATATTGGGAGATAGATGAAATAATTTTTTAAACCCGGAAATATAATATTCTCTATTATAGAAAACAATCGGAAGTACTAAGAGAAATTGAACAAAAGCAAACGTAATGATGTTCTCTTCTCCATCAATAAACGGTGGCAATGGTAATCCGATCATATGCCCCATCGATACATACATTAATAAAATTAAAAAGCAAATCGAAACCAAAAGACGTTCCTTGGTTTTTTTGGCACTTTCATCGTATTTTTTTAATTCACTTGATTCTTGGTGTTTTTTTTGATCTACTCCATATCCTGCTTTAGAAACAGCATTGATTAAATTATCGATATCACATATTTGCTCGTCGAAAGATACTTTTGCACTATTAGTTAAAAGATTAACTTCTGCGCTTATAACTCCCTCAACCTTTTTTAAAGATTTTTCAACGGTGCTTGAACAGGCTGAACAAGTCATCCCTGTAATTTTTAGTCTTACTTCCGTCATATTGCTTTTCCTAATAACTTTACGATTTCTTCAACTTTTTCTTCAGCATCGCCTTGCTTTAAGGCTGCTCTTACACATCCTTTGATGTGGCCTTCCAAAATCAAAAGTTCCGCCTTTTTTAAAATTGCCATAGCGGATTGGAGTTGCACACAAATATCGATGCAATATCTTTCTTCGTCAATCATTTTTAAAATTCCGTCTATTTGTCCTCGTGCTGTTTTAATCTGTGTAATTGCTGCTTCTTTGTACTTTGTCATTTTTGTCTCCCCCTCCCCGTGGGGTGTTATTATTATATGACAATTTTTGATATTTATCAATTATCTTTATCTATTAATTTAACTCCTTGATAGACACCACCATTTAAAAGTTTGGTTTTCGTTGCAAAAAAGATGGTTATCGTCCCTTCGGATATATTAATTTTATAAAGCTTTATTCCGCCTTCAAGATCTTCATAACAAATTCGCATACCGATCACTCGATCGCTTTCAATTAAATAATCATCGATATAATTTTTACCTTTATTGAGATAAACAATATAAATGCTTTGATTAAAATATTTTTCATAGAGCGCACGATGATATGCAAAATCACTACCACAATTTAATGTAACTACAATTAATCTTTGATCATATTTTTGTGCAACGGTAACTAAAGTTCTTTTGGCCTTAGTCGTATATCCGGTTTTACCTCCGATGCAATATTGATATTGTCTTAACAATTTGTTTTTATTGATCCACACTCCCTTAATAGGGTTGGTATATGTAGTCGTACTTACAATTTGTTGAAACAATTCATTTTCCATACAATATGCCATTAATAAAGCCATGTCATAACAAGAAGAAATATTACCTTCATCAAAAATATCTAAGCCCGAAGGATTGTGAAATGTCGTATTCTTCATTCCGATTTCTTGAGCTTTTTGATTCATTTTCATTACAAAAGAAGGAATATCTTTTGCCACATTATCCGCTATTAAAACTGCGGCATCATTTCCGCTTCTTAGTAACAATCCATATACTAAGTCAAGAATTGTAATTTTATCTCCTATTGATAAATAAATCGAAGATCCTTCGATTGTTTTGATTATTTCGTCGACTTCGATAACATTAAATAACTTGTCACTTTCTAAGGCGATGATCGCTGTCATAATTTTAGATATCGATGCTACCGAATATGCCGAATTGATATCTTTGCCTTCCAAAACTTCGTGTGAGTAACTATCCATTACAATGTAATTTCTAGCATAGTACGAAGTTTCAGCATTGATGATGTTTGATTTAGAATTGCTAAAAAAAGTTAATAGACAAACAAAAAATAATATAATTTTTTTCATATTAAATTATATTTTGCTAAAAAAATTTAAGAACATTCGATTCTTAGTTTTTAGATAAACTATACCATTTCTTTTTTCAAACGCTTGGCGATTAATCGATACTTAAATAAAGTTTCCTTTAAAAATTTTCTTTTTTGTTCTGGTAACTGTTTTAAATTATGATGAAACATTCTTATAAAAATGAACGGATGCTTTTTGATATCAAAAATACCGATTGAACTTTTAGCGCCGATTAAATCAAATAAAGTGTCAACGAATTCCTTCCTGTCTTCTTCGGAAATCGAATTGATCCATTCATTTACGACTCTGTTAAATAATTCGGCTCGTTTGGCAATTTGTTTAACCATTCTCAGATTTCCGTCTTTATTTACTTGCCAATTGTATAAATCATGTTTTAGAACGCTAAACTTATAACATTTTATAATGCGAAAATTAAATCCATTGTGCATCAAAATTCCTACCATCGGATCATCGGGGATCATTTTAGTCATTTTATTTTCTAAGCTTTTAAAACTTTCGGATTCAAAAAATTTTTCAGATTTAAAGCCCGGTCCGTCATGATTGTAAATATGAATTATTCGTTCATGAATATTAGTATCCGCCATTACCGCTGCATAATATGCTAAATTACCGCCTTTAGAATGACCACCAATAATTATCGGTAATGGCTTTAAAATCTCTGAAACGATGTTTACATATTTCTTGGCTTCTTCTTGGGCAGGAACAATGTCCATAAAAGACATTTGGCAATCTTCCTTCCAGCCAATTAAAGTCGGATCAGTACCCCTAAACGCTATATAAATGAAATTTTTAAAAACAAAAGTCAACGAAAAAAATTGTTTATCTTTTCTAGCGCTAAATTGATCAGAAACATAACCTATTTTCATATCTTGATAACGTTTAGATGCTTTGATGTAATCTATCAATTTTCGATTTAATCTTTCATCCAAAGTATTTTCACAGATTTTATATTTCACAAAATCATCGGATACTATCTCCGACAAAGAAAGTGTCATATTATCACTTAAAGAAGGAGCAAAATCGTGAAAGTTTAAATACGAAAGTTGCGCCATTATCAAACTATCAACTTCATTGAATGAAAAGTTTTCAAAAGCAACGTCTCCGTAATGCTTTAAAAAATAAAATACATTTTTCTTCATTTTTCGACTCCTTTCTTCAATTTAAATATAGCATAAAACTAATTTGGAAAGTAGTCATACATAAATAATAAGGAATGCTATTACAGCAATTTTTTTATAAAATTATCTAACTCTTCTTCAGAAGGAAAATCTAACGTGATTCTATTTTTCGTAATTCGTACTTTTATATCATATTTTTTCTCAAGTTTTTGTTGCGTTTCATATTTTATGTTACTTCCGTTTAAAAAAGACACTAAATCTTCTACGGCTCTGACTGATAATTTTTCTTCGATAATCATTGCAAGAATTTTTTCTTGTTCCGCTTCATTTAAACCAACTAAAACACGAGCATGGCCAAACGAAATATCGTTTCGACGCAGGGCATCCAAAACCGGTTTCGACAATTTTAAAATTCTTAAAGAATTGACGATATGGCTTAAAGATTGATGAGTCATAATCGCAATATCATTTCGACTGATTCCAAACTTTTTCACCGCCGCTTGATACGCGTAAGCTTTATTTAAAATAGAAATTCTGCTATCATTGGCATGATGTTTTAAAACCATATAAATCATTAAATCATCGGATATTGATCTTACCATCAAAGGTACTTCTTTGAGTTTAAGTTTTCTAGCGACAAAAAATCGTTTGTATCCAGATATTACTTCATATTTATCGCCGACTTTTCGCGCTAGTAATGGTAACAATATTCCGTTTTCTTTAATTGATTGAGTCATATCTACGACATCTTCATCCATAACCAAAAAATGTTTACACAATGGATTAAATGTGACATCTTCCAACGGCACATTGATAATTGTTTCTTTTGTAAAATCGTTTTCTATAAGTGAAATAATGTCATTATCACTATAGCGATCAATAAGAACTGCAAGAGAAGGATTTTGCAAATTCTTTTCTTTTTTACTCATTCAATATCTCCTTTGCTAAAGACAAATAAGCAATGCTTCCTGACGCTGTCGGTTTAAAGATATTGATTGGTTTTCCTCGCGCGGCCGCTTCAGCCAAAGAAATATTTCGTGGAATTTGAGTTATAAAAGTTTTTTCCCTGAACAACCCGCGAATTTCAGTGGTAACTTCCGTTCCCAAGCGAGTTCTAGGATCATACATAGTTAAAAGAAACCCCATAATTTCAAGCGATGAATTATACTTACTTTGAACTTTGGAAATCGATGAAAGGACTTGAGCAATCCCTTCTAAAGCAAAATATTCACACTGCACAGGTATAATTACTTTATTTGCCGCGCACAAAGCGTTGATAGTTAAAAATCCAAGCGAAGGCGGGCAATCAATAAACATAAAATCATATTGATCAACTATTTTCTCTAAATTTGTTTTTAAAATAAAAAACGGATTTGAAATATGCAACATTGCCGATTCGGTAGTTGATAATTTTAAGTTTGCCGGAATCAAATCAAGATTGTCCATTTCAGTTTTTTTAATAATTTTATTTATGTCATAACCTGAAACTAAAACATCATAAATCGTGCGGTTTAAACTAGTTGGATCAACACCGACACCTCTAGAACAATTTCCTTGAGGGTCAAAATCAATTAAAAGAACTTTTTTACCTAATTGAACTAGAGAGGACGCCAAAGAAATTGAAGTCGTAGTTTTTCCTACGCCTCCTTTTTGATTGCTAAGTGCGATTATTGTTGCCATACTTTATCTCCTACTTCTTTTTCATTATCTCACATTAAAGTGGCATTTTCTTTATTTTAGAATAATTTCTTGGATATTTATCATCGGTTTTAGAATTTTTTAAAATAATTAAATTATTTCTTTCGTCACCATTAGTAGGTAAAATCCACTGTTGTTGGTCGACAACTTTTGCCTTTAAAATTTTTAAAGCGTTATTAGATATCTCTAGTTCTTCTAAAGCATTTTTACCTTTTAAAGCGATAAAATAACCGCCGACCTTGACTAACGGAATGGCTAATTCTAATAAGATAGGAAGTTTTGCAACTGCACGAGCCGTCACAATATCAAAACTTTCTTTATAATCTTTACTCAAGTCTTCGCTTCTTTTAGCTATTATTTTAACGTTGTGAAGATTCAATGCTTCAACCACAACCTTTAAAAAATTTGCTCGCTTATTTAAAGGTTCGATTAAAGTAAAATTTCTATCTTTAAAATAAATCGCTAACGGAATTCCCGGAAAGCCCGCGCCACTTCCAATATCCGCAATATTTAAACATGGTTTAGATGCAAGAAACGGAGCAACTAACAAGCAATCGTAAAAATGTTTTTCGTAAATTTCCTCTTCGCTATCGATAGCTGTTAAATTCATCACTTTATTATAAGATTGTAATAACTCTAGATATTGTTTTAGTTTGAAAAGCATATCATCGCTTAAATCTATTCCGATTATTTGTAAGGCGTTTTTAAATGCTATTTCGTTCATCACGGAACCTCCTTACATAAATTAATAACATCGCTATATCGCTTGGATTAATTCCGCTGATTCTTGAAGCTTCCGCAATATTTTTAGGATGAAATTTACTAAGTTTTTGCCTTGCTTCTAACGCTAACCCGTCAAGATTATCAAAATCCAAACCATCTGGTATTTCAATATTTTCCATTTTAATCAAGCGCTCTGCTTCTCGCTTTTGCTTTTCGATATAACCTTCATATTTGATGATTACTTCAAGTTGCATCATGCCGATTTCGTCAAGTTCATTTAAACCAGAAACAAATTGTTTTATTTCATTATATTTAACTAATGGTCTTTTCAAAAGATTCGCAGCTGAAGTACCAGCCTTGAAATCACTATAACCAAGCGTTTGAAGATATTCTAAAAGAGCTTTTGAATCAGTTAAAAAAGTTGTTCTTAAAATCTTTTCGTTCTCTTCTAATTTTGCTTTTTTATCACAAAATCTGGCATATCTTTTTTCACTAATTAATCCGATTTGATGTCCATATTCCGTTAGTCTTAAATCGGCATTATCGTGACGTATTAAAAGTCGATATTCAGCTCTTGACGATAAAAGTCGATACGGTTCATTTGTCCCTTTTAACACCAAATCATCAATCATCACGCCGATGTAAGCTTCATCGCGCCTTAAAATAAGCGGATCTTTACCTAAAATTTTCAATGAAGCATTGATACCCGCCATCAATCCTAATCCGGCCGCCTCTTCGTAACCTGAAGTTCCACATATTTGTCCGGCGCAATATAGTCCCGGCCATTTTTTTATTTGCAGAGTGTGATCAAACTGGAGTGGAACGATTGCGTCGTATTCGATTGCATAAGCGTATTTTAAAATTTCAGCATGTTCCAATCCTTTTAAAGAATGCACCATCTCTTCTTGTACTTCTTTTGGCATCGAAGTTGAAAATCCTTGTAAGTAAATGGAATTTGTCTTTCGCGACTCCGGCTCTAAAAATAATTGATGACGTGGTTTATCGGCAAACCGCACAATTTTATCTTCGATGCTTGGGCAGTATCGTGGTCCAACGCCTTTCACAATACCGCCATACATGGCTGATTTATGTAAATTATCACGAATTATTTGATGTGTTTTTTCATTAGTGTATGTCAAATAGCAAACGATTTGATCTTCAAGGGGAATAAATTTATCAGTTTCGTAAGAAAAAGCTAAATTTCCTTGAGTACCATATTGAGGCTCTAAAATTGAAAAATCTATCGATTCAGCTTTAATTCTTTGAGGAGTACCGGTTTTCAATCTAAAAATTTCAATTCCCATTTTTTGAAGATTCAAAGAAAGACCGCGAGCTGACTTTTCTCCATCAGGACCGCCTACGGTTGCTTCATGTCCGACCAAAATTTCACTTTCCATATAAGTTCCGGTCGTTAAAATCACGGCTTGACTTTCGTATTGTCCCTTTGTTGTGATGACACCATAAACTTTTGAATCATCATGCAACAAATCGACAACCATCTCTTCTGCAATCGTTAAATTCTCTGTGTTCATAGCTAAATATTGCATATAAGCGGGATAATCGATTTTATCGGCTTGACAACGAAGGCATTGAACTCCAGGCCCTTTTCCGGTGTTTAACATTTTCATCTGCAAATACTCATGGTCTGCAGCTTTACCCATCATGCCCCCTAAAGCGTCGATTTCACGCACGACAATTCCTTTAGCGGAGCCACCAATAGATGGATTACAAGGCATATTAGCCATCATTTTTTTATTCAAAGTTAATAGGAGAGTATTTAATCCCATGTGGGCAGCAGCAAAAGCTGCTTCCATTCCAGCATGACCTCCGCCTACAACAATGACATCGTACTTTTTCATCCGATACTACCTTCCATATCCATTTTGATCAATTGATTCAATTCAACAGCATATTCCATCGGTAATTCTCGCGAAAAAGGTTCAATAAATCCCATGATAATCATTTGAGTAGCATCTTTTTCTGAGATGCCACGACTCATCAAATAGAACATTTGATCTTCACTAATTTTACTTACGGTTGCTTCATGTTCAAGAAAAGAAGAGTTATTTGAAATAATATTCGTCGGTATCGTATCAGAGCGCGAAACATTATCGAGAATCAAAGTGTCACATTCGACATGAGCTTTACAATTTTTAGCTTGTTCTGCAATAAATACTTTTCCGCGATAATTAGCGATTCCGCCACGCTTCACTACAGATTTTGAAATAATAGATGAAGTTGTTTCATCAGCTAAATGAATCATTTTAGCCCCTGCGTCTTGTTCTTGCAAGTGATCAGCAACAGCGATAGAAATACATGTTCCTTTCGCTCGAGGACCCGCTAAAACGCAACATGGATATTTCATATTCAATTGACTGCCGATATTGCCATCGATCCATTCCATCATCGCATCTTCGTGGACCAAAGCTCTTTTGGTAACTAAATTGACAATGTTGTTCGACCAATTTTGAATAGTGGAATAACGACATTTGCCTCCTTTTAAAATGACAATTTCCACTACCGCAGCGTGTAATGATTCTTTTGAATAAATCGGTGCCGTACAGCCTTCGACATAGTGCACGTCCGCCCCTTCATCGACAATAATCAGTGTTCTTTCAAATTGACCTGTTTTTTCATTATTAATTCTAAAGTAAGACTGCAGAGGTTTTTCTAACTTTACACCTTTAGGAACATAAATAAAAGATCCACCCGACCAAACCGCTCCATTCAAAGCCGCAAATTTATTGTCGTCATAATTAACTACAGATCCAAAATATTTTTTAAATAAATCAGGGCATGTTTTTAATGCCATGTCAGTAGAAAGAAAAATTATTCCTTTTTCTTCAACTTCTTTAAGCATATTGTGATAGACAACTTCAGATTCATACTGCGTAGAAACTCCAGCCAAATATTTTTGTTCGGCTTCAGGAATCCCAAGACGTGAGAAAGTTTCTTTAATCGTTTCTGGCACATCGTCCCAATTATTCTCTTCTTTTTTGCTCGGCCTTGTAAAATAAGTGTATGAATTAAAATCAAGATTTTTTAAATTCGGTCCATAATTAGGAAGACTCATTTCCAAAAATTTTTTATAACTTTTTAATCTAAATTCAAGCATCCATTCAGGCTCATTTTTATATTCGGAAATCTGTCTTATAATATCTTCGTTTAACCCAACCGCCGTTTTAATAATAGATACATCTTTATCTTTAAATCCATATTTATATTCTTCACTCATCGTCATCAGCTCCTAAGATTTTATTGACCCCATTCCATCCGATCGTTGCGCATTTGATTCTCGCAGCTTGTTTAGAAGTATTCATAAAAACTATCGCCTCATCAAGAATTTCAGGATCATATTCTTCCTCGTGAATCATATTTTTATAATTCGAAATGATATTTTGGGCTTCGCTAACCGTTTTACCTTTTAAAAGTTCCGTCATAATCGAAGTAGACGCTGTTGAAATCGCACAACCGATTCCATGCCAACAAACATCTACAAGTCGATCGTTTTCAATTTTCACTTGGATATAAATTTTATCAATACACGAAGTGGAGTCCATATAAATTGTTTGATAATCTTCACTTGTTGCTTCTCTTTTATTTCTTGGATTTTGATAATGATCCATGATGATTTCCCGCATCATCTCGTTAGTCATTGAAAAATGCATCGAGAAAATCACCGCCTTTCTTGCACGCATCAACAAAGATATCTATTTCTTCTTTAGTGTTGTAGAAATAAAGACTGGCTCTTAAAGTAGCTGTCGTCTTTAAAAATTCCATTAATATTTTAGCACAATGTTGCCCCGAACGAACACAAACGCCTTTAGAATTCAATAAAGAAGCTGCATCTTGAGCAAAAACATTCTTCAAGTTAAAAGTAACAATTCCTGTATCAGCTGAAGGATTGTATATTGTTATACCTTCAATTTCTTTCATTTTATCAATCATATATTGTCGCAATTCAATCTCATATTTTGCAATTTCATCCATGCCGATTTTTTCAAGATATTCAATAGCTGCCGCCAAGCCGATTGCCCCTTCAATATTTTGAGTTCCGGCTTCAAATTTTAAAGGAGGAATTTGTAAACCGACATCGCCACACATGTCAAAACGCGTGTTCATCCCACCACCGGTCAATAAAGGATCCATACAATCTAACAATTGATATTTTCCATATAAGACTCCAATGCCGGTAGGTCCACACATCTTATGTCCGCTAAAACAAAGAAAATCACAGTCCAAATCTTTTACATCAGTTTTCATATGTGGAACACTTTGCGCTCCGTCCACCACAATAATAGCGCCATATTGATGAGCGATTTTTGCAATCTCTTTAACATCAATTACATACCCCATAACGTTAGTGACTTGAGCCACAGAAATAACCTTAGTATTTTTAGTAATCGTTTTACTGACATTTTCAGGAGTTAATTTGCCTTTTTCATCAAGAGGAATATATTTTATTTTGCAACCGGTAACTTCTGCTACTTTAAACCAAGGTAAAATATTTGAAGCGTGTTCGGCTTCAGTCAATAAAATTTCATCTTCCGGTTTTAAATATTTTATTCCCCATCCATAAGCGACAAGATTAAGTGACATTGAAGCGCCTGAAGTAAAAACGATTTCCGATTTTTTTGCTCCGATAAACTTTGCAACTTTACTCCTCGCTCCTTCATAAAGTTCGTCAACTTGCTGCGATAAATCATAATCCGCACGATGGGAATTAGATGTGCAGTTACAATAATAATTTTCAATGGCCTTTAAAACACAATAAGGTTTAAAAGAAGTCGCAGCATTATCCAGATAGACTAAAGGATGTCCCTGCATCGTAAGGCCTCGTAACATTGGAAAGTCTTTTCTTATTTGTTGTACATCAAACATAAATTACACCTTCTTTATGATCGCATTAGCGATGTCTTCTTTTATTCTTTGATCATCAAAATATGCAATAATCGGATTCAAATATCCAAGAGTAATCAATCTTTTAGCTTCTTCTTCACCTAAACCACGTGAACAAAGATAAAAAATATGTTCTTCATTTATTTTTCCAACAACAGCAGCGTGACTAGCTTCGACATCATTTTCGTCAATGCACAAAATCGGATCCGCTTCAGCACGACATTTTTCATCAAATACCATAATTCGCGCATTTTGATGAGCGGCAGATTTGCTAGCTTTATTTTCAATTTTTGAAGTTCCCAAAAACGAAATTTTTGATTCATCTTTGCACACTCCGTAATTATTCATTTCGGAATAAGTGTTCACTGCACAATGATCGAAAGAAACTTTCATAGTTTTTCGATCGTTTTTACCGGCCAAAGCAGCAAGGTGCCATAAAGCTCTAGCATTAGGTTCTTTAAGAGAAATCAAAACATCGATAGCTTCGATGCCAGTGCAAAAATCTGCATAGGCACACAATAAGTTTGCACTATCGAATAGTTTGAATTTATAAGTTCTTTTATTGCTAAAATCTAAAGAGCAAATTTCTAATTTCAAACAACTTTTTTCTTTAAGAATAACATTGAAATTTGCATCTTTAGAACCAAGTTGAACAATTTTAATATTTGATTCTTCATCGCAGATTATCTCTATTTGAGATTGAGCGCAATCATCTACATTTAAGTATCCATCGACATTTGAATTCTTTTCAAAAGAAAAGGTTAATTTATCGTTATTAAAGCTCTTTTTAACTGTTTTAGAATCCAAGTTTTCATTTAAAATGTCTATCATAGGTTCACCTATTTCTTGATTGCTTCTTTTACGGCACACGAACCAATCGAAGTACTACGCATTGCAACTTGATCATCTTTTTGAATTTCAATGCCTTTTTCATATTTAAGCCATTCATATCCATCTTTATCGATTCGTGAAATAAGTTCAGCGCCACCTTCTAAAGCAATTTTTCCATTAACCATAATCGCTACACGTGTCGGCTTAATTAATTGGTATAACCGCGCATAGTGCGAGACCACCAAAAATGAAATAAGTGATTCATTTTTTAAATCATTTATTGCATCGGAAACACAATTTAAAGCATCCACATCAAGTCCGGAATCGATTTCATCGAGCATTGCAAAATCCGGTTTTAAAAGGAGCATTTGTAAAATTTCATTTCTTTTCTTTTCGCCACCGGAAAAACCTTCATTAAGAAAACGGCTAGCCATACTCATCGAAATGTTCATTTTCTTGGAGGCGGCTTCCAATTGTCGATAAAACTCGTATATACCAATCGGTTTTTCACGGCGACTATTAATCGCCGACTTTAAAAAATCCGCATTGACTACCCCCGGTACTTCACTTGGATATTGCATGCCTAAAAATAACCCATGCTTAGCTCTTTCGTCAACTGACATTTTTAAAACATCTTCACCATTTAAGAGAATTTTACCTTCGGTAACCCGATAGCGAGGATTACCCATAATCGCAGCTAATAAAGTCGATTTACCATGTCCATTAGGGCCAAGTAAAGCCACCACCTCATTTTCTTTGATCTCTAAGTTTACCCCTCTAAGAATTTCTTTATCGTCAACACTCACATGGAGATTTTCAACAATTAGCGATTTCATAAGTTTTTTGTCTCCTTATTGCTATTATTTTACACTATTAACTAACGCAGTACAATTTTTTGGAAAAATTAACTGCTCGCGAATATCTTTAAATATTTTGGTCAAAAATGCAACTAGGATGATAAAAAACAAAAAAAAAGAGCAAAGCTTAAACTTTGCCCCTAAGAACTAAAAACCGCAACTTCCAAACCAGCCGCCGCAACCGACAATGACGAGTAGGATGAATAAAACTAAAATAATCGCAAAAGTGTTATTACCATTCATTTAAACGCACCTCCTTTTTAGCCTTGGCACATACAACCAATGATGGCTATTAAGATAAACAAAATGAGTATAAACGCAAAGAAATTAGTCGTCGATGCGGGTTGGTATCCCATGCTTTGATTCATAGTCGACCTCCTTTGTTTTCACGATATATTATGCAACTTCCAAAAACATGTTCTCAGTCGTTAAAAAAAAGTATCTTAGATGCCCAAAAATATTGGTTTTAATTTTTTTTGCATTTGATTTTTTTATATTGAAATGAAAAGTGCCGTATTGTAAAATACTTATGCTATATTTTTATAGAAGGAGGAAAAAACAACCATGAACAAACGTTTACTGATGTTATCCATGACTGGTTGTCTAACGCTCGGAGCTCTTGTTTCTTGTGATTCTCTCACAGGGAAAAAAGATGACGCTGGTCGTGATGTAATCGTATCGATTGGTAATAAAAACTACACTGCAGAAGAGTTGTTTGACAACTACAGTGAAACAACAACTGGTGCTGCGGCGTATTATAACGCAATCTATGACGTTTTGGTTCGCCACGCTGTTCCTGTTACTGCTACAATCGAAAATACTGTAAATACACAAATCGATGATTTTACAAGATTAGCCACTGTCGCAGCCAACAACAACGGAACCAGTTATAGAGATGAGCTTTCTAATGCTCTAATCGGTGAAGGTGTCGAAGATCTCGATCAATTGCGCGAACTTTACATTTTAAAAGAGCAAAAGAAAAAATTCGAAGAAAATTATTATGACAAGATGACCGATACTAAAGTGGTCAAAACCGAAGGTGAAGAGGCCGAAGCGATTTCGATGTTTGAAAAATTATCGCTCGAATATTTTAGTACCAAAACTCCATATCACATTAAGCACATCCTTGTCAAAGTCAGTGCTGATTCTAGTTTCTACAATGGAAAAATTTCTAAGGATGACGCTAAAAAAATCGCTCGTGTAATTAAGCTTCTATCGAGTGATTTAGTCACTTTCGGTAATGTTGCCAAAACCGAAAGCGATGATAATTCAGGAGACAAGAGTTCCGCTAACAACTTCGGTAGCTTAGGCATCATGGATCGCGATACTTCATTTGTAAGCGAATTTAAATATGCTGTCTATCAATATGATGGTCTCTTCAATAATGCTGTTTCCGCAGAAAAGAAAGCTTTATTGGGAATTCCAGGAGATCAAGATATCTTTGTTTCAAACGATGAAACCGAAGGCGACAAATATTTGAAAGTTTCTTCCATTCTTAACAAAGACAACATTAATTACATCCCATATGAAAAAGCGATGGATTTAGAAAAGTATGCCGAAGTTGAAACCAACGTTAACACTTACGAAAAAATTGAAGATGGTAATGCTGATTACTATCCGCGTAATATCGTTTTTAACAATTGGTTCAACTACCATGGTCTTAGTTTCATCGTAAAACCAACTGATCCTCAATATACTGTATCTGATTCCCGTTTCAAAACATTTGAAGGATTAGATAACGAAGTTTTGTGCGATGAAAATGGTAATCCGATTCTCGTTACTCGTGCCGGAACTCCTGGTGATTCAGGATATGAAGGTATCCATTTTATCGTCATTGAACAATCACCATTAACCGCAACCGATGGTGAACTCTTAGATTACTATTCAACCGATATTCCAGCAACCGGAGAAAATGTTGAAGGAAAAAGACGTTTTGTTACTTTCATCGCCTCTGATAGAACAACTTATCAAGAAGCTGCCGAAAGCATCGAAAATAGTGTCAAAGGTTTTGATTCAAGCATTGAATATCGTATGTTTAAAGAAGAAGTCGAAAAATCCAATGTCGTAATTAATGAAAAAATCAAAAAATTGATTCTTGATTATAAAGAAGAAGCGATTCTTAATAACAAATATTCTTTAGAACAATCCAATTTATCATCTTGGGCCGCTTACCTTAGAAAATTAGTTCTTCAAAAATCAATGAAGAATGCAAAAGTAATCGGTGAAGATAAGATTCAGTTGTTCTACGACAATAAGGAGTAATGGAATTATGAAAAAGAAAAATATCTTATTCGCGTTAGCCGCTTCCTTATTATTGGTCGGCTGTTCAGCAACTGTCGAAGCCAAACCCGGAAATGTCGATGATCCGCTTGTTAATTTTTCGGGTGCCTCAGTCGATTATTTCCGTAACGACTATCAAACTATTTACGATCAATTAGTAGATGCCGGAACTAGCAATTCTACAATTCTCAATGCTCTTCTTGAAATGATTGCTAAAGATGAAGAAAAAGGAATCTATAGCAATTCATTCACTACTGAGGCTCATATTAAAGAACTTTGTCAACAAAAGATGATTGATAAAGTCAAATCCGGAAGTTACGATGTCGATGGTTTATTTCAAGAGACAAAATTGATCAACGAATTAAAATCATCCTTATATGATATAAAGAAAGTTGGAGAAAAAGAAGCCAATGATAACTACTTACTTCTCCCTTCCGATGAATATGAAACTGTCGAAGAAGAATACAATGCTATTTTCCATTATGATTATAATGATTATATTGAAAGAAGCATCAAACAAGAAGTATTGATTTCCGAATTGACCGCCAAATATCTTTACGATGAAGATTTTTCAAACCTTGGAAAATCAAACGCCCGTCGTGTAAAATACATCGCTTTACAAGAAATCGACACTCATAATGGTGAAGCTGCTAGAACTATCAATGCTTTTATAAATGATTTTGAAAGCAAAGCTAAAGAAGATGAGAATGCTAAATTCGATTTAAATGCTTTATCAAATATTTGGCGCGGTGTAAATACTAGCGATGAAGAAAAAGCTTTTATCGAAAATAACAATCTTTATACTTTAGCCGATCAAATTGAAGAAGAAATCGCTAAGATTGTCGAAACTGATGGTGAAGGAAAGCCAGTACGCGATGATGATGGCGAATGGAAAATGAAAGATGTTAAAGCTACTGACGATAGTCTTGAAGCAAAATATACCAATAGTTATAGTTACTCTGTTGAATATGGTTATGAATTGGCCAAGAGAGATTTAGCGAAGAAAGAATTCGTCCAAGATGATCTCTATATTAGAAACAATGGTATAAATGATCTTCCAAGTTCCATCACTGATCGAATTTTCTCAAGCCGTGTCGACAGAGAATCAAGTGGCTTTATTAAAGAAGTTAACGGAATTAAATTCTTAACTCCGGCAAAAACCGAAAACAATGGTAATCTCGCTAGTAAAATCGTTCATTATGATTCAAGTACTGGCACTCGATATGTAGTCATTATCGAAGATGTATACAATTCAACAGTCTTCGACGATGCCGTGAAAAATAACGATAAAGCTATGTTAGCTAATGCTGTTGAAATCGCCGAAATTCTTGCTGACAATTCAACAAACAAACGAGATGCAATCATTCACTATCTCAAAGAATTTAACATTGAGATTCACGATCAAGCATTCTATGATTACATTGACAGCACTTATGGCGAAGTCTTCGATGAAGAAGAATAATTAAAAGGAGGATTTCCTCCTTTTATTATTTATAGGAGAAAACTTATGGATAATTGTATTTTTTGTAAAATCGTCAAGGGTGAAATTCCTTGCTATAAGGTTTATGAAGATGACGAAATACTTGCTTTTTTAGATATCAGTCAAACTACTCTAGGACATACTTTAGTAATTACCAAAGAGCATTTTGCAAATTTCTTATATGTCCCAAAAGACTTGTTATCAAAAGCAATCAGTGTTGCACAAAAAATTGCTCAGTCACAAATTACTTCATTACATGCGACTGGTAATAATATTATTATCAATACTAATGAAATAGCCGGGCAAACTGTGATGCATTTTCACATTCATGTGATTCCGCGTTACTCTTCTAACGATAATTTGAAGGTTGAATTTACACCGGCAGCAATTGAAAAGATTAACTTACCGGCAATAGCCAATAAAATTAACGAAAATTTATAAACATAAACTATTTTTTGATAATTATTCAAAAGGACTCTATGAGTCCTTTTTATATTTTTATAAAATTTTTATATCATACATATAAAAACAAAAAGGACTAACAAAAATATTAGTCCTTAAAAATTGCTATTATGAATCAAGTTAATTTAGGGGATTAATAAGAATAACAAGTGTCTCACGTGCTTGAATCCAAAATTCAACTTCATATTGTTTATTTGGAGATTCATAAATTACTTCATCAGAAAGATCTGGATCATCTTTTTCTGATAAAGTAAAATTGGCAGTTTCTAAAATTTGTTTATATAAGTCAATTAATTCTTGAACAGCGGTTTCCGGATCGCTATCAGGTGTAACTTCGATTTGGAATCCATCCGGGGAGCCAAAAGGAGCTAGTTTATAATCGAAAGTAGCCGTAACATCCGATAAGCCCGGTAACTGATCGGTATACTCGTGCTTAGCAAATTCTCCGTTTACTACGTTTGTCGGCCACGCTTCAAGAATTGCTGCATAGAAATAAACGTAAACAGCTTTGTTTTGTTTTTCCAATTGAATGACTAATTGTTTATTAGGCGAAAGGTATTCATTTTCTTGTCCCTTATCATAAGAAGTAAATCCACTAGTAGTAAGTACTGCTTGATAAGCTTGCAACACCTCATCTTCATCACCTTCGGCAACTAAAATTTCTACATAAGCTTCAGACAAAAACCAAGCTTCATGAACTTGATATCCTATAGCTTTTGTGCCATCGTAAGCAGGAACTACATCAGTGATATATTCATCGCCAAGGCAGGCTTTGATTTCATCAAGTGGCCAAGCTTCTACAGGCTTTTCTTGTAAGAATAAATAAACGTGGATGATGACCATATCAGTAGCTAAAGATAAATCGATTTTGGCAATCTTATCATCTATTTCTTTTGTCAATATTTTGGTTCCATCACCTAATTCAGCCATACTGCCTTCATCAAGTACCCATCCTGATGTTTTCAATAAATCAACATAAGAGTTCAAATTTTCTACGGTAGCGCCACTAACTTCAATAACAAAATTAATTTTATCCTTTTGATCTCTAAGATAATAAAGTAAATTCGAATCACTTTCATATCCGAGATACATTGCTCCATCGAAAGTCATTTCAGGGATTGTAAAAGCCGGTTGATTATAGGTTTGAAAAGCATCCGCTAACTCCTCACTAGGCCATTGTTGCGTCGGCATGGCTGGAACTTCTATTAGTAAAATATCTAATCCGCCTAAATAAGAATCATATGCATAAGCAACTGCGAACTTCCCATCGGGAGATATCGCATTTAGATAGCCGTATTCATCTCTTTCATCTAAGATAGTAAACTCAGCTTCTTGAAGAATTTCCGTATATTTTGTTTCTGCATCAACATCCGAAGTAACACATAAAACTTCATAGTAATCTGTCGAAAGGATGTAATATTCAGCCTCAAATGCTGGAACATGGTACTCAGAACCAGTATTCTCTAAAATACCAATATCAAATTCGTCAGTAGGAAATTCATATTCATAAGGATCCCATGCAAATAAAACAAAATAACCGGTGTCAGCGGGTTCATAGTAATCATCCATAGCGTAAAATTGCACATCAATAAACCGCTTCCCTTCATCAGTTTGAACGATTTTTTCAAAGACATAAATATTATCCGGTAATGATTCATATAAATCAGAAGCATCTTCCCAATCATTTTCGATAAATAAGGAAGCATATGCTTGTAAATCCTCTTGCGTTACTTGATCAAAACCGAGAATGTCTAATTCTTCATATTCTTCATCGTACTCCACTAATACTTCTTCAAGATCAATATATGGTAAAACTTCACCATATAAATGCTCTTTCATGGTTTGTTGTTCTTCTTCACCCCATGTTTTGATCGGTGCTTCAGAAGTTTCACTTGAAGAACTACTAGTGAAAGTTGAATCACTATCAAAACTTGAGCTTAAATCAGAAGTTTCTTGAGATGAATCAAGATTGCTTTGAGACGTATCGGACGACTGTCCCAAAGAGGTTTCCCCAGAAGAATTAACTTCCGGATTAGCACAGGCACCTAAGCTCAAAAGTGCGAGTAAAGTAAAAATAGCCTTTTTCTTCATGTTTTTTTCCTCCTTTAAAAAATTTTTTGTTCATATTATATGTAAATGGAGCATGATTGTAAACATAAATTTTTACAATTTTAAAATTTATGTTAATCTAAATTGAAAAAGCACCACATGCCGATAAAAGGTGTTGCAATATGAAATATATATATTGAGTGTTAAGATTGAATTAGGTGTTTCAAGAGGAA